>JACRPE010000014.1 GCA_016214055.1 Candidatus Roizmanbacteria bacterium
TGGTATTAACTGTACAGGTGGTCCTGCACCCTCCTGTAGTCCTCAGATGGGTACTGCTCCGGGAGGGGTAAACTTCTACATGGGTGAGACTAATACGGATACCTACCTTTACCTCTGTAACGGATCACAACATTCCTCATCCTACAATATGAATCATCGATGGTGGTTTAGGGAGAGAACCGTCTCCTCTACAGGGACAACCGTACAGGGAAGGATTGGGAGGGCAAAGAACTTTAACGGCACGAATGATTTCGTAGATACCGGATCGATTAACGCAGTCCCCTCAACCGGATTTACTTGGGAAGCATGGATCAAACCAAATACAGTGAGTGGAAATCATGCCATCATAGGATCGGCAGATGGTGCAGGGTGTGAAGATTTTCAACTTATCACCGCGGGAACGGAAGTATCTTTTGTGGTGGATGGAGCTGGTTGCGGCCAACAAAGTGCGGGGAATGTAACAACCTCCGGAGCAGGATTAGTCGTCGGTCAGTGGTACCACATCGCCGGAACCAGAAATTACTCTGATAATACCACTAAGGTATATGTCAATGGCGCACTTAAAGCAACCGCGACTGCCTCAATCGGGATAGTAAATCGTGCCATGTATACCAATGTGGGGAGATTGACTGATGGAACTTCTATCTGGAACTACTTTAATGGAACCATAGACGAACCAAGGATTTCAAATGTTGCCAGAAGCGCAACTGAAATAAGACAGGCTTTTGAAATCTCAAAAAGAACTCATCCCATTACGATAGACTTTGTTACGAAGCCCCAGGCCGCGTATACTTCAGGAACTTCACTTACGTTAAATAATCCATATGGTACAACCAACTTGACCGATACGCTAAAGGTTGGAGATATGCTGGTATTCAAAGAAAGTGTGGGAAGTGTGAATATCATAGGGCAACCCAGTGTCGAAACCGTGAGCCAGGCCAGAGTTACCAACATCGTAAATACCTCATCAACTTACGGCACCGTAACTCTTGGATCCGCTCCCACCTTCCCCTCAGGAGGATTTACTACGAACGCGACTGTCTTTAAGTGGCAGAGGGAATATTTTGACTTAGCAAACTCTCTAAACACTCAAAGAGATGCAATAACCCGAATCACGCTCCGTGTTACGGATGGTTCTCAGGGAGCCAACGTCTGGCTTGACGACTTTAAAACTGTTAGTAATTATCTTACCGATACCGTCGCCGATTCTTTTGACACTGCTACAGGTATCGGTACATATACGTCAGCGACTGATAAGTTAAATCAATATGCGCAGTACCGAGCTATTCAAACATCGTGGGACACGAATGTATCTTCACAACTCACATCAGCATCTTTTAATTACACGAATAATACATCACCGACCGCCCCCTCCATCTCCTCCCCTGCCAACCTGGCAACCAATGTAGCTTTGAACACCACAGTTACCATGACAACCACAGATGCAAACAGTGATTACATCCAGTACAAACTATTGATTGCAACTGACCCAACCTTTACTCAGAATTTATCAACCTATGATCAATCCTCATCCCAAACAGGATGGAGTGGACAGAATGCACAGACGAGCACCGCCTACAACTCAGGATCAACCGCAACATATACTCCCTCAGTAGCCCTTGAACAGGGAAAAACATATTATGTACGGGCATATGCCATAGATCCGGGAGGGACTAATCTTTGGAGTCCGGTTGGAGCATCCATATCCTTTACGACAATTCCTACATCCCAAACAGTAACCGTATCGGAGACGACACAAACTGCACTGACTAATGCAACATTAAATAGGGTAAAGGATGAGGGAACCTCAGATGTCCTCCCCCATTTAGCTACTCCTCAACATGAGCTACCTGTTGATTTGAATACCATAGCGTTATGGCATATGAATGAAACATCGGGAAGTACGGTGTCTGATAGTTCAGGAAATGTTAATACCGGTACCGCAACAGGTACCACCATTGTAAACAGTAAGAGTAACTTCAGTAAAGCACGTGACTTTAACGGTATTAATGACTATATTGCAGTTCCTGACTCAACATCACTTCGCCTGAACAGCTATACCGTTGAGGTATGGATGAATGTCCCCCAGCAGAATGAAGCCTTGAAGGGAATAGTTGGTAAAGTAGGACGAAACTATAATATATGGTTGGGTAATGCCAATGGAGATATGGGATATATCCGTCATAGGTTCCATGATGCAGCAAGCACTGATAGCGGATGTCCTGATACGGGTAATGTTATTGCCTGGAATACCTGGAACTATATAGTCATTACCAATGACGGGAAGTACTGCCGGACTTATGTGAATGGAAAGCTTGAGGCAAGTGGGACGATTGTGGGAACCGGAGGACTCCTTTATGATAACAATGTAACGTATATGGGGTCCGACCTTGATGGGGCCAAATCAAAGTTCCTGAAAGGTACCCTGGATGAGGTACGGATATCCAATATTGCACGGACTCCCGATGAGATACTTTCCAATTATCAAAGATATCCCTACTCCGTATATACCTCAAAAGTATTCAACCTTACCAATGCTACCAACTGGGGTCAATTCACTTGGATGGCAAAAGGAGTGAGAACCGCAGATGGGGAGACCCCTGCCTCAACCTCAAATCTGGTAACCCAATGGAACTTTAATGAGACGAGTGGGACAACGGCGGTAAGTGGAGGGAGTTGTGGAGTAAGTTGTAATGGAACACTTACCAACTTTGCCGGTACAGGTTCCCAGGATGCCCTTGCCGGATCCGGTTGGACGGCAAATAATAAACGGTGGGGAGCGGGAGGTCTTATGCTGGATGGGGTGGATGATTATGTGCAAGCGCCTTCTGGGACGGCATACAATCTGGGTCGTTCTTTTGCCGTCGAATACTGGGTGAACTTCCAATCTTTATCCGGAGTGACCGGAAATTATTTTATACAAAGAGGGAGTGGTGCAACCTGTGACAACTGGGGAAATAAGATAGATGCGAAAGTTTCAAGCTCTCAGACGATACAGTTTTATTCGAACAAATATACAGGTGATAATCCCAGCACCTATATGAATACTGGTGTTGAAGCGGGAAAATGGTATCACGTGGTATGGACATACGATGGAACTGTTTTCACCGGATATCTAAACGGAATAGCGAGTGTAACGAGGAATGCTTCTTTTACCATAAATTCGGTGACTGCTCCCCTCCTCATCGGATCAACACTTAACTGTAGTTCTGTTCAGACCGCGGGAGTGCCTATGACTCTGGACTCTTTCCGGATTTATTCACGTCCGCTCACTGTAGGCGAGGTGTTGACCAACTATGCCGCGGGCAACCTCGAATTCCAAACCCGCTCAGGATCAGACAGTAGTCCCGATGATGGGGGTGGTTGGGAAGACTGGAAACCAATCACCAATGAAACACAACTCTTATCCTTAGACAGTGATGCAGTTAACTGGACAAGTTCAAATGCAAATACATTAACCGTATCTAATGATTCCGTAACTAAGATGGAAGGAACGGGATCCTTAAAGGCAACCATGGGAGCGCCTCAGGTTGATGCTAATACGGTAGCCTTATGGCATTTTGATGAAACCTCGGCTTTACTTGATGCAACCTCTGGTGCCTCATCAGGTAATCCGGGACTCTCCTGTCTTGATATATTAGGTAAA
>JACRPE010000015.1 GCA_016214055.1 Candidatus Roizmanbacteria bacterium
AGATCTCAAACTGAATAATCGAAAGACCTGTAAACCTTAATAGTTTCCCCGGATTGTCAAAGAACTTTTTATAGGTTAACATATACTATTAACCTATCAAAATTAATAATTATTGTCTAATTACGCAATAGTTCTATTATAGAAGGAGAGACGGTTATTAACATTAATGGTACAGATTATCACGCAAAGCCGGGAGATGCTTTTATCTGTGAACCCGGTGACAAACATTTTCTTTGGAATAAGACAAATAAAAAATTCAAACTGGTGGTATTTAAAATAAATATAAGTGAAGGTTCAGACGATACTGAATGGGATGAAAAAACATAAGTACCCTAAGAAGAAGTTGTTACAGCATTTAGAAATTGACCTATTAATAGTCGTTCTTCATCAGAGAGTAAGATTTGTTCTCGAGAATAGTGAATTTGCCCTTTTAAAGCTTGCATTAAGAAATCATCATGTTTGTTTCCAAGAAAGCGATTTAATTGCAATAAAAAAAGATAGGTTTGAATTTCCTCTTGTGTGCTGAATAAAGTCGCTGATAAGCGATAGAGATCCATAAATATACCTATTTTCTTCCTCAATTTATGAAATAATTTAGGAGTTAAAAATGGTTTTTGCAATAATTTACCAATACTGTGAGTATATTTATTTAAAAACTCCCGGTAAGATTGATCAGTGCATAATTGATAGATTGGCATTTGCTGACAAATAGGAACTGCATCCAGTACAATCTTTGCCCATTGCTCCGTAGGAACATCTTCATTATCGATTAGTTTACCAACTGCTTTTGTAAAGTGACGGAGCTTTTCGGGTGGTCGATGTGTTTCATCAAATAATTGGTAAGCAGAACGACTTAATTTTGCAAAACCGCGCTTTTCTTTCAAGAAAATACGGTCTTCTTCTGAAATCCTTCCACCATTAATTGCTTGTTGCAAACATAACTCAATTTTTGTCATATCCTGCTCTGTCCAAGCATTTATTGCAAGATTAAATAATGCACCACGCTGATTCAGAGTTAATGAAAAAGGATCAAGTCTTCTTGGTAATAGAGGTCGTTGAGTATGAAGACTCAAATCTGTAACTGCTCTATTTCTCACGGCAACAAGAGTTGAAGTGATTGGTCCGTAAGTAACCTCAGTCATATTTCTCAGAATTATACCATTTATTGAAACAATGACTTCATCTCTTTTTGATTTTCAGGAGTTATGAATTCTTTTAATAAATTGCCACTTTGCGAAGGAGATAAAGGACTGACCTGCTTAAAAAGACTAATTGATAGCCAGATGCTTACGATAATTGCAAAAACGGTGAGCGCAAGTGAGATGAATCCTGCTTTTATATCTTCCTCAGATCCACCGACAAAAAATAAATATTTGAAAAAATAATATATTCCTATTGGGGGAAATAAGAGACTCAACATATAGGCTTTTGAGTATCCCTGCTTTGACTTCAGTCCGCGCTCTTTTTCGTCCAGTTCAAGAAGGGCTTGATATGCTTCGATGTTTTTTTAGGTTCGGTTGGTATATTATTCTGCTCCATAATATACTCATTATAGTCTCTTAAAAACAAAATTTGATAAAATGACGAGTAATATGGCATCCGTCAAGATTGAATCCAATTGGAAAAAAGCGCTGGCTAACGAATTTGAGAAATCTTACTTTACCGAACTTGCAACATTTATCAGAAGCGAATATCTCACCAAAGCGGTGTATCCTCCGGCCAAACACGTTTTCCGTGCATTTGACTTATGTCCTTTTGATAAGGTCCGCGTCGTCATCGTAGGACAAGACCCTTATCACGGGGCACGCCAGGCAAATGGTCTGAGTTTTGCGGTGGGAGAGGGCATCACCCTTCCTCCATCTCTTAAAAATATTTTCAAAGAAATAAAAAGTGATTTGGGAATTGAGCCGTATAACTCAGGAGATCTGTCACGATGGGCGAGTCAGGGAGTACTCATGTTGAATGCAGTTCTCACCGTACTCGCCAATACTCCCACATCTCATAAAGGCAAAGGGTGGGAGCAGTTTACGGACTCGGTTATCCAGACTTTAAACTCACAAAAAAAACACATCGTCTACATGTTGTGGGGAAAGTACGCGCAGGAAAAAGGAATGGTGATAAATCGTTCAGAGAATTTAGTCCTTGAATCCGGCCATCCGTCACCGTACTCTGCACATCTCTTTTTTGGGAGTAAACATTTCAGCAAGGGTAATGCATTTCTCAAGTCCCACGGATATAATGAAATTGATTGGAGATAATATGGATAAAATAAAACAGCTCGAAAAAAGAATCAATGTTATAGAACAGAGGAATAAGCGAGTTGAAAAAGATAAGGCATGGGAAACTTCCCTGACGCGCAAAATACTTCTCGTTCTTTTTACTTATTTGACACTTGCGATTTACTTCAAGTTTGTATTACAGATTAATCCCTGGTTAAATGCAATCGTTCCAACACTGGGATTTTATTTGTCTACGTTAACTCTTCCATTTTTCAGAAAGATATGGGAGCAATTTTTAAATCATAAATGATATTTCTCATAATATTCATCACTGCAATTGTTTCAACCATACTCAGTTCGATGTCCGGGGCAGGCACTTCCATAATCAATGTTCCCGTATTCTTAGCACTTGGAATATCATTACCCGCAACAGTTGCGATCAATCAAATAAGCGGCGCTTTTTGGGTACTTCCTGCGGCGCGCAATTACCTGAAAGGGAAAAAAGTTCATTGGTTATTTCTTGCGCTGTTTTGTGCCATTGGAATAGCTGGAGTTATAACCGGAGTTACCATTGCAATCAATATCAATCAGCGATTATTAAGGGCGGTGATAGGCTACATCATCGTGTTTCTTGTATTTTATGCTTACTTTAACGAAACGTTAGGATTAAAGGATAAGAGTGCAACATACTCACCTCTCAGAAGATTTCTAGCGTATCCGATAGCGTTTTTATTGGGCTTTTATGAGGCAGTGTTCGGGTCGGGTAATGGCATCTTATTTACGGTTGCCACTTTTTATACCCGGGGGTTTGATTTCATGGAAGCCCTCGGACATTATTACCTTGTAGTTTTTTTCTGGGTGATAGTCGCGGCAACTTTATATGGTATACATGGTTATGTAAATATCTCCTATGTGATTCCCTCCGTCTTGGGCGGAATTGCGGGTGGATACATCGGCTCAAAATATGCCCGTCACAAAGGAAATAAATTCATCAAATTGTTATTTCTTATTTTGGGAAGCTTACTGGGAGTAAAGTTGATTATAGGGGTTTGATTGAAGATAGATACTCCATTATTTTATCCGCATATTTTTTTCTTTCCTCTGGAGTCGCAAGTCTTTTGTTCGTCATATGGTCGTATATTTTGTCATCGGTATAGCGGGGAAAAACATGCAGATGAAAGTGAAAAGCATGTTGGCCTCCGGCCGGTTCATTATTCTGCAGGAGAGTAATACCCTCACATTCGTAAACTTTTTTCATAATCCCCGCCATTTTTTTTGCCGTATCCATGATATTGTGCAATATTGTGGGTGGAACATCAAAGATATGTTCATAGTGTGAATTGGGAACGACCATGAGGTGTCCTTCATTCTTTCCAATAAAAAAAGAGTTTATAAACACAGAAGTTGACTCATCCTTGTAAACCAAATCGCCTTTCTTAAGAAGAGTATCTTCATTTTCAATTCCGGTAACTCCAAGACAGATAGGACATTTATAATTTGACGGAGCATGATTGAACATGAAATTATTGTACTAAAATATTTTGCTATAATGATGTCTCGGTATTATTAGTTCTCTTTTTCTATGAAAAATGAACAGTTTATTGCTTTATTCGTCATCCTCGTCTTTTTCGGTTTTCTTGTTTTCATGTATGTGAATTCACAAAGAAATGCAAATACGGCCACACAGCCCGAGACGAGTCAAAGCTCCTCAAGCGAGCAAAGCGTGGTACAATTACCAACACAACCTATGAAAATCAATAAAAACAAGACATATACCGCGGTACTTACCACCACGGAAGGAGATATAACTATTGCCTTAAACGCGAAGGAAACTCCAATCACGGTCAATAATTTTGTCACATTGGCTAAAAAGAAATTTTATAATAACACGATCTTTCACCGCGTAATAAAAGGCTTCATGATCCAAGGAGGAGATCCTGAAGGAACCGGCCGGGGAGGTCCCGGATATAAGTTTGAAGATGAGCCATTTGAAGGCGATTATATCCGTGGTACTGTTGCCATGGCAAATGCAGGCCCCAACACTAACGGGAGTCAATTCTTTATCATGCACAAGGATAACAATCTTCCCAAGAACTACACCATCTTTGGCAAAGTTACCAAAGGACTTGATGTAGTTGACAAAATTGCTGAAGCACCAGTTGAGGCAGGAGGGGAAGGCTCAACTCCCAAGAAGCCGGTGACAGTTGAGAAAGTGGTAATCACGGAAGAATAAGCTTACGCGATATAATACCCGCGGGCAAAAAATGCGAGTAATATAAAAGAAAGAACGATGCTAGCTCCTATGTATACTATTTGAAATACTTTATTCTTTACTCCTGACATCACAATAAATAGAGGAAAGAGTGGTAGTATATAACGGGGAAATCCGGTCAGCGTTCCAGACATCATGGGTATCAACATTCCCAAAATTGCAAAAACAAAATAGGAAAGACGGATCTTCTGCTTCCACATAGCATAAATTAGAAATATCCCAAACCAAAACACTCCAAACTCCAATAACGCGATCCACCAGTCATATTGAATAGGTGACACGGTGAAAAGAATTTTAATGTATCGATATATCAGTTGAGGAGGGAGAATGATAGAGTTAACCGCGCGACCGTTGCTCAATTCCCCCTGGGCCTGCAAAAAATAGAGTGGGTTTCCCCAACGTACAAAGTTATAAGCCGCATAGAGAATCAATCCGAATGGGGCAAGTAATATACTGAGAAGATCTTTCATTGTCTTTTTCCTCAGTATTGCATATTCCACAAGGAGTGCCGGTAACAAGATGATTCCGACTACCCGAGTTGCCGACGTCAACGCTCCAAACAAACCCGCAGGTAACCATTGTTTTTTTCTTGCAAAATAAAAGGAAAGAAGAGTCAGGAGTAAAAAAAGACTCTCTGAATAAACAGATCCAAAGAAAAAGGAAGTGGGAAATAATAGTAAGAAAATAATCGTCCAAGTAATTCTTTTATTTTCAAAATCAAGTTCTAATAATTTCCCCAACACAAATAAACTCATTAAGAAAAAGATATTTGACAAAATAAATCCCATAATAAAAGGTGAGGGAATTAAATAAGAAAGTAGTTTGATGATTAGGGGGTAGAGCGGCATAAACCGTGCATCCGTTGTGTAACCCTGAGTTGCAATATCTAAATAATGAATTCCATCGAAATTTGCCCACGGCGATGCATAAACGAACCCCGTCCGAATAGGTATAAAATGGGAGAAGAAGAGAGGAAGAAAAAGCACCACTCTCCAAATCAGAAAAAATAAGGCAATCATATGTTTAATTATACACTTTGGAGGCACTCTTCATAAAATCTTCATGATGGAGGAGATAAAATCTGACAAGATATGAAACCTATCATTGGGATTATGCTGTTTTCATTCATATTTGTGGGAGGTGCTTATTTTGTCCTGACAAGCGGCACGACACCGGAAGTCCCCATAACCGCTTATTCCTCCCGAGATAAAGAGAAACCGACCGTTGAAATTAAGGAAAGTTATTATGATATGGGCACCATAAAAGTCAAGGACACATCGGTTAAAGAATTTACTATAAAAAATATCGGTTCAAAACCTCTTCAGCTTTCAAACGTCACCTCAAGTTGCGGATGTACCACCGGACAAATTATATATAAAGGTATATATAGTGCAGAATTCAGTATGCATGCGCAAAGCGACTACGTCGTCGCAATTGAACCGCAAACTGAGGCGAAAATGAGGGTTGTCTACAAGCCGTATGTTATGCCGGTATATGGAGTGGTGGAGCGGCAGGTATTTGTAAGTACTAATGATCCGGCCCATGAGAAATTAGAGTTTAAAATTAAAGCCTTCGTACAATAATGAATACTTCATTCATGTTTGGCATATCGCTCACCGCGTCATTTCTTGCCGGGGTGCTTGCTTTATTTGCCCCCTGTTGCATTACCTTTCTTTTCCCTTCCTATTTGGGTACCGTATTTAAAGATCACAAAAAAATCGTATTCTACACCTTTATTTTTGCCCTCGGACTTTCCCTCATTTTGATACCAGTGGCACTAGGATTCCGGTTTTTTGTTTACTTTCTTGATGCTTATCACAAGCAAATTTATTATCTGGGCGCCTTTTTTCTCATGCTTATGGGTTTCATGACTATAAAGCCCATTTTCCATCTTCCCCAATTTTTTCATGTGGAACCAAAAATTGATAAAAGCATCAATACGGGATCGGTATTCGGATTGGGACTCATGTCCGGGTTGACTTCTTCGTGTTGCGCTCCGGTATTGTTTGCGGCAATTACCTTAACGACTTTATCTCCTTCATTATTCCAGGCAGTCATCGTTTCCTTTGCCTATGTTCTGGGTATCGTGTTTCCCCTCTTTATCCTTTCTTTGAGTTATGAACGGTTTTCAGCAAAAATATCCGGACATAACAGGCAGAAAGTTTACAACATACTAAAATACTTGGGTGCCGGAGTATTTATGCTATCAGGTATTCTTATTGCCATATTTAATTACTTCGATAGAATCCAGATGAATCAAATGGAAGGATATGCCAACTCAATGCGGATCCTTGTATTTGAAATTGCAAAACGGTTTCAAAATCCTGCTGTAGATATCTCCGTATTTTTGTTAATCTTATTCATATTTTATAAATTATTAACCTATGCTAAAAAAAATAAAAAGTAGATTTAATAAATATTCCACACCTCTTTTGCTTATAAGTATTGCGGGTAACCTTCTACTAGGGTTTGCCATAGTAAAAAATACTAGCACTTCCATTCCTTCTCAAAACGTTACTAAAGTATCCACCGTCAAAGATCCGCTTTTTGATGAAATTAATCCGGTAAAGGGATATGAAATAAATGCATCCTACAAAGATCTAGGTCCAAAGATGCTGGCAATGGGAGTCGTCGATTACGATAAATTTAAAAGTACCTATGAGAAATCAGGACAAACTTTGCCGGCGGAACTTGATGGCATTTTGAAGAATAGCTCCAATAAAAAAATAAAAATAACAAGCGAAAACTCCTACTTCCTATTGAACTTTTTTTGGGCAGTTGGGTTAGCCAATAAATCCCGCATTCTTGATACGGGTGAAATTATGAAATACGGCGGGTTAAAGGAAGCCGGTAATTTCGCATCAACCGGCGGGTGGTCCCTTGCCAAGGGTAATGCGATGGACTATTTCTCAAAAGGAGACCTTATTTCTTTAACTCATGAACAGGAGGATTTGGTTGAAAAAGTTTCGTCAAACGTATACCGCCCCTGTTGCAATAATTCCACGGCATTTCCGGATTGCAATCACGGCATGGCGTTACTTGGAGTATATGAGCTTATGGCCGCAAACGGTGCCACCGAAAATCAGATGTATGAGGCGGGCAAATATTTTAACTCGTTTTGGTTTCCGGGAAATTATTATGATTTAGCGCTATACTTTAAAAATAAGGAGGGAAAATCATTCAAGGATATGCCGGGTCAAACCATATTGGGCAAAGATTTTTCCTCGGCCTCAGGTTGGCAGAGTGCCAAGCAGTGGCTTTCCGGAAAAGGATTAATTAAGGCCCCCCCGAAACAAGGGGGAGGGTGTGGGGTTTAGAGAAGGGAGGTGATATGATATGAAAATAAACAAGATGATGTACGCAAACGCATTTGCAATTACTGTGGCATTTGTTTGGACAATTTGTTCTCTCGGGGTTGCATTTTTCCCCGATCTTTCACTCATGATGAGTAAATGGTTTATGCATGGCCTAAGTATGACTACGCTCGGACTTTGGAAAGTAACTCTAGACGGTTTTATTCTCGGAGGCATAGTGCTGGTAGGTTTCGGATGGGTAACCGGTTACGTGTTTGGAGGGAGTCTAGAATATTTTGGCAAGAAATAATACAATATAGGTATGAGGATATTGCTGATTGAGGATGAGAAGAGACTTTCTCATTATGTAAAAAAAGGATTAACCGAGTCCGGATTTGCGGTTGATACCGCGTATGATGGAGAAGACGGCCTATATTTAGCAAAGGAAGAGACCTATGATGCCATCATACTTGATGTAATGCTTCCTAAGTTAAGTGGTGTGGAAGTTTGTAAACAACTTCGTGCAACTTCAAAAAATACTCCGGTAATCATGCTTACCGCCCGCGGGGAAACGGAAGATAAGATATCGGGACTTGAGTCGGGGGCAGACGATTACCTCACCAAGCCATTTGTCTTTGCCGAACTCAAAGCTCGGATTAATGCACTCATCAGACGGAACTATCATCAGACATCTAACAATCTTTCTATTTCTGACTTGGAAGTTGATCCGCTCAAACATACGGTCAAAAGAAGTAAAATATTAATTAAATTAACTCCAAAAGAATTTGCAATTCTTGAATTATTACTTCGAAGAAAAGATGAGGTTGTAACTCGTACGCAAGTCATCGAGCATGTATGGGATTATAACTTTGACAGTATGTCCAATGTGGTCGATGTATTTATGGGGACACTGCGGAAGAAAATAGATCGCAGTCATAAAATAAAACTTATCCATACCTTACACGGAGTAGGCTACATGATTTCAGACAAACCGCCAAAAGTATGAAAATATTTTTTCAATCACTCCGTTTCAGACTGCTCTTTTGGTATATTTTGAGCCTTGCATTTTTAGGAACATTTATCGTTCTTACCGTACACATCTTACAGTACAAATACAGCACTCAACTTATCATTGGATTATTTATCCTTCTTGCCATCATTGGTTTTATCGCCGTGTATAGGATCACCCGGTCCATAGGGTTTCTCTCTTCCCAGATGATGAAGGTTTCAAGCAAGACACTTGACAAGAGAGTAACATCTTTCAAAGGAAATGATGAGATAGCGCAACTTGCAAAAACGATAAATGAATTGCTTGACCGGTTGGATAAGGCATTCAAAAGGGAGCGGCAATTTATAGCCGACGTAGCTCATGAAATGAAGACACCGATTGCAACCCTGCGAAGCAGTTTTGAAGTTACTCTGCAAAAAGAGAGGTCAAACGATGAATATAAAAAAATTATTAAAGATTCAATAACTGAAACAGATAGATTAACCACAACCCTTAAGGATGTGTTGGACCTTGCATGGAGTGAAGTTCCGAATGAAAGTCTCAAGGGTATATTTGATTTGTCAGAACTCATAAATGAAATGGCTGAAATAGCGCAGAAACTTGGCTCAAAAAAACAAATCGAAATTACTCATTCCATTTCTCCCCATATTCAAATGATTGGTTTTCGTGAACGGTTGGGAAGAGCTTTGTTAAATATCGTCGACAATGCAATAAAGTACACAAGGCACAACGGGAAGGTTCACATTTCTTTAATAAAAGAATATAACAATGCCCTAATTACCATAAAAGACAACGGGCAGGGGATTGAAGAAAGCGAGATTGAACATATTTTTGATCGATTCTATCGAGGCTCGAAAGCGGAGAAAATATTTGGCGCAGGATTAGGACTCGCTATTGCTCAGGCGACGGTAAGCATTCATCGGGGCGTAATACAGGTAAAAAGCAAGCCCGGAGTGGGTTCGACCTTTTCAATCGTTCTCTCGCTTTCCTAAGCTTCCTTCATCATTTCTTCATGGGGATCACGAAAAAAAATCATAATATTGTATTCTTAATATATGGAACACATGAATCATGATATGAAAAGCATGGATCATGAAACTGCCATGACGGATCCCTCAATGGCAAAGACCATGGAAAAAGACATGCGGGACCGCTTTCTTTGGTCACTACTTTTTACTATTCCCATTATTCTTTACTCACCGATTTTTACGGGCTTATTTAAAATACAGCTACCAAGTCCTATTCCCATAAATTGGTTGCTTTTTATTCTCACCACACCGATTGTATTTAAGTTCGGTTCAATATTTCCGGTAGGAGCATATCAGGCTCTCAGGAAAAAAACATTAAACATGATGGTGCTCATCGCAATTGGTGTATTGACTGCATATGTTTTTAGTGTATTCATTACGTTCATCGGAGGAGAGACGTTTTTTGACGCTGCCGCAATGCTTACCACCTTTGTCCTTTTTGGACATTGGATGGAGATGAAATCCCGCCGCGGGACATCAGATGCTTTGCGGGCTTTGTTTGATCTGGTTCCTCCCCAAGCACGGGTTATCCGAAATGGAAAAGAGATTCTTTTAGCAACATCTGAGGTAATGATTGGAGATGTGATTATGTTAAAGCCCGGAGATAAAGTTGCGGTTGATGGAGAGGTGTTGACAGGTGAAACTTCTATTGATGAGTCATTAGTTACCGGCGAATCAATTCCTGTATTAAAAAAAGTTGGAGGCCGCGTAATTGGGGGGACAATAAATCAAACAGGTTCCATTACATTCAAGGCAACTAAAATAGGGTCTGATACTGCGCTTGCGCAAATCGTAAAGCTGGTTGAAACAGCACAAAATTCAAAAGCTCCCGGTCAACGTCTTGCGGATAAAGCCGCACAGTATCTCGTGATTTTAGCCGTTGGAGCAGGTCTCATCACTTTTGTATATTGGTATTTTCTTGCAGGAAAAGAGATGCTTATGGCACTCATGTTTGCGGTTTCAGCTATTGTTGTTGCTTGCCCTGATGCATTAGGATTAGCTACCCCTACTGCAGTTGCCGTAGGGACCGGACTTGGTGCAAAACACAACATACTCATTAAGGACGCTTCAACCCTTGAACAAACTTCAAAAATTCAAGCAGTAGTTTTAGATAAAACAGGGACGCTGACTGAAGGGAAGCCAAAAATTACCGATATTGTAGTTACGCCGGACACAACTGAAAATGAAGTGTTGCGGATGAATGCGGCAGTTGAGGCAAAATCAGGACATCCGTTGAGTAAGGCGATAGTTGAGGAAGCGCAAAAAAGACAGATTATTATTCCGGAAAAAGTTGAACAGTTTAATGCAATTTCAGGCCATGGAGTGGAAGGAGTAGTCGAGGGAAAACACATACTCGTCGGTAATATCCGATTGATGAAAGATAAAAATATCGATTTAACTTCTCTTCAAGAAAATATAGATAGATTACTCGATCAAGGAAAAACATTAATGTTGGTTGCAATTGAAGACAAGATAAAAGGCGTGATAGCTGTTGCGGATCCCATAAAAAACACGGCAAAAACTGCGATAGCAAAGATGAGGGAGTTGGGACTGGAGGTCGCTATGATAACGGGGGATAATAAAAAAACAGCCGAGGCAATTGGAAAACAACTGGGAATTAGTCGGGTATTTGCGGAAGTGTTACCTCAGGATAAAGCAAATTATGTAAAAAAATTACAGGATGAAGGTAAATTTGTTGCGATGGTAGGGGACGGAGTGAATGATGCCCCCGCTCTAGCTCAAGCTGACATCGGTATTGCGATTGGGGCTGGGACGGATGTAGCAATTGAAACAGCCAATATTGTTCTCATGAAGTCAGACCCTGCCGATATTTTGCGGGCCATACGATTGAGTAAAGCGACCGTTACCAAGATGAAACAAAATCTCGTTTGGGCGAGCGTTTACAATGTCCTGGCAATTCCTGTTGCGGCAGGGGTGTTATATCCCCAATTTGGTATCACTTTACGGCCTGAAGTATCCGCTCTTCTCATGTCTTTATCATCTATCATTGTTGCGGTGAATGCGGTGTTACTTAAGCGAGCGGAAAAGGATTTAATATCGGTTTAAATATTCTTCATAATTTCTTCATGTCATGTTTGATATCTTTTTCTTGATGAATAGTCAATATATAACCACATACAAAGAAGAAGAAAAATCGGAACCGCCAAATATCCAACTTATTCTTTTAATCATAATTATGATCTTTTCGGGATATCTTTATATGAAAGTAAAGGCGCTTGAACGCAGGACGGTGAGTGCTTTGACGACAAATACAACGCAGCAAATAGTAACTTCAGTACCCAATAGTCCTACTTTGACTCCTCCTACCCCTCAAACTTATGACGCCATACCAAGTGTAACAAGCAAAGATCATGTACGGGGAAACATAAACGCGAAAATTGTTTTGGTTGAGTACTCGGATCTTGAGTGTCCCTTTTGCAAAAAATTTCATCAAACAATGAAGCAAGTATTAAAAGAATATGGGGATAAAGTAGCCTGGGTATACCGGCATTATCCGCTTTCATTCCATGAAAACGCACAAAAAGAAGCCGAGGCGAGCGAATGTGCGGCTGATCAGGGAGGCAGCATAACTTTTTGGAATTATGTCGATGAGCTCCTTGACAGAACAACGTCAAACGGTAAAGGCTTTGCTCTTAATAAATTAGTACCCCTCGCTGAGGAATTGGGCTTGGACGGAAAGAAATTCAAAGCCTGTCTTGATAATGGCACATACGAACAAAAGGTTAAAAAAGGAGTTGAAGATGCTGAAAAAGCGGGTAAGCTCGGGACGCCAACCATGATCATTATTCCCTCAACGGGGAAACGAAGTATTATACCGGGCGCACTTTCCTTTGACGAAATAAAAAAACAGTTGGATCAGATATTAAAATGAAGCGTAAAATTCTTCATGTTTTCTTCATGACCAATTTGGTATCATCTCATCATAAGGGAAACAAACAATTAATAATTTCAAAAATGAAAATATGAATAAAGCAACCGTACATATCAAGGGCATGCATTGCCGATCTTGTGAGATATTGGTCGAGGATGAGCTCCGTAAAATAAGCGGAGTTACTGACGTGAAGGTAAACGAAAAAAAAGGGAGTGCCTATGTATGTTATGAAGGGAATCTTGATAATCAAAAAATAGAAGAAGCAGTCCGCAACGCAGGATATGAATTGGGATTTAAAGAGAAGGCACCTCTTTTTTCAAAACGGATGCAGGATTATAAAGAGCTGGGATTTGCCTTCTTGGTTATGGTACTTCTTTATATGATCGGCAAAGAGCTGGGAATATTTAATTTTGCGATAAAATCCGGCAGTAACTACAGCAGTCTTCCCATTGTATTTTTGGTGGGATTGACAGCCGGCATATCAACCTGTATGGCTCTTGTGGGTGGATTGGTACTTGCGGCCTCTGCCCGATTTGTGGAAAAGCACCCACAGGCATCCACTCTCCAGAAATTTAAGCCGCACATCTCTTTTAATGCGGGTCGTATCATTTCCTTCTTCGTTTTTGGAGGAATCATTGGATTTGCCGGATCTTTTTTCCAACTATCGTCCACAACCCTTGGGATTTTAACTATTGCGGTCGGTGGTGTGATGGTCCTTATGGGTTTACAGTTAACTGAAATTTTTCCGCGACTCAATGGGCTGCAGTTTACCCTTCCAAAGGGAATAAGCAGGGCGCTTGGGATTAAGGAACAGTCTGAAAAAGAATATAGTCATACGAACTCATTTATTTTAGGAGCATCCACCTTCTTTCTCCCCTGCGGATTTACCCAGGCGATGCAACTTTTTGCGATCAGTAGCGGTAACCCGATAACGGGAGCACTCACCATGGGAGTATTTGCGCTCGGCACAGCTCCCGGTCTTCTGGGAATCGGCGGATTAACATCAGTCATAAAAGGAGCCTTTGCAAAACCTTTTTTCAAGTTCGCGGGACTGATTGTTATCTTTATGGCAGTCTTTAATATTTCAAACGGATTAAATCTCGCGGGTATTAATGTCAATGCATTTTTAAATCAAAGCCCGGCAGTTTCCACTCAAGCTGATCCAAATGTAACATTGGAAAACGGAGTACAGGTTGTGAAGATGACTCAAAACGCAAGCGGTTATTCCCCAAATTCATTCACCATAAAAAAAGGAATTCCGGTCAAATGGGTGGTGACATCTGAGGACGCATTCACTTGTGCCGCAAGTATCGTTTCCTCAAAATTGGGAATACGAAAAAACCTTGAAGCGGGAGAAAATATCATTGAATTTACGCCAACTGAAGTGGGAGATATCCGCTTCACCTGCAGTATGGGTATGTATAGCGGTTCATTTAACGTGATAGATAGTAACTCTTCATCGAGTTCAAGCGAGCAGAGTAATATCGGTCAACCTACATCGGCTCCTCAGGCAACTGCCGTAAAAGCAGGTGCATCATGTGGAGGAGGTGGTGGAGGATGTGGTTGTGGTGCGAAGGTACAAAAGCAGGCGGCGGTGGACGCAGATAAAACTCCTCCGGTCAAAGCCGAAAAAAAAGATTCGGTTCAGGTTCTTAACGCAACATATTCGGTGAATGAAGATGTCAAACCGAGTAAATTTACCGTGAAGGCGGGAAGCCCGGTCCGGTTTGATGTCCTTGCCAAAGAAGACGGGGCCGGCTGTATGGGAAGTATCATGATACCGGGACTTGATAACAATCCACAAGGATTTGAAAAAGGCAAAACAACATCCCTCTCTTTCACTCCAACCAAGCCGGGAACATACACCATTACATGTGCGATGGGGGTTCCGAGAGGATCGATCATAGTCGAGTTATAAGTAGGGACAGGTCGCGACCTGTCCGTACTCATTTATAAATTTATTTAAAAATATGATACAAACAACCAGATTGCAATTATCAGGAATGACATGTGGAGCTTGTGAGAAGGTGATTACAAAAAGATTAAAAACCATTGAAGGAGTACAGGACGTGTCAGTATCCGCACAAAGCGGTCAGACATCAATATCTGCCACCCGATCGATCACAAATGATGAAGTCACAAAAGCTCTGCAGAATACTCATTATAAAATTGTAAGCATAGGGTAAAAATATGAAGCATATTGTTTTTTCTGTGACCGGAATGCATTGTGAATCATGTGAGATCATCATCAAAGATGAACTTTCCGAATTAACCGGAGTAAGCGAAGTAAGAATAGACCATAAAACGGGGAAAGGCACCCTCATGCTTGATGAGAATAAGAATTCAAAAGAAGATATTTTAAAAGCGATTACGAAAGCGGGTTATACTGCGATTATCGACGCGGTTCACGATATGGGTCAACAAAAAGAACAAGAAGTGGAAGTTATTAAAAGAACAGTAAAAGCAAACGAACCGTTGAGGGTTATGTTTGAGTTGCATGTTGAAGGTTCGGATGGAAGCACACAGAAACGTGTATCACTTTCCCTCTCCGGAATGCACTGTACCTCATGCGCTCTCATCATCGAGAAATCATTGAATAAAGTAGCCGGTGTCAAAGAAGCGCATGTTAATTTTGCCGCAGAAAAAGCACTGGTGACTTATGATGAAACTACAGTAAAAAAAGAATCATTCATTGACGCAGTAAAACGGACAGGATACTCTGCAACATTTATTGATGAAAAAGATACCGAGTTTGAAACAAAGAAAAGGAGTGCTGAAATAAAGACGCTTTTCAATTCATTCTTCATCAGCTTTCTACTCAGTGTTCCTATGATCTACTTTATGTTATTTGACTTTTTTCCCTGGTTTCCGGGGGCCAAATTATTACTTCCTTTTGTCGGTATTATTTCACTCATACTTAGTACGCCGGTTCAGTTCATCATCGGGCGGGGATTTTATAAGGGCATGTGGTCTGCCTTGCGGATGAAGACTTTCAACATGGACAGTCTTATTGCAATCGGCACGTCAGTTGCCTATTTTTACAGTTTAATAAATTATGTTTTCTACTATCTTAGTACTAAATCCCTGATTGGTTTGGGAGGAGAAAAAGTTCCTGAACTCTATTTTGAAACGGCCGCATTTCTCATCACTTTCGTTATTTTAGGAAAATGGCTTGAGGCACAGGCAAAAGGGCGGACGTCAGACGCCATAAAAAAACTCATGGGTTTACAGGCAAAGACCGCCCGGGTACTTCGCAACGGGCAGACTCTTGATCTTCCCATTGATCAGGTCGTGCATGACGATATTATTTTAGTCCGCCCCGGAGAAAAAGTTCCCGTTGACGGAATTATCGTAAAAGGTTCATCAGCCGTTGACGAATCCATGATTACGGGTGAAAGTTTACCTGTAGAAAAACAGGTAAACGATACGGTGGTCGGAGGAACCATGAATAAAGTGGGAAGTTTTGAATTTAAAGCAACGCGCGTGGGATCGGAGACAACTCTTTCGCAAATTATTCGTCTGGTTGAGGAAGCTCAAGGATCAAAAGCACCGATTCAAGATTTTGCGGATAAAATATCGGCTTATTTTGTACCTGCCGTAATTGGGATTGCCATCCTCACATTTATTATTTGGTATTTTATTCTTGGAGCCACATTGTCATTTGCTCTTATGGCCTTTACGGCAGTTATCGTGATCGCATGTCCTTGCGCACTGGGACTTGCTACACCTACTGCCATCATGGTTGGTACGGGTAAAGGCGCAGAATACGGAATGTTGATTAAAGGAGGAGAGCCACTTGAATCGGCATGCAACATAAATGCGATTGTCTTTGATAAAACAGGTACTTTGACAAAAGGAAAACCGGAAGTAACCGATGTGGAAAGTTTTAGAGATATGGATGAGGATGATGTTCTTGCAATAGCCGCGTCTTTGGAAAAGCAATCAGAACATCCATTGGCCGAGGCAATTTATCAGCATGCCGATGAAGAAGGCGTTACTCTTAACACCGTTGAAGGATTTAAGGCAGTTCCGGGGCATGGAGTACAGGGATTAACTCATGGAGTGGAATATTATTTCGGTAATCGTAAACTCATGAGTGATATCGTTGGTTTATCCACTGAAAAGATTCACCGCAAAATGAGCAGACTGGAAGAGCAAGGAAAGACGGTGATGATTCTGTCCAATAAAACGGAAATATTAGGAATGATTGGGGTTGCGGACACCGTGAAAGAAACTTCAAAAGAGGCTGTTGAAAAATTAAAGAAACTCGGAATAGAGGTGTATATGATAACGGGTGACAATGAAAGAACTGCAAAAGCAATTGCGTCTCAAGTCGGGATAACTAATGTTCTGGCCGAAGTTTTGCCGGAAGATAAAGCGAAGAACGTGAAGAAATTACAGGATGAAGGAAAAAAGGTTGCGATGGTTGGGGATGGGATCAATGACGCCCCTGCCTTAGCCCAGGCAAATCTGGGAATTGCAATGGGGTCAGGGACTGATGTGGCGATGGAAGCCGGAGGTATTGTCATCATCAAAAATGATTTACGCGACGTGGCAAATGCCATCGATCTTTCCAAAACAACCATGAGCAAAATAAAACAAAATATGTTCTTTGCTTTATTTTATAACGTGATGGGGATCCCTGTAGCCGCTCGATTATTCGCAGGAATCGGATTAGTCCTTAAACCCGAACTTGCCGGACTTGCCATGGCGCTATCGTCCATTTCGGTCGTAACCAACTCATTGTTGCTTCGCGGATATAAACCGGGGAAGAAAAATTATATTTCAGCAATTGCACCCATCGTCATGGTTTTGCTTTTTTCATTCATGTTCTTTGAATTTGCACGTTTGAGCTCAGGAATGATGAAAAAATAACCTGTATAATAGTGGACATGACTAGAAATATTGTAGTTACTCTTGAGTGTTTTGTGAAAAAAGGGGATAAGTACCTCATGCTTCATCGGGGAATACATAAACGCATCATGCCTGATATATGGATGGCCCCAGGTGGACACCGAGAGTTCAATGAGGGGTTGTTCGAATGTGCCCGCCGCGAAGTGTTGGAAGAAACGGGGCTCACCATAAAAAATATTAAAGTTAAAGCAATCGGGAATGCCTTCGTAAAAGATATTGATCAGGAATTTTTCTTTCACATGCTTTTAGCAGATTATGCGGGGGGAAAATTAAGAACAAGTGATGCCGATGGAACCTTCTCATGGCTTACCAAAGAAGAAATCATCAAATTAGATAAACTGCTTCCCGAACTGAAGCACGTCATCCCGCATATTTTTTCAAATAGTAGCAAAATTATTTCCTATAAGGCATACTATGAAAAGGGGACGGAGATGAGCCTTTTTGAATTAGAACAGAGTTAAGTCCGTCATTCCCGCGGAGGCGGGAATCCAGTCTATAAATTACATTTTTTTTCATGACATCCACAAAACTTCTCTACATGGAAGACTCATACAAGCTGCAGGACACGGCGACGTTTATTGATATAACACAGACCGAAGGCGGAAAAACTGCACTCGTATTGGATCAAACTATTTTTTATCCTCAAGGTGGAGGACAACCGTATGATACAGGGATCATCTCGCAAGGCGCGAACGAGTTTAAAGTTGAAGAGGTGCGGTTTAAAGATGGCATCGTGTATCACGTAGGAAACTTTACCCGAGGACTCATTGAAAAAGGTGCTCAAGTGACGTTAACAGTTGATGAGCCAAGAAGAAAATTGAACAGAAGAAATCACACGGCAGGCCACCTCATAGATATTGCGGTAAAGAATCTTGGTTTGTCTCTTACCCCTGCAAAAGGATTTCATTTTCCTGAAGGCGCATATGTTGAATATATTGGACTCATGGATGAGGCGCAAAAAGAGGAACTCAGATTGAAAATTGAAAATGAAGTTAATCGTCTCATTCAATTGAAACTTCCCATGAAAGCAAGACAAGTAACATACGAAGAATTGAAAGAATTGTGCGATTTTGTTCCTGAATATCTTCCGAAAGACAAGCCAATTCGCATTGAAAAAATCGGGGAGTATAAAGCACATCCCTGTGGAGGAACGCACGTTTCCAACACTGAAGAAGTGGGAAAGGTTACCATCGAAAAACTGAAAAGCAAAAGTGGAAATACCCGGGTGAGTTATAAAATAATCTAGCTTACAAATTCTTTCATATTCTCCTCATTTATCGTGAACGCAGTTCCTTGACCGGAGACTATTTTATAAGCGATTTTTCGTACTATGGTTTCAATTTCGCGTTCCAGAGAACGAATTCCTGGCTCAAAACCTAGAGGCCGTACCATTTTGGCCCACACTCCGTCTTCAATCTTAAGTTGATCGGGTAGGAGACCCGACTCTTTTAAAAATCGAGGAAATACAAAGCGTTTTCCGATCTCAATTTTATCCTGATCGTTATAGGAGGGCATCTGAACCAATTCCAAGCGGTCCATGACGGCGGTCGCGATTGAATTCGTATTGTTTGCAGTTGCCACAAACAGACATTGCGAAAGGTCAAATGGATAATCGATAAAGTAATCAACATACGCGGCATTCTGTTGTGGATCAAGCAGTTCAATCAAAACCCCCATGATTGATGAGCGGGATTCTGGCGTACACCGGTCAAGCTCATCAAGGAGTATTACCGGATTTTTTGTCCCGGCACGGCGGATGGCTTTCATAATCATCCCCGGTTCAGCCTCGGGTGATGTTTTAGATTGGCCCCTTAGGTCTTGCGCAGAGGAGAGTCCTCCAAAAGGAATTCTCACCAATTTACGTCCCATTGACTCCGCAATGGATTTAGCAAACGTTGTTTTTCCTGTTCCGGCAAGCCCCACAAAGAATAAATTTGGCGCATGAAACCTCTCAGCCTTCAGATTTTGTTTTTGAAGTGCAAGTACGGATAAATATTCAAGAACCCTTCTTTTGATTGCCTCAAGTCCATAATGATTTTGATCAAGAAACACTTTTGCTTTATTGATATCCAACACATCTTCTGATTTTTTGTCCCAAGGGATGCTGGTTATCCAGTCGATATATTTTGCGGTAATATCAAGTTGTGCCAAATTCCCCCCATATTTAAGGGTAAGACTGATGCGATCAATCTGTTGAAGCGCCTTATCATGGAGACTAGCAGGCAACTGTGCCGATTGCAACTGAGCCCTCAGTTTCTCTATTTCTGACGGGCTGTTTTGCGGGTTTGTTTGATTAGCAGATGAATTATCCACTTGACAAAATGAGAAATATTTTATAAATTAAGTACCGTCACTATTATTAATCATATTACAAGTTTTATTAAAATTATTCTATGTCAAAACAAAAAGGTTCCACGATAAAACCCTTGTTTGATTTCGTTCTTCTTAAACCTCTTGCCAGTGAGGAAGTTACCCCTTCAGGCATCGTACTTCCCGATTCAGTCAAGGAAAAGCCACAAATAGGTGAAGTGGTCGCGGTTGGTCCGGGAGCATATAATACGGAAGGCAAACTGATGCCCATGGTTGTCAAAGTTGGACAAAAGGTCATGTATAAAAAATGGGGTGGAAATGAAACTAAAGTGGGGACTGAGGAATGGTTGATTGTGGAGCAAAAGGATATTATGGCGGTAGTTGAGTAAATGAGTAGGGGTCGGGTAACCCGACCCGTACAAAATATTATAAATTTCAAAAATAAATATTATGGCAAAACAAATTAAGTATGGAGCAGATGCCCGGACAAAATTACTTTCGGGTGTGAATCAGTTAGCGGACGCAGTTGCAACGACTCTTGGACCAAAAGGTCGGAATGTTGCTCTTGATAAAAAATGGGGAGCACCGAGCGTCGTACACGATGGCGTATCAGTTGCAAAAGAAGTCGAACTCGAGGATCCTTTTGAAAATATGGGAGCACAATTAGTAAAGGAAGCCGCTTCAAAGACTGCAGATGTTGCCGGAGATGGGACTACCACAGCAACTGTACTTGCACGTGCAATAGTAGCTGAAGGAATAAAGATGATTACGGCCAACGCCAATCCTATGGTGATGCGAAGAGGGCTTTTAAAGGCAAGCGATTACGTAGTCCAGGAATTAAAAGGCCTTTCAAAAAAAATTACCTTATCAGATGCCGCAAATGTAGCAACTATTTCAGCGGGTGACGTTGATCTTGGCAATCTTATTGCCGATGCTCTCAAAAGAGTCGGTGGTAAGGACGGAGTCATCACGGTTGAAGAAGGAAAGGGTCTTGTCACCTCAGTTGATCATAAGGAGGGAATGCAGTTTGATAAAGGTTTTGCATCTCCTTATTTTGCAACTGACACAGATAAGATGGTTGCCGAGGTCGAGGATCCATACATTCTCATCACAGACAAAAAAATTACGGCAATTGCCGATCTTTTACCGTTCCTGGAAAAGTTTGTAAAAGTATCCAAGAATTTGGTTATCATGGCAGATGATGTTGAAGGTGAAGCTCTTGCTACACTCGTCGTCAACAAAATCCGTGGGACATTTAATGCACTCGTGGTGAAAGCTCCCGGATTTGGTGATCGAAGAAAAGAGATGCTTCAGGATATCGCCATATTAACCGGCGGAACAGTAATATCTGAGGACCTGGGTAAAAAATTCGAGAATGTAGAGATTGAAGATTGTGGACGCGCAGAAAAAGTGAAGTCAGATAAAGAGAACACGAGCATCATCGGAGGAAAAGGAGATAAAAAAGCAATTGCCGCGCGCATTGCCCAAATCAAACGTGAGATTGAAGCATCCACATCAGACTTTGATCGTGAAAAATATCAGGAACGGCTTGCCAAACTTTCAGGTGGAGTTGCTGTCATCAATGTGGGGGCCGCAACTGAGGTTGAGATGAAAGATAAAAAGGAGCGAGTCATTGATGCCGTTGCGGCCACAAAAGCAGCACTTGAGGAAGGAATCGTGCCGGGTGGAGCAGTTGCACTACTTGATATTGCACAGCGCATGAGTATAAAAGAACTTGAAAAAGCAAAAGCAACCAAAGATGAGATTATCGGTTTCGAGATTGTCAAAACAGCAATTGAAGAACCCTTCAAACAACTCATGCGGAATGCAGGAGTTGACCCTGGTCAGCTTATTGCAAAAGCCCGAGAGGGGAGTGGTAAAGGTTTCGGATTTGACGTCCTTCAGGTTGAGGCAGTTGCCGATGCCAAACCTATTGACATGATTAAAGCCGGAATCATCGACCCATTAAAAGTAGTAAGAACGGCAGTACAAAACGCAATTTCCATTGCGGCCATGATTCTTACGACCGAAGCTTTAGTTACCGATCTTCCTGAGAAGAATCCTCCCGCAGGTGGAGGTGGTATGCCGGGCGGTATGGGAGGAATGGGTGGTATGGGCGGATATTGAGCTAGAAGGTAGAGTATTGAAGATAGAAAATAGAGACCCTCTCCGAAAGGAGAGGGTTTTTTGGTTATTGACAAATTAATTAATTATTATAATATTTATATTAATTATTAGTATTTTTAATATAAAATTATTATGAATAATGATAAACCCCTCAGAACCTTTCTTGAAATTCCGTATGACGAACTTGAAGAGATGAATGCCCGCACAGCCAAAAAGGCAAAGACAGAATCTTATTCTGTGCTTGAAAAGGAGTACCGCTCATATCTTCTTAAAGAAAAAAATATAAAAGCAATCACTCTTTGCTTTTCTGACATTGAAGGAAAATTTCACATGATTGATTATGATAAAAAATTTCTTCTCAACTCTGCGGACAACCTTACCTTTGACGGTTCATCAGTACGGGGATTTACCGCCCTTCGTGAGTCTGATTTGCGATTGAGGGTAGATTGGGCTAGTATTCGGTGGCTACCTTCTGACGTATTCGGTCCGGGTAAAATTGTGATGTTTGCAGACGTGCTCAACCGTAACAAAACAGCATATGAATCTGACATGAGGTTACAACTTAAACTATTAGTTGATGATATTCAAAAAAAACAAGGTCTCACGCCTTACGCATCTGTAGAGGTCGAAGGATTTCTGATGGAAGGAATAAATGCGGAACAGCATTATCATGCAGATACAGGATTCAAACTAGTGACCGGTGGAGGGTATTATCATTCGCTTCCTCTTGATAAACTGCGTGTATTTATTGACCGTTCCGCCGAAGCCCAGCGTGCTATGGGATTTTCCAATGAGAAAGATCATCCCGAAGTTGCCCCCTCACAATTTGAACTAAATTTCTCCTACGATGATGTTGTACGAATCGGTGATCAGATTCAGCTATATAAATTGGTATGCCGACAGGTTGCGAGCTCCATGGGTATGACAGCAACTTTTTTACCCAAACCGGTGACTGGAGTGAACGGGAGCGGAATGCACCTCAATCTCTCCTATTTCAAAAGTCAAAAAAATATTTTTTACAAAAAAGATGGAATCGAAGGCCTTTCCTCATTTGCATGGGAGGCTATTGAAAAGGTTCTCAATCACGCGTCTGAACTTTGTCTCATTCTAAACTCTAGTGTCAATGCATACCGAAGACTGGATCCCAAATTCGAAGCCCCGAATCAAATCAAAGTCTCCCCGATTGACCGCGGATCAATGATACGTATTCCTGTAGGGGACGAAAAAAGTTCGCGGATCGAAATCCGTTCAGTTGCGCCTGATGCCAATCCCTACCTAGTTCTTTTCTCCATTTTAAAGACGATACAAATGGGAAAGAGACTTCAAAAGGCTGAGGATAAAAGAGAGCGACTTCGGATATTACCAGATAATATTTATGACGCAATCAGAATTTTCAAGGGAAGCGATTTGATAGGTCAGATACTAGGGGAATCGAATAAGGAAAAATATGTTGAGCACAAGCAGTTAGTTGCAGACCGGAGTCCAAAGAACCTGGGAACTCGTATCAAAACGGGGGAGATAATCTATCATCATGAGGTGACCAACCAGATGCTTTGGAATACATTTTAAGAAAGTACTTTATTTGCCATTGCCTTTACCTGCTTCCATAATCCATATAAAAGGGAAGATGATAAAGTCTACGAAGAGTGAAATAAATTCTGACACTATGCCAGTGGTTGGTTCTTGTTCGACCATAGCAAAATGGTACTCTTTTATTTCTCCAGAGTCAAATTAGCGTATACTGCTTTGCTCCCAAGCTCCCTCTCTATTCTCATGAGACGATTATATTTTGCCGTCCTTTCACTGCGTGAAGGAGCACCTGTTTTAATCTGCCCGGTGCCAAGTGCGACCACGAAATCCGCAATAAAAGTATCTTCTGTTTCTCCGCTTCGATGAGACACTATTGCCGTCATGTTATCTTTCCGTGCCAGTAAAATAGCATCAATTGTCTCCGAAACCGTTCCGATTTGATTAAGTTTAATAAGTATAGAATTGGTTGATTTTTCCTCAATTCCTTTTTGGAGCCGTTTTACATTCGTGACATATAAATCATCACCCACGATCTGTATTTTTCCCTGAGTTGTTTCCATGAATTTTTTATAAGCAATCCAGTCATCTTCTGCAAAAACATCTTCCATTGAAATTATTGGGTATTTTGAGGATAGAGATAATAAAAAAGCACTCAACTCATCGCTGGTTACCGTTTTTCCTTCCTTGTTCAATACATATTTACCATCTTTGAAGAATTCTGTTGACGCGGCGTCTATTCCAAAACAAACATCTTTTCCCAAAACATATCCAGAAGAGCTAACCGCTTGACTCATGACCTGAAACGGTTCCTCATTTGAGATAAAAGAGGGCGCAAACCCACCTTCATCGCCCACAGCAATGGAGTATTTTTTTGATTTTAGTAATTTTTTTATTTGCATATAAACTTCAGCATTCATTCTCACGGCTTCAGCTAGTGAAGGTGCGCCAATGGGAAAAAGCATATATTCTTGGATATCTGTTGCCCAGTTGCCGTGTTTGCCGCCGTTCATAACATTCATTTCCGGGATAGGCATAGTGAAGGATCCTTTGAAATTCGAATTAAATTTTGCCAGATATTCATAGAGAGGTTTTTTTTCAGAGACTGCCTCGGCTTGTGCGGTGCTCATGGAGATGGAAAGAATTGCGTTGGCTCCAAGTTTTGATTTATTTTCAGTCCCATCGGCTTCAATCATAGCTTTATCAAGCTCTTTTTGGTCTTCAGCGTTTTTACCTACGACTACTTTCGATAAAATATCATTCACATTTGACACAGCCTTTAAGACTCCAAGACCATCATACCGCTTTTCATCACCGTCACGAAGTTCAACTGCTTCATATTTTCCGGTCGATGCGCCGGACGGCACAGCGGCCCAACCCTGTGATCCATCCTCAAGCGTGGTAACGCATTCGATGGTTGGATTTCCCCGGCTGTCAAGTATCTCTTGTGCTTTGACCGACGAGATTTTCATAAAAAAGTGATTTATTCAATTAATAATTTAACCTTGTCATTCCCGCGTAGGCGGGAATCTATGCTATAATTTCAAATTTTGTAATTTTAGTCTGGATCCCCTCCTTCGAGGGGATGACAAAAAAACAATTAAAAATATTATCACACCTCATAGCCCGCTGAGGGGTATGTCATCTTAATGATATCAAAATTAATTATTATTTATATTTCTCCAAATACTTTTGATAATTACTTAAAACAATTTTTAATCCCGGATGAAGTGGATAGGGAAGATGTGAGAGTTTAAACCATCCGAGTTCAGCAATTTTCTCAGGGTCATTATTTTTAACCTCGTTTGGGTTAACCAGAATTATAAACGGAATTGCTATCCAGTGAGTTTTTTGGCCGTTATTATTTCTTATTAACGAATAGGAGGGAAGCTGTTCTTGAATTCTTCCATCACATCCAAGCTCTTCTTTTAATTCCTTCAAGACATTTTCTTCAAGTGTTAATCCATACTCCAGTTTTCCTCCCCCGTTATCCCAGACGCCTTGTTCATCTCTGCATTTATTACTTCGTTTATGAAGAACGAAGTTACCCACACCGTCGTGACAGTAAAAGGCTGTGGTGACACCAATAATATCAATTCCAGCTTTCATATCAGGTGATATCAACAACGGTAGGATTAACAAGATTTTTATAATCTTTGGAAAACATTGCTACGGAGTATCTTCGGTCTCCTGCGTTGAATACAATCTTTTCATTCAAAAATAGTTTGGGATCGACGATTGTTTTGATATGAAAAATATTCCCAAAAGGGGGGACTCCACCCACAAGCACACCGCCGGTAACTTTCCCGACTTCCTCCTCAGTCGCAAAGCGCAGATCTTTTATCTGAAGATATTTTTTTGCTTTTTTTGTATCAAGTCTCAAGTGGGCCGGCATGACAAGCATAACGAATTCTTTTCCTTCTTTTGTTTTTACACAGACAATAAGTGCTTTCGCGCCCTGCTCAAGAGAATATCCGTGTCTCACCTTAGCCGCATCCAAACTGGTACGAACCGGTTCATGCACGAATGTTTCATACAAGAGGTGATTTTGATTTAATAAATCGACAATTTGCTTTGTCACCGGGTGATAATCCATAGAGTTTATTATAACATCCGTCATAACTCAGGTTGCTAATATCGACATAACCTGTTATTGTTACATATACTTATTCTGTAATATATGAAAAAACTAAAACAAGGGTCAGTCAGGAAGGCAAAATCACTTTTAAAGAAAAAAATGCACGGGGCTATCAGAAAGCTTATCAGAAGGAGAAAAGCCTAAAGGCCCCACTTTTCTCTTCTATTTGGTATAATGAAGGATATCTTGCACAACCATACATCAGTAAGCTGCTTTGAACAAATACAGTTTATAGAAAACAATACATACATGGAAATATCAGTTCATCTAATGGGAAGGGGGTGTTAACTATGGAAAAAAACAAATTATTTATAGGAAGTTTGCCTTGGTCAGTAACTAATGATTCATTGCGAGAAATGTTTGCTCAATATGGAGAAATTACTGAAGCTATCATCATAAATGATCGTGAAACAGGTCGATCAAAGGGCTTTGGTTTCGTTACTTTCGCTAAAGAAGAAGACGCACAAAAAGCACTTGAAATGCACGGAAAAGAGATTGAAGGAAGGACAATAGTCGTAAATATGGCTAAACCTAGAGAAGAGAGAACAGGTGGATTTAGACGCGACAATAATAGAAGAAGCTATTAATCTTTAACGCTTGTATCCGCTGTGCTTGGAGCTTGCTCCAAGCACATGCGGGTCAGTGTAAAAATTATGAAAAAAACTTACAGTAACCCATGCGTACGTTGCGGAACCGAGCGGATAGTAGCGCGTACGTGGAAGGAGAAAATGGACAATTCAACCATCGTGAATACCGAGATGGTCTGTCCGAATCCCGATTGCCAAAAACAGGTAGTCAAAGAAAATAAGAAGCAGACGGACCGCTATGCCGCCCTCAGATTGAAAAGTGAACAAAGAGCAACCCTACGAAAAGCAGCACTCCATGAAAAAAGAAAAAAATAACTGTATAGTATATATATGGACCTCGTAAAAGCGATCGTTTTTTTTACCATCATCGCCTTTGATGTATTCATACCTGCGCATAGCATATCCCGTGCTTCATCTAACAATGCATCCAAGCCTCAAGTATTGGGAGAAAGTACCGAATCTGCACGCATAAGGAATGAAGAAGTAAGAAAAGCTCTTGGGTGCGACTATGAGACAACGTGCGCGGACTTTTGCAGTAAGACGGAAAATAATAGGAAATGTGTAGAGTTTTTTACAAAAACAAAGATAAGTACATCGGGTATGAATGTTGTGAAGCAGACAAAAAAAACAATGACCCCGACTCCTTTTGAATCAAAGACTTCAACGGCCACCAGATCTTCTGAAATCGCAAACATTTATCGTAATCTGGAGATGAATATAAGAGCCATACAAAACAGCAGTGATTCAGCCAAGGAAGAAAAAATAAAAAGGATAAAGGAAGAATACCTAAAGTTAATCAACGGAAAACAGGCTCAAATCCCCAACGCAACCGATGAGGCTAAAAGAAATATTCCAAATAAGGTTCTTGAGATGGAAAAAATCAGTAAAGAAAAGGAACTGTTTAAATCAAGGGTTGAAACAATACGAGACGCAAAGAAAAAACAAACGGTACTTACCATAAGTTCCAAAATTGCAAGCATCAATAAAAATGTGACAGACAAAATGAGTACCGCATTGGACAGATTAGACACAATTCTTAAAAATCTGATCAATCAAACCGCAACATTAAAGAGTGAAAATAAAGACACATTAAGTATTGAAACAGATACTGTCGACGCTCAGGTTGCCTTAACAGAGGCACAGACTGAAGTGCTTGCACAGGCAAGTAAGGAGTATGTGCTACAGATTTCAAGCAATGAGGCGACCCTTAAAGAGTCGATTTCCCCGATGATTTCCGGTCTGAATAAAGAAATCAATCTCGTCCATCAATCAGTCATAAAAGCAAAGGACTCAGTAATAAAAATATATAGAGAGATATCGGAGTTAAAATTACCTACTCCCACACCGTAAACTATGGAACAAAACTTTACACCATTACCGGCAAGATTTGAAGAAAAAGGTGCATCTATCAGTCTGAAATACATATTTGGATCTTTTATTGTTTTTTTTATCGTGGGCGCAACCATCTTAACAGGAATATTCTTCATTCTTAAGAAGAATGTATCTGAACCCTCCTCAAGCATCAAATCACAGGTGGTAACTCCGACATCGTCGCCTTCGGCAACTCCAACACCAAAATCCTTTATAACGGCAACGGAAAAAGAAATAAAAGATGCGGGTCTACCCGAGACATACAGCATCGGAAGTGTTGAGGCAGATTTATCAGATCTTCAAAAAGATCTCAATAGTCTCTGATTGACTGAGCAACCGACTTCATAACTCTTTCGTCGAATATTGAAGGAATGATTTCCTCAGGGGTTGGGTCTGCAACCAACTGGCTCAGGTTTTCAGCAACATGCATAAGCATTTCGGTAGTTATTTTTTTAACGTGGTGATCAAGAGCACCACGGAATATTCCCGGAAAGGCGAGCGCATTGTTTACCTGATTTGGGTAGTCAGATCGGCCTGTAGCAATGATATAAGCTCCGGCCTTCTTTGCCAAGTCGGGCATGATTTCAGGAGTCGGATTCGCAAGGGCAAATACAATGGCCTGTTCATTCATGGATCGGACCATGTCCTCAGATACTAAACCAGGCGAGGAAACTCCTATAAAAACATCCGCTTTCACAAGTGCATCTTTAAGTGTTCCTTTTTGTTGCTTGGGATTCGTAATCTGCGCCAATTCTTGTTTGTGAGAGGAATTTCCCGGCCGGGAATCATAGATGATTCCCTCTCGGTCACACACCAATATATTTCTCGCTCCTTTGGTGTGAAGAATTTTTACGATTGCAGTACCCGCGGCACCGGCTCCCGATACCACAATCTTGGTATCTTTTATTTCCCGGCTCGTGATTTTTAAGGCATTTATGAGAGCGCCAAGTACGACGACCGAAGCTCCCCACTGATCATCATGGATGACGGGAATATCCAGTTTTTCCCTCAATGTTTTTTCAATGATGAAACAACCGGGCGCTTTGATATCTTCTAAATTAATTCCTCCAAGAGTCGGGGCAATTGCCAAAACAGCTTCAATTATTTTTTGAGGATCTTGGGTTGATAGTACGATTGGTATGGCATCAATCCCTGCAAAGTGTTTAAACAGTACACATTTTCCCTCCATCACGGGAAGAGCTCCTTCGGGTCCAATATTCCCCAGACCCAGCACTGCCGAGCCGTCCGATATAACTGCCACGAGATTACCCCGCATGGTATAGTTGTTTGTCTCATACTTATTATTTGCAACATAGGTACTGACTGCGGCAACTCCCGGAGTATAGATAAGTGCGAGATCGTATTTATCTTTAATTTGCGTCTTGGAACATATTTCCATTTTACCCCTCAATGATTTATGAAGTTCAAGTGCCAGTTGATTTACATCCTTTTTCATATTTGAATATTATACAACCATCTTTCCGATTTAAAAAAGCGGATTAGATGGGTGGATACTGAAAAAACTAATAACGAGTACGAGTTTTTTTAGTATACATTATCATACTAAAAAATACATCTCCGGTATGTGTTTATTATGCAGATACTACAATACTGTTGAATACGGGGACAGATGTTTATATACTTATTTCGAACATGAAAACCATATTGTCATTGTGTTGTTGCGCCCCCTCTTTTTAGGAGGCGTATTTATTTGGCAAAATATACCCTCCGCAAGGAGGGCTTTTTTTATTAATTTAATATTTTCTTATGAAAGGTTTTACCACCCGTGCTCTGCACACCCATTACAAACCAAACAAAGAAGACGGAGCGATTATACCACCCCTTCATCTCAGCACCACCTTTCAATTCGGAAATAAGGGTGGGTTTGATTATTCCCGCACCGTAAACCCGACGCGGGTCATTCTGGAAAAAACTCTTGCAGAACTTGATAATAATCTTTATGGATTCGCCTACAGTTCCGGTTCTGCCGCTCTGGCAAACGTTGTAGCGCTTCTTGGGAGAGGCGAAAAAATATTATTTTCAACTGATGCTTATGGGGGGACGTACCGTTTTATTGCACAAGTTGCGGGTAATCAGGGGGTAGGCTATGAAATAGCCGATCTGACCAATCATAAAAAGACTGAAGAATCATTGAAGCGGGGAAATATAAAAATAATCTGGGCCGAAACGCCCACAAATCCCCTTATGAAGGTGGTTGATATCGTCGGGTTGGCTAAACTGTCAAAACAATTTGGCGCATTGCTTGTGATTGATAATACATTTTCTTCCCCATTCATCCAACAACCGGCTGATCTTGGTGCGGATATGGTTGTGTATTCAACTACAAAATATGTCAACGGTCACAGTGATGCAATCGGAGGAGCGCTCACCACGAGCAATAAAGACGTCTATATAAAGCTTAAATTTCTGCAGAATGCAATCGGAGCCATTCTTTCACCTTTTGACTCATGGTTAACTCTGAGGGGATTGAGAACTCTGGAGCTTCGGATGAAGAGACATTGTGATAATGCTGAAAAAATTGCTAACTTTTTAAGTAAACATAAGAAAATAAAAAAAGTATTTTATCCCGGTCTGTTTACTGGGGAGCAAAAGGAAATTGTGGATCGACAGATGAAACGACCCGGGAGTATGATGTCGATTGAGATAAAAGAGAAATATGATGTCAAGAAATTTCTTTCCTCTTTGGTTTATTTTCCTCTTGCGGAAAGTTTGGGGGGAGTTGAGTCTCTTATAGATCATCCGGCGTCCATGACCCACGCTTCAATACCGAAGAAGGAGAGAGAAAAAATTGGATTGTCAGACGGGTTATTACGCGTATCAGTGGGGATTGAAAATGTTGAAGATCTCATAGGAGACCTCAAACAAGCACTAGACAAGACATAATAAGTGACAGGATACTATTGGTTTTTATCAGGGATAAATTTTAAGGCAACAGAATTCATGCAGTATCTTTTTCCTGTTGGAGCAGGACCATCATCAAACACATGGCCCAAATGACTTCCGCACTTGTCTAGTACCTCAATTCGGTCATCATTACCCGACTCTTTTCTCAGGATGACAGAGTCCATATTAATGGGTGCCCAGAAACTCGGCCAGCCGGTACCCGACTCAAATTTCTGCTCAGAACGAAATAGAGGAATATCGCATCCGACGCTATAATATGTCCCTTTTCTTTTTTCTCCATTAAGAATACCTGAAAAAGGAGCCTCGGTACCTGCTTCACGCAGTATGTAGTACTGCTTTGGAGTTAGGATCTCCCTCCACTTCGTATTAGATTTTAACCTGTTTTGGTCGAAGGTTCCTGAAACAACAGTGCCTGTTATCTCTTGGGAAGTAATGTCAGAAATCGATGAATTTTTTACCTTTAAAAAGATGAATCCAACCGCCGCCACAATTAGCATTCCAAAAATAATTTTCTTCATAACGTGTCTTATAAATAACTATCAAAATATATTCTATGACAAGTATATCCATGAGGATTTTTTACCAGATAATCCTGGTGATAGTCTTCTGCCTCAGTGAAATTTATGAAAGGCTCCAAAGAAGTAACCACTGGATTTTCCCAACGTTTTGATTTGTTGACGATATTGATTATATCGTTAGCTTCTTTTTTCTCTTGCTCATCGTTGTAAAATATTACTGATCGATATGATGTCCCTCGATCATTTCCCTGCTGGTTCATAGTCGTTGGATTGTGTATCTGAAAAAAGAAATCAAGTAATTTCTTAAAGGTTGTTTTTTCAGAATCATATTCAATCTTAACGACTTCAGCATGACCTTCATGATTATCATATGAAGGATTCTCAATTTTTCCACCAGAATATCCGACGATAGTCTTAATGACTCCTTCCTGTTTTCGGATTAGATCTTGTAAACCCCAGAAGCAGCCGCCACCCAATACGATATTTTTAATCATAAATTATTTTCTTGGAATAAATCTCATCGATATTGAATTCACGCAATGCCGAAGATTTTTAACAGTCAGTCCCTCTCCTGTAAATAGGTGACCCAAGTGGCCGCCACATTTTGCGCAAGCTATTTCTGTACGAATTCCATCCTGATCTAAAGTTTTTTTTACTGCACCAGGGATCTCATCATCAAAACTGGGCCATCCACAAGAAGATTCAAGTTTATCATTTGAGTTATAGAGACGTGCACCACACTGTCGACAAACATATACACCGGCATCTTTTGTACTAACATATTCACCAACAAAAGGTGTCTCAGTGCCCTTATCAATTATGACTCTTTTCTCTTCCGCGGTTAAAGCATTCATATGGCTTATCCAAAAGTAAACGCAAATAGTTGAGCGTTTGAGTCTTCGAATTGAAGTTTAAGTTGATGCTTCCCGGGGGAGGGAAGAAGAATCAACTTATAGAGCTTATCTGAATCTACTATGACTATACCATTAATATTATGCTCACCAAAATACTGCATTTTATCATCAACATACACTTTAACTTTTGTTGGATTGCCCACTATTTTCATGACGAGAAACACTTCTTTTGCGTCAAAGTTAAAAACCAACTCCGAACCCTTTTGCGGAACCGCATAATCAGCCATGATATTCCATTTACCTTTTAGAGCGAATGCATTGTCAGATAGTGAACTCGGATAAGAATAGGCAATAAATGAATTTTTTTGAATAGTCTCAGGAGATGAAAAATAAGCTATTCGATTAGCCCCCAGATATGTTTCCGGCGTTCTTCCAAAGGTTTGCGTGGTCATATTTCCTACAGTCGAGGGTATATTCTTTGCTCCCGTTTCTTTCAAAAGTTCCTGGATTATCTGTTCTGTTTCATCATAATCTCCCTCTCCAAAGTGAGTGCTACGAATGACGCCATCTTTATCAATAATATATTTGGCTGGCCAATAATGATTATCATATGCTCGCCATGTAGAAAATTCATTGTCCTGAACAATCGGGTAGGTCAGACCAAAGTCGGCAATTGCTTTTGCAAGATTATTTTTGTCTTTTTCAAATTCAAATTCAGGTGCATGGACGCCGATGATAACAAGCCCGTTATCTTTATACTTTCTCCACCACTCTTTTAAGTAAGGGAACGTTCTTTGACAATTAATACAGGTATAAGTCCAAAAATCTATTATTACGACTTTTCCTTTCAACTCAGTAAGAGTAAGAGGTTTACTGTTAAACCATTCTCCACCCGGAATTATTTCTGGAGCCAAAGGGCCTCGTTTTGTTTCATCCATTTTTTTGGTGCTAATTTTTTTTAACTCCTGCTTGATTATCTTATTGTCTTCAAATTTTGTGAGGCCAACCCCATATTGAGGGAAGGTATTTAAAACGTATGTTTGGAATGTTCGATCAACATTAAAAAAAATGCCAATTGCGGTCACGATCATAACGACGCCAAAACCCTTTTGAATCTTTGCCGTGTTTGAAACCAGCCAGGGAATTTTTTGTAGCAAGTTATTTCCCCCAATCATGACAAAAAACATAGGAATTGCCGTGCCAAGGGAATAGGCAAAGGTGATAATAAAAGCATCAAACGTCACCGTTCCTGTAATGGCAAGGGAGATAACTGAAGCCAAGATTGGTCCAACGCATGGCGTCCAGAGAAGACCAAGGGAAAGACCGATGAGAAGACCGGGGACAAGTCCTGCTCGCTTATTTCCCTGAGGAAGTAAACGTGTAACCTTAGAAAACAATCTTTCAATAAATAATTGAAACGGAGAAATAAGTAATGTGATTCCAAATCCTGCTATGACAAAAACCGACGCGGTTCGTAAGACATCTGGAGATATACCGACCATCTTAACTAGAGTAGAAAGAAAAAGAGTGAAAAAAGTAAAACTTAGGATAAATCCTACCACTACTCCCACAGGTCGTGCACGATCCGTCTCTTTTCCTCCAATTGAAGAAGAAAGTATGATGGGAAGAATGGGTAAAATACAGGGTGAAAGTATCGTAATAATTCCAGCCAGAAATGCAAATGCAATAAGAATAATCATTTTAAACTACTATTATTATAGTAATAGTTAGGAGGCAAAGTCAAGGGAGATGTTTTTTTCCTGGAAGTCTATCATCGTCAGTTGATTTATTGATAAAGCAAAACAATCATTACACCCGTTGATCCAATGGCTTCGGTAAAATACCTCAGTTTTTTTTGAGGATATAATATTAAGTCTGCAAAAAGGACAGGTATAGGTGGGGTGAATTTTCTGTATTTTTTTATGCATGATTATTGTCTACATTAAGTATAGTCCTTTTATTTGATTTGTGAGGACGGTAGAAATACGAGTATAATCAAGTATGGAAATAACTATAATAACCGGGCCGCCGGGTGCAGGGAAAAGCACCATAAGTAAACTATACGCTCAGAAACAACCAAACTGCGTCCGAATCGAAACGGATGATATGCGCCACATGGTAGTATCTCCTCACAAGGCTCCATGGCAGGGTGAAGAAGGTAATAGACAACTTAAGCTTGGAATTCGCAATACGTGTTTATTAACACATGAGTTTATAAAAGAAGGTTTTGAAGTTGTCATCGTCGATTTTTTAACTGAATATACATTTCCCTTTTATAAAGAATCTCTTGAAAAATATAACCTAAAAATTATCCAACTTACCGCAACATTTGATGAATTGAAAAAGAGATTTATTCAACGGGGGAAAAGCGTAACTGAGGAGGAGTTTAAAATGTTATACGACATGCAAAAACTGTTTACCCACTTTGACTATCTAATTGACAACACCGCTCTTTCTCCGGAAGAAACAGTAGATCAAATAATGAAAGTTACTTAAATACGAAAATATGTTATCAAATATAAGAAAATACTATTTATTTCAATTCTTCAATAATCTTGCTTTTTTCTCTCCTGTCATAGTCCTCTTTTGGCAGGCGAATGGATTGAGTATGACTCAAATAATGCTCCTTCAATCGATTTATTCTCTTGGAGTAGTCATTTTGGAGCTTCCAACGGGAGCCTTTGCAGATTATTTTGGAAAAAAGAAAAGTTTAATTCTTGGTTCATCATTATGGACAGTTGGACTGATAGGGTATGGACTAAGCCATACATTTTGGCAGTTCGCATTAGGTGAGCTAATTGTTGGAATGGGTGCGGCATTTATATCAGGTGCCGACCGCGCATATATTCATGAGCTACTCAGAGAAATTGAGAGGGAAAAGGAATTTAAAAAAGTTGAAGGAAAAGCAAGAGGAATAATTCAAATCGCTCAAGCAATGGGGAATTTATTAGGCGGCTTCATCGGTTCAATATCACTCGGATTGTCCCTAATAGCAACAGGTTTTTCGACTTTTATGGGTTTCCTTATTGGATTTTCATTTCCTCGAATTAAGAGGGAGCCAAAGGAGCATAGGCAAAGCTATATACAAATAATCAAGGAGAGTATTAGACTAGTAAGAAGTAATAAGAGACTTTTATGGCTTACTCTATTTTTTGCTTCATTTAATGGCTTGGTATGGCCTTTGATTTTTTATTCACAACCGTATTTACAAATGCTAGGTATTCCCGTATTTTTCTTTGGATTTATTTTCGCAGGATTTAATCTCATCTCAGCGCTGGGCTCTGCCCACACTCACCAGTTTGAAAAGATGATGAAAAATTGGACGTTTTTTACCATGTGTCTTATCATCGTCGCATCATTATTATTGCTAGGACTCTTCCCGAGTATATATATTTTTCCTTTATCATTGCTGTTTTTAATGTTTGCCTTCATGAATCAAACAATTATTACTGATCAAGTATTAAAGATAGTGCCTTCACAAAAAGCGGCAACGATTCTTTCCTTCCAAAGCCTAGTAAGAAGAATACTTTATGCCATCGTTGGACCAATTTTAGGCGTAATCACCGATAATTTTGGCCTACAAAACGCCCTAGTGAGTTATGCGTTTTTAATATTTATTATCCTCATTCCACTTGTTATTACAGAAAGGAGATTTTCAAGAACCCATCTTTAAAACAAAGGATATATACTGTCATTGCGAGGAGTCCTCCGATTCGGAGGACGACGCGGCAATCTTATGAGTTAGAAAGATTGCTTCGTCCACGACTAAAGTCGGGACTCGCAATGACATAAGGGCACGTTTTGAGTCAATTTCTTGCTCATCTCCAGAGAGAAAATTTGCGAGTTAATTCATTCACTTTGTCTATTTCTCCAAAAAGGCAGATTCCGTAATATTCCAGTTCTATTTCAGGCGTTTCTTTTGTTCTTTGTTGTTGTTCCAAGTAAGTTCCCACAGTCATGGTCGATGTAAAATCCACAAAATGAATGTTTTTCTCAATTAGCCCATTCCGCAAAGTTCTTATCTTATTTGAGTTATCAGCGGCTAGGATAATAAAGGGATTATCAGAAATACTCTTGTGATTTCCGCCGTCATAATCGATATAACTATCAAATCTCATTTCAATAATGCTAGGGTAAGAAGCAGTGAGGCCCGCCGTCATGTGACCCAATGCATTCATAAGTAAACTCACGGGAATCTTCTTATTTAATACTGCAACAAATTTGTGTGTGAAAGGTCTAAGTGATGCGTCCATAGTTATAAATAATTTTTAACTAATTTTTTCATCTCTTCAATATTTGAATAATGATGATCACTTCCCGCGACCTCGAAGATTTGACTATTTTTAACAGAAAATCCATTTAAATATGACTTCAATTCCTTGAAAGAATAATAAAGATCGTTTGTTTGTTGGATGAAAAGTGTTGGTATGGAGTAGTTCTGTATCCAAGCATCAATGTTAAACTTGTAATGATATGCCCAATTGATGGGGACTCCCAGAAAAATACATTTTTGAGGGTTTAATACCCCCTCGTGTATTCCTTTTATTGTAAGTAATGTTCCGGCAGATTTTGCAAATATAACGTAGTCATCAATTTTCTCTGTTTGTATCAATTTACTCAAAGCATTCAGTTCATAATTTAAGTCAATAAGATATTTTCCTTTAGCATGATGTGCGTATTCGATGAGATATAAGTTATCAAAAAATGAGAAAATATTTTTTTCAACTTCCTTGATCCATACTTGGTCAGTATTGCCAGGGAGAAGAATAAGATTCATAATAAATTCCAATCTTCCAAATTTTCCTTAAGTCTTTCGGGTGAGGTGAAAAGAATAGTTTTCATCCCCATTTTTGCGGCCGGATCCAACATCTTTTGTTTATCATCAATAAATACCGTTTCATTGGGTAAAGATCCGCTTACTGACAGTGCATATTCGTATATTTTTGGATCAGGCTTTCTGACTCCAACCTCATGGGAAAATATTCCACCTTGAAATAATTTCTTGAAATCGAATTTCTTGTCTAAAGCATCGACTCTTTCTTTTACGTTATCCGATAAATAATATATTTTGTACTTCTTGGACAAATCTTCAATTATTTGCCTCGTTCCTGAGATTAATTCATAACCATCAATCCACTGCTTTTCCAAAAGGTTCACGTCATTATCTATTTTTAAATTTTCTTTTACCTGCCTCCAAAACTCATCTCTTGTTATTTTTGCTTCCCGGTATTGAGATCCAATATCTCCATCAAGCATATCTTTAACTTTTTCTTCAGGAATAGAATAGCTAGTGCTCAGTTGATGAATAAAGATTTTTGTTCCATTAGTGAATAAAACTCCTCCTAAGTCAAATAAGAATGTTGTTATCATGTAGATATTATATCAACATTTCCCACTCCAATTTTCTCCCATTTCGCTGGAAATTCTTGAGGGTCGACTACCAAGGCGGTTATGCTGTCAATTCCTACTCCATACTTCATACCAGATAGTTTAATCTCATCCTTCAATAACTGCTGGCGGCCTCTTTCAGTATAGTGTGGCTCAATGATGGTATTTTTTAATATTCCCAAGCCGTCAATAATTTTATGTTCATTATTTCCTCCTCTTTGACCTTCTCCCATAAGCTTAGATCCTGCCGATTCGGCAACGATATACTCTGCGATCAATATCAACTGAAGAATTCTTTTATCATTTCTTACTCCATTTAATAAGTCGTAACATCCGTGGCCGCCATTAATAAATATAAGAGGGTTGGTTGCTTTCAGGATATCTTTCTCAATTCTTGCATCTAGGATTTCAACTCCCGAATCTTTCATAGTTTCTTTAAACCATCCTTCTTTCCACACTTCCTCAGATGGATGAAGTCGAGCAAAGGGTACGTGGAAGATTTGTTGTGGTTTTAATGAAAGGATAACGTCTTTTATTTGTTTCTTGAGCAGAGGAGCTTGATTGAGTTGCGTTTCCGCTCCTCCGAATAGATACAGTTTCATAACAAAAGTATAACAAAAAGATATATCAACCGAGACTTTTTCTCAGGACTGCCGCTTTCTTAATTGAAGATTGTGGATTCACTCCTTTTTTCATTTGAGATACAATTTGAGCTACTAATTGACAATGTTCTATTTCAGTTTTAGTTTTTGGTCCCAAGCTCTCACCTACATAATCTTCAATAATTTTTATATCTTTTTTAAGATCTTTTAAACAAAGCTCATTAGCACTTTCTTTACGGAGGTATCTACCAGCCTTAAGAAGCATAGGTTTCAAGCCGGTATATAAAGACTCGATAAGCTTTATCTTATTTTCTTTTATAGCTTTTTTTAGACCTTTTCCCATTCCCAGTAATTCAGGGGGGATACCTAATGAGTAACAACAAGCTGTAAAACCAATAGCCCGGGGAAGTTTTGTACCACCTACCTCCCGTGAATACCCAAAAAGTCCAATATGCTGGAAACGCTCACGTCTTTTGGGAATATAACGACTGAGATTGTTTACAAAGGGAGCAATTTGTATAACCATTTCTTTATAAGATGTTTCAAACCACGGGATAATGGAATTTATGTCTTTCCCCGTTTTATCTGAAAGGATTACTGATTTCGATAAAGGAAGTTCCTTTATCATTTTTTGTATAGCAGATCTAACTTTTTGAACGGGAAAATCATAGCGAAAAGATGATTGGATAACGACTGTTTTTATTCCTTGAAATTCCTGCATAAATTCATCTACGATCTCAGGTGTTAATCCACCACGAAAGGGGAGAGCTCCCGGGGCTATGATAGGGTAAGTTAAAATTCCTGTATCTTGGGTAAATTTCGCATACTCTGAAAGGGCCCATTTGATAGCTAAAGTGGTTGGGACGATGCCGGAATTTAGTGCGGGGTCTGAGCGGGCACAGAAGGGTCTTAAATATATGGGTACAGAGTGAAATTTATTTTTAGTGAATTCAATATATTTCTTTAATATTTTTCCTGAATTCAAAAGGGTTCGTACATCCTCGAAAGTTGGAATTACTTCTATTGAGTCAAAAGGGAGATGAGTTCCCTTGAATGTAATATGTACCGTTCTTGCAAGTCTTTGAAAACTTTTTTGAATATAGGACATATCTTCAGCTTTTTCAGTTAATGGCAAAATGACTTCAAATAAGGGAGGCGAGTGTATTTCATGTGATAACGCCAATTGGCGGGCAGATAATATGACCATAAATGCCCGTGCAAGTCGAAATCCAGTTTCGACCGCGGGATTGGGAATCCGAAACGTAATAAATACTTCCTTTCCAATTGGTTTTTTTTTAAAAAATTCTGAATAATCTTGTAACAGTCTTTCAATAACGGATTCATCCACTAGTTTTCCTTCCCAATCCCACATATATTCTTGAGCCCCCAATTCCTTGAACATCAGATAACATTCAAATAATTCATGATGAGTTTCAATATATGGTTTGTTGTGCCAATAAGGAGTCGAGGCGTTATCTGGGTGTTGTGAGAACATTACTGAAGGAATCTTCCTCATGTTGATTGATTTTTATTTTTTATAAATGTATTTATATTCTTAACTCCCTCTGATAAATTTTTTATGGATGTAGTAAAACATATGCGTATATAGCCAGGTGCATAAAATGCCTCTCCAGGTATAACCGCAACAGATGCCACACTAAGAAGTGCCTCTGCCCATTTTTCTGACGTAGGATATTTTTTATTTAATAACTTTTGAATATTAACAAAAAGATAAAACGTTCCCTCAGGTTTCTCCCATGACAGATCAGTCATCTGAGTCAAAGCTCGACATAAAAAATCCCTTCTTTTTTTAAATTCCTTTATCATTTTTTTAATCGGTAATTGATCACCGGAAAGTGCTACTACAGCAGCTTTTTGTGAGATTGAAGAAGTATTAGAAGTTGTTTGTCCCTGAAGATTAATCATTGCCTGAATTATCTTTTGCGGACCAGCCGCGTAGCCTATGCGCCAACCAGTCATCGCGTATGTTTTAGAAAATCCGTTGATGATAATAGTTAACTGTTTAATTTTTTCTCCAAAAGAAGCTATGGAATAATGCTTTTTCTCATAAATAATTTTTTCATATATTTCGTCCGAAATGACATAGATACCTTTTTCAACTGCAATCTGTGCTATTTTTTTCAGCTCATTTTTTTCAATTAAGGAACCTGTCGGGTTAGATGGAGAGTTGAGGAGGATAACTTTTGTTTTGTTTGTTATGTGTTTTTTTATATTGAGAGCTGTTATTTTGAACGGAAATTTCAGCGGTATCAATATTGGCTTTGCACCTGTAAGTATAATCTGTTCTATATAGGTACTCCATGTGGGTGTGGGAACAATTACTTCATCCCCCGTCTCACATAATACTTGAAAAACATGATACAGAAGTTGTTTGGCACCGACTCCCACCGCAATTTCCTGAGGTGTATAATTAACTCCGTTTTCCTGAGCTAATTTAGCCACAATTGCTTTTCGTAAATCTAATATTCCTGCAGTTGCTGTATAGTGAGTAAACCCATCTCGAATTGCGCAAACGCCGGCTTCCTGAATATATTTTGGTGTAGGAAAATCGGGTTCACCCAAGGTAAGATTAATAACCGGAATACCCTCAAGTTGCATCTGTTTAACCTTTGCATCAATTGCAAATGTCGGCGAGGGCTGTAATTTTAGAATTCGTTTACTTAACATATTTTTCCAAATAAAAAACCTCGCCTCTATCTACTAACACAAATGTAGTAGACAAGGACGAGGTTTCTCGTGGTGCCACCTTGTTTTTCCTGTAATATCCAGGACTCATGCATCTGATCTCTCAGTATGTATTACTTCTGTTACGGGAATTCCCGGCAAGGTTCTACTTTCTCAATTTTTTGAGATTTCTTCCTGCGGCTTAGGAGTGTTAACTCCCTCATTGCCTTCACGGGCTTCATTGTAGATTAAGTAAAATATTTTGTCAAGTTAATGTATAAGTCACATACATTTGAGACTCTTGAGGAAGAACTTGTAAGAAGTAATTAATAGGTGTCACATTGCCCAATGCTTTATGTACCCTTTTTGTATTGTACCAAAGAAGATAATCAATAAGGCGGGAGTTAAATACGGAGAGACCATCATGAATGAGGTCAATGTTGCCATCTACAAACTCCTCCTG
>JACRPE010000017.1 GCA_016214055.1 Candidatus Roizmanbacteria bacterium
AATATACCACCCTATTCTTACTTGCAAAAGACAACAACTGGCATCGATGATACAATCAAATATGTTCCTCCCATTTTTCTTGACAAAGTCTCAGCCCAATTAGGGGCATGGAGTGGATACCAGGTGCTGGCTCAGAACCAGATTGAAAAAAGACTTTTTTGAAGTTTTTTACTTTGTTTTCATCAAACTCGATTCCTTCACCCATGAGGATCTTCTTTTTTTTTGTGCACGAGACAGAAGATTCTCCCCCCATATATCCGCCAATTGTCCCATCTGACCTTATTACCCGGTGGCAGGGGACTGCGGGGGCGTCTGGATTCTTCTTTAATATCTGGCCGATTGCACGATAGGCTTTTGTGTGAAGGGCTTGGGCCAGACCCTTATAAGTAGTCACCCTCCCTCGGGGAATTTGTTTCAATAAGCTGTATACTTTTGATGGATTTATTTTGCTTTTCATATGCTCATTATATCTCAAAAATAAGCATGCATAAATATCAATTATTTGATATAATATAGGCTATGGATATGCAAGAGCTTATCAACAAAATCGAGGCTGTGTCACAGAAGTATTCAAAACAATATAAGATAAAACGAAATCCTTCATGGTTTCTTCTCAAGCTACAAGAGGAAGTCGGAGAGCTTACCCAATGCTACCTTATGATGACCGGACGTGGACGCACAAAGAGTAAGACAAAAAAGGAGCTGAGAACCGATTTTGAAAAAGAATTAGCCGACGTATTTTGTCACGTACTTCTTCTTGCGCGAGCAAATGGGGTAGATGTTGAAAGGGCAATCGATGACAAATGGCTGACATGGTATAAAAAGTTAAAGAAGGAGAACAAACAGCAAAAAAGCCTGGGTAAACAAAAAAAAGAAAAACAGAAAACCCCCACCCGGCAAAAATGATGAAACCTTATTTGAAACTTCTTTCATAAATAAAATTCCACTTACCAGCCCTCCCCCACGGTAGCACTCCGCAAACTCCTTTAACTCACCCACCTTAAAACAGCGGGCCGACTGACCCGGTAAAGGAGTCGTTTTTTTGATGGGGTAACCAATAAATAAGATATACAGTAGAGGACTTATAATTATCAAAAAAACTATTATGTTTTTACAAAACTTAAACATAGTACTTGGGGATAATTATAAAAAATAAAATAAAATAATATTGAAAAAGAGAGAACCATAAAAAATATTTACTAACAAGATCAACCCTTATTTTTGAAAAACCCGCCGCACCTTTTACCAAATAAATTACAAACACAATAAAAGCGGGGAGAAGATATCTTCCCTGGATATCTCCTGAAAAGCGGAGGAGCTTATGACGAAGTGCGACTGAGAATAAAAATAAAATAAGTGAAAAAGAATGTGCAAGAAGGGTAGTATCTTGATTATTTTTTTCTTTAAATATTTGTACTATTCCTACAAAGCTGAAGAATATAAACAAAATCGTATAAGTAATAAAAAAAATCTTAAACGGATACGGCTCACCCCACCCCCAGAATCCTGCGTAATGCATTACGGTGTGCCGGAATTCCAATATTGCTTGGATGATTGCCTGGCCCAGATTGTAATGGGGGAGGTTAAATTTCCCCATGATTGCAAAGTTGTCAATGACGGGTTGTCCATATCTTGTCAGGTTCAATAAAAACCAGGGCGAGATAATAAGAAAAGTCATTCCTAGATAGAGCACACAATACCAAATAGATTTTCTTGTCCACTTATATTTCTGAAAAATAATAAATACAAAAAAGGGAACAAGGGCAACTCCCTGAAATTTCGTCCACATTGCAAAACCACTTGTGAACGAATACACAAGAATAAATTTCGGAGAAATTTCCTCTTTCATTTTAAGTACTAAATAAAGAGCAAGAAGCGAAAAAAATAAAAGTGCACTGTCCGGGTTCACCGCAATACCCGCCTTTAGCGTAACGGGATTGATTGCAAAAAAAACAGTAAGATTTTCTGCAACATCAGTCTTTTTGAAAAGATATTTCAGGATGAGATAAGCAAGATAGACGGAAATAAAATAAAAGAAGGATGATGCCAGGCGCACCACATAATACTGCGTAATCATATCAAGGTGAAGAAGGGTAGAAACTGAAAAGAAGGCGGCCGCAACCGCGTGATAAAAAATAGGTTGGTGGCCCTGTTTGCTCAAGGGGTTATTAACTTTTGGAAAATCGACCGCCTTATTTTTTTGGGAAACAAATTTTTTTATTTTTTCAAAATCAGGGAGGACATAATTTTCACTGGCAACCTGAGTAGTGTTGAATACTTTCTCAAACGCCCCGAGGAGCTGATAATTTGTTGAAGTGTGTACATCGCGCACAAGACGGGGGTATTGAAGACGGGTTAAAAAATATACTATCTGATAGTGTTCGGGTTCATCAGGCGTCTGAAAGGGGGGAGATATAATGAAATAGATGAGGTAGGCGAGTACGATAAGATAGAGCTTCAAATGGCGCACCATAGCCCTTATTGTATCAAAACCAATTCCTCTTGACTTCTCATTTTGCGCGGGGTATAGTGTATACCTATGCCAGTCGCACACTTGTCAAAAGATACGTTTACCTCGGAGGTCATCAATAAAAAAGGTGTCGTGTTTGTGGATTTTTATGCCGAGTGGTGTGGACCGTGCAAGATGACAGCTCCCGTCATTGAGCAACTTGCAACAGAGCAAAAAGACATTACCTTTTACAAGGTTGATGTGGATCAAAACAGTGAGCTCGCCTCACAGTACTCGGTATTTTCTATTCCCACCTTCGTTATCTTCAAGGACGGACAGATCGCCGCACAATTTTCAGGAGCGATGGGTAAGGAAGGATTTACAAGCGAAATCAAACGGGTATTAGGCGAGTAATCTTCTAACTTCTTATCACCCGAATTATTTTCCCGTGAACTACGCGCAGTGCCAGGTGTGCCTGTCTCAATACAAAAACCGCAAACTCGGCAAGCCAACGATATGATGAGGTGATGGGTTCGTGCAATCCTTTTATAATCTTTTCATCTGAAATGGGAAGTTTAATATTTTTGTATGACGAAAATTGAGTTGAGGACACGGGTTGGAGGCCAATCATAGTAAGGTCTGAAGGGAGTTTGATCGACTCAGACCGGGGCTGAACATACGGTTTAACTTCCTCAGACGGCTCATGTTCCACGGCTTCTTGCAAATGTAAAGATTCGGACGGTCCCAAGACCGGTTCAGCCTCCTTGGGCAACCCCGCAGACTGCGGTTGAAGCTTTTTTATGAGGTCGTCGATGGGGGTAAAGTTTTGCGCGGCCATAGATTCAGTATAACGGATAAATTAAGCGCATGTTGTTCCTGTCTTTTCTGCATGTTTTTGCTTCGTCAACCCACAATGAGGACAGGAAGTTCTACCCTCGCCAGAAGGAATGGGACGATTACACTGGGGGCAGGGAAATGAGCTAGCCTTTTCATTTTCACTAGTTACCTTGGTTTCAAGAGGTGTGTTTTTATAAAGGGCATTGAAGAAATCCATATTTGACAGAAATCTTTGCTGTGTATCGCCAGGGAATGTATTATTGTGACTTTCTACTACCGGACAGCTACCTCCTCCTTGAACCAAGGGGCTATTTTGTTGAACATGAGCAAATGCACGACTCAAATATTCTAGAGGCAAGGGTTGAATAAAGTCATGAGATCCATATGAATGAGTATTAATTTCATCTCGTATTCTTTGCGCGTGCGAGTACACACTCAGAAGAATTGCTTTTGCCTGTTGAGTTTTGTCTAGATATGCCGCTGTATTATCAGGCGTTTCACTCAAATTTATCATGATAGTAGAATATGCCCTTATCCAAGAGGAAAGCCGCTTATCAATCTCCCGTTCAAATCTAAGTGATTGATTTATTTTAGCTTGGCTTACACCAACTGTTTTGAGTAAGGCTTGCAAGGAATCTTGGGGAGAAGATGAATAGATAAATGTAGGAGTATGAAGAAATTCATTCGTACTTTTAATATCAAAAAACGTATGTGGATCAATATTGCTTGCAATCTCTTTACTCCTTATTAATTCTCCTCGTTTTTCCTCATAACGCAATACATACTCCTTAACATTCCCATTTCCCTGAGGGGTTAGTAGAAAAACAAAACCGTAGTCTGCTATTTTGGGGGGAGAGATCCATACAGCTGTTGGTGAGATCCCTTTGTAATGCTTTATAAACTCACTCTCAATTCTTCCAAACCCATCAGTCTCTGCTTTTTCCCTATCTTCACCCAATTGTGCAGCCTTACGGTAAGTGTCCATCACATGCATCCCTCCATAATCAAATCCATCAGGATTAATGGTATAGGGAACCGTTGTATAAGGAACTTTACCAACAAATTCACCAATGAATCGTTTAACGTTTTCTTCAAGATAATATATTTTGTCTTCGGTCGGTACTTCTTTTCTTTGTTTCAAAAATTTTACCTCATTATCGATCGAATAATATTTAAAAATTGAATCAGACCTATTTTCATATCTTGCAAGCCAAGAAGTATCAATTTCTTGCCGAGGGGGAATGTTTTTTTGAAGGTATGTTCCTATTTTCTGATCTTCGCGAGATCGTATTTCAAGTATCATATCGATTCCCTGCTCGGGGTACGTTCTTTAGGAGTATCGGGCTATTACACCGTAAAAGTTACTTCCTTTTACGGTGTGAACCGTTGCGGCACAGCTACTGATTCACACAGTATTCCTAGACCTCAAGAACACTAATAACTAGCTCATTGTATCAGACAACCACTTCATTTGTGTTATATGTGCGGGCAAACATGAAGAGAAGGTCGGAAAGGCGATTGAGGTAACGGATGACGATTTTCAATGCATTATCATACCGGACAACACTCCGTTCTGCGCGGCGGCATATCGTGCGGGCAATATGAGCATGTACCGAAAGCTCAGTTCCTTGAGGAAGAATAAATTGAGTTAATTTGGGAAGTTTTAATTCAAGAGTGTCGATGATTTTTTCAAACTTAATAATTTCTTTTGCCAGATAATCAAGATTTATTTTTGCCCCCGCCAAATATCCCATCATTTGATAAAGATCTTTTTGGATAAAAGTAAACAGTTCTTTATCGTCTTTATTTTTAGTCTTTGAAATGAGAAGTCCAAGATATGCGGATAGTTCATCAAGTCCTCCGTAAGCCTCAATCTGTAGGTCTGATTTGAGAAGGCGCTTGCCCCCGAATAGGGCAGTTGTTCCGTCATCGCCGGTACGGGTATAGATACTCATATTAACACTCAGAATATCCACATCCATAACACTTCTTACACCCCTCCTCATGAGCTAAAAGAGCTTCTCCACAAGATGGACAGAGATCATAAAGTCCTTTATCTGGCGGTTGTTGGATAAGGGAAGCTTGGGTTGCCTCAGAGACAAGTGTGGGTTGTGGAACAACCTCATCTTTGTGATCGTGACCGGGTGCGTCCAGGTTATAATGCATGGAAAGAACCTTCGCAACTGCGTCAGGCAAACTTCTCACTTTATCCTTTCCAAATCCCATAGTGCGAGCTCCACCAATTCCTTGGAGTTGATTAACAATTTGTTTTATTCTTTCAAGTGCTGGCAAATGCGATGCAAACCGAAGAGCGAGAGATATGGTTCTACCCAATCCTTCAGCCATTGCCGAAACATCGGATCCGGGTTTACTGATGTTTATGAAAACCTCAAGTGGTTCGGGAGGGGAGCCTCCGTTAGTGTTAATGGTTATAAACGCTACTCCAACGGGGGTGTTTATACGATATGTTGCCCCCCGTACAACCATAGGACGCGGCTTGACACTATACTGGGGAAGTGTAGACTTTTTTTCCTCTTCCTTCTTCTCAACGCGCTCCAAGACTCCCGCGCGGGATCCTTCTCTCATGTAGGCAATTCCCTTCAATCCTTGTTTATAAGCAATGTTATAGAGACGCTTTACATCTTCAACGGTATGAGTCTTGGGGGCATTTACTGTCTTTGAAATTGACGCATCAACATATTTTTGAATAACTGCTTGCACTTGCACATGTTCCTCTGGAGAAAGCTCACTTGCAGAGACAAACCATTCCGGTCTTTTTATTTTTCCATCCTTCATCTCTTTTTCGTGTTTTTTATACCAAGCCTCATACAGGTGGTGGCGCATAACCCGCTCACCCAATCGATCTTTGCGCACAAATTCAAACTCAAAGACCGGCTCAATACCTGAGGTAGTATTGGCCATGAGCGATGTTGATCCGGTAGGTGCCTGCATGAGAAGGATGGAGTTGCGGATGCCTTTTTGGGCAATTCCTTTTTGTATTTCATCGGGCAACTGTTCGATAAATTTACCCTTACCATATTTTTCCTTATCAAATTTGGGGAAAGCTCCTTTTTCTTTAGAGATCTCAACGGAAGTTTGGTAAGCCTCATCGCGAATTAATTTATACACTTTATTGATAAAAATGAGTGACTCTTTTGATCCATAGCGCATATGAAGCTTAATAAGAGCATCTCCAAGCCCCATGGTTCCCAATCCGATGCGGCGTTCGCCTTCAAGTTGTGTCTGGCGAATTCCTTCAAAAAAATACTGGTCCATGTCGATTATATTATCTTGAAAACGGACACCGGCTCGTACAACTCTTTTAAGGGTGCTAAAATCAAACTTGCCTTTTTTATCAATACTGCCACCTTTGATTAATGCGGAAAGATTTACGGACCCAAGGTTACACACACCCCAAGGAGGAAGACCTTCCTCACCACAAGGATTCACACAATTTATTCGGTTCCAATACCAATTATTATTCATTTTGTTATATCGCTCCATGAATACAACACCGGGTTCGGCTGATTTCCACGCGGCCTCCGCGATCAAATCCCAGATTTTTCTGGCTTTTACCACTTTGCGGACGATGATTTTTTTATTCAATTTCTTCCACTCTTCCAAATCCCCATTCCATTTCTCATCATACTCAGGATCATTCGTGTCGGGGAATACCAAAGGCCAATCAGCATCTTTTTCAACCGCGTCCATGAAAGAGTCAGAGATACAGAGGGAAAGGTTTGCCCCGTTTATACGAAGCAGATCCTGTTTTACAGTAATAAATTCTTCAATGTCAGGATGCCAATCCCACAACATCAACATAAGAGCACCACGACGAGTGCCCCCCTGCTGGATGATATCTTTTGTTGCGACAGAAAAAAGCTCAGCCCAGTTGATGGGGCCTGAGGAGAATCCGTTTACTTTTTTGACGCGGGATCCACGCGGTCGGAGTGAAGAAAGGTTTATGCCGACTCCACCGCCCCGAGCCATAATTTCGACCATCCGTTTCAAGGTATCCAAAATGCCTCCCCGCGAATCTTTAGGGCTTGGAATCACGAAACAATTATAGAACGTGACATCAAATCCGGTTCCGGCGCCAGCCAATATGCGGCCACCGGGAATATATTTAAAATCCTTCATCGCTTCATAAAATTCTTTTTCCCATTTTTTCCCATCCTCTTTTTTTTCTTGGGATGCGACCGCCTTCGCAATCCGCTTCCACATCTGACCGGGATCTTTCTCAATAGGGGCACCTTTTTTATCCTTTAATGCGTAGCGGTCCAGAAAGACCTTTTGAGAAAAACCAGTGAGTTTCATATTTCTCTATAATAATTTTTTAACTTCCTTCTCAACATCGTCAATATCTACAAACCGTTTGAATACCGACGCAAACCGAATGTACGCAATTTTATCAAGAACTTTCAATTTTTTTGCAACCCATTTTCCAATCTGGTTGCTTTCTACCTCGGACGTGCCTAAATTTTTCAATTCCTGCTCAACCGTGAGGACCGTTTCTTCTATTTGCTGGGCCGTTAATGCCGTTTTTTCACATGCTTTAAAAAGCCCCCTCCTCAACTTATCCCGGTCAAACCGTTCACGTCGACCATCCCGCTTGACTACTAAAATAGGTAAATCCTCTAACCGCTCGTAGGTGGTGAAGCGCTTTTCACATTTGGGACAGCTTCTCCGCCTCCGAACCGTTGTTCCATCCTCCGATAACCTCGTCTCAATTACTTCTGTATCCGTGTGTTTACAAAATATACAAAACATATATGTTGTGCCACTTAAAACTGTAAAACACTACCAATAGGTTTACAAGAGGTCAAATTATAAGCAAAATATATCATTGTTGTCCTTTAGCCTCAAAGTAAAAATCAGCATTTCATAATCTATAATTAAGTTGAACAAATATAAGCGGCGGCAAGGTTGCATTCAAGTCAAATACCAAATGACAAAGACTCAAATGCACAAATCAAGTTTAAATTACAAACATAAAATCTCTTTATGAATTTGTGGTTAATTGTGCTATTTGTGCTATTATATAGACATGGACTCATATATTTTAGACACGAACCTTTTTTTCAATATGGAGGAAGGTTTGAATTTAGGAGATAAGACGGATGCGGTGGTCATCTTCCTCACAAAGAAGGCAAAAGAGTTAAAAAAAAGTGGACAGGCGCAATTTTATATGACTCCGCGGATAGTTGAGGAATTCCTCAGTTTTTTTGAAAACAAAGAGCAACCTTTTCTCAAAGATTTTTTAAGCGGTATAATCATCCAGTCTCCCAACGTCGGATCTCTTTCCTTCTCAGCCCAAATTTTTTATCAGCTGGTAGATGATATCCGAGCACGGAGCTATCGGGGGCTTCGGGTAGGTGAGGAAGAAATACAAAAAGCAGGACATCTCATGCAGGGTAAGACCGACCTTTCCAAAAAAGATTTTGAAATTTCCATAGGCGAAGTGGTAAAAAAATTCCGCGACCGCTATCGGCAAGCTACCCGGTTTGGGTTTTTGGACAGCCTCGCAGACCTTGACATCATCATGCTTTCCCAAGAGTTGGGGGGAACACTTGTGTCCACCGATGAAGGGGTATTACATTGGGGAAGGATATTTGGAGTTAAAGAGATGCCGGCATCTGTTTTTGGACAACTTCTTCGTCGTCCGGAATAAGTTTCGAAAGAAACTCAATCACTTTATCGGTAAAGTTACGCGGTGCCTTTTCCATATACATCAGGTGTTTTGAAAAAAGGGCAGTTACCTTCTTTTTGACTTCGTCATTGGGTACCACCAAATATGCATGATAAAAATAGGGGGCATAGCTGACGACCGTCACAATATCAAAACCAAACTTTTTGGTGTAATAAAAATGGGAAAGAAACTCCCAACGGAGGGTAATGCCAGTTGTCTCGATGCCAAATGTGGTGACTATATGTTCAACCTCAGGGGGGGGCGTGATGGTCAGGACATAAAAGAGAAAGAGAAGGGTAAGAATTGGGATGAGAAGGATACGGTCTCCGAAGAAAAAAATAATAAGGGAGATGAGAAGGGAAAGGGCGATATAAAACCGCAAAATATTCTTACTCCGCTTTTTATAAGCACGCAGAGGCGCTTTCCACGAAAAAAGCCGTTGAATATTGCCATTTTCGCCTACATGTTCATCCATATATACATTTTTCTTTATTTTGAGGAAAAAGTCAAATTGAGTTGCAAATTATATCCTATAATGTTATAATACCTACATGGATCAATTCAATAAAGCCATTTCTTTCTTTTTGGGACTTATCGTCGTTGTCGTCTTTTTAGCCGTTGCAACGGGTAAAATTAACTTGAAAGGCAAAACACTTCCTTTTTTGAAAGGATCAACCGTCGCAATTACTCCTACTCCCACTCTTGAACCAATAAACACTTTTTCACAAACCGGTAATACTCAAAGCAAACCAACCCCCACAACCCAGCAAAACTCTCAATACCGTACCTATTCGGGTACCGTCAATTCAGTAAACACCATCCCCAGTACAGGGCCGGAAATGTTACTTCCTTTAGTGATATCTACATTCTTCGGAGGATCTTTCCTCAGGAAAATAAGCAGGAAGAAATAACAACTACGGAGTCGGAGCGGCTGTCTGACCTGAAAAACCCGGCAATCTCAAAATACCCGACCCGATAAGATTTATAATAAAGACCGACCCCAACGTGAAGATGAGACCGATTATTGCCCCCATTATCACTCTTTTTCCCTGATTTAGACGCTCGGCCTCACCCTGCGAAGAAAGCAGTAAGAAAGCCCCATACATAAGATAGAGAAAGGCAATCCCCCCCGTTATACGGAATACCAAAAGATCAAAAAGTGCCTGCACAAAACTGGACGCGCCCGTATTTTTATCGTTCTGAAACCCCCCCGTTGAGGTTAAGCATCCGATCATGGTAAATTGACGACCCACATAGGGAGTCGGCGGAAGAAGGGTAGTGGGAACAATCCGCACCGTATCACAAAGAGTCGCATCCGGCACGGTACCCGTGGGGTAAAGACTGGGATATAAACACCTTACACACGAGGTCCAATTACCGGGGACGGGACCAAAGGTGGGGTCAGGACTGCAGGCGGCACTTGCCCCGTTTATTATCACCGGACAGAATCCGCATGCGTCACAGGTGACATAATTTGCGGCGGCTGAGACAGGGGCAAAATGAGGAGAAAGAGTAACAAAAGCCAGCAACAAAAATAATCCTAAGAAAAAGAAGCGTCTCATATATATTTTCAGTATATACTAAAAAAACCAAGGTTTGTAATTTGTTTTTTCAGTATAAAACAAAAAATATACGTATAATTAAAGGATGAAAAGAGTGTTATTTGTGTTTGCGGTTGTATTGTTTGCCCTCCTTGCAATCAATACGTATGCAGATCAGTATGATGATGTCACCAATGAGCTCGAAGGACTAAAGAAAACCTTCAACGATCTTAATAAAGCCAACAACACCAATCAAGCAACTCTGGACGATTTAAACAAGCAGCTCCAAAGCATCAAGGGAAAAATTCTCTTTTTTGAAAATGAAATAGAAAAAAAACAGGCACAGGTTGTGGAGGGAGAAAAAGTGTTTGAGTATCAAAGAGGTCTTTTAAATGCGCGGGCAAAATCATATTACAAAAACGCGAGCAAAAACTCCTTTTCCTTTATGCAACTTCTGTTATCAGACAACCTTTCGGTGTCACTCCAAAATTTCTTTTATCAGAAAACACTCGTTGATGAGGACCGGCGGGCGATTGAAAAAATTGCTCTTTATATAAAGGATATTCAGGATAAAAAAAAGTCACTCGAAGGCGAGACCGCCCGGCTTGCCGTCATCAAAGTTGAGGTTGACAAGCAATCGAGCTTCCTCGCGGGGGAAGTTGCCAAGACAAAAAAATATTTAGGGGAGCTTCAAAGTAAGATCGCGTCCCTGACCGCACAACAGCAGGCAATCATTGCCGCACGTCAGGCGGGGTTAAATCTTCCCCGGTCGGCCGGCACTTCACTCGGCGGGTGTGTGGATGACCGGAATGTTGACCCGGGTTTTGGAAATGCCTTTGCGTTTTTCAGCTATGGGTCGGTTCACCGAGTAGGGATGAATCAGTTCGGCGCATATGGAAGAGCAAAAGCCGGCCAAAATTATGAAACGATTCTAAACGCATACTATAGCAATGTAAAACTGGAATGTAAAAACTTTCCAAATAATAAAATAAAAGTGCAGGGTTATTCTGAGGTTGATATTTACGATTATTTAAAAGGTATTGGGGAGATGCCTTCCGGATGGGGAGATAGCGGAGGGTATGAGGCGTTAAAGGCGCAGGTAGTCGCCGCCGCATCTTTTGCTTATGCATACACAGGTGGCGGAAATAATGAAATATGCACAAATCAGGACTGCCAGGTATATACCGGAGGAAATAAAGGAGGAAAATGGGAAGGGGCGGTTAATGATGTAAAAGGAAAGTGCGGAGACAATAATGTACAGGTGATGGTTTCAAATGATACCGGAGAAGTCATCAAGGCGTGGTATGCATCGACTCACGGAGGGTATGAATGGACATCGGGTGAGATTTGGGGTTCACAAAAACCCTGGACGAAACACATGCAGGACACCATGTCGAGTGCGAACAGTTTCTCGGAACTCAATGACCGCGCATGGGATCGCGAGTCACCGTGGTTTTATTGTGATTGGGGAGCGCGTGCCGATCATAATAAAACCGCTTGGTTGAAGGGCGACGAGGTTGCGGACATTGTGAACGTGATTCTTTTGGTACGCGCGGATTCATCCACATCATCACACGTTGGTCAACCGGATAAACCGACCGGCGACACGTGGAATCAAGATAAAGTTAAGTCGGAGTTAAAAGGCAGGGGAACAACACCTTTTAACTCAATTTCTTCCATATCAATTAACGCGGATATTGGTTACGGAAAGACAAATGGGGTCACCGTACAGGGAGATGCCGGATCTCAATCATTTGATGGAAAAGAATTCAAGGACTTCTTTAATGTGAGAGCACCTGCCAACATACAGATTGTAAGCCAACTTTATAATGTAGAAAGAAAGTAATTGAGTGCAACCTGCACCAGAGAAGTTATCCCCAACACTGCGAGAAAAAACGTCACCCAGTTAAACGGAAAATGGAAAAAGACAGTCACCACAAAAATGACAAGTATGTGGATAAAAAATATCTCATACGAGTATCTGCTTAAGAAATGAATAAACCTTCGGGTAACCGCAAATAATCCTTTTTGAGAAAGAAAATACAAGATATTTAATCCGGCCAGGCAATAAGAGAGATGATAGATGTTAGGCGGATATTTATTGTCATACATCCGGAGGGAGTGGCCAAGGGGAACAAGTACGAATTGTTGTGTTACCAAAAAAATTGCAAAAAATCCAAGAGTTAATCCCCAAAACAAAAATGTATTCTTCCTGATCTTTTCAAAATACATCGTGTAGATAATAATCAAAGACCAGGGGAGCCACATGATAAAACGGTACCAGGGGAGAGGAGTATACTTCAGAAAAATAATCGAAGAAATAACCGCGACTATTATATACATATATAAGACAATGCTATATTTTCTCCGCAAAAAGCTGAAAAATGGCATGAGGATGGTAAGCTCGATAAAGAGAATTACCAGCCAACTGAAATCAATCCCCCCCGTGAGGGTAAGATTTTGGAAAATATAGTTGGGAGTTAGTTTTTGAGGCTCCTTTAAAAAAGTAAAAAGAAAATAAACAGCCAGAAAAATATAGTAAGGAATGATCAGTCGTTTTAACCGTTTTAAAAAGTGCTGCCAAAACAAAGGAAGGGTCTCAACTTTATCTTTCAAATAATAGAGATAGGAAGAGCAGAAAATAAAGGCAACGACCGCGAACTGACTGAGCTCGATAAGAGTGTAGGCGATATTGTTTTGCAGGAAATACACGTTGGTGTGTATCATAATCATCGCAAAGATAGAGATCCCGCGGATATCATCGATAAAGTCCAGTCGCTTCATGACATAATTATGCCAAATAACACGCCCAAGAGGAGAGTATTTTGCTGCAAGGTCAACCAATAATGGTCGCTCAAACCAGTGAGTAAGACCGCAAGAAGTATTAGTAGAACGCCCATATTCCGCCGATATTTCTTTAGTAACAAAAAGGTGAGTACAAAAATAAACACGCCCATGATAATTCCCGTCTCCGTCACAAATAATAAATAAATATTATGGACCGGCTGAAGAAAAAAATAGGAATATTTTATGGGAAAAGCATACTGGGCAAGGAGATAGTTCCCGAGCCCTACACCAGTAAGAATATGTTGAGAGATTATCGTCAATGACTGAATCATAAGAGTTATTCTTTTCTGAAAGCTCAATGGGTCGGTTTGTGCGGATAAAAAGACGAGAGCAAGAAAAAGAGGGGAAAGAATCTTTGCAAGAGTGCACACGCGGCAGGACTGCTTTTCCTTGAAAAAATACCAAGTGTTGAGAAAAAGAAAAACAAGGATGACGTTCTTAGAGAAAGAAAGAAAAATGATGAGAGAGCAGAGCGCAAGCGTCAAATATTTAAGCAAAGCATTTGTGATGCTCTTATTCGTGAGGAAAAATAAATAAATAAGGAGAAAAAAACCGGCCAAGGAATTCGGGTGGGAAAAAGTGCCATATGCGCGGAGTATTTCATTGCCCTGAAGGGACGCCTTTGCGATACCCGGAGTTGAGAGAGTAAAGTACCGCTCGCCTAAAAAATACCATATTCCTTGAAGCGAGTGGCGGGTGATAAACTGAGTAACGACCAAAATTGATTGAACAAAAACAAAAAACATAAAGCCGCCGATTATTGCATTTTTATATCTTGGAAATTGTTTTTTAAATATCGCAAATAGTGCAAGCACTTCAATTATTCTTATCAGCCGGTAAAAAAAAAGAGGCTTTGACCAGGCAAAAATTGCGTTGATAAATAAAAGAATTAAAAACCAAAGAAATATTTTTTTTCTGAAAAAGAAAAATACTGTTTTAAAGTTAAGCAATATGAGTAAGAACGTGAGGATATCAGTCAGATAAAGTGTAGGGGCGAGATAATCAATTCTTACCCCTCCAAGATAGGAAAAATCAAAGAAAAAATGTTTACCTAACTGTGTGGGGAGAAGAAAACTGAAGAGGAAATAGATGATGTACACGTCATCATTGTATCATGACGGGATATCTTTGATACAATAGATAGATGGACTACTACAAGGCGATTCAGTACCTGGCGGTTGTTGACCGTGAAGATAACATAATTGGGAAAATGGAAAAGTGGGAAGCGCACAAAAAAGGAGTTTTACATCGGGGATATACCGCAATCTTGGAATTTGAAAATAACATCATTCTTCAACACCGCAAACACCCGGTATTTGATGGGGTTTACGATCTTTCCTTTTCTTCACATGAATTTTATCAGGGTGTGAAACTTCAACCGGATGAGGAGGCGATTTATGAAGGGTTAAAAAGGGAATGGGGGGTTGATAAATTTGAAATTAGAAATTTGAAATTTTTAAACACCGTTTATTACAAGGAAAAAGATATAAAGAGCGATTATTTTGAACACGAGATTGATTATATCTATGTGGTCGAACTTAATAAGATGCCTACTGCAAACCCTGATTTTGCGTATGGACAAAAAGTAATCAGCAAAGCGACTGTTGCGTCTGACATCGCAAAACTTGGAGTACCCCTTGCTCCATGGGTGGAGAAAATTTTGGATGCAAAGCTGATTCCTTAAAAAAAAGACCACTTTCTGTGGTCCTTTTTTTTTGGTGGAGATGCCGGGAATTGGACCCGGGTCCGGGGAAACACCCGTACAAACGTTTAGCGAGGGATAAAGTATCTTTACTCTAATCCGAGACGTAGATACATAGACGTTTTCGGATAGTCAGTTTAAGGGTTTATTCGAACTCCCCGGCTGACTGAAAAAACCGGTTCGCTCTATCTCGATTGGTTAATCTCCTGATCCTTATTGAACCGAGAAAAATAAGGCAAGAGGTTTCCCTTCAAGAGGGTTTTTAGAACTTAGACAGTTCTAAATGCAAGAGACATATTTTGGTTTCTAAGGCCAAGCATGTCAGCTGCAAGTTCTTGAAGAGGAGCAACGGCTTCACTAAAAGTGGTAGCTGTTATTGTTTTTTCTATTTGACGCATAGATACGCCCACGCCGTTTGTAAAAGTGCAAATTCCTCGTCGATGCCTTGCATCCCCATAAATATTTGCAAATTTGCTTGGGCAAATTTATTGAGCTTCGCTCAATGGCAAATATTTTTGGGGTGAACCCCGTTGCCTTCTTATGGTTCACACTTAGACTTTCTCATACTCTCGCATTTCTCGTTTTTGATTCCGTTCGATATCTCGTCCTTTCTCAAGCTTTCTCTTTTCTATCTCTTTTCGTGGTCGGCACAAAGCTACTTCTAGCTTGATTGTGCGGCCTCTATTATAGCACGAAATAGGGGCTAAAGTCAATCTGCCGCCCTGTTTTAATTTGATCTGAAGACGCAGGATTTCCTTGCGGTGAAGAAGGAGTTTTCGGGTTCTTTTCGGGTCGTAATCCTTTACGCTGGCAAATTCATAGGGAGGGATATTGGCGTTTATGAGATAGACCTCATCTCCCAACATTTTTACAAATGCTCCGTCCAGTTGGCACTGTCCATCCCGAATTGATTTGACCTCGCCTCCAGTCAATACAATCCCTGCCTCGACTGTCTCAAGGCTTTCATAGTCACGGCTAAACTTGCGATTCAGGATTTTCATAAACTTATTGTATCAAACCGAGGCCTAATATCCCATGCACCCAGGATGGTTATATCATTTACATTTATTTTTAAATATTTATACGAGTTTATATAGAAATAGTATACTAAGGGGATATGTTTGGCCGTTTGAACAAAATAGTTACTCCAAAAATATATTTTTCCATCGGGGCCTTCACTGTAGTCTTTTTCTTAATTCTTACAATTTTTTTTAATAAATTTACGCTGTTTTTTCAACACAATCCTATTATGTCAGTTGTTTTTGGGCCAATGTATTTGGGAAATATACTTGCTGGAGTTGTAACCTTTCTTTTAGGTATAGCGTCACTCACTCAAAAAAAAGAACCTTGTGTGGTAAAAGAACAGAAACAAATTAAGGCTACTAAGCCAAAAAGAGTATATCTTTTCTCCTTTTTTATTATGTTTGTGGTTTTAATTATATTTCTTATCATTTCTAATACCTCATTTTTTACTAAAGATACTACTCAATTTCCAAGGTTGGTAATTATGGCTTTTTTAGCTATGATTTCATTGGCTTTATTTACACTTTATCTTATAACTTATCCAAATAAAGTAATCCTAAAAAATGCAAAAAATAGTGAAAGACATACCATTTCATATTGGATTGGCGATTTTGTTGTTTCATCTATCCTGGCATTGCTAATTAGCATAATGTTCGGTTTTATAGCAATTCCATTTATGCAGGTTGCAGAAGGACTTTCATTTGCAGAAAAAGCAAAGATTGGCGGAATTAACATGTGGAGAATTGTTATTATGTTCGGAATTCTAACTGCAACGTTTTCTGGATTATGTTTTCATAAAAAAATATATAGGAGCCTTGCTGGAATACTTATATTTAGTTGGGTTATTGGAACTGTTTTTGTTGTTTTTATGAATCTATCTCCTAACAAAACACTAGTTAACATGGGACAAATTTCAAACCCTGACAACTATCTCACAGATAGAAGCTCTTGTAACAAAGAATTAACCCTTCAACAAACTAAGGGTTGTATTTTAAGAGTGCTTCGTGACGACGGAGGACACGGAACTGGATTTATCATTAAACAAGGGTATTTAATTACGAATAAACATGTAATTGAGGGGGCTGGAAAGCTCACTGTTTATATCAATGGGGAAAAAGAAGTAAAAGTATGGAACTACTCTCCCAATCTTGACCTCGCAATTCTTAAATTGCCTGAAACATCACTTCCAAACACATGCAATTGGTTTGATTCAAAACAATTAAATATAGCCGAAGAACTCTATACATTTGGGTGGCCAAACAGCCCTACGGGCGATTCGACAGTTACAAAAGGTGTCTTTTCAAGAACTAACAAATATGATGATGGTACAGAAGATATACAAACGGATGCCTCTATTAACCCAGGCAATTCAGGTGGCCCATTAGTAAATGAATGTGGAGTGGTAGGAATCAATACAACAAGGGCAGAATGGACACAAGAACAGTCACCAAGAGTAATTGAAGGAATGAGCTTCGCACTTTCATCAAATTATATTCATTCAACAGTAAATGAGCTTATCAACACTGGAACTATTTCAAAAGGAATACCAAATCAAACTAGGTACCAGTCAGCTGGAAATGCTCCAAGTAATCCATCTCAAAACTTTACATTAAATCTAGAAAGCATCAAGTCATATTTAAACGATTTATATAGGGTAAAATCCTCCTGGGAACAAGCACGAGGACGCGTTAATAGCGAAAAATTAGATAGATTGATTGATTCCTTCAATCGACAAATCGAATTTTGTAACCATCTTGTAAATAAGTTGTCTAATGGGCAACGAGCTTCTGGGGATGATGTCAATCTCTGGAATGCAGTTCTTAAAATGAGCGATGAATCTGCAAGACTTACAAACGAACTAAACGGCAGATAATCGAGGGAGCTTTTTTGTAATTTAAGATATAATGTTTGTATGAGACTATTCAAGGATGTATCTTCAAACCTCTTATTCATCGGCCTTGTGGTATTTGTAAGCACCGCTCTTTGGTCCTATGCTTTTTTCACGAAGGAAATAAAAACATATAAAAATGTCGTGTCGGTCATTGGTGTTGCCACCAAAGAAGTTACTTCAGATCACGCATCTTGGCGGATCTCATTAGCCCGAAAAAGCTTAGATCGCAGTGCAAACTTAATAAAACTGAGCGCAGATGAAAAAAATATTCAGTCATATCTCTCCTCTTCGGGCTTCTCTCCGGAGGAGATTTCAACCCCTCAGATATCAGCCGTTGTTAATTATAAACCGAACCCAAACGGCTATGGTATAACCGATGAGGTTGCGTCCTATGAGACAAGGTCGACCTTTTATGTCACAACCAACAAGGTTAATAAGGTTGAGGAGGGAGTAAATCTTCTCCGTCGATATGGTGAGGAGAATAATATTGAGATGGTCGAGGATACCTCCGAATATACGTACTCCGCATTTGAAAAAGAAAAAATTCCCCTTCTTCAAAAGGCGATTGAGGATGCACAAAACCGGGCAAATGCACTTGTGAACGCCACCAAAGGAGTGTCAAAAACATCAATCGGAAAAATCCTGAGCGCCCAACAAGGGATATTTCAAGTAAATAGCACCAATGATAATAGTGTTTCTGATTATGGGAACTTTGACACTTCCTCAATCCAGAAGACTATACGTGCAACCGTGACGGTTGAGTTTGCGGCAAACTAACCCTCTTTTTTCTTATCCAATTTGTCTAGACGTAGCCACTTAACCCCAAAGTAAACAACTGCGGCAACGACCAGAAAATCAAGAAGTGTCATGAGGAAATGGCCATACAATATCTTCGTATTAAAAAGAGGAAAGTATGCATTGGCGAGGCCCTTCGTACTTCCTAAGATCAGTCCTAAAAATGGATTAAGTAAATCAGTGAGAAAGGCAGTCACCACCTTTGTAACGGATCCACCCAAAATAAAACCGATTGCCAAACCTAAAACTCCCCGTTCGCGGATAAATTCAAGAAAGCCCTTCATATGTTTGTAAAAAAATTGTAATTTTAGATTGGATTCCCGCCTCCGCGGGAATGACATTTAGATTCTTTGTGCGATTATCAATACTGCCTCACCCGTACCCATTATTCTATTCAATAATGAAAGAAGAGTAAAGTATACTCGTTTAAGCAGGGGATACGTCCTCCGTGCATCATCTTCAAAGCCAATCTTTACTATCTCAAACCCTTGTTTCTGTAAATATTCCACCAGATATTTTGTATTAAAATGCCAGATGTGTTCGTTCGGCAAAAGAGACTCCCAGAATTTTCTCCTGATTTTAAAAATCATATTATGAGTGTTCGGAACGCCGATGATTAAAACACCGTTTTTTTTAAGTGCCCTTTTAATCAATGAAAGTTCAGCATTTACGTCTTCGATATGTTCAAGGACATGGTTATAGATGATACAATCAAATTTCATTTTTTGCTTTTTAAGATAAGAAGAAAGCGTATCATTTGATATATTATTTTTAAGAATTTTTTTGGCATAAAGAAATGCCTGCTTGTTTGGTTCTAAACCCCACACATCAAACCCTTTTCTTTTCAATAAAGAAAGTAGTATGCCCGATGAACACCCGACATCCAATACAGAGCCCTTTCTGACAACCCGCTGTTCAACCGACGCGGTTAGGCGGGCAAACAGCTTTTCAAATTCTTTTTTACGTCTTTCATATTCTTCGACCTTGGTAGTGACGGGGTTGAATAATTTATTTTTCCTGGAGGGAAATGTTTTGAGGATTCCACAGTTTTCACATCGACCGATGACGGTACCTTCGTAATCATTGAATACGGTTTCATTTTTATACACGATATACGGCTTAAAGGAAGAATTTTTTTTGCAAACACATGAAGATCTCATCGGTGAGAGATGGTCTTTTTTAATACGGAGAACGCACGGTCGACATCGGCTTCCTTCAAGATGATGGTAAACTCAGTATAAGTGGAAGCGACCTCAATCACGTTGATCCCTTCCCATCCGAGTGCTTTTAAAATGTATCCATAAAGTCCGGGCGTTGTCACATTGATAGTAGGCAGCTGAATGGTAATCGCTGAGAGGCTCTCCTCAATTGATATTATTTTTTCTTCCTTAAAATTTTGCTCAACCAAAGGTTTAAGATCCTGACTTAATATAATCGCCGTTTCAAACACTCCCTGAGTGATGATGAAAAAATACTTATGATTTTTATGAATTTTTTCAAAAAAATGACGGTGTTTATCGATGAGGGTATCGGAGTTCACGAGCGTATACTCCATCAGGTTTGAGCGGACTATCATATCGGGGTTTTGTTTGAAGATGGCGCGGACGTCTTTTTCTTTCGAATATTTTCTTTTTGATAACCGTTTGAGTGCCATGATGATCGCCCCTGTTTTTATCGTCTTAAAGACCTTTTCCTCAACATCAGCTTTTATGAGGCGGGCGAGGGAGGAGTAATTAATGATATTTTTACTAATCCCTTCCTCAAGAAGGGGGGAGTATCGGACTAATTCTTCAACAGCCTCAGCAATCGTGATCATGTTTACACTGTAAAAGTAAGTTAAATTGTTATTTTGCTACTTTTGCAGTGTTCAAATTTTAACACTTTCTGTGTTTTTTGTCAATAATCATCAAAAATTGTACAAACATCATCTTTTAGGCTAACATAGGCTCTCTATGGCATTAACAAGAGAACGATTCGGGGGCGATACACCAGTTACGGCGAGTACGAGTAGTGTTGGTGCTCTTGTGTGGCCGCCAATCGAGGCAAGCGAACAGCGGAAAAAAGGGGTTCTGATGAGAGTGCTTGAAAGTAAAAGAGATTTGTTGTCTATTATCAATGAATTTAATACCACCCCATTTGGAAGAAATGAAAAAGGGGAAGATATAACTCGTAAAAGTGGGCGAATTTTTGTTTCAAATCAAGCCTTAAGAGAGGTAATAGGGACTCCAGGAGAAGGCATAGATGTCATCGAAACCGTTGTACCATTACGAAAGAGCGGGATCCCCCAACTAGAAGACTGTAGCATGGTTTATCTTGGGAGCAATCATGAGTCTAGGAGAACGGCTCCAAATATAATCGCTCAAGAGATGGAGGAAGCAGAGGGAATTTTCCAATCAGAAATTTTACCAAGCAACCATGCCTATCAGGATTTTGAATTTAACATACTTACAGAGGAAATGAAAAATGACGCAACCATTCAAAGTCAATATGATACTTTATATCAGGCATTTGGTTGGGGTAGTGAAGATGTTGCAAAGATATTAACAAATGAAAATAATGTATTAGTCGCGGCATTTAGACAGGATGAATTAGTGAGCGCAGGTCTTGCTGAGCGGTGTGAAATTCCTCTTGAAAGAAATGGAGAAGAAATTCCATTTGTCATGTATGAGATAACTGAAGCGGCAACAAAACAGGAGTATCGAGGAAATGGACTATATACTCAAGTAGCTATCAAATTAATGGAATATCTCGCAACCACCGATGTAAATTTAGCCTATGCCGAATCAAATTTACAAGCACCAGGAGTTTTGAAATCAGCCCATAGACAGGGAAGGCATAGCGGTATAGAATCAGCCAGAGAGTTTGGGTTGCCGGCGAGACCACTAGAGCAACATGTACGAATTTCAGCAGGAACAAGAGATGTAAGGCCTGAAAGTGAGAAGAATGATTTATTAGTTACCTTTATGCCAAGAGAGGAAATCTTACAACAATATGGGGAAACTTGAAGCGCTAACAAAACAACTGATATCGATTCCCTCTCCATATCCAAATGAAATGAAGTTGGCCAACTTTATCAAAACTTTTTTCAAACAAAAAGGATATAAAGTATTTGAGCAAAAAGTCGAGGACAATAGAAGCAATATTATTGTAGAAAAAGGTTCAGGAAAGAAAACAATTCTTTTATATTCACATCTTGATACGGTGGGAATAGTGGACGGCTGGAAGACAAATCCATTAAGACCAGTGGTAATTGGGGATAAACTTTTTGGGCTTGGCTCATATGACATGAAAGGGGGTATGGCAGTCAATATAAATACTTTTTTAGAACATGAAGCGAAAAATATCAAGCTTAGATTATTATTTTGCATAGATGAAGAAAATATTTCAAAGGGCGGCTACGTGTTTGCGAATTCCTCTTTCATGAAGGACGTTGATTGTGTTTTGAGTCCTGAACCTGCATTTGCCCATGGAGTAAATGGTATCGTCACCGGTCGTATAGGACGGGCAGTTATTCAAGTTAAGTTAACCTATCCATCACAACATTTTTATTTCTACAATCCTCAAAATGATATTAATATCGTTAGCGCACTCGTTATACAAAAGCTAAAACAAATATATAAAAAAAATGGAGACGCTAAGGAGTTTGCTTTTGTCCGATCTTTGCAATCGCAGTCTGTTGGTATGTCTACTCCTCAGGAAGTTTTTATCGAACTTGATACTTCAGTTTTACCGCCAAAAACAAACAAGGACATGCTTGCGTCAGTCACTCAAATTATTTCTAAAATAACACAAGCTCACAATGTTAAGTATGAGGTTAATTTCAAAAAAAGAGAAACACCTTTTTTATCGGGGTATAAACTATCAGAAAACAATAAATATTTAAAGCAACTTTCACAGTCGATTATATCTGTAACTGGAAAAAAAGCAGTTCCCTATTTTCGATCATCCGTTGCAGATGAAAACATATTTGGCGCTTTGGGAAAGACAGTATTGGGAATTGGGCCCGAAGGTGATAGTGCACACGGAGCTAATGAGTGGGTTTCTGTCTCATTATTAACGAGACTGCAGGACATTTATCTCAATTTTCTAAGTCACCTCTAATCTTCCTCCTCCCGCGCGACTTGCAAATATACTCCTCCCTCGGAAGTCAATCTTCCCACCACGAGCGGAGAGAGACATTCATCACAACGTACTATCTCAGAATCATCGCCGGACTCAAACATGATATGGGCCATGCATACTGGGCAGGATGATTTGATTACTTTCATAACAATCTCATTGTAGTTCACAGAAATCAACAGTCAATTTTTTACTCAAAAATAACGAAATTGCTTAAAAGTGTTAAGTTTTTAACTGTTTTGGCGCTTTTTGTCAATATTTCTTAAAAAATTGCTTTTCAGTATTTACCCTCTATAATGGTTTCATTACAAATCTATTATTTTTTTATGAAAGGTACATGCACTGTTTGCGATGCGTCCGTTACTCTCCCAAAAGATACGGAGGAGTCTGAAATAATAAGTTGTTCCGATTGTAAATCACGTCTGGTTGTACAAAAAATTAGCAATGGAAAAGCTACTCTCGAAAAAGCCCCGGTAGTCGAGGAAGATTGGGGACAATAATATGATTACCATAGGGCTTCTCCATTCAACCATACGAGGCGACGAAAAACTTATTCTTGAGGCGGCAAAAAAAAGAAAAGTAAATATTAAGTTAATTGATATAAGGACGGAAATCTTCAATCCGCTCACCTATAAAATTGATTTTGACGTTGCCCTTGTCAGATCGGTTTCCACAGTAAAGGGAACATATGCGGCAAACTTCTTTGAAACTTTTGGAGTACCCGTCATTAATTCATCGTCTGTGACCCATATCTGTGAGGATAAATTCTATACCTCCCTCTATCTTTCACAAAAAAAGGTTCCCACTTTAAAATTTGCGCTTGTGTTTAATCTCGAGCAGGCTGTCCAGGCAGTGTCTGAGTTGGGCGGATTTCCTGTGGTGATAAAGCCCCCTTTGGGGTCATGGGGAAGATTGTTGGCAAAGGTAAATGACATGGATGCTTTAGAGGCAATTATCGAACACAAAGACGTTCTTGGATCACCCCAGCAAAAAGCCATCTACATACAGGAATATATAAAAAAACCGGGACGCGATATTCGATCTTTTGTGGTGGGAGGAAAAGCAATTTGCGCAATCTATCGGGACTCACCTCATTGGATCACCAATACCGCACGCGGTGGAAAAGCAAGCAACTGCCCCGTGACAAAGGAAATATCCCGACTTTCCAAAGCCGCCTCTGAAGCAGTGGGTGGAGGGATATTAGCCATGGACATCTTTGAAACAGACAAGGGTCTTCAAATAAATGAAATTAATCATACGATGGAATTTAAAAACTCGGAAACTCCAACGGGAGTCAACATTTCAGGGGCGATTGTAGACTATTGTGTAAAAGTTGCAAAAAAATCATGAAAACGATTTCCATATTAGGAGCTTCGGGTTATGCCGGGGGAGAGATTCTCCGGATTCTTATCAATCATCCGGGGGTGAAGATTAAACAGGTGACTTCCCGCCAGTTTGCAGGACAATCAGTATCTCTCGTCCATCCAAACTTAAGAAAGCTCACCGATCTAATATTCATCCATCCTGATCAACTTGAATCATGCGACGTTCTTTTCGTTGCATTACCTAACGGTGCTTCCATGGATCTTATGACGGGTTTGTCAAAAAAAGCTAAAAAAATTATCGACTTGGGTGCTGATTTTCGGTTACACAAGAGTCACGTTTTTGAATCGTGGTATAAAAAGAAGCATACTTCCCCAGACTTATTGAATAAATTTGTATATGGTATTGCGGAACTGCATAGAAAGGAAATTGCAAAATCCTCATTTATTGCGTGCGCCGGGTGTGAGGCGACTGTTTCAATACTAGCCCTTTATCCCTTGGTTAAACACCACCTCATCGAACCTAACATTATCATTGATGCAAAGATGAGCAGTTCTCAAGCAGGTATCAAGCCTACGTTTTCTTCTCATCACCCTGAGCGGGCAGGGTCAGTACGCTCCTATATGCCCACCGGGCATCGGCATACGGCCGAAATCATCCAAGAGCTTTCGCCTTTTATAAAAAATATTTCTGTTGCCATATCAGCAACTGCCTTGGATATGGTGAGGGGACTTTTGGTAACCATTCATACGGTACCTAAAAAAAATATTACGGAAAAGGATGTATGGAAAGCATACCGAAGTGAGTATGAAGATGAACAATTTATCCGTATCGTTAAAGAGTTGCAGGGAATATATCGTTATCCGGAGCCAAAATTATTACAGGGCACCAATTTTTGTGATATTGGGTTTGAGATGGATACAAAAACAAACAGGCTGGTTGTCATTGCCGCAATTGATAATTTAGTGAAGGGAACCGCAGGGCAGGCAGTACAAGCGCTCAATATTATTTTGGGTATTCCAGAAAAAACGGGTCTCGAATTTCCCGGGTTACACCCAATTTAATTATGAAAATTCTAAAAGTTGGAGGCGGATCATCAATAAATTGGGACTACATCGGGGAAGACGTCGCAAACCTTCTTAAAAAAGAACAGCTTATCATCGTCCACGGGGCGGGGAGTATCCGGGATAAAATTGCTGCTCAACTCAATGCTCCTTCAAGAACCATCATTTCTCCGTCGGGATTCTCAAGTACTTACACGGATAAAAAAGCCATAGAAGTATTCCTCATGGTCTACGCGGGATTGGTGAATAAACAAATTGTTGCAAAATTGCAGTCATACGGGGTGAATGCGGTGGGCTTATCCGGAGTAGACGGTAAGCTTTGGCAGGCAAAACGGAAAAAAGAGATTCTTTCTCAAGAAGGATCGAAAATAAAAGTAATAAAAGACAGCTATACGGGGAGGGTTGAAAAAATTAATACGTCATTGTTGTCACTGCTTCTTGAGCATAAGTATGTTCCGGTAATCTGTCCTCCCGCCATAAGTGAGGAATGTGAAATAGTAAACACAGATAATGACACGGCAACAGCAGTACTGGCAAAGGAGATGAAGTGCAGCGAAATAATCATGCTTTTTGAAGCTCCGGGCTTATTGAAAAATCATAAAGACGAGTCGTCAATCATCAAACATATACCAAAAGAGAAAATTGATGATTATTTGATGTATGCACAAGGGAGAATGAAAAAAAAATTGTTGGGTGCAAAACAGGCGTTTAATTGGGGAGTGACCAAAATGTATTGGGGTGATGGCAGAGTTACTCGTCCCATTACCCGTATACTAAAAGGAGAGGGAACAATTATCAGTTAATACAGAGCGCAATGAAAGACTATAGTTATCTTCAGCAAAAATGGGTAGCGAACACGTATCCTAATCGCAATATTGTTTTAGAAAAAGGAAAAGGGCTCTATTTGTTTGATCAAAATGGAAAAAAATATATAGATTGCATGAGTAATTACGGCGTAAATATATTTGGATACGGATATCTTCCGATTAACAAAGCAATATCGTCTCAACTATCAAAACTTATCACCCTTCATGGAAGTTTTGTAAATAAGGAACGGGCCGAGGCGAGTCAAATGATAGTTGAGAGGTGTGGTCCATCATATGCACAGGTGTATTGGTCCAACTCAGGAGCGGAGGCAATTGAGGCGGCTCTGAAATTCGCCGTACTTACAACCGAAAAAAATAAATTCATAGCATTTTCCCACGCGTATCATGGGAAGACCCTTGGTGCCTTGTCTGCAACCGATGGAGATAAATATAAGAAGGCTTTTTTTCCTCTTTTATGGGACTTTGTTCACATCAAATATGATGACATCACTGCGGTCGAGAATGCAATTGATGAAAAGACTGCGGGAGTTATCATCGAACCTATTCAAGGAGAAGGGGGATTAACCCCACCAAAAAAAGGGTATTTAAAAAAAGTTCAACAGCTCTGCAATAAGCACAACATCCTTCTTATCTTAGATGAGATTCAAAGCGGGACAGGCAGGACGGGATATTTTTTGAGCAGTCATGAAGATAAAGTTGAGGCTGATGTGGTATGTTTGGGGAAAGGATTGGCGGGAGGTATTCCTGTTGGGGCAACAATTTTTACTCAGGCCGTTGCAAATAAAATTCCTAAAAATATTCACACCTCTACTTTTGGCGGAAATCCTCTTGCCTGTGCGGGAGTTATTGCAACATTGCAACATCTCAACCAACCAATGTTGGATAACGTCCGGAAAATGGGCAGATATTTTATGAGTCAGCTGCAAAAAATAAAGTCATCCCTTATTGTTGAAGTTCGGGGAAAGGGACTCATGATCGGGGTTGAAGTTAAGGATAAACGGAATGAGATATTAAAAAAAATGCAGGAGGAGGGGGTGCTGGTGATTCCGGCAGGTGAAAACGTAGTGCGTTTTCTTCCGCCTTATATCATCACAAAAGAACAAGTAGACAGGGTGTTTAAGATATTTAAAAAAGTTATCGATGATTTGACATAGGCCATGTGCAGATTTCTTTTGTATAAATCAAAACTTCCCCAAAATCCTCAAGCGATCATCCAGGCTTTTAGTCGAATGGCAAAAAAAAGTAAGGCTTTTGACGGTGATTGGCAAGGAGACGGGTGGGGGATATCGTGGTTAGAAAATAATGCGTGGAAATCCTATAAATCAATTAAGCCTATCTGGGAAGACAGAACAAAAGATTCATTATCCTTTTCATCAAAATTATTTCTCATACATTCAAGAAGCGCATCATTTTCTCAGCACAAAAATAACTTGGAATATAATCAGCCGTTTACTGATTCAAGTGCCGCCTTTGTTTTTAACGGGTTGATTAAGGGCGTTTCCTTACATTTGCCTGGCGAGATCGGTTCGCAAAAAATCTGGTCGCTTGTGCAAAAAAAACTATTGACGATGTCACCCGAAAAAACAGTAAAGGAGATCCTGAGAATAATTTTAAAAAATAGTAAAACGGTTCAGGCTCTCAACATGGGGATCGCGGATAAAAAATATATATATGCTCTTTGTTATTATTCAATCCACAAGGACTATTACTCTTTACATTATTCAAAAAAAGAAGATGTCAGTATCATTTCTTCGGAGCCCATAGATGGGTTTGATTTCAAGACCCTATCAAAAGGTGAAGTGATACAACTCTAAAAGTTCTTTTCCTCCGGTGAAGATAAGATATATCCCGAACCCCACAAGCACATACTCCGTTATGCGAAAGAGTTTTTGGATATGGAGATGGAGATATGTCTTATAAAGAAATACGGTTGCAACGAGGGCTCCTATGAAACCGATGACAAGACCCATCATGTTTTCATAAAATGATTTGTTAAATGCTAAAGACGAAGTAAATAGAACGATTTCAACTCCCTCTTGAAGAACCAATAAAAAAGAAACAAGCATAAAAGAAAAAGAACTTTGCTTTGTATTTTTCATAAAACGGTCAAGATGGTTGTTTTTATTTTTGGAAAATAGGGGATGGAGGAGGAAGGTAATAATAATGAGGAAGGTCCCGGATACAACCAAAAGAATATGTTCAAATATTTCCAATTGTTCCTCCGGAAGTATCGCGTGCAGTTTTCCCACGAGAATAAAGGAGATAAGGACTAGGGATAAGGAACCAATCAGTCCGGTAATTGCCCCACCTATTATTTGTTTTTCCTTTCCGAGCGAAAACCGCTTTGAAAATCCCAACAAGATGCCCACGACCAGCATGGACTCGATGAATTCGCGGAATGAAATAAGGACAGTCGAAAGCATAAACTGATACTTAATAAGTAATGTATATATTATAGCAGGTGGGATAGTTAGTTTTCTCCCTTTATGATAACAAGAGATGCTGATATGAGTATCAGTACTCCACCAACGAGAGTAACTACGGTTGGAATTTCGCTAAAAAACAAAAATGCAAAAACAATTCCAAAAATCAATTCTGACAATAAAATTATACTACCCGTAGTTGCTTTGAAATATTCGAAACCTTTTGTCATAGTAAACCAAGCAAGAAAATTATCAATACCAAAAAGCATAGTAGCAATCCATGTTTTAGTTGAAATTTGATTTATTCCTCCCTGAAAATAGAATTTATTTTCAAAAAATAATCCTAAACCTGCAAGGACGACCACACCCACAAAGGTGTTTATCAACATCATCGTACTTGCTGGTATTTTACTCAATTTTTTTCGGAGTATAAGATACACCGATTGACCAACTGCGGCTAAAATTGCAAAGAATCCGCCGACCTTCCATGTGGGAAATGCATTTGGCTGAAAGAGTAATACGAGGGAAATAAAACTTAATATGAGAGATATAATATTTGTCGTATTTATTTTGTCTTTAAGAAGAAAAAATCCTAAAATAGGAGCAATGATTGCGTAGCTATAAAATAAAAATAGTGCATTTCCTACCTGGGTATAGAGAATTCCATAAGTAAATGCAAGGTTGGTCAAAGCATAGCCGAATATGGTAATGATTAAAAGTGTAAGAACATCTTTTCTATTTATATTAATCTTAGCTCTTGATACGATGAAAAAATACATTGACGCAGACAAAAAAGCAAAAACATATCTTAAAAATACCTGTGAAATCGGAGGAATACCACCTTTTCCAAGTATACGAATAAGAACGGGCATAATGCTATAAAGAAACGCAGATAGTAAGAGAAAAAAAACTCCCCTCCTTTGTTTACTTAATTCCTTCATATAGTAATTATAAGGCAAATCGCTCTGGAAAGATAATAAAAATCTTTCAGTAACTAATTTTGAGATATCAATTACAATAATTGTATGTATTCAAAGAGACAAATAATAATTCAGGATATGATAAAAGGATTCCATGTTGATGCTTTATTCATAACTAACTTCTACAACATTCTCTATTTCACTGGTTTCAGGACACTGGTGCCGCATGAGAGGGAAGCGTTTCTTCTCGTGACGAAAAAGAATGCCTATATATTTAGTGATGGAAGATATGAAAGACACACCCCTTCCCCCTCTCAAGAGGGGAATTTTAAATTACTTACTCCGGAGAAGGGATTGATGAAACATTTACAGGAGATTATAGCTGAGGAAAAAATCGTGAAGATGGGATTTGAGAGGGAAGACCTGAAATGGAGTGAATATAATACGTTTCAGAAATCACTCGGAGTAGAACTTATTCCTCAAGATAGGGTTGGGGTAAAAATACGGGCGGTAAAAGACGCGCAGGAAATTGCAAAAATAAAAAAAGCGTGTGAGGTTGGGGACGAGTGTTTGCGCGATATTTCAAAAACACTTCGGGAAGGGTCGTCTGAAAAAGAAGTTGCATGGAATATTGAAAAATGGATACGGGATAAAGGATATGAAATTGCGTTTGACCCCATCGTTGCAGTTGATGCAAATTCAGCAGTTCCCCACTACGATACCAAGAATGGAAATAGTCACGTAAAAAGCAATTCCATAATTCTTATTGATATGGGCGTTCGGTATGATGGGTATAATTCAGATATTACCCGAATGTTCTTCATGGGAAAACAACCGGATGAAGTGATAGGGGCATATGAGACACTTCTTTCTGCACAAACAAAAACGATCCGATACTTATCAAAGGATCACAAATTGGCTGATGTCGACAAGTATTGTCGACAACTGATAACCGACAACCGACTACCTACTTACCCTCACTCAACGGGACATGGGGTAGGACTTGAAGTTCACGAAAATCCTAAGGTTTCAGGAACATCGGAGGAAACATTTCAGTCAGGGAATATCATCACTATTGAACCGGGGATTTATCTTCCGGGAAAGTGGGGGATGAGGATCGAGGATACGGTGGCGATTACTTCAAACAAACAAGTTAAGGTGTTGACGGCTTATCCGAAGTTGCTGCAGGTTCTGTAGGTTTATCTTCAATCTTCATTTCTTGGGCCATTTCAAGATGTTTTTCTTCCTCTGCAGGTTTAGCTTTTTTCAAATCGACCAACTCTTCCTCATCTGCAGATTTTGCTTTCAGTTTTTCCGTGATTTGTTTTTCCATATCCTTCATTTCCTTCACGTGTTTGGCCGCCTCGAGTTTCGCTTTCAAATAGACTGCAAGTTCTTCACCCTTCAGATTATTGATAAGGAATATGGGGAGGATATATCCCAGATCATCCACCCCCTGAGCCTTCAGGGTAGGATCGGCGGACATAAGTTCATTCAACGTGTTTGTAATAAAGACAATATCCTGCTCAAGCCACTCTTCACGGGAAGACAGGTTTTCAGATATGGGCACCTCACCTTTTTCATATTGCTGAGTCCACATCTTTTTAACCTCCTCATAATCTTCAATAGATACGGTAGAAGGAATCGAGACCGTTTGCTCAATATTTTTTTCCGGCTCAGTTACCAGTGGAGTCTGAGTGGAGATAATACTTACAATTTGGGCTTCTTGTAGATTTTCCTTTTCAGCAATTTGTTTAATGGTAGCCTTATCGGCAACTGCGAACTTTGAAATCTCTTGGATGACCGATATAATTTTTGTTTTCTCAAGACCCGTTTCTTTTACAATATTACCAATGACTTGTGCAGGGAATTGCGAAGCCTTTGATTTATATGAGGAGAGGATGGATTGAATCTGTGGGGCGGTAATACTGAATGTCTTGGACAACGTATTTACTATTCCCGGGTTGGATGCAACTGAGGTCATGAAAGAACTGCTGACCGATGATATTTTTTCAGGTGAGACATTCGTCTTACTTGAAATGACCTGATTAATTGAAGTAGCTCCAGGGACCGTCTTGAGAAGTTCCTGCTTCCGGGTATTTTGTTCAAGTGCGGATGAGGATATGGAAGATAATATTTGACGTGCGACCTTATCCTGTTTAACCGTGCGATTGAAAAGCTCGGTCCGGATATTCATGTACTTCTGGCGTTCCACGGGCGACTCAGCCTTAGTCGGTTGTTTGAGGAAATCAAGAGTCTTGGTCACAATTTCCCGGGTAGTTTTATTTGTTTCAAACTTTGCAATATCGGTCAGCTTATTCATGGAAAGGTTCAGGGACTTACTGATATCCTCAGTTCTGGTTCTTTTGATGTCTTCCATGGTTTCCAAGTGAACTTTAAGGGGAACTTGGACCTCTTTGGGCATGCGCATGGAAGTATTCATGGAAGTTGGCGCTTGACTGGGTGCCGAAGGAGGGGCTTTTGGCCCAATACCCCCATGGGTCTGATCATACATCGAAAGAAGAATATTTTTCATGGCATTAATTCCGTCACAACAGTAGTCCCGGAAAATGCGCAGTAGCCACCATGGGAAAAATATAGCCGCCCACAACATAATGAGGGTGACTACATATTCAACGAAGGTATCGACATAGTTTCCGTTATTCAGGGCGCTCAGTTTTTGCGCGCCAATCTGCGCGGGCCCACCATAAGAGATATTAATCCCTGTTGGGTAAATATATCCCAGTATGTTGTTGGTACGCGAGAAATCAAAGGCATAAGGAAGCCCTCTTTTCCAGATAGTTGCCAAGGCGCCCAGGAAAATCGCAAACATAGGACCATAAAATACCCATTGGAAAAAAGAGCCAATCCATATCCACCCTACATTGCGGATAAATACAAATGGCATAAGAAGCGCCAAAAAGGGAGCGGCAAACAGAAGAAACCAGAGAAGTATTTTTCTTAAAATGAGCATGGCGCCCATCGCATAGTAGGTGATATTAGTGATCCTGAGAAGAAGGAGTTCGGTATTTGCCGCCTCCTGGACTTTATAATTGAGATCCCGGCAACCGACAAAATCGACATAACTGCTTTCCTGACTAACTGATCCGGTAAAGTAGATGTTAAATAATTTACTCCCTCCTAGGTTTTCAATGAAAAACTTCATGAGAATATCTGAAAGTTGCACAAGAAAGATCACGATGGCATAGGAGAACACAATATACAGGAGTCCCATGAAAATTTTCGAAACAATGGGCCATACTTGAACCTTTATCTGAAAGTTCGATTGTTGACCGACGATAAGTCCCAAACCGAACAGAGCAGACACCAATATAAAAAGAAAAAGCGCGACACCGCTTGTAGTATTCCAGATAATGCGCAGGGAGGGATGATTATCTATGGCGTTTTTGCTGAGGGCCCAATACACAAACTGGCGCGCACGCTCGTTAGATTTTCCCTGCGAAGTAACCTCCTGGTCGAGAGTCCAATAATGATTTCGAAGGGGGTCTTTAATAAACTCATCGTGAGATGCAACACAGGGCTCATCCTTATATGCATCCTTTAGGTCGTTGGGACAGTTTCCTTGGCTACAAGGGAGATATAACTGGGATGCGGTTGCAGGATCGGCTGCAGAGACAGGGGCAGGCAATAAAACAGAGTGCAACATTACAAATACAAATGAAGAAATCACACAAAACCCAGCCAGTCTCAAGACTATTCTCATAATTTCATATTAACATTTTTTCACCTCGTACTGAAGATTATTTTGACGTATGATGTTTTTTCTTATGCTCCGTGTGTTTTGGAGTATAGGGGTTTCTTTTTGAGTAGTAAAATATGGAACCGGCAATCAGAAGAAAAGCACCTCCTGCTATCGCTCCGGCATTTTTCGGAACATCAAACCCTGTCTGCGGTAAAGCGGTTGGCACGATGGGTGCGGGCGTTGCGGTGGGTTGATTTACTTGAGGAGTAGCCGTAAGTACGGGAAGAGATGTGGGTGACGGTGTTGCGGTTGGCTGCCACAAAGTACACAATTCCGTTGAACCGGATGGCGTAAGTATTTTAAATACCACGGTGGCAAATACTCCTGATCCATTAAATCCCACGTTATTAGTACCCGTGATGAGAAGCTTCCCCGTACCTTGAGTGGTAGTGTCAACGGTCAAGCTGTTCATAGAAGCTCCGGCGGCTGAACTCACATACTGCAAAGGCACCGTATCATACGTCATACCGGTTTGGATTGTGTTGATAGTATCTCCCTGTGAGTCAAGATTGATGATGAAGGTAACCTCCTGTCCTTGCACGAGTGTGCCGGATGGGGGAATAAGATCAAACTTTACCGCAAACGCAGAAGGAGCATATACCAAAAGGACAACCACAAAGGAAACAAGAATACTCAACTTCTTCAACATACTATCATGATAGTAAATCTTTGTCCGTTTCACAAGAGGTTCAAAAACAGGCATTTTTTTGGTATAATGGTACCTCATGATCAAAAAAGCAACCATATTGGCCATTTCCTTTTTCTTTTTAATTCCCGCCTTTTTTTACATCATCACCTCCTCATACTCACAGGCGATTACGTTATCTGAAAAAAAGGTAATATATAATCTTCCTTATGCGGGCATCCTGCCGGACAACCCCCTTTATTTTTTTAAACAGGTTAGGGATACCATCCTTGAATTTACCACGCGTGACCAGGTCAAAAAAGCAGAACTTCTCCTCCTCTCTTCTGACAAAAAACTAGCTATGGCCTTGCTTCTTTCAAAAAAAGGAAAAAACACACTCATGATCAAGGTTCTTATCCAGGCGGAGAAGTCATCCCTGAGCATTCCTTCCCTGGTGACTTCATCCAAAAAGCAGGGCGTAGGGCCAAAAGAGGGACTCGTCTATCGTCTTAAACTCAGCAATGCGAAACATCGTGAAGTAATTGAAGGGCTCATCAAAGATCTTCCCCAAGGACAGGAAAAAGAGATGAATTTAGTGTTGGATTTGAATAACCAAACAAGGAAACTGCTGGAAACTCTTTAAGGTAAGCTTGTTTTTTGGGACACGATTTGATATAGTAGAACTTCGGAGTACATATTCATGACAAAAAAAACAAAAACAAAATCAACCGCGGCTCCTGCAACGGTAAACCCCATGGAGCTTCTTCTTCAAAAGACTCAGGCGGTAAAACTCAAAAAAGGCGCAGAGATTGAAGCAACCATTATTTCCATTTCAAAAAAAGGAACCCTGTTTGATATTGGCGCAAAAGCATATGCCGTGTTAGGGGATAAAGAACTCAAAGAAATTTCAACCTACCTTCCCTACCTCAAAGTGGGCGAAAAAGTCCAGGCCCGGATCATTTCTGAGGAATCTAAGGAAGGATTCCCCGTACTATCACTCCGAAAGTTTTTTGAAAACGGCAAATGGGAGATATTGAAGATCAAAAAGGAAAAAGAAGCAGAGATCGAAGTGGTATGCGGAGAGTACGGCAAGGGTGGAGTGTTTATTGACTTCATGGGAATCCGCGGAGTCATTCCTAAAATCCAGTTAACCGAAGACTATCTTCAAAACCCTGAAAAATTAAGCGGACAAAAAATAAAAGTGAAGATTCTGGAAGTTGATGAAAAGAAAAACAGACTCGTCGTTTCTCAAAAAATTGCCTTCCTGAAAATCTCCCAGAAAGAACTCATGGAAGGTTTTGACAAAATCGAAGTGGGCAAGGTATATAAAGCAACCGTCTTGGGAGTTTCCGAGTTTGGCATTTTCTGTGAAGTGGTTGGAGTTGAAGGGCTTATCCACATATCCGAGATATCATGGGAAAAAGTTTCAGACCCCTCTGTTTTCGCAAAAATTGGAGACAAAATTGATGTCATGGTTGTTGAAAAAAATGTAAATGACCTTAAGCTGAATCTTTCCATCAAACGTTTAAGCCAGGACCCTTGGGAAACTATTGAAGAAAAATATCCTAAAGATAAAGAGGTTAAGGGTGAGGTGGTTCGACAGGAGAGGTATGGATACTTCGTGCGACTTGAACCCGGAATCGAAGGATTGGTCCATATCAGCAAGCTGACCGGTAAAGAAGACCTCAAACTGGGCTCCTTCATCAAAGCATATATTGAAAAAGCCGATCGTAAATCCCGCAAAATGAGCCTCATACTGACTCAAAGCGAGAAACCAGTCACCTATCGATAATCTTCCTCGTTTTTGAACACGTCTTTTCGCAAATGCAGCAAGCTAGTAGGCATAATCTCAGATTATTACCTTGGTTGCCACGCATGCCATTTGCTCAAATCCGCATTCTTCAAACGTTTATTATTTAAACGGTGACACGTCTCACGTTTTGCGCTATACTGAAAGTATGGAGCAACATCCGATACCACGACAGATTACTTCTTTTGAATTCAAACTCATCGGGTTTATGACCCTGAAACAATTCCTGTATGTGGTCATATTTGCTCCAGCAGGGTATATTGTATATTCGCTTTTTCCGATACCCCTTATCAATATTATTTTAGGGTTTTCGGTGGGAATGTTGGGTGTGGTCTTTGCGTTTGTTCCCATCAATGACCGCCCCCTTGAGGTGTGGATACGGAATTTCTGGAGACGTCTCAATTCACCCACTCAATATTTTTATCATAAAAACAATCCTCCCCTTTCCATCTTTCAGGACCTTTTTTTTGTCACTGATCCCCACAAAGTTGTAGCACATATTGAGTCCCAAAAAAAGCTTTCCCAATATTTAGCGAACACAAAGCAGGTGATGGTCGCCAACACTCACAAACAGGATGTACAAAAAACAATCAATACTCCGTATGAGGGGCTTCGAGTAACCCCTCCATCGGTGGGTAAACCTGCCATCAAGCCCCCTGTTTTTAATACTGCCTCTTTATCACAACCGGTTGGGCCAACACCCGTACTGACGGACGAAAAAAAACCTTTTTTTATCGGCGAAGTTAAGAATAATAAACATATTTCGTTACCCGGAATTCTTATATATGTAAAAGACGCGCAAGGTACTCCGGTCCGGCTATTAAAAACAAATCCGCATGGTATTTTTGCAACCTATAACCCTCTACCACAAGGAGAATATACTTTTGAGGTGAAGGATCAAAAGAACATCTATTTTTTTGATACAATGAAATTAGCCATCACCGATCAGAATGTTGGCAATATTGAGATTATGTCGAAAGAAATGTTATAAAGTTCAATATCCAATACCCAAATTCCAATTAACAATTCTCAATATCCAATTCTCAATTTTCAATTTCCAAATCTTGGATATTTGTTTTTCTGGACATTGGAGATTGGCTAATTGGTAGTATTGGTTATTGGAAATTGAGATTTTAACTATGCCCGTCACAAAACCCACATCACCAGTCAAGGCATCCACCCAAACCTTTATCGAAATAGAGGATATCAAGGACGACGTCCTTTTATTGAAGGATTTTTCAGCCGCGATCGTGATTGAAGTGGGTGCAGTGAACTTTTGGCTGCTTTCATCTGAGGAGCAGACCTCCACCATCTATGCATACGCAAGTTTGATTAACTCATTATCTTTTCCCGTGCAGATATTGATTCTTTCAAAAAAGATGGACATTTCATCTTACCTTGAATATCTTGATGCAAAGATGAAACAAAAAAAAGAGGATCTCATGCGCACGCGACTTGCACAATATAAGGACTTTATCAAAAGTGTCGTGAAAAAAAATACGGTACTTGAGAAAAAATTTTATTTCGTCGTGCCTTTTTCCCCACTTGAGATGGGGGTTTCGGGGATCGGGTCGGGAATGAAGAAAGAGTATGTAATATCACGGGCCAAAACGGCACTCTATCCAAAACGCGACCATCTTTTAAGACTGTTGGCAAAGATTGGACTTCGCGCAACCGTGATGCAAAAACAGGAGCTTACCGAGCTTTTTTACAACTTATATAATCCATCGGCTACCGGGCGCATGTTGGCACCTGTGGAGAGTTACACCGACGTTATCATGACCAGTATTTAATTATGGCAAATAATCAAGCTACCCCGGGCGGTCCGCAAAGCGTTGCAAATGTATTGGCGACCGGGACCGTCGGGATAAAAGACCTACTCGCGCCTTCTTTTGTAGAGGTGGATTTTACGCATCTGAAAATAGATGAAAAATTTTATCGGACTCTCTATGTGGTAGGGTACCCCCGCTATGTTGCCGCAAACTGGCTTTATTCTCTCATCACGTTTGACCACCCCCTTTATATTTCCATGTATATTTACCCAACCGAATCAAAGTCGGTTCTGGATGAGCTAAAAAGAAAAATTGCGGAGATGGAGGCAACCATCGAGTCAGATGTAAAAGCGGGAAAAGTAGTTGACCCGACAGTCCAAGTCGCACTTGATGACGCCTTTGCATTGCAGGCCGAACTTGCAAAGGGATCCGAACGGTTTTTCCAATTCGGACTTTATATCACTATTCCCGCCGATACCAAAGAAGAGCTTGAAACGATTACGAAGGAAGTTGATTCATCTCTTTCATCCATTCTCGTTATTGCAAAACAGGCAATTCTCGAAATGGAAGAGGGGTTCAAATCAACGCTTCCCATGTTTTCAGATAAATTATCGGTGTGGCGCAACATGGACACGACTTCCCTTGCCACGACCTTCCCTTTTGCAACGGCGTCTCTTACCCGCAATGAGGGAATTCTTTACGGCATCAATCAGCACGACGGAAGCCTTATCATATTTGACCGCTTCACTCTTGAAAATGCCAACTCGGTAATTTTAGGTAAATCAGGAGGAGGAAAAAGTTTCTTTGTAAAACTGGAAGCACTTCGTCTTCTCATGATGGATGTGGATGTCATTATCATTGATCCTGAAAATGAGTACCGCAAATTAACCGAGACGATGGGGGGAGAGTTTGTAGTGTTTTCAACAACATCTCAGTATAAAATCAACCCCTTCGATTTGACCAAAGACCACCCCGAACCTGACGAACTTTCCAATAAGATTCTTGCACTTCATTCTCTCATGAGAGTTATCATGGGAGACCTTACCCCTGCACAAGACGCTTTACTTGACCGTGCATTGGTACTGACCTATCGCGAGGCAGGCATTACTCAAGACCCCGCAACCTTTACAAACGAAGCGCCGCTCCTGGAAGATCTTTATAAAATATTTAACGGTATGGAAACGCCTGAAGCAAAAGAGATGGCCGGACGGTTGGAGAAATTTGTGATGGGATCGGCCTCTGGTATTTTTAATCAAAAGTCGAATTTTGATATAAAAAATCACTTCACCGTCTTCGGCATCCGCGATCTTGAGGAAAATTTGCGACCGGTTGCCATGTATATCGTTCTTGATTATATTTGGAACGTGGTCCGTCGGGGTGAACCAAAAAAAAGAGTACTCATCGTGGATGAGGCGTGGTATCTCATCAAACATAAAGACTCGGGAGCATATTTACACAATTTTGCAAAGCGTGCACGAAAATATCACCTCGGTCTTACCACCATAACTCAAGACGTAGAAGATTTTCTCGCAACCGATGAGGGAAAAGCCATTGTCACTAATTCAAGTTTGCAAATTATCCTCAAACAATCGACCGCCGCAGTTGATAAAATCACGGAGACGTTTTATCTCACCGGAGGCGAAAAACATTTTCTTTTGTCAGCCGGAGTCGGTGAGGGACTTTTTTTCGCGGGTCAATCCCATGTGGGCTTCCGCGGCATAGCCTCAGATGACGAGCGGGGACTTATCGAATAATATATAATATCTTCATGATAGTACGTACACGCATTGCTCCATCTCCCACAGGAAAAGATGTTCATGTGGGAAGCATCTCAACAGGTCTCATGAACTATGCGTGGGCAAAAAAAAATGGGGGACAGTTTATCATCCGCATTGAAGACACGGACCAATCACGCATCGTACCGGGAGGAGAAAAAAAGATGTTGGAGACACTTGACGCGATCGGACTGAAAGCCGATGAGTCGCCAAAAGTGGGCGGACCTTTTGCCCCCTACCGGCAATCCGAGCGGTTGGACATCTACAAAAAATACGCGCTGGAATTGATTGCAAAAGGAAAAGCATATTACTGCACGTGCCCACCCGAAAGGCTTGACTCGATGCGCAAACAACAGCAGGCAGAAAAGAAAATGCCGAAATATGATCGGCAATGTTTTCATAATCAAGCAGAAATAAAAAAGCAAGTTGAGGCAGGGGCATCACACGTCATCCGGCTCCTCATGCCGGAAAAGGAAATAGTATTCCACGATCTGATTAGAGGAACAATCACCGTCCAAAGCAACACTCTGGATGATCAGGTACTTCTCAAGTCAGACGGATTTCCCACCTATCATCTGGGAGTTGTGGTAGACGATCATCTCATGGAAATCTCACACATCATCCGCGGTGAGGAGTGGCTTCCCTCAACCCCAAAACACATCATTTTATTTGAAGCATTCGGATGGAAAATACCGGAATTCGCCCATGTGTCACTCTTGCGCAACCCGGACAAATCAAAATTATCCAAACGAAAAAATCCCGTGTGGACAAGTGAATATTTGGAAAAAGGTATTTTAAAAGAAGCACTCCTAAATTATTTAGCCCTCATGGGATGGAGTCATCCGGACGGAAAAGAAATATTTTCCCTTGAGGAATACGTCAAGGTGTTTGATTTAAAAGATGTACAGACAACCGCGCCGGTCTTTGACCCGGTCAAACTTGAATGGATGAACGGCGAATATATAAGAAATTTGAAATTTGAAATTTTGAATTTGAAGATACAGGAATATATCGGAGGTGATTATGATAAAAAAATAATTGAGAAAACAATACCGCTCGTTCGAGAGCGTTTAAAAAAACTTTCAGATTATCTCCCTCTTTGCTCTTTTATATTTCATGCCCCGGCAACCTTCGAGGTTGACATGGGCACATATAAGGATTTGCTTAAAAATATTTCGGACACACTGTCAACCGTCTCAGATTGGAAAGCTTTGACGGTGGGTGAGGCCATGGGGGACTTGGCTAAAAAGTTAGAAATGAAAAACAGCGAGTTTTTTATGGTTCTGCGAGTTGCAATTACAGGAAAGAAAATTTCCCCACCTTTGAATGAATCCATGGAATTGTTGGGGAAGGAGGAGTGTTTGAGAAGGATTAATAATACGTTTCTTGCCAGTGTGGGTCCGTCTCAACTTTAAGCTCAAGAAATATTTTTTTATTTGTTGCGAGGGCAATTTCTTTTCGGGCATAGCTTCCTATCTCTTTAATTTTTCGGCCCCCCGTCCCAATAAGCATCCTCTTATATCTATCTTGAGTAGTAAGGATACGAGCCTTTATAAGCATAACACCATTATCACGAGTGACAATATCGTCTACAACAGCGGTAGTCGTGTAGGGAATTTCTTCACCCATCATGAGGAATACTTTTTCCCGAATGAGTTCTGCGATAAAGACATAGCTGTCGACATTTAATAGGGGATAGACACCTTTTTGTTGTGCCTCAGACAATACCCCTTTTTCATTTTCCTTTTTTTCGGGAAGTAGTTCAAAGACACGTTTCATGAGTGGCTTAACATGTGTTTGATTCAAGCCTGATATGAGAAAAACATCCTTAAATTCATCCTCCAGAAATTTATATTGAGGAAGGTATGTCTTTTCATCATCGTCAATTTTATTTATGACTAATATCTTCGGCTTTTCAATTTTCCGGACAATTCCCAATACTTTTCCTTCTTCAAAATCTCTTTTCCTCGTATGGTCTACCATATAGATGACCGCATCGATTTCCTCATGGAGCGCCTGAAAGGTATTCTGATTTATCCGTTTTGAAAGCTTATCTTCGGCCTTACCAAATATTCCCGGGGTGTCAATAAATATGATCTGGCCCTGTTCACCTTCATAAAGGGCTTTGATAGGAAATCGGGTGGTTTGAGGCTTAGGTGAAGTTATGGCGACCTTGGTGCCAATGAGATTATTCAGGAAGGTTGATTTGCCTACATTAGGGCGTCCTATTAGTAATATTTTGCCTTGCTTCATTACCTGTATTATACCAAAATTAGTATAATTACTCCATGACTATGGAAACGGTACTTCCGACTGACGAAGAGATAATCATAAACATTCGACAAGGTAAGATCGATCTCTACTCATATATTGTAAAAAAGTACACTCCACGCATCCTTCAATTTATTTCATCCCGTTTGTTTGATAAGCTGGAGGCGGAAGACTTGACACAAAATGTGTTTATCAACTTTTATAAAGGCATCGGACGATTTGATGAAAAGAAACCTCTTTTGCCCTACTTATATGAGAGTGCACGAAATGAATTAAAGATGTTTTATCGTTCGCATAAGGAAGTGTTATCTTTAGATGAGCAGATCATGGTTGATGAGCAATCAACAAAAGAAACAAACCTGATTGATATTGATGAAGTCCTCAAGGATATATCAGGAGATCAAAAAAAAGCATTAAAACTCATCTCTGAAGGGTATTCATATCAGGAAATTGCGGATAAAATGAAAAAAAATATCAATACGGTGCGCACCCTTATCAGGCGTGCCCGGCTGTTATTAAATTCAAAAAAAACTTATGAAAAAGCTTGAAGATAAAATAATCAATAAAATGTATGTGTTGGAAACAAAAAAAACCGGCCTTTCACTCATTACCAAAACTATTTTGTTTTTCTTTTTCGGATTATCTGCAATATTTCTTACCCAGATTTTAGTAGAGGTGTTTTTTGAAACAGGATCTGATAATGTTTTTGAAATCCTTCAGGAGGATTGGCAGGTTGTTGCCAAACATGGGGTGGACATCATTTTCTCCCTGTATCAGGAGATACCCAAACCCCTTATTCTTATTATATTTGTCTCGTTTGGCATTTCCCTTCTTGCTTTATTGACTTTCATCAAAAACTTTGGCAAGATTAGATATAAAGTTATCGCCCTTTCACAATATTGGAAAAAGGGCCGAAACCGTAAGACCACATGAAAAAAATAATCATCCTCCTTGTTCTTTTTGCCCTTCTGCTTATTCTTGCCATTTTTTTGGTAGTCAATGAAACACAGAAGCGGACCAATGCGGCGGCATTACTTAATAGCGGGAGTACGGAAAAAGAAGGCAAGATTAATACTGAATTTTTTGAAGGCAAAAGACCCAGCGCAACACTCATTCCGACAAATGCCGCAGCGCAAACTCTTTTTTTAACGTTATCATCACCCACAACCAACCAGACGGTGAGCGGCGCCAGCATACTCGTAAAGGGTATGACGGTTCCACTTACACCCGTTATGATAAATGAATTTGAGCTTACCGCAGATTCACAAGGCAACTTCTCGAAATCTCTATCTCTTGATGAGGGAGAAAATTATATAAGTGTAATCGCATATAACAGTGAAGGGCAGGTAGTTGAAAAGGAATTGGTTATTACGAGGGAGGTTCAGGAGTAACCGTGAAACTTATTTGAAAATTTTGCATATATATTAATATGAAGATAATAAAAACAGTGTTTGCCGCCTCTTTAATTCTTGCATGTACGCTGGGTGCATCTCATTATGTGGAGGCCAAATCAACTGAACGACCACTGAGCATTGTCAACTCGATAAAAGAAAAAGTTAAGTCTCTTCTCCCGAAACAGTTTCGCGGAAAGTTGAAGACAATAAGCGGTTCAGTGTTGACGGTTACCACAAACGAAAATAAAGATATTATCGTGAACCTGGTCAAAGAAACCATGCTCAAACGCAGATTTGGTGCAAATTCAACTCTAAGTGAACTCATGGTAGGGGATGAACTTGCGGTTGTTGGAAAAAGACACAAAGGCACTGACGGTCAGTATTCTGAGAGTGAAGTCGATGCGAAATACATTCGAGATCTTTCCATACAGCGGAGAAATGCGGTATTTACCGGAACTATTACGACTAAGGCGGATTCGTCGTTTACTCTTCAGACGGTAAGCCGGGGATTGCAGAATGTATATATATCCTCTACAACCACCATACATGAAAAAGATAAAGTTAAAACATATGCCGACCTGGCAGTGGGAGATAAAGTCTTGGTGAAAGGGGAACTTTGGGATCGTGCAAATACAAAAATAGATGCAAAAAAAATTCTTAGACTACCCTCTTCAAAGTAATTATTCGTAATAAGATCGGGTTATTCAGCTGATTTTCAGATATACCGATATAATAAGCGTATGAGAATACTCATCGTTGAAGACGAGCACAGGATCGCAACTGCAATCAAGAAGGGTTTGGAACAAGAAGGATATGCGGCCGATGTTGCGTATACAGGTACTGAAGGATATGCTTTTGCGGTTACTGAGGAGTACGACCTTATCATTCTCGATCTCATGCTTCCGGGAAAAGACGGTATCACTTTTTGTAAAGAACTCCGTGGTGAAAAAATTCACACCCCAGTCCTCATATTAACTGCCAAGGGGCAGCTACATGACAAAATTTTAGGGTTGGATAGCGGAGCCGATGATTATCTCACGAAACCCTTTGCTTTTGAAGAGTTGCTGGCACGAATTCGTGCATTAATTCGAAGACCCAAAGTGACACAAAGCAATGTATTAGTCATTGAAGATCTTCAACTTAATACGTTGTCGTTTGAAACTACACGGAACAATAAACCCATATTTTTGTCACATAAAGAATTTTCACTTTTGGAATATTTGATACGTAATGCAAAAAAAGTTTTGACAAAAGATCAAATTATCGCTCATGTTTGGAATTATGATGCGGATATTCTCCCCAACACCATTGAAGTGTATATCCGCAAACTGCGGAATAAGGTAGACCTCCCTTTTCCCAAAAGCAGACACCTCATTCAAACGGTTCGCGGGTTCGGTTACAAGATTGGCACTTAATATATGTTTAATAAAACAAGAATGATCCTCACCGGTTGGTATCTTCTCATCATCATGCTTTTGAGCATTTCGTTCAGCGTGGTCATTCATAAGATATTAACTCAAGAGGTAGTACGTTATGCGCACATTCAGCAAATCCGCATGGAGAGAAGACTGCATATTGTAATCGCCGATGATGATTTAGTAAATGAAATTACCGGGCGGATTACGATTGCACTCATTGCAATCAACGGAGCCATTTTTTTTATTTCAGGAGGTCTCGGGTTTGTTCTTGCAGGTAAGACACTGGAGCCGATCAAAGAAATGATGGACGAACAGAACCGTTTTATCAGTGATGCATCTCACGAATTAAGAACCCCTCTCACTTCTCTGAAAACTTCGATGGAAGTGCATTTAAGAGAGAAGAGTGCAACTCTTGAAAGTGCGAATTCTCTCATCAAAGAAAGTATTCTTGAGGTAAACAGGTTACAAACTCTGTCAGAAAACTTACTTCAAATAGCCCAATATGAAATGAGTAAGAACGTGATAAAACCTGTACAAGTAAATATCAAAGTCGCCATTCAAGATGCGCTTAAAAAAACCAGCTCCCTTATGAAAAGCAAACAGATCGACTCAATTAATCAATTAATTGATACACCGGTTCTGGGGAACCCCTATGCCCTCGTTGATTTGTTTGTTATATTGATTGATAACGCGGTCAAATACAGCCAATCAGGGAGTAGGGTATATGTCAAAATGAAAGTATCAACTAAATCAGTAGCAATTCGTGTGATAGACGAAGGTATCGGAATAGAAAAAGAGGATCTTCCCCATATATTTGAAAGGTTTTATCGTTCGGACAGTGCGCGCATAAAAAATAACACTGGCGGATACGGATTGGGGCTCTCGATTGCCAAAAAAATTATCGACGAACACAAAGGATCAATAACCGTGAAAAGTAACGTGGGGAGAGGATCGGAATTTATTGTTACCCTCCCAAAAGGATAATCAGTTTTCAGCTGAATTTCAGCCAGTTTTTATATAATTTATTCTTATGAAGAGTTTCTTCAAAAGTCTTTCAAACCGATTTATCAAATTAGGATTGCCGATTAAGATAATCATTGTCATGCTGTGCATCGGAGGGATGTGGTTAATCCTTTCAAAGATAATTTCTCCTAACGCTAAGACGTCAACCTATCAAACTGGAGTGGCCGAGATGGGAAATCTCGTAGTTACCGTAACCGGATCAGGGCAGGTGTCAACCTCCAATAATGGAACGGTTTCAACCCTGGCAACAGGGGTGGTAACAAAAGTATACGTCCAGGATGGTGATGAAGTTAAGACGGGGGATAAGATTGCCGAGGTTGAATTGGATTTGAAGGGTCAGCAAAATGCGAACGAAGCATTGTCAAGTTATCAAAGTGCAAGAAACACCGTTGATACCGCAAAGGCAAATATGTTTTCAACTCAGTCGACCATGTTTACCAACTGGGATGCCTTTATGAAAATTGCCCAGAACGGCACATATCAGTATGAAGACGGAAGACCTAATAATATCAATCGTGCGCTCCCCGAGTTCCACATCGCCGACGATAATTGGTTATCGTCGGAGGCAAAGTATAAAGTTCAGCAAAATATCGTAAATCAATCTCAAATTGGGCTCAGTGCGGCCTGGTCTGCCTATCAACAAACTTCTCCCACCATCTACGCTCCTATTTCAGGAACCGTTTCGGGTTTATCTTTACAGATTGGATCAGTTATCGTTGCTACAACTAACAGCAACAGTGCACAAAGTGCAACTAAAATTGCATCTGTTAAAACAAAGGCGCTTCCCACCGTATCAATTAACCTGACTGAGATTGATGTACCCAAGATTCACTTGGGAGATAAGGCGACGGTGACATTTGATGCATTTTCAGACAAAACATTTACCGGAAAAGTTATCAGTATTGATACTTCAGGAGTAGTGTCTTCAGGAGTTACTACTTATCCCGCAGTCATAAAACTTGATGTGGAATCAAGTTCGATACTTCCCAACATGGCGGCTTCTGCAAATATCATCACCGCCACAAAAGACAATGTACTGTTAGTACCCGCTACAAGTGTAAAAAAACAAGCAGACGGCTCCCAATATGTGCAGATTTTGAAAAATAATAAACCCGTAGATGTTGCGGTTGAAGTTGGTTTATCATCAGACACACAGACAGAAATTATTTCCGGATTAACGGAGGGAAGTATCGTGATTACCGGAACCACTTCGCCGGCAAGGACAGGTCAAACCTCAAGTGCGGGCTCGCAATCTCCGTTCAGTAGCTTTGGTGGGGGAGGCAGGGGCGGTGGATTTATCGGCAGATAAAAATGAATACTAAATCCATCATTCAAACAAAACATCTCTTCAAGATTTACAACACGGGTGTAATTGAAACTGTAGCCCTATCTGACGTCTCCTTTCAAATAAATAAAGGGGAATTTGTAGCCATCATGGGTCCATCAGGCTCCGGGAAATCAACCCTCATGCATATTTTGGGAGCACTTGACCTTCCCACCTCTGGCGAATACTTACTTGATGGGGAAATGGTAAGTAAGCTAAAGGATGAGGAGCTTGCCGATATACGTAACCGAAAAATAGGATTTATTTTTCAGGCGTATAATCTTCTTCCCCGCACTACCGCGATGAAGAATGTCATGCTTCCCATGAGATACGCGGGTGTAGCAAAAGAAGAGCGAGAGGAAAAGGCAAGAAAATATCTTACATTAGTTGGTCTCGGTGACCGACTGGAACATACATCAAATCAATTGTCCGGAGGACAGCAACAAAGAGTTGCAATCGCCCGAGCACTGGTTATGAATCCTGCAATATTATTAGCCGATGAACCCACGGGAAATATTGCGAGCGTACAAGCTGAAGAGATAATGAGTCTATTTAAAAAATTAAATAATGACGGTCATACAGTGGTCATGATCACTCATGAACCGGATATTGCCGCGCACGCCCAACGCATTATTCATGTTAAAGACGGAAAAATAGTTAAAGAATAAATATGGATATACTTGAATTATTTATCGAAAGTTTAGGAACACTCACCTTGAATAAAACCCGTACGGGTTTGGCTATATTGGGTATCGTCATCGGTATAGGGAGTGTCATCGCCTTAGTTTCGCTCGGTCAGGCAACACAACAATCGGTACAGTCGCGTATTGAATCTCTTGGCTCCAACCTTTTAACTATCCAACCCGGCTCGACTAACCAAGGAGGAGTCAGGGGTGCACAGGGAGGGCGGACCACGTTAACTTTGGACGATGCAAAAGCAATTGAAACTTCAACACTGATTACCACCATCGGTAAAGTTTCACCCGAATTTTCCCGACGCACTCAAATTACCACGGGAGGAAGTAATACCAATACTCAAGTGATAGGATCAACACCTGCTTATGCAGAAGTACATAAAGTCACCATTGCCTCAGGAAGTTTTATAACTCAACGGGATGTTGAGGTGATGAGTAAGGTCGCAGTTTTGGGCCCACAAGTAGTTACCGACTTATTTGGTGAGGGCGCCAATCCCATCGGACAAAGTATCAGGGCTGGAGGTCAAACATTAAAGATTGTTGGCGTCACTCAAGCAAAGGGGGGGTCAGGCTTTCAAAATCAGGACGATATGGTATTTGTACCTCTTACTACCGCGCAAAAACAATTGTTTGGAGTGAATTATCTTGGATCAATTGCTCTTGAGGCAAAAAGCGCAGACGTCATGGCCGATGCACAGAATGAAGTTGGTTATTTCCTCCTGACAAAACATAAATTAAGCGATCCTACCCAGGCAGATTTTTCGATACTATCACAACAAGATATATTAAACACCGTTACCTCAACTACCGGAACTTTTACGTCACTTTTAGCAGGTATTGCGGCAATCTCTTTACTGGTCGGAGGAATAGGGATCATGAATATTATGTTGGTTACGGTAACCGAAAGGACACGCGAAATTGGTTTGCGTAAAGCACTCGGGGCCAAGAAAAAAATCATCATCACTCAATTTTTATTGGAATCAATCATCCTAACTTTTACGGGAGGAGTGATTGGAATTATTCTTGGGATTATAACGTCATATTTTATCTCCAATCTCACCAGCTCACCATTTGTTATCTCACCCGCATCAATTTTACTTGCATTTGTAGTGTCGGCAGGTATTGGAATATTATTTGGATGGTATCCTGCACAAAAGGCGGCAGGGTTGCAGCCAATTGAAGCATTACGGTATGAATAAATTATAAATTTTTTTTATTATGAAAAATAAAAACATATTTCTCGTTCTGGGGTTAATAATTTTAGTAGGAGCAGGCGCATTTTATGGAGGGATGAGATATCAAGAAAGCCAACCTGCCACATTTTCACGACAAGGGGGGGCCGGGGGAGTAGGGTCACGGCAAGGTCAAGGGGGCCGCACGGGATTCCGTCCGGTGAATGGAGAAATTATTTCGACTGATGAAAAAACAATAACGGTAAAACTCCAGGACGGGAGCAGTAAAATAGTTTTGCTTTCGGATAAAACCACGATAAATAAAGCAGAGGTGGCCGCAAAAACAGATTTGAAATCAGGGGTAAAAGTAGCGGTATTTGGAGCAACCAACAGTGACGGGAGTGTAACCGCTCAAAATATTCAACTTAACCCGCTGATGAGAAGATAAATAATTCCTCTTCAGCTCGGGTGACGGCGGTGTATAACCATCGTCGCCACTCATCATCAGTCATCTGTGAGAACCTCTCCTCAAAGAGGATGACCCGTTTTGCTTGACTGCCTTGAGCTTTATGGACCGTGAGGGCGTATCCGAAATCAAAGAGGTCTCCCTTCATAATTTCCGACCGTTTATCAGTAAAGTTCAAAGAGGTGTCGCTGTTAAATTGTTTGACCGAAATAAGGCCTTTGAAGTTATTTGTTTCCTCATCCATTTTAATCTCTGCCCGATACCAATCAACACCCGCATTTTCGATAGTTACTATGGTTCCCAACATGCCATTGAAGATATGATCTTTATGATTATTCCGAAGACAGATGACACGGTCTCCGCTTTGAGGAGAAGGGGACTCAAATCCTAGAGCTCCTCTGATAAATGAATTTAGTTTTCTACGTGTTTTATTATATCCACAGAGGACAAGCGTATCGTAATCATAACTGCTTAAAAGTTCGCTGACCGTCTCCTGCGCGTCAGTGCTGTTGAGTATAACTTTTTTTATACTATCTCCGTATATTCCCGCCGGAATATTTCCATTTTCCCTTGCGAGTAGAGATATTTTAATGATGGGGTTGTGTTTTGCTTGTCGGTGTATCTCTTCCAATTTGAGATGAGGCTTCTGCATGAGGTTGAAGTTTCCTTTTATGGGGGGAAGTTGTCCGTGATCTCCCACCACGATGATGGGAATTTTATAAGCCATTAAATGTTGCCAGATAAGCCCATCGACCATGGAAGCCTCGTCGATGATGATAAGGTCCCGGTCAATCTTATCTTTTGTTTTCCACCCGATAATCTGTTCTTTTTCATCGACGATGGGCGAGTATATGAGAGAGTGAATGGTTCCGACGGTGTCCTGCGACATGACAGTATCCGTCTCTTTCAGTTTATTGCGTAACACGCGAGAAGCCTTTCCGGTGTAACTCGCAAAGCCAACTTTCAATTTCTTGTCCAGCTTGTCGAGTCTTTTCCGTAGATGCGCAATAAAAGTAGTTTTTCCCGTGCCCGCATATCCTCCAAGAGTGATATAAGGCATAGCTTCTTTATCTTTCCGGTACCATTCCAATACATCACCGAAAGCTTTTTTCTGATCACGGGAAAGGGTCATCTTTTAGCTTTTCTTTTTGTGGTTTTCTTTTTTACGACTCTTTTTTTTGAAGAGACTTTTTTCTTTGCGACTCTTTTCACAGTTTTTTTAACGACTTTCCTTTTAGCAACCTTTTTTTTCTTTGCCATATATAAAAAATAAATGAATAATACTTAACATTAACAGTAAAAAAATACTATGTCAATGACAATTAAAATATATTTACAAAAAATCTAAAGAATAATCCACCCAATTTTTCTCAGCCGCTCTTTTGAGCCATATTTTTGCAATTTTATTTTTCAAATCAATAATCATTTTGGCAATTGTGCGTTCATTCATAATACTTGCATGAGGACCTTTGGAAATATCACTGTTCACTTTCATTATTTCTTCCATCGACATTTTATTTTTCACCAAACTCTTTGCTTTTTCATATCTTTGAAAAGTATGAGTTAAATTTTCGGTCTCCTCAAATGTCTTTAACCTTTTTGAGAGGTAATGGTTGGTATGGATAAAAGGAAGTGGGGGTTTTAAAAGTATTTGCTGAGAAGCGGTACACTCTAAATCCCAGATATTTTCTCTATTTACTACAACATGATTATAACCATTTGCTCTTGGAATTAATACTAATTTTTCGAAGTCTTTTTCAATATCTTTTGTCTCTGAAAGCCAGCGAGCTATGATGTTGCGAGGTACGCCTATTTGATTGCCAGTATGGTCCAGAGTATTAATGGCTTGCACATAACCATGTGAGTTGACGCTGATTGAAACACCGCCTAGTGTATTGAAATAGTACAACTCAAGGATGGTGGTGTCTTTAATCGTTTTTTTTAATACACAGATATCATTTTCTGAATCTTTTTCCCAATCTTCGTTATGAGAAATTGTTTTACCGTTATTTGTCACAAATGTGGTGCATTTTTCAGGATTATCTTGAGACATACCTACATCAGTCATAAGAGTCCAGAGATCTTCAAACAAAATGTGTGATGCAATCGCATATCCATTTATTTCCTCAATGTATTGGGGGAAATATTTTTTGGTTACGTCGAAATATTTTTTTGCATTTTCTGTTTTTGCTTTCCAATTTACACTCTTTTTTCTTTTTTCAATTGTATTTCGAGTGATGGTCCCGAATATTTCTCCCGTCTTTAGTCCAAGCTCATAATTATCCCGAGCATTTATTTCATAATAATTTTTATGTTTCATGTTTTATTACCTTAAATAAGCGTATATATTCTCAACTGCTTTATTTTCACCACCTGCTTGGATGAGGGCTTTGCTAATTTTCTCCGCATTGAATTTATATGATGGGTTCTTCATTATTTTTTCAACATATTTCAAATATTCTTGAATATCATCACTTGTTTTTGGATAGCAAATACCTGCTCCCAATTCTTCGACACGATCAGCATTAATTCTCTGTTCTTGAATGTGAGGAATCAAAAGCATGGGTACTCCGAAATAAAGGCTTTCATTTACACTATTCATACCCCCGTGGCTGATAAAAAGAGACGCTTTTTTTAATAATTCCAACTGAGGAAGATATTTATCGACATAGACATTATCTGGAATTTTTCCTAAATCATTCCGATCAATATATTTCCCTATAGAAATGAATGCCTGATAGGGAGTATTTTTGAACATTTGTGTAAGACTCTTATACAGCGCAAGGTTGTCGTTGTATACAGTACCGAGCGCAACATAAATGATGGGTTTCTTTGTATTTAATAGATGGGAGGGTATTGTTTTTTCTTCTCGATTATATATGATGGGGCCAACAAATTTATAGCTAGAATCAAATGATTTTCTATTTGGTTGAAAATAATCCGACGTAAACACAATATTTAGTTTTTCTTTGTTGCCAAACATATCGGTAAAAAATGGAGGAGGATAATCGATATCTTGATACAATTTTCTATGTTGATTGAAAATATCAATCGTTTTTGAAAAATGTTTAAGTTGGTATATATAATCTGGCAATAGGAATTTAGTATAAGACAGGATTATGTCGGTATTTATCGCCATACTGGGAACAAAAGCGACGGTGGGAATATGGGTGATTATCCCTGCAAGCTTTCCCCAGATACTTAGTGAATCATGTATCAGGCAATCGGGCCGCTCATCACGAATAAGTTCAACAAGAGGCTGAGTTAATTGTTTTGCTGCAATTAAGCTTTGTTCTGCAATATTTGTGGCATTATGAAGAATGCGAAAGTCAATCATTTTAAAGTTTGTTGTTGAAGTGCGAAAGCGAGCCCCAACTTTTTCTATTTGTTTCTTAAATATAGCAAGGTTATGTATGACAACCTCATGACCATCCTCAACTAATTTTTTAGCAACGCCCAACATAGGGTTTAAGTGTCCATATGCCGGCATGGTTTGAAAAATAAACTTCATTTCTTTATATTGAAAATTATAGGAACAGTATAATATAACTATATGACTTTTTTGTTACGGCATATCAGAACAATCGTCCTGTTGATTAGTGGAATAGTTGCAACCATTGCATCAAATATTCAACCGGTTCATCAGACATATTCATTCCTTGCATTGATTTATTTGTATATATCATTACTTTCAAGCCCCTTGTATAGTGTATTTCCTACCCTTCCTTTTCGGGGGTTATATATAAAAGCCCGACGGTCGATTGGTCAATCTGCTTTTGTATTTGCCGGACTCCACGGATATTTTTCCTTCATAAATGTGGTTGGGGGATTGCATGGGCTGAAATTACTTGACCGATCTTATGCATTAAAAATGAGCTTAGGAACGTTGGCATTTATCATTCTTTCACTCATGGCATCAACGTCTTTTGACAAAGCAGTTGCTTTTTTGGGCCCAACCCACTGGAAAAACCTTCACCGTCTCGTTTATCTTGCAGGTGTTCTCATCATTTTTCACGTATATTTGATTGGGCCCCATTTTGCAAACCGTTTTTCTCCCCAATCAATTATTTTTTTTATAGCACTGGTGATTTTATTTTCACTTGAGGCAATTCGTTTTAAGAAGTATCTATCAAGTAAACTGCCACATTGACCTTAAGCTCTTCTTGTCAGTTTCCCCAATTTGAATTTAACCAAAAGAAAAAGAATGAAGTCAACAAGGAGTAGGTATATTTGAAAACCGTAACTTTGGAAATTCCACTCTTTAATAGTCAATAAGGCGATAATCGCACTAACCGTAACGAGTAAATAAAGGAGACTACTTTCTGATTCGGGGTCACGATAAGATTTTAGCAACGTTGGAATTGCCGCAAGAGCATCCGCAATAATGCTAAATAAAATAGCGATATTCCCCACTTTTGTTATATACCATAGAATTAACCCGATCAAAGAGAGAAGCCCACAGACTGCATCGATTAAGGTAAGTTTCCAAACAGATTTTTTATTGATGAAGGAGCCCAGGAGAACAAGGAGAGGAACGAATCCCGCGATAAAGGTTGCCAGCGATAAAATACCCACTCCCTGCTTGATTTCTGCGGTAAAAGCAATGAGTGGAGCAAGAGCCCATAGAAACCAGGTGACTCTATTTGGCTTTGTATTTCCCCTGACAGTATCGACAAAATAATCCCACCCACCGACGAGTACCAGTATTGCCCCAAGGATTACAAAGTTTTCATTTATCACACCAATAAGTATATCATGAAGGCCCGCCCACCATTTTTTAGTTCAAATATCTCTTAATGTTTTCAACGTGCCCTTCGTAAGTCTTCGCGCAATGAATTGTTTTATTGCCATCATGGAGGTAAAAGATGCAGGGGGTTTCATCAGGATTGAGAACTGCCCTCATATAATCAATGTTTGGACTGCAAATCGGTGTTGGGGGTAAACCTTTATGTAAATACGAGTTATAGGGGGAATCATTTTGCTTTTCTTTGATATCAATCGATCCCCACCACCGACCTGATTTATCTTTGCCCCGGGTATACTGCATGGTTGCATCAATCTGAAGCGGCATGCCAATGTCCAACCTGTTCCAGATAATTCCTGAGATAAGCCTCATATCTTCCTGGCCCGCGGCTTCCCGCGCGATGAGGGAGGCTATTTTTAAACCGGTGGTCCACTTAATATTTCCGTCAATATATTTTTGCGAAAGTGGAGCAAACTTTTCATTAAAACGGGCGATGAGGCGACCGGCTATTTGCTCTCCCGATTCATCGATAGGAAGAAGGTACGTGTCGGGATAATAAACCCCTTCTTTGTATTCGGGTTTTGAATTGGTATAAATGGTGTTCCATTTATTCAAATCATCATCGCTCCATTTAAGTGCCTCAGCAAGTATCTCGCCAATCTGTTCTTTCCGGAGACATCCACCAAAAGTAACCCACACTAGGTCAGGGCGGTTGGTGATTTTATGTAACACATCTTGTGCTGACATATTTCCGCTTAACCTGAATCCTCCCGACTCAATCTTTTTTCCCGGAGCAATCACATTCATTAAAAATTCAAACGCGTTGGTATTTTTTATAAATCCTCTATCCTTCAATTCTTTTATCACGTCAAACCCTGCCTGATATTGAGGGACGGTAAATATTTTTATTTCACTTGAATTGTTAACAGGACCCAATAAATACCAATAAAACGAAAACAATACTACCCCAAAAAAAAGAATAAAGAAAAGGATTTTTTTCATGATCGTAGTGTAATTATAGCTTGTTATTTCCCAACCTCTATTATCTTTTTTCGTGAAGTTTGGCCGGAGACGATTTGAATTTTCCATTTCGGAAGATCAAAATGGACGCTGAGGATCTTGATTACCGCCTCATTTGCTTTATTATCCACGGGAGGCGCCTTTGTGTAAACCAGATAATGAGTCACATCTACCCTCTCAACTTTTTCCTCCATTTTTCGAGGTTTTACGGTAACAAATATGCGCATCAGTCAAGAGGATCGGGGGGGTGGTATCCTGCGTCTTTTGAGCTTTTATAAGTTGAGGAACTTACCCCCACTTGTAATAATCCGATTTTCTTCAGGAATGCAATAATTTTTTTAATAAAGTTCATAAGGGTTTATTAACTTAGAATAACTGGTATCAGATTAACATATTTTATTCAGTGTTGCCAGACGGCAAAACCCTGAAACCTTAACATATTCGCAAGTTTTGCCTCCATCATCATGGTATTTTTTTGATCAATGAGGGGATTGTATTTAACAAATAAATCAGGCCGGAGACGCAAACCATACACTCCCGGATAATAGCTTCCCCGCGTATGTCCACCACCCCGTACAAATTCGTGAAATTTTTCTTTTCCATCGCATACGCAGTCATAGCCCAGCTTTTCTTTTTTTGCGTGTTCCCGGTGTTGTTTAAAACGGCATTCACAAGTATGTGAAGTTGATCCTACATAGAGACAATCCATTCCTTTGCGGTAATGAGGATTTGCAATCATGAACGTCCGATTTTTTGTCAGCTCAAAATCAAGCTCGATTACGTAGAGGTGGTAATGGCCGCATCTCCGGGATGCAAAACATTTATGACAGGTGGGAGAGTTGGTCATGGCTTTATTCTGCATCGATATTGAACTCTTTCAGTTTTTCATCTGAGGATGCGCCCATCTTTTGATACGCGAGAAGTTGAGTGTATACGCCATTTTGTTTTTCCAAATCCTTCGGGTTTCCTTGCTCAACAATCCGTCCTTTTTGTATGACGATGATATGATCTACGCTCCGTATCGTTGAAAGCCGGTGGGCGATGATGATGGTTGTCCGGCCTTTCATAAGGGTATTGAGTGCCTGCTGTACCTCGTACTCCGATTTGCTGTCCAAGCTTGATGTTGCCTCGTCAAATATGAGTATGGGAGGATCTTTGAGGAGTGCGCGGGCTATAGCAATCCTTTGTTTTTGACCCCCGGATAATTTAACCCCCCGTTCTCCGATCTCCGAAAGATATCCCTTGGGAAATCTCCTGATAAAATCATCGGCATTTGCAATCTTAGCCGCATCTTTTATTTCCTGTTCGGTTGCATCTTCCCGCCCGTATCGGATATTGTCTTGGATTGTTCCTGAAAAGAGAAACGTATCCTGAAAAACCACTCCGATATTTTTCCGTAACGACTCTTGGGTGACTGAGGCGATATTGTGATGATCAATCAAGATTTCCCCTTGTTGCGGTTCGTAAAACCGGAGGATAAGATTGGCAATGGTAGACTTACCTTCTCCCGACTCGCCAACAATTGCTAGCTTCCTTCCCTGAGGGATGGAGAATGAAATATCCTGGAGGACATGTTGACTGTTTGCATAGAAAAAGCCTACATCTTTGAATTCAATCGCTCCATTCACGTGTGACAGGTGTTTTGCATTGTTTTTATCAGATATCGAGATGGGAGTAGCAAGCACATCAAAAAAATCTTTACTTCCCGATTGCGCCTGCTGAAGTTGTCCGATGATAAAGGACATCGCAAAGAGGGGGAACTTCGCCTGATTGGCCAGCTGAAGAAGAAGTGTCATCTCGCCGATAGTGAAGCGCCCCTTAAAAGTAAAGTAAATAATATATCCAAAGACACTAAACATAATTGCGTTCAGTATGATGCGCCGGTAAAAATCATAGGTATGCCAGTCTTTTGACTGCTTGTCCGCAAGTCCCACGATGGCACTCCGTGTTTTTTTGAAATACTCAAACTCGGATAGTTCCTGAACAAATGATTTAATCACGCGGATAGTTGAAAGTGCCTCAAACACCCGGCCCGAAGTGAGGTCGAGTATTGCATTCTTCTCACCCTCTTTTTTACCCCAGGCAACTGATGATTTATGGGAAATAAAAATATAAATGGGAAAAAGAAGAAAGAGGAGGATTGCCAACTCCCAACTATACAAACTTATGATGAAAAGGGTTATGATAGTGGAAACAAAAAAGGGTAAAAAATTATTCACCATCTGTGCGATGAAGGTTGATATACTCGTGATACCGCGGTCAAGTTTGTTTACGATCTTTCCCGTGATTTCATTATCAAAATATTCAACCGAAAGTCCCAACACATGCCGGTAATATTTTTCAGACAAATAATTATTAAGTTTTGCAGTCATGATGTCACTGAAATACTGTGAAATATCAGTTATGGTGGTTATGAGAAAGTCAGTTCCCAGAATGAGGATAAGATAAGTGATGAGAAGGGATATTTCGGCCGGATGTCCTGATAATTTAGAAACGATCAGATCCACGATAAGTTTCGTAAGGAGAGGCCCAACCTGGCTGAGAAGAGCCAAAAACACAACCGAGCACCCCATGACGACATAAAACTTCTTAAACGGTTTCGTGTAGGTTATGATCTTCCAAAGCTGTTTCATAATATATTACTTTTTTTATATAAGTTTATTCTATAATAATCATATTATACGTTTAAACTATTATTATATGATAACTGCTTTACAGCTCATCAAGGATCAGTTAAAAGAAGCACATGAAATGTTTTTGCAAACGGTTGCCGATATTAAGGAAGACCACCTTCACAAAAACCCTGGAGGAAAGGCTTTGCCTCTGGGCTCATTATATGCACACCTACTTTATTCTGAAGACGTCATCGTACAGGGAATGATTCGGGGGAAAGCTCCTCTCTATACAACTCTATGGAAAGACAAGACGGGCGCAAGTGCCCCCATGCCCGCAATGGATGACAAGTGGGAAGCAAATCATGTAATGTGGTCCAAAAAAGTCAAGATCGATCTGACTAATATGAATAAATATGGGAAAGCAGTATTTACTGCAACGGAAAAATACGTCGATTCATTAAAAGGGAAGGATCTTGAAAGGATAGTTGACTTAGGAAGTTGGGGGAAGAAAACGGTCGCCTCACTTCTTTGCGGATTTGTCATCGGTCATGCCAATAGTCTGACGGGAGAAATCTCAGCCGTTAAAGGAATCAACGGAGCAAAAGGCTATCCGTTTTAGGCTTCTTGCATAATCCAGACAGACATGATATAGTAACTGGACTTTTATGTACGATAGGTGGCCAATACGCCATAATTATGGAGAGTTCGTCAAAACTTCGCATAAGCGTCTTGCAGACCTTCAGATATCCAGAGCTTTTGAATCTGATATTACACCTGAAGACTCAGTAGACTCGAATCAGTCTCCAATAGAAACTTATATATTATTAGTTCCTCCCAGGCTAGTAGGTGTTCACGAAAATACAATTGGAGATCCTTTTAGACCTGAGTATATTCCTCCTGGTCATAGATATAGTGGCTTTGCAGATATTAATTTAAGTAATGGTTGGAATGGGCCGGCTATAGCAGTAGCCGCGCAAACACCAGAAATATATAATGATAGGCTCTAGACTAGCATTTTCTTGCTAAAATAGAGAAATGGGTTGTAATAACAAGCCAATAAGTAAACATCGGTTGAAAAAGATATTGTTTTGTTTTTCACTTGATCTGACAGCATCTCAGACGGCACTAATTACA
>JACRPE010000013.1 GCA_016214055.1 Candidatus Roizmanbacteria bacterium
ATATACCACCCTATTCTTACTTGCAAAAGACAACAACTGGCATCGATGATACAATCAAATATGTTCCTCCCATTTTTCTTGACAAAGTCTCAGCCCAATTAGGGGCATGGAGTGGATACCAGGTGCTGGCTCAGAACCAAAAGGGGAACGCCGTGATTGAATGGTAAAGGGGCACGATTCCATCTCCCGAGTGGACGGAGATGGCGTGGGGAGAAAACTGAGAGTACTTTTCTAAAATTTCATGTAATCTGGTTTTTTCAACAAGGTCTACTTTATTAAAAACATACATTTTTCTCTTATCCTTAAGCCCCAGATCGCTCAGTATCATTTCAACTACCTGAATCTTTTCCTCCATCTTCGGGTCGGACGCATCTATCACATGCAAAAGGACATCGGCGTGAATACTTTCCATGAGGGTTGATTTGAAAGCGTCCACCAGATCGGGGGGAAGTTTTTTTATGAAACCAATCGTGTCAGAAATCAGTATTTCTCGATTGTGATCCCGGTCATACATCTTCCCCACAGAACTATCGAGAGTTGCAAATAAAATATCCGCCTCTAGTTTTTTCTTTCCGGTCAAAAGGTTGAAGAGGGAAGTCTTACCTGCGTTCGTATAACCCACAATTGACACGGTAGGAAATCCCAGATTGTGACGGCGTTCTACCTGTTGCGCCCGTCCTTTTTCCATTTCTTTCAAATTTGATTGGATCTGGCGCATTTCCTCTTTCCAGTGACGTCTCATAAGCTCTACATTTGTCTCACCCAATCCCTTAGTTCCTACCCCTCCTCCTTGTTGGGAAAAAGATTCACCGAGTCCGTAAATGCGCGGTCCCATGTGGCGCATACGGGCCAGTTTTATCTGCATCTTCGCCTCAGAAGTGGTTGCGTGATTGTTAAAAATATGAAGAATTAAGTCTACCCGGTCCCAGACTTCGATGTTGGGGTTATAGGGCCAGCAGAGTTGTTGGATATGGTAGAGTTGAGTGGGATTTACGATGGCGTTGATGACGATGATGTCGATTTTTTTCTTTCCCACCATTTCCGCAATTTCCTCGGCTTTTCCCGAGCCAATATATGTTCCACCACTCGGATGCATGCGGCGTTGAATCACATCCACCACATCAGCACCTCCATAGGTGCTCACCAAACTTTTCAGCTCGTCTAAGTCCTCCATAGCCTCTACCTTCGTATAGGCAGGGGAGACGATACTGATCAGAATAAATCGTTGTTTGCGTGGTTTGGACATGTGCCTATTATACTCTCTTTATCCTTTAAAATAATCCACCAGGAAGAAGTCGATGCCTAGGGCCTTAGCCGCAAGTTTGTCATTCTCGCTATCTCCGACCATAAGCCAATCTTTTTTATTACCGGTTATCATTTTTTCAATACTTGAAGTATCAGGTTTATAAAAAAGGGTATCGCTGGCCGATACGATAGTCTTAAATCTTTCCTGAAGCCCCTCTTTTTTTAGAATCGGCTCGATGGTTTTCCGCAAATTATTACTCCATATATAGTAATCATAGTTATTATTTTTTTTCAGAAAATCGATGAGCTCGGGATTCGCTGAACTCCATACAGATATTCCGATTCCGCGCGAACAAAATACGATTCGAGAATTTTCTTCATTTCTTCTCCGTGTTTACGAATCCTCGTATTCCAAAATGGGTATGACATCGAACGGGGAGTGAAGTCGGTCATAGTCTTTGGGTCGATTTTCACCAGTCGATCATATATTTCCTGGAGCATCTTCCCCCAATCTACATCCAATTTGGCAATGGTCGCATCAAAGTCAAAGATGAGATTTTTTTTGGGGTTGAGGGAGAGGTAGGTGGGGAGATTCATTCTTTATTTTACAATATGAGAAGTAATAATCCGGCGGTAACTCCCATAACTCCTAAGAATTTTTTCATAGAAAAGTCATCTTTGAAAAGGAGTGCAGAGAATACGGTAACCGCAGAGATAGAGCTTGCATTTATAGCGTTGACATAACCGATATTCGGCGCAAGATCAATACCAAGGGTCATAAAGAAGTTGAAGGAAGAGGATAAAGTCCCAATTGCAATAAGAAGTAATATATGTACTGGTTTTAAAGAAGGGAACTTAACTTTTCGCACAACTATTTCAGTAACAATGAATGAGGTAACAAAAATGGATAGGAATACCAGCCGTTGATAGATATTTAGACCTGTTGTAAAGGCATATTTAGTTCCAATAGACAAAAATCCCCACCCGAAAAAAGATACAAAAGAAAGCGGGAGCCAAAGAGAATTACTCTGTGCATGAGGTTTAGATTTGCCCATCATGATAAGGACAGAAAATCCAATAATAATTGTGATTGCAAGTGCTGATTTTATTGAAAGGTGTGAGTTGAATAAAAAAATGGCAACGATCGTGGTGAAGACCACATAGCTCTTTGAAATGATGAGACTGTAGCCGGGGTTCGGTGCAAACTTGATGCTTTTTAGAGATGCTACATTGGGAAGATAGCTTCCAAATACGGAAAGTAAAATCATAATTATGAGTTGAGTAGGAGTGAGGGCAAGATGGGTGTTATTTCGAACAGCCAACGTAATGTAAAGAAAGAATGGTATTCCCATGGATGCAAGATTCACAAATTCAGTGGGGATTTTGAGTAAAGCCGCTTTTCGAATCAACACATATAATGCGACCGATGATGCGAACATGATGAGACTTGCAATTATCCAGTTCATAGGTATTTCTCACTCCTTTCCCAAATAAAATCAAACATCGTATTTATAAGTTGTGCAACAAACTTATCTTTTATGGTAATTACGATATAGTCCTTTCTTTCATCAAAGCTGATTATGGTGACGATATCACCTGAGATACGCAAACCGTGGAGTCCTTTCATCTCCTTCGGCATGAGGTGAATTTCCTTCAACAGTTTCTTGTCCGTTTTCATGATTGGTGCAAAATCATCGTTGCCTGCAAAATCCACTATCTGACGGATGGAAACTCCTGCCTTTATACGACGTTTCAAAAATTCATTCACCCAGGCGGCATGCTCCTTATCTTTAAAGTAGGGGAAGGAGAGTCGGTACTGCTCTTTGATCATTTTATCGCTGGCAATAGCCGCGTCAAGGTTGCGGTCCATGCCATTTCGGATTGCCTGAATTCCTTTTTCCACTTTGATAAAGGTGCTTCTCTTGTCAAAATGTTCATGACTCAATTGATTGATTAATTGAGTCAGGTCGTGTTCTTGGCTGGCAAGTTCACGTTTTTTTTGATTGAGAAGTTCTTTTAATATTTCAGGGGAAACGGCAGAATGAGTGGTTCCACGAAGGCGGGGGATGGTGATGAGGAGCTTCTTTTCAACGAGGGATTCAACCGCTCGGTAGCAAGAGGATTTATCCATTTTCAGGATGCGGGCTATCTCCGCCGCGGTCTTTTCCTTGTGTTTCAAGAAGGCCAAATAGACGCTGGATTCGTTCTGAGTCAGGCCGATTTGTTCGAGTATAGTATTCATAGTTGTAATAGGTGCAACTAAGACATGATACCATATCAAACCTACTTTGTCAATACTATAAGATATAAGTAGTAGTAGGTGCTACTAATTGTTAGCCATTAGTCGTTAGCTAAAAGCTAATAGCTAGAAGCAAATAGCTATTGTATACTTATAGGGTATGAATCATGCCATTTCAGCCCATACGGACAATGTGTTGCACCATCTGTATATCAACCCCCTGGAGCAGTGTAATTTGAAGTGTAAGATCTGTTATACCAAAAAAACCGCGCCTATTTTGACGGAAAAGCAAATTCTTGATTTTGTAGAAAGATATAACCAAACCCTTGAAGTTAAAGTCATCACCTTTTGCGGGGGAGAGGTGTTTGCTTTAACCTACTTTCCTCACCTCGTAAACGTCTTAACCAAAAAGGGGATATTCATCCAAATCATCACCAACGGCACGATAGACAAGCTTGACGAATTTGATGATCCAAATTATGTAAATCTCATCGTCTCACTTGATGGGTTGGAAGAGTATCATGATAAAAATCGGGGAAAAGGCAACTTCAAAAAAAGCATCGCCTTTTTATCAAAAGCAAAAGCATTTGGATTCCATACAGAGATTTTCTCCATAGTTACGAAACAAAATTTAAAATGTATCGTTCCATTTGAATCGTTCTTAAAAAAAGAATTAGGGACGATTGACGTCACTTACCATCCGCGCAAGCCCATGACATACTTGAACATTCATCCGGTATCCAAAATAGTGGGGGAGGTAACCGGATTTGATTTTTTGGAAAAAAAAGAAATACAAAAGCTCATGATGACCAAAAAAACGTTTCCGCCGAAAGAGTTTGGATGTTATCAAATTTCTCTTGTATCAGACGGGACTATTTACGGATGCTGTGAGGGTTTTGAGGCACTGGGTACGATAGGCGACGATATTCCTAAGCTTATAGCTAAATTAAAAAGTAAAATAGGAGGACCGTGCTTGGGATGCGTACAACCGGGTTTTTTATGCGGACTTTCCCCCCTGGCGATTGCATAAAAAATCATGTCGGAGTTTATAATATACATTATGAATACAAATCTGAAACCCATCTTTATCCGTGAGGAAATAATAAAAGCAATTCGCGCATTTTTTTATGCAAAAAATTTTCACGAAGTTATTGTTCCCGTATTAAATGACGCGGTGCCTTTAGAATCTCATCTCTTTCCATTTGAAACTTCATGGAATACCGTGAACGGAGATAAAAAACGATATCTTTCCCTATCTCCCGAGCGGGGTTTGAAACGCATGTTGGCGGCCGGAATAGGAAATTGTTTTGCACTGGGTAAGTCATTTCGCAATCTTGAAAACAGTGGGTCCCAACATTTGCCCGAATTCCTTATGCTTGAGTGGTATAGGGAGAATGCAGACTATCATCAGATAATGAATGATACGGAGGAACTCATTCTTTACATTCAAAAAAACCTTGAAACACAAAATCTCAGTAAGAAAAAATTGCTACCAGATTGGAAGAAAATATCACTACATTCATTATTCAAAAAAACAGGAGGGTGGGATGAATCGCGGGAAGTGTTCGATCAGATATTTGTAAACAAAATTGAGAGTAAGTTTCCCCAGGAACCATTCTTCTTGGTGGATTTTCCCACACGCTTTTCACCTCTTTGCAAGCCACAAAAAGAAAATCCTCATCTTGCACAGCGGTTTGAGCTCTACATAAACGGGATGGAAATAGGGAATGGGAATACGGAAAATACGGATGTCGACTCGATAAGGAAGACCTTGAAAAAACCCGTTGATGAAGTATTTTTGAAAGCCTTGAATGAGATGAGAGGAGAGCCATTTGCGGGAATGGGTATCGGTATTGACCGCCTCGCAATGCTCTTTTCCGGAGTAAAGGATATAAAACAAATAGAAATACTGATATAATAGAGTTGTTATTTTATTCTGTCATTCCCGCGTAGGCGGGAATCCATGGATCCCCGGCCTTCGCCGAGGATGACAAAGTATATTTATGCAAAGACACCTTTCTTCACATAACTGGGACCTCGTGATCAACCTCGTCGGAGGTCGCATCGAGGAACTTTCATATCGAAAAGAATTAGTTTTTGGTACGTTTGACCGCAAAGACGGAAAAAAAGGAAATACCCATGTTTGCGTTCCTAATTTTAACCAAGAAGGCGTCAAAGAGTATGGTCTTCCCCCTCATGGATCTCCCCGAAACCTCGAATGGCAAGTAAAAGTGAATGATAAATCATATTTCTCCATGTTCTGTATCGTTCCGGCCACTGAGTTATACAAAGCTGAGCTATATGTAGAGCAGATTTTTGAATTGAACCCAAATTCATTTAAGCAGACCGTGGTCGTAGAAAATACCCAAGGTTCAAAAGTACCGGTGAACGTGGGAATCCATAATTATTGGTCAACCCCCAACGGGTCCGAAGGGACTCGATTGAATGGCTATGACATATCAAGATTGGTAAGTTCTAATGGGCAAAAAGAGCTTCGCAAAAGTAATACCATCCAGTTTCCCGATGGTCGTCGATTTCGCCTGCAGACCAAAGGATTTGAGGATGTAAAACTCTGGGCCGCATTCAATGAAAAAGAGGAATATGACGATATGTACGTCTGCATCGAACCGGTTCTTTCCCTCGCTCATAATTTCTTCGGGAGCAAACAAAGTATTTTGAAAGAAGGAAAATCCCTTGGCGTGTCTCAAGAAATTGGTGTGCTATAATCTTCTTCAATATGGCATGGGTTTTTTTTGCTATTACAAGTGTAGTGACCGACTCAATCTCCAATCTTTTTCGTCGGTTGCTCATGAAGGACGATAAAAGTGACCCGTATGCTTTTGCCATCATTTTTCAGTTTGGACTTGCCCTCATAACCGGATTATTTGCGTGGTATAAAGGATTGATTCTTCTGCCCCCCGCTTCCCTTCTTCCCAATATGATATTCCTCTCGGTACTGTATGGATTTGGCACATTGCTTTATTTCAAAGCTGCGCAAAAGATAGACGCGTCAGAAATATCAATCCTCATGGTGACAGGATCTGTCGTATCGGTGATCCTCGGGGTCATACTCCTCAAAGAATCTTTTAGTATGTATAAACTTCTTGGGGTTTCACTTATTTTGCTTTCCGTGTTTATCCTTAACTTCGGTAAGCAGATAAAAGTAAATAGCGGCTTCTTTTATGCCATGGGAGCGGCGATTTGTTATGCGGTTGCGGGAGTAAATGACGCCTTTGTATTGAGATCGTTTCCTGCAATTGCATATCTGCCTATCTGCAGTTTACTACCGGGGATATTTTTACTTATATTAAGACCAAGCATATACAAAAAAGCTCGTGAGGTTTTTAAACCCCACAATTCCTTATGGCATATCGTGTTGCTTTGTATATTTTATGGCATTCAGGGGCTCATGTATTTTATTGCACTTGAAAAGAAAGCTCCGATATCTCTCCTTGGTCCTATTGGAAAATCTTCCATCATCCTCACCGTCATATTAGCAACGATATTTTTGAATGAACGAAAGAATCTTTTGAAAAAGACGATAAGCACGGCTCTTGTGACCGCCGGGGTCTTATTTCTCATTTCATGATATGATATAGGGCTATGAAACGATATATTTTCATCATCCTTCTCATTCTCGCAATCGCGGGAATTGCGGACGCGGGGTATTTGACCTATGAACATTATGCACACGCCGTGCCGACCTGCACGATAAACCGTTTCCTCCCGATGTTCTCCGACTGTGGGGCAGTTTTGCGGAGTAAATACTCTCTCATTTTCGGAATCCCTCTCGCATTACTCGGATTAATTCATTACTTTATCCTCGCAAGTGTGTTGGCACTTGCAATTATTTCAAATAAAAAATTCTGGTGGTTTTGGGTATTGATTGAGGCAACTGCAGGGGCTTTTGCATCGGTCTATTTCATGTATTTGCAAATCGGTATCATCGGTAAGTTGTGTCTTTACTGCACCCTCTCGGCCCTCATCAGCTTTATCATATTCACCTTTGCTATTTTATGGATGGAAATGGAGAGGAAAGCATTATTTATCTATATTTCCGGATTCGTATATCAACATTTTCTGAAATCTATTTTTTTTCTCATTGATCCGGAAGTTGTACATGTATCGATGGTCGGAATGGGGGAGCTCATGGGAACGTTTTCTTTAAAAAGAAAACTCATTACCGCATTTTTAAAAATACAAAATAAAAAACTGGAACAAAACATCGCAAGCATCCATTTTGCAAATCCGGTCGGTCTTTCGGCAGGGTTCGATTATGAGGTGCGATTAACTCAAATACTTCCTTCAATCGGTTTTGGATTTGAGACGGTGGGGACCATAACCAACTCCTCCTACGAGGGCAATACAAGGCCCATGCTCGGACGTTTGCCAAAGTCAAAATCGCTCATGGTGAATAAAGGTTTCAAGAATTTGGGAGCCGGAGAAACGATGAGAAGGATGAGCAGATTGCATTTTGAAATGCCCGTCGGAATCAGTATCGGGAGGACTAATGGCAAGAAAAACATGACGCAGAAACAGAGCGTTGAGGATGTGGTCAGAGCATTTACGTTGTTTGAAAAGTCTCGGGTACGACATTCCTACTACGAGTTAAACATTAGCTGTCCCAATCTCTACGGAAATATCAGCTTTTATCCTTCCCAGAATTTAAAACAATTATTGTCAGAGGTGCAAAAATTAAAAATATCTCGGCCCGTCTTTGTGAAAATGCCCATTGAAAAAAGTGATAAAGAAGTTAAGGAAATGCTGAAAATCATTTCAGAATTTTCATTCATCAAGGGTGTTATTTTTGGAAACCTGCAAAAGGATCGGAAAGATCCGTCCCTCGATCCCGAGGAAGTTAAAAAGTTTAAAGTTGGGTATTTCAGTGGAAAGCCGACGGAGAGAAGGTCAAATGAGCTCATCAAACTGTCATACCGTCTCTATAAAAAAAGATTTATCATCATCGGATGCGGGGGGATTTTCAGTGCGAAGGACGCGTATAAAAAAATCCGCTTGGGAGCATCTCTCGTTCAACTTATTACGGGAATGATATACCAAGGCCCTGGTTTGATTGGTCAAATAAACCTGGAACTTCTTGATTTGTTAAAGAGAGATGGATTGAAGCACATTTCGGAAGCAATTGGGAGAGATAGTTAAATTAGCGAACAGCTTTACTGTCATCCTGAACTTGTTTCAGGATCTTGACAAAGATGCTGAAATAAATTCAGCATGACATGGGGTTGTTAAAAAAAATAATTAAGACAGATACACCGGTAACACCTCAATCGAAAGCGGCTCTTTCGTCCCGAGACCGAAATAATGGTCAGCCGAGTCGGCATTGCGATGGATTGCTTTGAAGAGCTCAAATTGAATCTTATCTTTGATATTCTTCAGATTCCCGGGGAATATGCGCTCGTGCATCACGTGAATAAGCCACTTTTCACGGTGAGCGTCAATATCCAACTCATGCCGATAGGCGATACGGTGCAAAATCTTCTCCACATTCGGGTCTTCCATAAATCCGAAATGGGCACGGACCGAGATAATGCTTCCTTTCGACTGATCCTCATAAAATTTGGTAATGGTATACCGGTCACCTTGGATGTGAGGCGCGCGTTCAAGCGCCACATTTAAGAAAATCAGATTTCTTGCAAGCATACCGTAGCGCTCAATAAACATTTGTTTTAAAGTAGGAATATTGTCTTCAGTGCTTGAAATATAATCGGGCGTCATGATGATGATGGTGCGCGGGATGAGCATGGTCGAATTTTTCATGATCTCAATCAGGTCCTTCATCTGCATCTTCGGATATTCGGCAAATGTTTTCTTGATGGATGCACGTCCCCAGTTCCACGTCTTCATCACGATAAGAATGGCGATACAGATGAGAAGGGGAATATATCCTCCTTCAAATATTTTCAAAGAATTGGCGGCGAGAAACATAAAATCGATGACGCAAAGGGGGAGGAATACGGCAAAAGCCGACCAGGTCGACCATTTCCAATAATTCTTAGCAACATATATCATTGAAATGGAAGTGATGAACATAACTCCGGCAACCGCGAGTCCATAGGCGCCGGCCAGACGGGTGCTTGACTCAAACATGATGACGAGAATGACGCAACCGACGTAAAGAGACCAGTTGATGGCGGGGACATAGATCTGGCCCTCATGTTCCTGGTTCGTGTGGACGATGGGAATATAAGGCAGAAGTCCCAAAGATATGGCCTGCGTTGCAAGGGAAAATGCACCGGAGATAAGTGCTTGAGAAGCAATTATCGTGGCAAGTGCGGCTAGAACAACCATAGGAATAAGAAGAGGTTGGGGGACGGTGCTGAAAAAAATATTTTCGGAAAGAATTTCTTTTCCGCTCAGAAGGAATGCGCCTTGCCCCAAATAATTCAAAAGAAGGGCGGGGTAGACTACAGAAAACCATGTGAAGCGTATGGGTTTTGAGCCGAAGTGGCCCATGTCTGCATACATTGCCTCGCCTCCGGTGATTGCCAGGATGACTGCGCCGAGAACAAAAAATAACGTTTTCAATTTAATAGTTGCCAAGAAAGTTATTGCGTGGATAGGATTTAAAGCATTCAAAATGTCAGGATATTGGATAATTTGATTTAAACCCAACAAGGCAATGGTGACAAACCATACCACTACAATGGGCCCGAATATTTTTCCGACTTTAGCGGTACCTTTTGACTGGATAAAAAAGAGGCCGGTGAGAATGGCTATTGTTATCGGTACCACATAAGGAGTAAAGGTGGGAGTCACTACTTTCAGTCCTTCAATTGCCGATACTACACTGATTGCCGGTGTTATTATTCCATCTCCAAAAAGGAGCCCTGCCGCGATGATTAATAGGGTGGTCATAATCGGCTTTGCCTTCATTTTGAGCTTATCTAATAGACTGTAGAGGGCAAATACGCCACCTTCTCCGTCACTGTCCGCGCGAAGTACAAATACCACGTATTTAAAAGATATTGCAATCGTTATTGCCCAAATAATGAGACTGATGGTTCCCAATACATCGGCTCTATTTACAGAAGCGCGTGCGTGACCGAAAAATATCTCATTCACCGCGTAAAGAGGAGAGGTTCCGATGTCACCATACACCACCCCGAGTGCGGCGAGGGCGAGAATGAAAAATTTACCTTTATTTCCTGATTTTGAATCTTCTGAGTGAGTGGACATATGACGCAAACTATTATATATTAATTTCATATCTATGATTACTTGTTTTTTTGAAGATGGGGGAAAAAGCCCACTAAGACATGTGACGATTAGCGTCATCGTTATTAAAGATGGAAAAGTTCTGTTAGGAAAAAGGGGGACATTTCAAGGTAAACCCATATTAGAATTCGGTCGATGGGCATTGTTGGGCGGGTTTTTTAACCGCGGCGAAGATTTAATCAAGGCGGCGAAAAGAGAAGTTATGGAGGAAAGCGGTTGGGGAATAAAAAATCTTAAACTTTTCCGCGTCAATGATAGTCCGAACCGTCCAAGGGAAGACCGGCAGAACATGGATATGGTTTTCACCGCTGAGGCTTTGCAACAGACCGGAAAGTCAGATGAGGAAGTGACAGAACTTGCATGGTTTGACTTTGCTAAGCTACCTTCTCCTGATATGATGGCCTTTGATCATGGGGAAGATTTAGAGTTGTATAGAAAATACTTGAAAGAAAACTTCGCGCTTCCGCTATTGGGGTGATATACTGCTGATTGATGAATGTTGAGAAGATCGTACATAAGGGAAGATTAGGATACGTAACAAAATCAATATTAGGAATTGTAGGTCTGGCAATTGCGGCCGAGCTAATTGTATACCCTCTCTTAAATATAAATCATACTTCAAGGGTACTGTCTGCATTCGACGGAAGAATAGAGGAGTGTGCGGGGGGAGAGAAAGCTCAAAATGATAAATACCCATACGGAGCCATTTTTGTATTAGGAGGTAGCGCAATAAAGACAGGTAAAGAAACATATGTATTGAGCGACGCAACAAAATTGCGATTGGACGCGACCGCTAAAGCATATAAAGATGGCTGGTCAGGCAGGATATTTATCATATATGGAGAAATGGGCTCAGGCGAAGAACACATTGCGGTTGACTATTTACAAAGTGAATATTACCGATTGACGGAGGGTAAATATGTAATTCCAGACGGCAACATTATTGTAGAAAATAAATCCAGAACGACTAATGAGAACATAATAGCTATAGCGAAAATAATAGCCGAGCATGGAATAAAAAGCCCCATACTGATTACAGATAAAATACATATGCCAAGAGCCAAACTGGAAGCGTGTGAAAAATTTTCAACTTCATCTGCTATCGCCGAGGATATTATCAACGGTTACCCCTCATCAAATACTGAACAGGTACATAAAATACTGAGATCTAAAACATTGACAAATAGAGAAAGAAGAGAACGCATTCTTATTTTATTAAAAATTTGGGACGATGGAAGGATGGTAAATGCCCTGAGAGAATTGGATAATTATCCTCCCTGGCGATAATTTGTTATACTGTTTCTTATGAACACCTGTATTTTTTGCGCAATTGTGAAGGGGGAAGCTCCTTGTCATAAAATCTGGGAGGATGAAAAACACCTCGCATTTCTTTCCATATTTCCCAATACCGAAGGATTCTCGGTCGTCGTCACAAAAGAACACTATCCGAGTTATGCCTTCAACCTTCCGGACAATGTTTTGAGCGAACTGGTTCTTGCGGCGAAAAAGGTGGGGAAGTTGATTGATTCAAAATTTACCGACGTGGGTCGTACGGGTATGATATTTGAGGGCTTTGGAGTGGGCCATATGCACGCCAAACTTTTCCCCATGCACGGGACTAAATCTGAGAATTGGGAACTTCACGCGTCAAATATTGATAAATATTTTGAAAAATATGAGGGCTACATTTCTTCACATAATGGTAAGCGCGCAGATGATAAAGAGTTAGAAAAGACCGCGGAGAAAGTAAGAACATGATTGATACTGCCCTCGGAGGCTTTAATTATCTGCCATCTCGCCACGCACTTCCAACTCCAAACTCTATGGAGGATTTTAGGTTAAACCAACTCTCAAATAATTGGTCGCAGGGACCAGAAATTGCCCGTGGTGGCGTTTCAAGAGTTCATCACGTAATATACAGGGGATTACCAAGTCAACACATAATTAAAATTTTCACCCCAGATCGAAATAATGCAGAAAATCAATTTTTAACTCATGTGAAAGCCCTTTCAATTTTAAGAGACAATGGTTTAAGTAATATAGTCGCACCAGCACTAGTAGATTATGGAGTACTCGGATCAACTCCCGTTATCATTGAAAAGCGTATGGAGAAGGTTTTTCATACTGAGGGTGAATTTTTTGCCTATATCAAATCTTTGACCATCGAACAAAGAGTACAATACCTTAAGAATCTTGCCCAAACAATGAGTCAAGCCGCATTATGTGGAGTATACCCATATATTACTAAGGGTAGTAATTTATTTATAACAAAATATGGAGGCGTAGGCATACTTGACTATGGAAGATCGTATATCAATAATTATCCCCCCAGTCAAGGTCAAACAATTTATTTTGATGAATTTGATACCAAAAAGAAGGAAAATAGGCATTGTGCGGGGACTAATTCATTCATTAAACACGTTCAATATTTAGAAGACGAAGGGCTATGCACGGTAAACGGTGTGGGAACATCATTTCAGCGAGTAGCTGGAATGCGGACTATAATTAAAAAACATAAGGAAAATCCAATTAAAGTTGAGGAATTAGTTAAAGAAGTGTCAGTGTTACACGTCGAAAGTTTTTGAAATAGTGTAATACATCATATTAGATATATTGCGTAATAAGCACTTTAACAATCCAGGCTAACTGATAAGGTTTTTTGTTTTTGGCTTTAACTTGACTCAAGTTCTTTAAAAGCAAGTCTGAAGTTACAAAGGGAAGCAATGTTTCTGAAATGACGAT
>JACRPE010000019.1 GCA_016214055.1 Candidatus Roizmanbacteria bacterium
ACGAATAGATTTCATAGTTGCACTATTGTACAGAGGGATGTTTTCAAACAGAGAGAAGATCTTTATGGAGTGATTTGCAATACCTTTTCCCATGAATAAAATACATCCCTAAAAGTCTCATATGTATCGTAACTTATTCATTACCCGCTTGTACCCGCCGCATCCATGATTGAGCCAATGCGCAACACGAGTGACCGTAGTAGTGGAGGATCCGGTCTCTTTTGCTACTTTCAGATAAGAATATCCTTTGAGAAGGAGACGGACCATCTCTAAACGGTTTGCAAACTCCTCAATTTCGGCGATAGTCAACAAGTCACGTAGAAAGTTTGCAACATCTTCCTTACTTTTGAGAGAAGCAAACGCCTCAACCAGCCTCTTTTCCTTTTCATTTCTGGGCTGAAATGATTCGTTTTGATTATTCGTCATAATTCCAGTGTAACACTTCACGGGAACAAATCAACTTGACAATTACGTATTTGTGTGTTAATATGATAACATGAAACAGAAAAGAGTATCTTCAAATTCCTTCCATCATAACCCGCATTTCTTGCGCGGGAAATTAATCATGTAACGATAATTACATTTCCTACCCACCCGCGCATGTTCGCGGGTTTTTTATTTGTATAAAACATATCTATGAAAAAACTAAACAATGAGAACTTAAAATTAGGAGTTCAAAAGAAAGGCCGCTTAACCGAAGAGGCAATAGATTTTCTCCGTTCAGCTGGCCTCGGATTTGAAAGTTATGGTCAGAGATTATTCTCAACCTGCCGCAATTTTCCGTTGGAAATAATATATGTACGGGATGATGATATCCCGGATTATGTCGAATCCGGTGCGGTAGATTTAGGAATAGCAGGCTTAAACCTTATAAATGAGGTTCAACCTCGGGTTACTCGGTTGCTTAATCTTGGATTTGGTTATTGTTCGCTGTGCCTTACCGCTCCTAAAGAATCAAATATCGTTTCACCTCGAGAATTTGAAGGAAAGACGATTGCAACATCATATCCGAACTCGACAAAAGCTTTTTTTGAAAAAATAAATATCAAAGTTAAGATTATGAAGATAAGTGGCTCAGTTGAAATTACTCCCATATTGGGAATTGCTCAGGGAGTGGTTGATATTGTATCCACAGGGAGTACTCTCGCGTTAAATGACCTAAGAGTGGTTGAAAAATTATATAACTCTGAGGCAATACTTCTTGCAAATTCTAAGTCAATCGCCAATCCGAAGAAACAAAAGACAATTGATTCATTACTCATGCGATTAAAAGGTGTATTGGCCGCAAAAAACTATAAATATGTCATGATGAATGCTCCCCAAGCGATATTAGCGAAGATAAAAAAGACTACTCCTGGCTTAAAATCTCCTACCATATCTCCCCTAGCCACTCCGGGCTGGATTTCAATTCAGACAGTCATACAAGAGGATATATTCTGGGAAACCATCGAAAAATTAAAAGCGCTTGGCGCTTCCGATATTTTAGTATTACCCATTGAGAAATTAATAGTATGAAAGTAATAAAACTCACCGATCTTACAAAACAGGATTATAAAAGAATTGTGAACCGATCTGCCGGAAACAATGAAAAGATTTTGCCTGAAGTTAAGAAAATAATGCAAGATGTGCAGGCGAAAGGTGACGTGACTATTATGGCAAAATACCAATCACGATATGGGCGTGATAATTACCAATCAATCAAGGTTACAGATGAAGAAATAAGAAATGCATATCAAAACATTAATAAAGAAACAATCACTGCATTGAAGCAAATGATTAAAAATATAACCCTTGTCCAAAAGGCTCAATTGCCAACAAAAAAAGATGTAGTTGTCAGGTCAGAAAAAGGAATTAAGGTCTGGAGAGAATGGCGTCCCATAAGGAAAGTGGGGTTGTATATTCCTGGAGGCAAAGCTATCTATCCATCATCAGTATTGATGAGTGCAATTCCTGCGCAGATTGCGGGGTGCTCAGAAATAATTATGTGCTCTCCACCTGGGGGCGATGGACAGATTCCTACGGCAACCCTTGTTGCGGCAGACGTGCTTGGCTTAAAAAATATATATAAAGTTGGTGGTGCTGAGGCGATTGCCGCTATGACTTACGGCACAGAAACAGTTCCCAATGTCTATAAAATTTTTGGTGCCGGTAACTCTTATGTGACTGCCGCTAAGATGTTGGCTCTGGAAAGAATTAGCATTGATATGCCCGCAGGACCCTCTGAAGTATTTATTATTGCTGATGAAACGGCAAATCCCAGATTTGTTGCCGCAGATTTGATCGCAGATGGAGAACACGGAGAAGATTCTGCTTGTGTTTTGCTTACCACATCAAAAAATATTGCTGAAAAAACTATAGTTGAAATTGAAAAACAGCTGATAGAACTTGAGACGCGAAATCGGGCAAGGGAATCGTTACGAAGATATGGACTATTTGCGGTGGCTGAGGACATAGATGAAATTGTGAAGTTTACTAATGAATATGCACCTGAACACTTGGAAATTATGACAAAAAATCCTGAGAGACTCGTCAAAAAGATCACCGATGCAGGGTCTGTCTTCTTAGGAAGTTGGACAACTAAATCGAGTGGAGATTATGCAACGGGTGCAAATCACGTCTTACCAACCGGTGGTATGGCCAAGATGTATCCCCCTTTGGGTGTGGATTCCTTTGGCAAATGGATGCAGGTTCAAAAGTGTACAAAAGTTGGGTTGAAAAATATAAGAAAAACGATTGAAACTATTGCATCAGTCGAAAAATTGCCGGCACACAAACAATCAGTATCTGTCCGATTTATTAAAAATTAATTTGACCTATGAAAATGACCGATTTAAAACAATTTATCAGACAAGACTTAATAAAATTTGAAGAATATAAAGCGGTACCATCCGCATACGATATTGCATTAGATAATAATCTAGCAATAAATGAGATTGATAAGCTTGATGCGAATGAGAATGTATTCGGACCCTCATCAAAACTCAATAGAGAGTTGGCGCGATTCAAGGGCTATCAATACTATCCCGATCCTGAATACAAACGATTGAGACGAGCGATTGGAAATTATGTAAATGTTCCCGAAGATTATATTTTGGTCGGCTCGGGTGGGGATGAGCTTATTGATCTACTTCTGAGGCTTATCATTGAACCGGGTGATGAGGTGATAAACAGTCCTCCCACGTTTGGAAGTTACTCGACATCAACCATATTAAACCGTGGAATACTCGTAGATGTTCCAAGGAAAAAAGGTTTTGGAATAAATACAAAAAAGGTATTGAGGTCAATAAACAGTAAAACAAAGCTTATTATCCTTTGCAATCCGAATAACCCCTCAGGAAATATAACAGACAAAAAAGATATCGAGCAAATTCTTAAAGCAGGAAGACTCGTATTGGTTGATGAGGCCTATTTTGAATTCTCAAAGCAAACAACTCTACCTTTAATCAAGAAATATCCAAACCTTATTATCCTCCGCACTTTCAGCAAATGGGCAGGAATTGCCGGACTGAGATTGGGTTATTTGATTGCATCCCCCATTTTCATTAGGCAGTTAACAAAGATTAAGTCACCCTATAACATAAATGTTGCAGCTGAAATAGGTGGGATGATAGCGTTAGATGATATTAACTATCAACAAAGTATCATTGAGGAAATCATCAAGGAAAGAAAAAGATTATTGAGAAATTTATCTAGAAATATAAACTTATTAGTTTACCCGTCATTTGCCAACTTTATATTTCTACAGGTTAAAGACTTTGCTTTCCCTAAACTGAAATTATTATTTCAGAAAAATATAATAGCAGTTCGATCCTACGATTCTACTCTCACCGGAAAAGCATTTCGTATAACTATCGGCTCCCCCCAGCAAAATAAGAAGATATTAGAAATACTAGACAACATATGAGACGAACTTTTGATGGAATCATATTCGATATGGATGGGATACTCGTTAATGTGACAAGGTCATATCGGGAAGCGATGAGGATGACTGCGAGTAAATTCCTTTGTCGTGAAGTCTCTAAAATCGAAGTTGATAATATAAAAAATAAAATAGGAATGAATAATGATTGGGATGCAACATACGCACTTATAAATAATTCTGCAATTCCTTATGCAAAAGTAAAGAAATATTTTCAAGAACTGTATTTAGGGAATAAAGAGAGAAAAGGGTTCATAGACAATGAACCATTACTTATTTCAAAACAAATATTAACCCGAATAATGAAGAAATACGGAAAGTTAGCAATTGCTACAGGCAGACCTAGGTTAGAAGCTGAATACGTAATTAAAAAGAATAAATTAAATGGATTGTTCAATTCTATTGTTGCTATGGAAGATGTTGCAAGTGGTAAACCAGCGCCGGACATACTTATTAAAGTTATCAGTAAATTGAAATTAAAAAATACCGTTTACATTGGAGACAGTCCAAGTGATGTTATCTCTGCACAAAATGCAGGAATTCCATGCATATACGTTGGGACACAAAATATTGGTTCGATCACGTGCTCCTCAATATTACAAGTTATCGAATATTTATTATGAAAAGATATTCAAAGATTGAAAGAAAAACAAATGAAACTCAGATAAATATTGCTCTAAATATCGATGGAATAGGAAGAAGAACAATTAATACCCCTATTGGATTTCTTAATCACATGTTGGACCTTTTTACCAAGCACGGATTATTTGATCTAAACATTTCGGCTAAAGGAGATACTTTTATCGATGAACACCACACGGTTGAGGATATTGGCATCGTATTGGGTCAGGTGTTTCTTGAAGCCTTGGGAGATAAAAAAGGAATCAATCGATATGGATTTTTTATCTTGCCCATGGATGAGGCAGTGGCAACCGTTGCCATAGATTTTTCCGGTCGCTACGCATTTAAACTTGACTGCGAGTTTATCAGGGAAAAAGTGGGAGACCTCAGCACCGAACTCGTCTATGATTTTTGGGGTGCCTTTGCACAGAGTGCCAAGGTCAATTTATTTATAAAAGTCGAAAACGGAAGGAATGATCACCACAAAATTGAGGCGATTTTTAAGGCAACTGCCCGTGCAATTCGCGTGGCCTGTGAACTAGATAAAAGATCGTTACAAAATATTCCGTCAACGAAAGGAGTCTTATGATTATCATCATCGATTACGGTTTGGGAAATTTGGGAAGCGTGAAAAACGCCCTGGATAAACTGGGTATAGAATCGATGGTCTCATCATCAATAAGTGACATTGAAAAGGCGGATGGTCTCATCATTCCCGGGGTCGGGTCAGCGTCTGAGGGTATGATAAATTTACAAGAATCAGGATTGGGTAAAGTAATTCGAGAACAAATTGAGATGGAGAAACCGTTTTTAGGAATCTGCCTGGGAATGCAACTATTCTTTTCCTCAAGCGAAGAAGGCAATACAAAATGTCTCAATGTAATTGCGGGTAAAGTTAAAAAGTTTAGAACAGAACTAAAAGTTCCACAAATTGGATGGAATCAAGTGAAAAAAAAATCATCAAGGTTATTTAGGGGAATAAAAAATAATAGTTACTTTTATTTTGTTCATTCCTATTTTTGTCAACCTAAAGAATCAGGATCGGAAATAGGAATAACTGATTATGGAATAACTTTTTGTAGTGCGATTGAGAATGAGAATGTATTTGGCGTTCAATTCCACCCTGAAAAAAGCGGAGAGAATGGACTCAAATTATTAAGTAATTTCAAGGACATCGTCTATGCAAATAATACCGGCAATTGATATAAAAGATGGAAACTGTGTGCGCCTTTTCCAAGGTGATTATACAAAAGAAACTATCTATGCAGATAGTCCTGTTGCCATGGCTTTAAAATGGAAAAAACAAGGGGCTAAGATGCTCCACGTCATAGACTTGAGTGGTGCAAAAAAGGGAAGATCCATGATCGGCAACGACCTTAAGCAAATAATAAAAAAGGTGACAATCCCAATTCAGGTCGGTGGAGGTATTCGAACTCCTGACTCAATTAATCAATTAATTAAGTCAGGTGTGGCAAAAGTTATATTGAGTACTTATGCAATAGAAAACATGATTTTGCTCAAAAAAATCGTAGATCTTTATGGTGATAAGATTGCTGTTTCACTTGATGTACTTGACGGAAAGCTAATGAAAAATGGATGGTTAGAGCAAAGTGATATTACTTTAACTTCAACCATAAAAAAACTGGGAAAAATGGGAGTTGAAACCATTATTTATACTGATATCACCCGTGACGGAACTTTAACCGGTCCGAATTACAAAATAATAGAGAAAGTGAAAAAATGCACAAAAATGAGACTAATTATTGCAGGTGGAGTATCGTCGATTGAACAAATAAATAAGTTAAAAATAATTGGGGTTGATGGGGTTATTATCGGGAAGGCATTATATGAAGAAAAAATAATTCTAAAGGAGGTACTGAAATATGTTAGCTAAACGTATCATCTCATGTCTTGATGTAAGAGATGGCCGAGTAGTGAAGGGGGTCAATTTTGTTAATTTACGAGACGGCGGAGACCCGGTTGAAATGGGTAAATTTTACAATGACCAAGGGGCTGATGAGTTAGTTTTTTTGGATATTACCGCCTCAAGCGATAATAGGAAAATAATAATGAATGTTGTGGAGAAAGTGGCTAAACAGGTATTTATTCCTTTTACCGTCGGAGGAGGTATTCGAACCGTTGACGATATGAGGTCTACTCTTCTTGCCGGTGCTGATAAAGTAGCGATAAATACTGCGGCATTAACCAACCCTAACCTGATAAGTGAGTGTGCAAATATATTTGGGAATCAATGCGTTGTCCTTGCGATTGATGTAAAACAAAATAAAAATAAGTGGGAAGTATTTGTAAATGGCGGCAGGACGCCAACAGGAAAAAATGCACTTACATGGGCAAAACTGGCAATAAAACTCGGGGCAGGAGAAATACTTTTAACCAGTATGGACCAGGATGGTACTAAGCTCGGATATGATCTTGTTTTGACTAAACAAATATCTGAAGTGGTGAGTGTTCCCGTTATCGCATCAGGTGGGGCTGGAAATAAACAAGATTTTTATAACGTCTTTACACAAGGAAAAGCTGATGCCGCGCTTGCCGCGTCACTATTCCATTTTGGAGAATTAAAAATAAAAGATTTGAAGAAATATTTATTAGATATGAAGTTACCAATTCGAATTTATAAATCATGAAAAATGAACTAATCCCAACCATTATTCAGGATGTGAAAACTCTGGAGATCTATATGCTGGGTTACAGTAATCAAGAATCATTACAAAAAACTAAGACGACAGGAAATGTATGGTTTTACAGCCGTAGCAGGAGAAGGCTGTGGATGAAAGGAGAAAAGTCGGGTAATATATTAAAGGTTGAGGAGATATATTTTGATTGTGATCAGGACTCAATCCTGATTAAAATTTCCCTGCAGGGTAATGCTGTATGTCACACAGGAAATAAATCATGTTTTTTTTATAAATTAAAATAATATATGACTATAGATGAGCTGTACAAAATAATTAAGGATCGCAAACAAAAAATGCCTGAGGGATCTTATGTAGCTTCATTGTTTACTGAGGGAAAGGATCGCATAATCCAGAAGGTTGGGGAAGAGGCTGTCGAGGTGGTCATTGCAGGAAAAAACTCGGACCGTAACAGAATTATCGAGGAAAGCACTGACCTCATATTTCACTTATTAACGCTTCTTGTCAACGAAAGGATCACTCTTGGAAATATTTATGAAGAGCTCGAGAAAAGATCAAATGGGTTGTTGACAAAAAAGCAATGATTGCCTACAATATCAATATATGTCAAACGTACTGACTCTTGATGATGTTGATGAACAAATTCATTCCCAGGTATACAAACAGGACTATTCACCTGTGGCAATTATTGACGGCGTAAAAGTCGTTGACTTTAAACACTTTATAAGCGACGAGGGTGATTTTGCGGAAGTCGTGAGAATAGACGATAAGGGAGAACTTGTTCAAGTACCCGGTTTTAAGATCGCACAAATCAATCGGACTCATATATTCCCCGGCTCAGTCAAGGCGTGGCATATGCACTTTAGTCAGGACGAAATTTGGTATGTCCCTCCTGCGTTTCAACTTTTTGCCGGCCTGTGGGATGTGAGGAAAAATTCTTCCACCACCAAAAAAACAATGAGGATTAACCTGGGAGGTGGAAATTCAAGGTTGCTGTTTATTCCCCGGGGAGTTGCACACGGATCGATGAATCTCAGTAGTCAACCTGTTGAACTTTTCTATTTTGTGAACCAACAGTTTAATCCACAAGACCCTGATGAGAAGAGAATTCATTGGGATGCGGCAGGCAAGGAATTCTGGACTCCTGAACGGGATTAAACTATGCAAGCTACCCAAAAAATTGTTTTTAATGAGGTTGGCTTAAGGGCACTTCAGCAAAAAGCAAGACTATTGTTGTGTTTTTCTTCAGTAATTGATACGGGACAATTTCTTCAGGGACCTGAGAATGACAAACTTAAAATGTCATTAAAAAAATATCTTAACGGTTTATATGTTCATCTCGTTTCCTCCGGTCATGATGCGCTTTTATTAAGCCTCATTTCACTCAACCTTATTAAAACTGATGAGATTATCGTTCCTGCCAATGCGTATCCCACCTCTTTTCCTGTTTCATTATCAGGCGCCAGAATGGTCTTGTGCGATGTTGATGTAAACGGCCAAATGAGCTTTGAAAGTCTGAAGAAAATGATAACTCAAAATACAAAGGCCATCATTCTCGTTCATATGTATGGTCTGGTCGGAGATATTGAAAAAATAGTCGCATTAGCAAAGGAAAAAAATATCATATTGATAGAAGATTGTGCGCAGGCATACGGCTCAAAGTTCAAGAATAAACACATTGGAACTTTGGGAGATATCGGATGTTTTTCCTTTTACCCGACAAAAAATTTAGGAACGCTAGGTGATGGCGGTGCCATTGTAACAAGTAATAAAGCCTATTCTGACCGTGTAGAAATGCTTAAATCGTATGGGGAAAGGTCAAGATATGCCAGCCAGACTATAGCCGGCCATAGTAGACTTCCCGAAATACAAGCCGGGGCATTGAATATATATCTTGAAAGCCAGGAATCAAACGAAGAAAAAAGAAAACAGTTATTTTTGTATTATTTGAATAAGATCAAAAAGGCTGGGATATCAATTCGCACGTTTCTATCTCATCCAGATTCTGATCCGGTTCCTCACTTATTCGTGATTGAAGTAAAAAAGAGAGACAATTTGCAAGCTTACCTGGCACAACATGGTATTGAAACCCATGTGCATTATCCTCACCCCATTCATCTTGTGCCTGCGTTTCATAATCTTGGATATAAAGAGGGAGATTTTCCTCAAGCAGAGCATCTTTGCCGAAATTGCCTGAGCCTTCCCTTTTATTCGTTTATGACGGAAGATCAGGTTGACTATATTGTTTCTAAATTGCAGGCATTTTATGGTTAAAAAAATCCTTATTTTTTTTATTTCCTGGCGTGTACTGACTTTTGTTCTTGCTTTATTAGCGCGCCCTTTTATATCTCCACAATTGACTTTTCTTGCAGGTAAGTTTGGTATTTCACTTCCCTATTTTCTCCACGTATGGGGCAATTTTGACGGGACTCACTACCTTGAGATTGCAAGACGCGGTTATCAGACGTGGGAGCAGGGATTCTTTCCTCTTTACCCTTTTTTTGTATTTATGTTGCAGAAGGCCAGCTATTTGCCCTATCTCTTGGTTGCGCTGATTGTTTCAAATATGTCTTTTTTCATAGCAAGTTTTTTATTTTACAAGCTTCTTTTGATTGATCACAAGGAAAAAGTCTCAACTTTATTTTTTTTGTGTGTTTTCTTATGGCCAACTTCATTTTTTTATGGGGCCGTTTACAATGATTCATTATTTTTAGTATTAACACTTTGCACCATGTATTTCGCCCGACGAAATAAATGGGTTCTTTCGTCACTTGTGGCGTCTTTTGCAACGCTCGCCCGCTTGAATGGCTTGGCTCTTGTGATATTCATCATTGCTGAATACATGGAGCAAAAAAATATTGTTTTTCCCTTCAAGAGGAAAGATATTATTGGTGCTTTGAACAGCAAACTTTATGCGATCCTTCTTATTCCTCTTTTCTTTGCGGGATATCTTGGTTTTATTCATCTGCGGTTTGGTAACTGGCAACTGTTGTTCACCTCAATGAGCATCTGGGGCCAGGATAAGACGGTGTTTCCTCTTCAGGTTGTGTGGCGATACATAAAAATCGTGTTACTCTATCCTACTTTTCAATTTACCTATTGGGTGGCAGTCATCGAATTTGGTGCATTTCTGCTTTATGTATTAATTATTTTTTATTCCTATCGGAAGATCAGATGGTCATACTGGATATTTTTCATACTTTCCGTCTTGATCCCCTCCCTCACCGGAACTTTTCAGGGTATGCCCCGTTATGGACTTCACCTGTACCCGCTCTTTTTATCACTCGCTCTTCTTCTTGAAAAGAAATCGCTTCCCATTAAAATGATTTATTTTATTATCTCATTCCTCCTACTCATATTTTGTTTGTCATTTTTTACCCGCGGGTATTTTATAGCATAAATGAATAAACTAAAAGGTCTTTCCCTCTTTTTTCCCGCATTAAATGACGCCCAAATACTGCCAGAATTAATTAAAAAAGCAGATAATGTTGCGAAAAAATGCGCTTATCAATATGAAATTATTGTCATAAATGACGGGTCGTCAGACAACACAGAAGATGTTCTTACGGAATTAGGAAATAAATACCCTCACCTCTCGGCCATTCATCACCGAAAAAACAAGGGGTACGGAAGTGCTCTTATCGAAGGATTTAATCGAGCAAAAAATGATTGGGTATTTTACACTGATGGCGACGGACAGTATGATCCGAGCGAATTAATCAAGCTTGTTGAAGAAATAGATGAAAGAACGGACATTATTAATGGGTTTAAATTAACCCGGGAGGATGATGTCTTAAGAAGGAGTGCGGGTTGGCTTTATAATAGGCTTCTTCAATTGATTTATCATCCGCCTGTTTCTGATGTTGACTGTGATTTTAGATTAATAAAAAAGTCTGTGCTCAATAAATTTGTTTTGACTTCTCACTCCGGACTCATTTGTTTGGAGCTGGTATTAAAGTTAAAAAAAGCCGGAGCAAAATTCAAAGAAGTGGGTGTATCTCACTATAAAAGAAGATACGGAAAATCACAGTTTTTCAACCCGAGGCATCTTCTCTCGACACTCCGTGAGCACGTAGCTTTTTATCTAAATCAATTTTCGACCACCTCCTGAATAGATCTGTCTGCTCATCATGAGTTAAACAAAACGAGTTCTTTTTCTGCCTTTGACGGGATAATTCATAGAGCATTACTCCAACTGAAACAGATAAGTTGATACTGTCAACAAACCCACTCATCGGAATGTAAACAAGTTCATCGGCCATCTTTTTCGCCGTCTCTGATATCCCAAACCCTTCATTGCCGAACACAATGGCGTTCTTCTGTTTGTTGAAATCAATTTCAGATAAGGTTTTTGCCTTAGGATCAATGATTGTTGCAATAATCTTAAATCCTTGCTCTCTAAGAGAGGAATAACAATCGGCGGATTTTTCCCAACATACAGTATCAACCCATTTATTTGCTGAGGACGAAGTGACCTTCCCTAACTCTTTCGGATTAAATATTTTCTCAGTTTCAAAGACAACATGTGCGGTCTGGATACCGAATGCGTCACAGTTTCGAATTGCGGCAAGTGCATTATGCGGATCGTGAATGTTTTCAAGGACGATGACATCCTGAAAACGATGGGAAATTACATCTTGAAAACGTTGACCTCGCTCCTCGGTGATCATAAGATATTATACTTGTAGATTTTTTTTAAAAAACTCAAGAGTAGATTGAAATGCCTTTTCTTGAATCACCCCTTTTTCATGAAACCCGTGAGCTGCCCCATCAATCGTCACCAATTCACCAACTCCTTTAATATATTCCCTACTATCTTCATAAGGAACATGTTTATCTTTAGTTCCATGGAGAATTACGATGGGAATGTTTATTTTTTTTAATTCTTTGTATGGAAAAAGGGGTTCCATTTCGTCAAACAATTGCTTACCGATAATATATTTTGCACTTCCAAGTGTAGTCCATCCTTTTTCTTCAAAATCTTGTCTCATATGACCGACTTTGTCTTTTACCCAGTCGGTTGTTGCGTGAAGAAAACAATGATCATAATTCAATACCGGATTCCAGAGACATAAACATTTTATTTGCTCTTGTTGTTTTGAGGAGTATAGGATTGAGGCCCCTCCTCCAAATGATGCGCCAAGTAATCCGATTTGAGTATACCCTGAGCTTTTTACTTCATTTATCGCCGCAGTGATATCATCTATTTCTCCCTGGATAGTCAAATCAACCGATTTCCCCCCACTTTCTCCTGATCCGCGAAAATCAAAACGGAATACGGCAAAGCCATTATCTTTCAATAACTCTGCCAATGCAACGAAAACTCCGCTTTCATCTTTATTAGCTGTTATGCCATGAGCAAGAATAATCGCTTTGTTGGTAGGAGCTTTTGGCAAGTGCCACACTCCACAAAGCTTTATACCGTCTGTTGACTTAAAGAAGATTTTATTCATGGTGTGTTTACACTGTAAAGGTAATTAGCTTATTATTTGGTTACCTTTACAGTGGCTGGGGCGGGATTCGGACCCACGATCTATCGCTTATGAAACGAGTGCTCTACCACTGAGCTACCCAGCCTTTACTGTCATCCCCGCGAAGGCGGGGATCCAGTATAATTATACATTATATGGCTACAAATTCCCTCGATTTATCGATTATCATCATATCTTTCAATACTAGACAAACAACTCTTAATTGTCTTCGCTCAGTAATAGGATCGTTAAAAAACTCCCCTCTTAAGTATGAAATACTCGTAGTTGATAACGCATCAACTGATGGATCACAAGAAAAAATTTCCCTCCTTCGTCGAGACTTCGGAGGGCAGGCAAATTTCAAAATCATCTTAAATAAAGAAAATGTCGGTTTTGCTAAAGCTAACAATCAAGCTGTTAGGATGGCAAATGGAGCTCATATTCTACTCTTAAACTCAGATACGGTTGTGCTTGATGATGCAATAACGGCTATGTATAACTTTATTGTACAGAATTCCACCGTTCATTTCCTTGGCCCCAAGCTTTTTAATAAAGATATGACTCCCCAGGCATCAACTGCACCCTTTTATACTCTTCCCGTTGTCTTTGCCGCACTCTTTCTTAAGGGTGACCATTGGGGTGCAAGCCGCTCATCTCCTGATAAGACGGTTAAAAGCGACTGGGTATCCGGAGCCTGTATCATGACAAAAAAAGAGTATTTTGACAAAATAAAGGGATTTGACGAGAAAATATTCATGTATATGGATGAGGTCGATCTCCTCTATCGTGCCAAAAAAGCAGGCTACGATACCTATTTTTATCCTCAAGCCCGCCTTATCCATTTAGGATCCGCCTCAAGCAACGGAAAGACCTTTCCCATCCTTCAGGTATATAAGGGATTTCTCTTTTTTTACCGGAAACATTATTCACGCTTGAGCCTCATTTTACTCAAAATTATGTTACAATTAAAAGCACTGATCGCTCTTATTATAGGGTATATTATAAATAGTGATTATCTCAAAAAAACATATGCGGAAGCTTTTAAACTGGCTCGATAACAACCTCATCAAACTTCTCTGTATCGGGTATATTTTCGTCATCCCCCTGTACCCTAAACTCCCCGTAAAAATGATTAATTACACCTATATTGCCGTACGCGTGGAAGACTTTTATGTGGCCGCACTTGCCATCATCTTTTTCATTCAGTTACTCCGAAAAAAGATTACTTTGCAAAAAAAATTCCTTATCCCATTTCTCATCTTTTGGGTGGCTGTTTTTACTTCGTTTGTATGGGGATTCTTTGTCCAGAAAACCATCCTCTTTAAACACCTCGGCCTTCTCCATTCCCTTCGTCGAGTTGAATATATGAGTATGTTCTTTATATTTGCGTCCTCGATCCGGTCAAAAAAAGATTTTCTTTTCTATCTCCGCACCGTCATCTTTGCCCTTTTTACTGTGGGTGTTTATGGTATCGGCCAGAAGTTTTTGGGCTGGCCTGCGGTACAAACCATGAATCCTGAGTATGCAAAAGGCTATATATTGATACTTGATGCCAACGCACGCATATCTTCGACTTTTGGCGGACATTATGACTTGGCCGCATATCTGGTATTTGTACTCCCCTTAGTCCTTTCCTGTTTTTTCTACTTTAAGGCAAAATGGTGGTATTTTCTCGTGTTTCTCATATCTCTTTTTGCTTTGCTCCTCACCGCATCCCGTGTATCCTTTGGAGCATATGTAGTGTCGACGTTTCTCTTTCTACTCGTCATGCGTAAATTTAAAATGTTTTTTATTGTTGCCCTTATTACTGCAGCTCTTACTTTTACCCAGGGTACTCTTACAAGCCGGCTTACCCGCACCTTTCAGCAAAAACAAATCTATATTGACAAGACAACCGGTCAAACGACCGTCCCAAGACGACTGAAACCCGATGAACTTCCGGTCGGGGATTATGTAATGAATAAACAAAACACAGCAGACAGCGCGGTTGATGTTAATTCCGGAGTCGCCTTGAACTCAAAAGATCTGAAAGATATTATGGCAAATCTCCGTGATCAAGTGCGGGAGGATGCCCGTCAGCAGGGAAGAACGCTCACTCAGGCAGAAGAGGATGCCCTAGTTGAGAAAACATTCCGAAATCTTAAGGTGGTTACCACAATGCTTCCCGACATTTCTTTTGCAACCCGTTTGCAGGTTGAGTGGCCGCGGGCAATAAATGCTTTTTTGAAAAACCCGCTTTTGGGTAAAGGCCCCTCATCTATCACTGAGGCAACTGATAATGACTTTTTAAGAAATTTGGGAGAGTTCGGATTATTTGGAACGCTTAGCTTTATTGCAATCCTCTTCTTAGTTTCACAAAAGGTTTGGATAAAGGCACGGGAAAAGAATAACGAGGAAAGTATTATTCTTTATGCACTGCTTTTCTCTTTGTTTGGCCTCCTCATCAACGCCACATACATCGATGTATTTGAGGCGTCAAAGGTTGCCTACAATTTTTGGATGATCTTTGGCCTATTTGGCGGATATGTGTTGCTTGAATCGAAGAAAGTCTTGAAAATGAAAAGGACATGATATGGAAAAAAACCGTTTTAGAAAAATTGATGTTGTTATATTGGGATGCATTCTCGCGGTTGCTCTGATATTCAGATTATATAAGGTAACCGCACCCCTTTCAGATGCCTACTCATGGAGACAGGCGGATACTGCGGCCGTTGCACGGAACTTTGTCAGAAACGGTTTTACTTTGTTTGAGCCTCATTATGATGATCTTTCCAGCATCCAATCCGGATCAGAAAACCCGACCGGTCTCCGCTTTGTTGAATTCCCCATATACAACGCCATGTTTGCAGGGTTATATACGCTCTTCCCATTTCTTCCGGTTGAGGTCTATGGAAGGCTCGTAACAATATTTTTTTCCCTTCTCATAATCTCCTTCATTTATTATTTACTTTTGAAAGAACACTCACGTTTGAGTGCGGGTATGGGTGCTATTATTTATAGCGTATTTCCTGCATTTGTATTTTTCTCTCGGGTTGTGCTTCCGGAAACCACCGCCATTGCCTTTTCTTTTTTATCTATCCTTTTTCTTTATTGGTGGCAGAATCAAAAGAAGGTCCATATTGCATTTATCCTGTTTGCTTTATCAACACTATGCTTTGCACTTAGCATTCTCATAAAACCTACCGTTATATTTTATGGAATTGCACTCCTTTATATATTTATTTCAAAATATAAGTTCAATCTTCTGAAAAAATTCGATTTTTATCTTTATTTTTTTCTTGCCGCTTTACCTTTTATTCTTTGGAGATTATATATTGATAAGTTCCCTGAAGGCATTCCATCCAGTGACTGGCTCATAACAAGTGTAAACACCTTTGAGGGTCAGAAAATAATCTTCATGAGGCCTGCTTTTTTCAGATGGGTGTTCTATGAACGGATCAATCTTATGATATTCGGCGGATATATGACGGCGTTTTTTGTGGCCGGCATTTTTACCCGGTTAAAGAAATATTTTATCCACACCCTTCTTCTAGGTGCTTTTGCATACCTTTTTGTTTTCCAAGGTGGTAATGTCCAACACGAGTACTATCAGACTGTTATCTTTCCCCCTCTTGCAATGTTTGCCGGCATCGGGATAGCGATATTCATGAAAGACAGGAAAAATTTTCTTCATCCCGTCATCGTGTATCCTGCCATTGTCGTACTTGCCGCACTTTCCATCATGTTCTCATATTATTATAAAGTCAAAGATTTCTACACCTATCCTGAGGATCTGAACCAGATGGCAAAAATACTCGACACTTTTACCAAGCCAACTGACAAAGTTATTACGGACCGGCTCGGCGATACCACGCTTCTTTATCTGGCAGACCGCCGCGGAGCACCTATGTTGTATAAGACAATTGAACAATTAAAATCAGACGGTTATACCTACTACATGACTGACAAAAAAGAGATAATAGCTGAATTAAAAACAAAGAAACAGTACCCGGTCTTGTTTGAAAATAGTCAGTTTGTCCTCTTCAAAATATGAAGATCCTGATGTTGACCCCTTATCTTCCGTACCCTCCGGCATCAGGGGGCCAAATCAGAACTTTAAACCTACTTAAATACCTACGGGCCAAGAATGAGATAACCCTCATCGCGCTTTATAAAAATGACAGTGAAAAAAAATATCTTCCCTACCTGAAACCTTATTGTAAAGAAGTGTATCTGTGTAAAAGGCCGGAGAAAGCCTGGCAACCTGAGAATATTTTCAGATCTATATTTTCAGTCAACCCGTTTCTCATTGTGAGGAATTATTCTTCCCAGGCAACCTCAACTCTCAAAGAACTTATTACCAAGGAGAAATTTGATGTAATCCACGCAGAGACATTTTATATCATGCCTCACATACTTGAAACTGACACTCCCATCTTATTGGTCGAACAAACGATTGAGTTTAAGGTATACCAGCATTATGTGAACTCGCTTCCTTTTTTCATCAGACCGCTTTTCTCTATGGATATTATCAAACTGAAATACTGGGAGCGGTATTACTGGCGTAAGGCTTTTTTGGTGGGAGCAGTCTCGGAATCGGATCGCATGACCATAACCGGCCTTGAACCATCCATCAAGCCGGTGATTATCCCCAACGGCGCCGGTGAAGAGATGATTGTTGATAAGCTTGAATCAAAAAAAATAAACCGTCCTATTCTTCTTTTTGTGGGGAATTTTTTCTGGTTACAAAATACAGAGGCCGCAAAATATCTTATCGATAAGATTTATCCATTGCTTGCCCAAGCAATACCTTCGATTCAACTAGTAATAGCCGGTCAAAATGCACGTGATAAGTTAAGAATACCTGACAGAGAACACATTAAGATTCTTGATATCGACCCAAATGATTCTGAATTGGTTAAAAAAGTGTATGCAAATTCAACCGTTTTTGTTGCCCCCATATTTGGACCGGGGGGGACGAGGTTGAAAATCTTGGCGGCTATGTCAAGCGGTCTGCCTATTGTGACAACACAAACCGGAATTGAAGGATTGGATATAAGCAACAATAAACATGTCCTTATTGCAAACACTCCCCTTGAATTTGTAGCGCAAATAAAAAAAATACTGAGCAATAAAGATACCTATGATAAGATACGGAAAAATGCTTATGAATTGGTAAAAGAAAAATATAACTGGAAAAAAATTGCAGCGGAATTGGAAATTGCCTATCAGCGAATAAAAAAAGCCTAACTATGAAAATAGGTATAGATATTTCTCAAATCGTATACGAAGGCACCGGTGTGGGACGGTTCGTGAATGGATTAACCGAAGCCGTCTTGCATTATGATTCCGGTAATGAGTGGACTTTCTTCTTTTCATCTCTCCGTCAAAATCTTAGCCCTCAATTAAAAAATAATATCAAAAAAAGCTGCCATCATTTATTGGAGTATAAACTCCCCCCCACTGCCCTGTCTTTTTTATGGAACTCCATCCACCGGATGAAGGTGGAAAAACTTGTGGGAGTGCAGGATTGGTTTATCACATCCGATTGGACTGAGCCGCCCTCACATATGAAAAAGGCCACCATCGTCCATGATCTTGCATACCTAAAATATCCGGAGACTGTCTACGCAAAAATTTTGCAAACGCAAAAACAAAGAATGCATTGGGTGAAAAAAGAGTCAAGTATCATATTTGCAGATTCCGAGACAACCAAGCATGATGCCGTGAATTTTTGCGGACTTGATGAAAAAAAACTATTCGTCAATTACCCGGGCGTACAATTTCCTTCTTCATCTGCCGAGGAAGTAACACGAGCCCATACTCGTTTCGGGCTGGGCAAACCATTTATATTGACTGTCGGGAAGATTGAGCCGAGAAAAAACCTGAAAAGATTAATCGATGCATTCACCCAAATAGATAATGGCAACGTTGAATTAATTATTGTGGGTCACCAGGGATGGGACACGGAAACATCAAAGAAACAGTCTCAATCTAAAAATATAAAGTTTTTAAGTTATATTACCGATCTTGAATTATCCGCACTTTACTCCTCTTGTTTGTTTTTTATATATCCTTCACTTTATGAGGGGTTTGGATATCCCCTGGTTGAGGCAATGAAATGTGGGGCGGCAGTAGCTACATCAGACGGTTCGTCGATGAGGGAGATCGGACGGAATTGTACGCTTCTTTTTGATCCAAAAAATACAAACGAAATTTCATCAGTTTTGAAAAAACTTATCGAAGATGGTGATTTACGGAACAAATTAAAAAAACAGGGTATAATGAGGGGTCGTGATTTTGCCTGGAAAAATTATTATGATAGGATGATGGAGGTCCTGATAAAACATTAGTTACCTAAGTACTTATGATAATCGGAGTAGACGGTAATGAAGCAAATGTTCGGGAAAAAGTAGGAGTATCTGTTTATACATTAAAACACCTTTATTACTTTCAAAAAAACGCTTCTTCAAATGTAAGGTTCGTCGTCTATTTAAAGAAACCCCCCATTAATGATCTGCCCGATGAAACACCATACTTTAAATATAAAGTCGTAAACGGCTCATTCCTCTGGTCCCAAATATTTCTGCCGCTTGAACTGTTGAAAAATAGGTTTTCTCGGGAGCGGATCAATGTATTTTTTTCACCCGCCCATTACTCACCGCGGTTCTGTTTTTGTCCTTCGGTCGTAACCATTCACGACGTGGCCTACCTTCATTATCCTGACGAGTTTCTGAAAAAAGATCTGTATCAACTGAAGAATTGGACAGATTACTCGTTACACAATGCAACTAAAATCATAACCGTTTCAAAAACTACTAAAAAAGATGTCATGCGCTTTTATCGCACCCCTGAGAATAAAATCGATGTGGTATATAACGGGTTTGAAAAAGAAATTGATGATCATGCCCTACCGGGAAGCGATAATGAGATGACTCCTCCCATCCCTTCTCCTTACGTGCTTTATGTGGGCACTATACAACCACGAAAAAATATTATCGCACTCATCCGCGCCATGACCGTACTCAATAAAATTCATCCTGAGTTTACCTTGGTTATCACCGGCAAAAAAGGCTGGCTTTTTGACCAAATTTTTAAAGAGGCAAGGAATCTATATCTTGAGAATAAAATAATTTTTACCGGTTATGTAACTGATGAGGAATTAGTAACTCTTTATCAAAAGGCTTTTTGTTTTGTGCTCCCCTCTTTTTATGAAGGGTTTGGTATTCCGGTACTTGAGGCTATGAGTTTTGGATGTCCGGTCATCTCTTCATTCTCCTCAAGCCTTCCTGAAGTGGGAGGAGAGGCCATGCTTTATTTTGATCCGGATAACCATAGCGAACTTGCGGATAAAATCGTTCTTTTGGAAACGGATAATAAACTCCGGAGTGAACTGATAAAGAAGGGTAGGCAACGAATAAAGCTATTCTCCTGGAATAAATGCGCAAAAGAAACATTAAAAATCCTCACATCCCTTCATGGATGAAAATAAAAAACTGCGGATTGCCATGTTCTTTTCTTCCAACCCCACCTCAGCCGGCGGAGTACAGGAACATGTGCGCTATTTGTCTGAGGAATTGAGAAAAAGGGGTCATGAAGTGACTCTTTTTGGGCCCGAGGGAAATGCAAAACAGTACAAGAACTATCACCCCATAGGGTACACCATACAAATACCGCTCCCGAACGGCAACTGGACAAGTATCCAAATGCTCAAACCTTTTTCTGATATAAATAAGATTTTTTCAAAAAATAAATTTGATGTTCTTCACATACAGGAACCCTATATCCCCATCCTCGGGTGGCAGCTGGTTGATGCAACCAATATCCCAAAAGTAAGCACCTTTCACTCAGCGTGGGATGATACTTCTATTATCAACGCCCTCAACGGTATCGTTCCCTTGTTCAAAGATAAATTTTCCGAGAAGATGGGTGCCGCAATCTTTGTTTCCCGCATTACTCAAAAAAGGTGGGAAGGTCTTTGTACAAAAAAAGTCTCACAACACATCGTATATAACGCCGTGGACCGTGAGTCGTTCTATCCTATACCGCAGACAAAAAGAAATAAAATTAAACTTCTTTTTTTGGGACGTATGGTCCAGAGAAAGGGGGTTATCTATTTGTTGGAAGCATTCCGCATGATTGCCCGTAAATTTCCCCATGCGGAGTTGGAATTTGTGGGAGGAGGACCGGAGGTACAAACAACCTTGTCCTTTATCAAAAATAACCGCCTCGAAAAGCAAATAAAATACCGGGGGGAGGTCTTTGGAAATAAGAGAATACATTTTTTTCAGGAGGCGCAAATATTTTGTGCACCCTATTTTGATGAGGCATCCCCTCTCACCATACTTGAGGCAATGAGTTGCGGTTGTACCATAGTCGGATTTCAAAATGAGGCGGTTAAGGAATCACTCGGCACCTATCCAAACTTTGAACTTATGGTTGAGCAGAAAAATACCAGGGCTCTTGCCCAGGCGTTGACAAAAGTGCTAACCGACTCCCGACTTCGGGATGACATAAGAGATTGGTGCATAGGTGAAAGTCAAAAATATGCATGGAGTCTCGTGGCTGAGCAAACTGAGAAAATTTACTTGAGCATTTTAAAACAGAATCATGCGTAAAGTTTTGTTGTCTTTGCTTTTGCGGGTCTTTCATCTTCATAAAAGCTCCGTGCCCATCGAAAAAAAAGGGTTAATAGTCATCCTTGTTGACGGTCTCAGTTACGACATATTCAAACGTTCCCTGGAAAAGAAACAAGGCAGTTTTTTTTCAAAGCTTATAAAAAAAGGGTATTCGGTTTATCCGTATTTCTGCGGAGTCCCTGCTTCTACTGCGGCAACGGAGGCCGAACTATTCTTCGGAGCAAGTGAAAACATTCCAGGATTTACTTGGTATGATAGGTCCTTGTCTCAGTTTGTCAGAGGCAATCGGGGTAAGAGTATTGTGGGGTTTGAACACGACATGAAAAAGAAGGCCAATCTCCTCAAATCAGGGTCATGTATATTGGGTATTTATTCCGCAGGTGCTACCCAATGCGATCTCTCGGGGACAGAATTGAATCTCAAGTCCCCTATGAAAGCTTTCCGTAAACTTCATTACTTACTTTTCATTTTTCTTAATCCGGTTCGTCTTTTATTAACGTGCTACCTGATAGTAATAAGTATGTCCATGAGTGTTTATATATCGAGTAAAGAGCGATCAAAGAAGAAATTAATTACTCTGCTGAAGTCTGCATTTTCGCGTATATTTCTTGGAAATATCGCCAGTTACATAGCCGAGCTTGAAATAGCGCGAGAGACTCCTGTTCTTTTTATAGATTATGTGCTCTATGATGAATTTGCTCACGAATACGGAGTAGATGATAAGATATCATACTCATCAATTCGACTCATAGACTGGTATTGTGAGTCATTGTATAAAACTGCAAAAAAGTCAAAAAGAAAATATGATTTTATTATTCTTTCCGATCACGGACAGACTCAATCGCGCCCCCTTGATAAATCAAGCCGCCTTGAAAACATCGTCCAAAACGCTCTCAATGACCCATCCTATCATGTGTTGAGAACATTTGGATTCTCATCCCCGCCTCAAAAAAGTAAGAACGTCTTCCTTGTACCGGCGGGCTCATCTGTCCAGGTATATTTTTCAGAAACTTTGAAAAAACCATATCTTCTCGGAGGCCTTGAAGAGACATTTCCCCATATTATTGATCGGTTATTAAAAAATCCGGAGATCGGTTGGGTATTGGTGAGACAGGGAAATGACAAACAATTATTAATGGGTAAAAAAGGAAGTGTTGAGTTTACAAATGGGAGGGTTCTGAAGACAACCGGCTCTCCTTTTGTTGGCTTACCGGTAGATAAAAGAGCGTTGATGTCACTTGCCCGTTATGCGTCGTTTGAGAATAATGGGGATCTGGTATTGTTTGGAAATATTGACGATGATGGTAAATTATATGCTTTTGAGGAACATAAAGGAACGCATGGGGGATTTTATGGAGATATGACCAAGCCTTTTATATTAACTGATAACAAATCCGTCATACATCAAATAAAGAGAGATGATGATATGAGGGTTGTGTTTGAATCAATCCGATCAAGTTATGGTGCGGATAAACTATAATATGAGTATGAGAAGCATACAGAGTCTTGATGATACGTTTGATAAAAAGAAATTTAATAATGTTGCACTTCATCCTCTTCAGGCATGGGAATGGGGGGAGGCACGAAAGAAGATGGGAATAAAGGTGGTGAGGTTGGGAGTGTTTGAAAAAGATACTCTTGTTGAAGTCTATCAAATGACCATCCATTCCGTTGGCCTGGGTTATAAAATAGGCTATATTCCCCGGTCAATATTTCCTTCCAAGGACGTGCTAAGCTTTCTATCTTCGTATGGACAAAAAAACAATCTAATATTTGTCAAAATCGAACCGTATGTTGAAGTGGATTTCAATTTTCAAAATTCAAATTTCAAATTAATTAAATCTCCTCATCCCCTCTTCCCACCTTGGACGCAAATGCTTGATCTCACCCAACCTGAAGATGATCTGTTAAAAAATATGAAGCAAAAGACGAGATATAATGTGAAACTTGCGCAAAAAAAAGGTGTCGTGGTAAAAGAGATGTCAAGCCCGAAAGGTTTTGAGATATTTCAAAAACTATACTTCGAGACGTGCCGCCGTCAGAAATATTTTGGTCATACGAAAGAGTATTACGAAATAGTTTGGAACAGTTTAAAAGACGGCATTGCCCATATTTTGATTGCTTTTTATGAGGATACTCCCCTTGCCTCATACGAGTTGTTTAAATTCAAAGATGTTTTTTATTATCCTTATGGCGGCACTTCAGAATCACACCGCAATCTTATGGCGGCAAATCTTCTCATGTGGGAGGCAATCCGTCTGGGAAAAAAACTCGGGGCTACTAAGTTTGATATGTGGGGATCTCTTGCGCCACATTACGACGTGCAAAACCCATGGGCGGGCTTCACCCGTTTTAAAGAAGGATACGGCACCACATTTACCGAGTTTGTTCCCGGATTAGACCTTGTGGTTTCCTCTCCGCTTTACTCCGCTTATAATATTGTATATGGATTGAGAAATTTCTACCTGGGTCTCAGACAGGCAGTTTAGTGTCATTATTTAATATTGAATTGATAATTTGATATTCCCTGTCATCACTGCAGTAGACCGGTGATATGCCCGGTTTGATGACGTCCATTCTTGCGTGTATGACAGGTGGCGCTTCTCCTTTAAAGAATTTGACAAACCAGGATCCTTGTACCGGCATAATCCCTACAGGAATACATCCTGCTTTAATCAGTGCCTCTTGTTGAGAAACATCATTGATATCGATGAGCCCGATATGTTCATCAATCTTTATGCATTCTGCGGCATTATCAACAAGCCTATGATTAATGTTTAACTCAATGCCCGGATTTTTACCGGCAATTATTTCAGCTAATCTTTTAACCGCATAGGGAGCATTATTGGGTAAAGAAATTGACAGTTTTTTTCCCTTTTGCATAATAATTGAATCAACTTCTCCCCAATCATATTGCTCCCCTCCACTTCCCTGTTCCTGATACAGATGGGGCGAAACGCCGATCACCGCAATCTGCATCCCGTTTGCCTCAGCCACTCTCCTTGCCGCTCCCGCCACACTCGTTCTGTTGTAGGACCTCCCCGTATATACATATTCAGCGCCAATCTGTATAGCCTGTTTTAAAGCGCCATCCATTGCCAGCTCCCCATAACCCTTACCCGGCTGATTGGTAAATACTCTCCCCCGTTCCCAAAGACCGAGTTTATTTCTGACTAACGCGGCATGAGCAACAATTTCTCCATTCTCGTCACGAACAACCGACGAATACATGTCCCCTCTTGCAATCGCCAGACCCAGTTCGCCTTCCGGCATCCAACTCTGAGGTTTCCTCAATGCTAAGTAAGGATATATACATCCATTATTGTCTTTATCTGGCCACGCATATTTACAGCATGAAATGATTGCGTCAGCATCATGAGGAGACACAGGACTCCTTAAAATCTCATATATTTGCTGTTTAAAATCTAATTTTTCCATACATAAATTCACAATTAATAAAAAACCTCCCTTTCCGGGAGGTATCTGTGCTTGTATAAATTTTAAGACGCTACAAATCCTCCCAATGCGCGGGTGTAGTTGTAGTAGTTTTTACGCAAATAAAAAAAACCTCCTTGCGGAGGTGTATGTCTATCATAATAAATACCCTCCGCCTAAAACGGAGTCGTGGTTAAAAATCTATAAAAAATGTTGCTCTTTTCCATATAACCTATAGTTTATAATAAATTTTTTAATTGTCAAGACCCACTCTTAACCGTCCTCGGCAGATGGGTTAAGGCCACCGGGAGAACGTCGTCAAGATTCTCAACATACACAAACTTCAGTCCTTTTAAAATATAGTCAGGAATATCTTCAAGATCTTTTTTATTATCTTTGGGAAGAATGATTGTTTTAATCCCCGCCCTATGTGCGGCTATCACTTTTTCCTTAACTCCACCGATCTCAAGTGCTCGCCCTCTCAGCGTAATCTCTCCCGTCATTGCAACATCGCGCCTAAAAGGAGTCTTAGTTAGGGCAGATAACATGGCGGTTGCAATTGCCAATCCGGCAGAGGGGCCATCTTTCGGAACTGCACCTTCAGGTACGTGCACATGAATGTCAAAGTTATGAAAAAAGTCTTTTTTGAGTCCAAACTTTTCCCAACGGGAACGGATATAGGAAAGAGCCGCCTGACATGACTCCTTCATGACATCGCCCAAATGTCCTGTTAAAGTCAAAACACCTTTACCCGGCATAATGGCAACTTCGATAAAGAGAATATCTCCTCCCGCCTGAGTCCATGCAAGCCCGGTCGATATACCTATGGTATTTTTTCCTTCAATTATTTGATTTGAATATTTATAGGGGCCTAAATACTTAGAAACGTCCGTCGTGGTAACTGCTTTTTTGGTAATTTTCTTCTCAACTATTTCACGGGCAATCTTACGGAATACCCCCGCAACTTGGCGTTCAAGTTCGCGCACTCCCGCCTCACGGGTGTAACGGCGGATGATCGTCTTCATGGCCGCATCATGGACTTGCACTTCAGCCGTTGACAAACTATGGGCATCTATTTGTTTTTTAACCAAATAATCTTTCACAATGTGGAATTTTTCGTCTTCCGTATAACCAGGGAAGTTGATGATCTCAAGCCGGTCAAGTAATGCTTCGGGAATGGTATCTAACATGTTGGCTGTCGTAATAAAAAACACATCTGAAAGATCAAAAGGAACCTCAAGATAGTGATCTGAAAAAGCATGATTCTGCTCGGGGTCAAGTGCCTCAAGAAGTGCCGCAGATGCATCTCCCCGGTAATCACGTCCGATTTTATCTATTTCATCGAGCATAAATAACGGGTTTTTTGTCCCCGCCTGCTTGATGCCTTGGATAATCCGTCCGGGTAAAGCGCCCACATAAGTACGTCTATGTCCACGAATCTCTGCTTCATCACGAATACCCCCTAATGACATTTTGACAAATTTTCGGTCAAGTGCACGGGCTATGGAACGACCAAGTGAAGTCTTTCCGACTCCGGGAGGACCTACAAAACAAATGATTGTTGGCTGGTACTCTTTTTTCTTCTTTTCTGCATTTCCATCCTTTTGGGCAACCTCAGCCTTTTGTCTTCGGAGCTCAATAACCGCAAGATATTCAAGTATGCGCTCTTTAATCTTTTTCAATCCGAAATGATCTTCGTTTAATATTTTTTCCGCCTGCTTGATATCCACATTACTTGTTGAGGTTGTTGACCAAGGAAGGTCCACCAACCAATCAAGATAGGTCTTAACATATGAGGCTTCAGGATTGAACTGAGACATTTGACTGAGCCGTTTGAGCTCTTTTAACGCTTTTTCCTCCACTTGTTTTGGCATTTTTGAGGCAATTATTTTGTCACGATATTCTTTCAGGTCTTTGTCCTCGCCTCCCCCGAGCTCTTCCTCAATCGTCTTCATCTTTTCTTTCAGAAATGTCTCCTTCATTCCTTTTTCAAATTTACGCTGAGTCTTTGCTGATATGTTTTGTTCAATCTCAAGAATTTTGACTTCTTTATTGATATAATCCACTTCATTTATCAATCTCATCTTTAGGTTGTTTTCCTCCAAAAGCAGTTGTTTTTCTTTTTCTTTAATGTCGAGAACCATGGCGATATGATAGGAGAAATCCTGAGGTGTTCCGACATTTAATATATTCATGAGGAATACAAAATCCACAGCTTTCCCCAAGTTGATTGCTTTTTTTACCTGAAGGGAGATGTGCTTAACCATTGCTTGGAGTTCATTATCATCGTCAAGGATCTCTTCTACTTTTTCAACTGTTCCCTCAAAATAAGGTGTCTCTTTAGTGTATTCAGTGATCCTAACTTTTTCAACCCCCTTAACTAATGCATTTATCTCTCCCTTTTCGCCAACTACTGTCTTTTCAATAGTTGCAATGACTCCGATATCATACAGATCCTCCTTTTTTGGGTCCTCGACTGAGGAGCTTCTTTGCATAACTAAAACAATTCTTTTATCCTTCTTCAATGCTTCATTGATAGTCGTAATACTCTTCAGTCTTCCAAAGATGAGAACATTTTCTGTTTTAGGAAATACGATACCGTCACGGACTGCGATGATGGGAAGTGTTGTTTGATTTGGTGAACCCATAAGAAATGCCATAATTTTGCTCGTAAAGAGCTCTTAGCAGTATAGCAAAGTATCTGCTAACTGTCAAATGGTATTAATATTCTCAAATAAAATCACCTAAAAGACCTGCGAGATCCTTTGGTTTGCTCTGCGATACAAGTGTCGAATCAGCCAGTTGGGGAAGGTGCTCGTGATATGCCGGTCTGTCTTCCTTATAGAGTATTCCTAGGGGAAACTTCTCTTCGTGGAACTCAAGAGCTTTTCCGAGTGCCGTAACTTTATTGTTTGGCTGATAATCCGGTCCCAGTTTGTATGACTTTTGCATGTAATAGGGATAGGTATTTATTTTGTTAAAAGTAACACAGGGTTGGAGTACGTTAACAATTGAGAAACCCTTGTGTTGAAATGCTGATTTCATCGTTTCAATCATGTGGGGGGCATTGCCCGCAAATGCCTGCGCAACAAACGTAGCTCCTTGAGTTATGGCAAAACTCAACGGATTGACCGGCATTTCAATGATTCCGGCTGGTGTTGATTTTGATTTATATCCTTTTGATGCGGTCGGCGCAACTTGCCCTGTGGTTAATCCGTATACACTATTGTCATGAATAATTGCAGTAATATCATGATTTCCCCGGCATCCGTGAAGAAAATGGTTGCCCCCTTCACCATAAAAATCTCCGTCTCCTGCAACTACGATAGTCTTCATCTTGTGATTGGAAAGTTTAAACCCGATTGCCACGGGAAGTGCTCTTCCGTGCAGACCATGGCTTGCGTAGGCATTCAAAAAATCATTCATGTTGCCTGAACATCCTATCCCGAAGGAGACAAATACTGATGATGGAGACAATCCCATCTGCACAAGGGCAGACTTTATCGCCACTCCGATCCCCCAATTACCACACCCGGGACACCAGGTAGGTTGATAGCCGGTAAAATCCTGTATTGTTGACATATATTATTTTAAAATGAAATTAACTATCTCCTCCATTGAGATGGGCCGCCCGTCGTATTTAAGTATCGTTTCTTTGAGATCAACACTGAGCTCCATCCTCAAAAGTTTTCCAAACTGGGCCGTTGAATTATTTTCAACGAGAATATATCTCTTTTCTTTGTTAAAAAATGGTAAAACCGTTTCTTTATCCATAGGAAACATGTGGGTAAAGTGGAGAAGCGCCGTCTTTATTCCTTTTCCCTGGAGGATGCGTTGCGCTTCCTGTACCGGACCCTTGGTTGATCCCCAAGCAACAAAAATAATCTCTGCACCATCCATATCTCCGTAGATTTTGGGAGGTGAAAAATGCGATTTAAGATATGTTTGCGTTTTACGCGCCCGCTTATCCACTTGATGTATACGGTCTAAAGCCTCCTCAGTTGTATGGCCGTCTTCCAGATGTTCGTATGAATTTGACTGGTAATATGCTCCCTCTGCGCCGGGAATGAGATGGGGCGATATCCCGTCATCGGTAATCCGATACCGCAGATAAGGAGACTGATCGACGGCAGTAATCTGTTTTCCTCTGTTTGGCTTATACTCTTTCATGTGTTTTTCAACTAGCCCTTTTGAAAGGCTCCGGTGTGACTCGGACAGTAACATGTCTGACATGACTATCACGGGGACCTGATAAATATCTGCCAGATCAAAAGCTTTGATAGTCAACTCAAACATCTCATCGTTATCTCCCGGGGCAAGTACAATTTTAGGAAATTCACCATGACCTGCATGTACTGCAAATAAAAGATCTCCTTGTTCGGTCCATGTCGGCATGCCCGTTGCAGGACCCGATCGCTGTGCAAGAAATATGACGAGGGGAATTTCTGCAATTCCAGCAAACGATATCGATTCAACCATGAGGGCAAACCCACCTCCTGAAGTACCAACTGAGGAGCGCACTCCGGCAAGCGATCCGCCGAGCGCGGTATTGATGACCGAAATCTCATCTTCTGCGTGACGTACTACCATGTTTGTTTTTCCCTGCCATCCGGCAAGCACGGTAAGAACAGTTGAGGAGGGTGTCATGGGATAGGCAACATATAATCGGCAATCGGCGACCGAGGCGGCAAGCGAAAATGTTTCATTTCCGCTTATCACCAATTGAGGGGGATTTTCCCTTTTTACTAATAAAGGCTTGATGTATTCTTTATAATTTGCCAAAACATAGTTGTAACCTGCTTCAGCAAACTGCTTATTGACGTTTACAACCGCCTCACCCTTTCTTCCAAACTGGGACATGAGGAGCTCATAAAGTACCGCGATGTCAGCGCCAAGCAGAGCTAAAGATGCGCCAAGGGCAATTGTGTTCTTCATGACAACCTGGCCTTTCAATTCCGATAGGGTTTTTTTAAGTGGAATATGGATTTTGATTACAGAGTCTACAATCTCAAACTCATCCTTGTCATACAACACTAAACTACCTGACCCGAGTTTATCTTTATGAAAAGTGTAAGTATCTTTATTTAAACAAACAAGCATGTCTATGGTTTGTTTGAGGCTGTATACCGGTTCATCAGAAAAACCGACGTTGTATGTATTATGCCCTCCTCTGATCAGGGATGGATACTGAATATAATCAAAAATAAAATAGCCTAAACGGCTTGCGATTTTGGAAAAGAAAGTTCCCGTGGTGAGAATACCAAAACCGGCCTCACCGCCAATTTTCCATAGATATTGCGACATAATCAGTTGGGGAAAATACGTTGTCCGTTTTCGTCGGTTATGATAATTGCGGCCACCGGACAAGCTTTTGCCGAGTCAATGATGGTTTCGCTCGTCTCTTCAACTGCTGTTTTCAGTATGATTGCTTTTGCTTCAGAATCAAGCAGGTAGGTCTTGGGGGCAACGGCGATGCATGTTGCGGCACCGATACAGAGATCACGATCTACATGAACGGTTAACTTATTAATTTTAACTGGGCCTGAAGGGTTTTTTGGGTCAATCACATCGGCTGGATCCATATAGTTACTCGGCTAAATTAATAATTTTTGAAGCGCCTCAAGGGGCAACAGGGCACACTTGATCCGGTTGGGACCAAGCTCAATCTTCAATAGTTTCATCATATCTTTTTTTGTCATATTCTTCAACACTTCTTTTGTTTTTCCTTTTACCCAATCCGTCAGAAGCGATGAGGCCGCCTTCGATATGGCACATCCCTGCCCCTGAAACCGCACATCTATCACTCTATCTTTTTTTATAAGAACATCCATCTTGATTTTATCGCCGCATAAAGGGTTGTAAACAATCACGGTATTGGTCGGATTTTGGATATTTCCCGTATTTCGCGGGTTTTCCGCATGGTCTAATATAACTTCCTGGTATATGGTCATAGGTTTTATTATTTTAAAATGCGGCTGACATCATGCAGGCCGTCAATCAATGCGTCAACATCGGATTGCGTATTGTAAAGGTAAAAGCTTGCGCGTACGGTCGCTGTTAAATTAAGCTCTTCATGAAGAGGCATGGCGCAATGGTTTCCCGCCCGAACACATATATTTTTCTCGGATAAAATTTGTGCCACATCGTGAGGGTGATATTTTTTAAAATAAAAACTAACTATACCGCCTTTATTTTCGGCGTTTTTTGGTCCTATGACGTGAAGATTTTTAAACTCATCACCCAACCTTTTTATTGCGTAGGACGCCAGTTTCTGTTCATGATTTTCGATCTCTTTTAATCCCACCTTTTCTAAGTACCGCACCGCTTCTTTTAATGCGATGACCTCCGCAATTGCCGGCGTCCCTGCTTCAAATTTATGAGGCGTCTCCTTGAATTTAGTATTGCGGACATGAACCTCTGAAATCATCTCACCTCCATAGAGAAAGGGCGGCATTGCATCCAACAATGTTTTCCGTCCCCACAACACTCCTACTCCTGTGGGACCCAACATCTTGTGGCTTGAAAATGCTAAAAAGTCACAGCCCAAATCTTGCACATCAACTTTCCGGTGGGGCACTGCCTGAGCCGCGTCAACTATTGTAATGATTGATGGGTTAATTTTTTTAGCGTTTTGAATGATCTTTTTAATTTCGTTTGCGACTCCTAGGACATTTGAAACGTAGGTGAGGCAGAGAATTTTCGTTTTCTTGGAAATATATTTTTCTAAATGTAACACGTCAAGCCCGCCGTCTTTATCAAGTTTGATGACCGCTAATTTCCCTCCTTTTTTTATGAGAAGTTGTTGCCACGGAACAAAGTTTGAGTGGTGTTCCATAATGGTCGTGGCTATTTCATCTCCTTTTTTGATGATCTCCTCACCCAGGGAATAACACAGCAGGTTTAAAGATTCAGATGTGTTGCGGGTAAAGATAACTTCCTCAGAGCTCTTTGCGTGAATAAATGACACAATGATTTCTCTCGTTTTTTCGTACTCTTCAGTTGCGCGCTCTGACAGGTGATAAATTCCCCTGTAAATATTTGCGGAGTAGGTTTCATAATACTCCCGAAGTTTATCGATGACTATTTTCGGTTTTAAAGAAGTTGCGGTCGAATCAAGATATATTAATTCAGGAATATTCTTAAAAATGGGAAAGTCTTTTTTTATTGTGTCAGGGTTAAGCATAAGGCTTTAGTATAGAATATTTATAAGGTTCTATCTCTTGAACTCCTGAATCAGATATTTTGGAAAACATATTTTCGATGAACCCCCCCACCATCATGAATTCCGCCCTCTTTTTATCCACACCCCTTGCCTGAATATAAAACAATTCCTGTTTGCTCAATTTTCCGGTTGTTGAACCGTGGGTGCAGTATACATCGTTGGCCAAAATCTCCAAATCTGGCTTGGAACTGACAAATACATAGGGTGATAAAAGAAGGTTCTGATTTTTTTGGTACGCATGAGTACCTTGGGCTGATTTTTCAATCCGAATCATGCCTTCATAGAGAAATGCAGAGTCATCATCGAATACTCCCTTGATGAGAAGGTTTGATTGCGAGTTGGGAACTCGGTGGTGTTGGACTGTCTTCACTTTAAATGAATCTTTTTTATGCCCCGTATACAATCCATATATCTCGAGTTCAACTCCTTGTTCCCGGATATCAAACGCCAGCTCTCCCGAAAGATTGTGAAAAAATACGACGTATTTTCCGGGTTTTTCAAAAACAATACCCTTCCCGGATTCCTTTTTTATGTGAATGAATGTTACAGGTCTCATGTTACAAGTTTAATAATTTATCCCACACTTCCGGACATTTCTAAATTGATTAAACGGTTTAATTCAATAGAATACTCGAGGGGAATCTCTTTCACAACCGGGCTGATAAACCCGTTCACCAGAAGACCTTCTGCGTCAGGCTTACTTATACCGCGAGATTGTAAATAAAATAATTTTTCCTCACCGATCCTCTCAACAGTTGCCTCATGTTGGACCTCCACATCCTGTTCTTTGATGCGCATGGTGGGATAGGTATCAGACCGGGAATCAGGATCCAGGAGGAGTGCGTCGCATGAAACATAGGATGAGGAATTTTTTGCTCCCGGCATAATTTGTACGAGTCCCCGGTATGAAGTCCGTCCTCCGTCTTTGGCAATGGATTTTGAGATTATCCGCGAAGAAGTGTTCGGCGCAAAATGAATCATCTTTGCCCCGGCATCCTGGTGCTGATCTTTTCCTGAATACGCAATGGAAAGCACCTCACCGCGCGCTCGCTCACCTTTCAAATAGACGGCAGGATATTTCATGGTTACCTGGCTTCCTAAGTTGCAGTCAACCCATTCCATGATGGCGTCTTCCTCGGCAACCGCCCGCTTAGTTACCAGATTAAAAACATTTTTGCTCCAGTTTTGGACCGTGGTATATCTCACTCGTGCATTTTTCTTCACAAAAATTTCCACAACCGCACTGTGTAGAGAACTTTTGGTATAGATGGGTGCGGTACATCCCTCGATGTAATGGACGTAAGATCCCTCCTCGGCGATTATCAGTGTTCTTTCAAACTGGCCGAAACGCTCCGCATTCATACGGAAATATGCCTGAAGAGGAAGGTTTACTTTCACTCCGCGAGGGATGTAAACGAATGACCCCCCCGACCAAACCGAGGAATTCAATGCCGCAAATTTATTGTCAGTATAGGGAATAAGGGTTCCGAAATACTGTTTCACCAGTTCCGGGTGCTTGCGCAACCCCGTGTCCATATCACAAAAAATAACCCCTTTTTTATCCAGCTCCTTGTGTATGCTCTCATATACCACTTCCGATTCATATTGAGCACTCACTCCGCTTAAGAATTTTTTTTCCGCCTCCGGCACCCCTATGCGGTCATACGTATTTTTAATTTCATCAGGAAGTTCTTCCCAGGTTCCCACCTGTTTGTCAGTGGCGCGGATAAAATAAGTTATGTCATCAAAATTTATTTTGGAAAGGTCACCTCCCCATGGGGGCATTTTCTTTGAGAGGAAGTAATGATATGCCTTTACCCGATAGTCCAACATCCACTTGGGTTCTGATTTGAGTCCGGAAATCGCCCGTACGATGTCCTCGGATAAACCTTTTTTTGCCGTGAATACATTCTTCTGGGGCATGGAGAACCCATACTTATACTCAAACTCAAGAGTGTTGTCTTTTGCCATAAAATTGGTTACAAATTTTCAAATCCTTTTTCCTCAATGACGCTCAGAAGTTCTTTCCCCCCCTCCTTTACCAGACTACCGTCTTTGAGAATGAGAACTTTATCAGGAGAGATGTATTTAAGAATACGTGAATTGTGGGTTATGAAGATGATTGTTTTATTTTTCTTGAATGTTTTCATGAAAGTTGATATTGTTTTAAGTGCATCAACATCCACACCCGTATCTACCTCATCAAATATTGCAACTTTTGGATGAAGAACGGCGGCCTGGAGTACTTCAATCTTTTTGCGCTCGCCACCAGATGATCCGTCGTTCAATGATCGCTCAAGAATGTCTGACCGTATCTTTAATTTTTTAGCTTCCCGTAGCATTTCCTTTTTCAACTCATATGCTCCTTGTTTTCCGGCAAGGGCAACACGAAGGAGTTGAAACACGGTTACTCCCTGTAAAGAAAGCGGAGATTGGAAAGAAAGAAAAATGCCGGCCTTTGCTCTCTTATCCGGCGATAAATCAGTCACGTTTTTCTTATCTAAAATAATCCTGCTCTTGCTGTCTAACGAATAGTGAGGATGCCCCATGATACAATTTGCGAGGGTAGATTTCCCCGATCCGTTGGGACCCATGATGACATAGATGCTGTCATCTTTAAAGTTATAAGAAAAATCCTTAAGGATCGTCTTGCTTTGTACGCGTGCCGTGAGGTGTTGTATGTCAAGCATGGTTAGAATAAATCTGAAAGTTTCGTCGACTTAAGCTGTTTTAATACAATGTCATTGAGCTTTGAACGGATGCCATGCTGATGCTGACACACTTTTTCATACTTGCAACGAGGGTGAGATTTTTTGAGACATTTTAAGAAGTCCATGTTTGTCTCGAAGATATGAAAAAAATCATAAAGCGATACGGATTCGATTGTGGGTGATAAGATATATCCACCGACCCGCCCTTCGCGGCTAATCAACAGCTTATTGCTCACGAGAGTTGCCGCTATCCGGGCTAAAAACCTCCGGGGAAGATCGGTATTCTCAATAAGCTCCGAGAGAGGAGTATAGTTTTTTTTCCTTGCCAACTGGGCTATGATGATGAGTGCGTAATCTGATTTTTTGCTTATTGTTAACATATACTCCTATTGTAGTAGTTTAAGAAGTATTTTTCAAGTTGAATTTACAAGGGGGAAACGGGGAAGGCGGTCAAGTGTTTCATTGTCTTCAACAAAAATGCCTTTTTCCGCTTTGTAATAAGCGGCGACACCGATCATGGCCGCGTTATCTCCCGTTAAATAGGGATAAGGAGGGAATAAAATAGAACCGTCGTGTTTTTTTACGAGTTTCCTGAATTTATTTCGAAGATAGGTATTGGCAATAACACCTCCCCCGACGATAATGTTTTTTATGCACGTTTGTTTTATTGCATCTTCCGTTTTTTTTATGATCGTCTCAAACACTGCCTCCTGGAATGAACTTGCGATCTCTTTAATTTTACTTATCTTTTCTTTCTCGGGCATTATTTTTAAAAAGTAGAATAATGATGTTTTCAATCCGGAAAAAGAAAATTGCAAATTCTTACTGTGTAACATCGGACGGGGAAAATGATACTCATCAATATTCTTGACTTCCTGCGCGAGCCGTTCGATCACTGCTCCACCCGGATATCCAAACCCGAGCATGCGAGCAGCTTTATCCAGTGCTTCCCCCGCCGCATCATCTATCTTTTCACCTAATATTTCATAGGTGATGTGGCCCTTCATAAGAACGATGTCCGTATGGCTACCGGAAATGATGAGAGCTAAATAGGGAAAAGAAAAATCTCGCAATGGGTTGCCTTTACCATTCTGTACAAATGAAGAATAAATATGTCCCTCCAAATGATTCACAGGAATAATTTTTTTGTTATATTTCAGAGATAATTCTTTTGCCTTTCTCATACCCACCTCAAGCGCCATAGCAAGTCCGGGACCTTGAGTAACGGCGATATAGTCTATGAGTTGAAATGCGTGGGATCCGAGTTTACTCTTCCTCAAAGTCTCCTCAACCACAAAATCAATCCTCTCCTCATGCGCGCGCTTGGCAAGGGATGGGACAACTCCCCCCCATTTTTTATGGATGAGCACTTGGGAATAAATGACGTTTGACAATACTTTTCGCCCCTCAGTTATGGCACACGCCGTCTCGTCACAAGAAGTATCAATGGATAGAATTACCATATGCGAATCTCCCTCTCTTTCTCATTAATATACTTCATCCCAATATGAATAATTTCTCCTTTACTTTTTAACAAATCATAGAGCGGTCCCACTTTTTCTCCCCACTCCATAAAAAGTATATTTCCGGGTTTTATATATTCCTCGAGTCCAAGATATTTAAACTCATTGGACTCTTCGATATTAAATAAATCACAGTGAACGAGCTGCTCAACCCCCCACTTATTAATTTTGTATTCACACGAAATGACATAGGTGGGTGAGGTAATATTTTCAATATCAAAGAGTTTACCTGCTCCTTTTACAAATATCGTCTTCCCAACTCCCATATCTCCCTCAAGAATAAATACCAATGGCCTATCGGATTTTTTCTCAAGTTGTTTTTTGATGATAAACTGTGCGATTTTCTCCGTCTCCCCCGAACTTTTTGATATAAATGTCTGGGAATCTTTAATATCAACGTCGCCGTGTCTTACGATTTTAATTTCAGGAGTTGTTAAATCTATCACCGTCGAAGGTTTATTCCGAGGCAGTTTTCCGCCGTCGACGATAAGGTCTATCATGTCTTTTTTTGACTGGGGAAATTCATGAAGTAAAGTTTCCACGGAATAATGCGCGGGTCGTCCGGATAGGTTGGCGCTAGTTGCGGTGACGGGTTTTCCAAATGCCTTAACTAATTGGACAACGGGAAAAAAGTCGGGAATGCGAACACCGAGTGTCCCTCGCTCAGACTCCAGTTGCGCTTCTGTTTTATGTTTTGATTCGAGTATGACTGTAAAAGGACCAGGCAATAATTTTTCTAGTAATGTTTGGTGCTTACCAAGAGATATATATTGATTCATCATCTCGAAATCAGAGACGAAAACTGAAATCGGTTTACCGATGGGTCTGTTTTTAAAACCGATAAGTTTTGCGACTGCATTTTTATTTGTCGAATCAACAAGAGCTCCATATACGGTATCTGATGGAAATATCACAAGACCGCCTGATTGCAGGACTTTTATACTTTCATGAATTGCGTTCTCATCAAGAGGTATTGTTCTCATTATGTGTTGTCAATTCTACCAAAAATCTGCTAAAATGTTCCCATGATAAACAAAAAAAATGGAAAAGAGGTTAAGAAAAATGACATTAAAAAGATCGCCCAGTTTAAGCTTAACTTCGATTTAAAGAACATGTTTTTTATCTTCTTTATCGTTCTTTTTCTCTTCTTTGCCTACCAGTCTATCTCAAAAGAGGTCAAACAAGCCCTTCCTGAAAAGTCGATTACGACGGTAGTCCAGGAGATAAAAGATCAGAAAGTGAAAAAAGTGGAGATTGTTGATAATAAAATTCTTATTTTCTATAAAGACGACACCCTCGGAGTTACTTATAAAGAAGCAAGCGATAGTTTCTTAAAAACGGTGCGGGACGCAGGAGTCAATCCGGGAAATACTCAATTTGTGGTGAAAGATACTCAGGGATCCAATGGAATCGTGAATTTTTTGAGCAATATCATTCCCACTATTCTCATGGTTGGTTTCTTTATCTTTTTATTCCGCCAGGCCAGAGGTGCACAGGACTCCGTCTTTTCATTCGGTCAATCAAGAGCCAAACGGTTTAACAAAGATTTGCCGAAGACAACCTTTAAAGATGTGGCGGGGGTTGATGAAGCAAAAAAAGAGTTAGAAGAAATTGTTGACTTCTTAAAAAATCCCGAAAAATATAAAAAACTCGGTGCGCGGACTCCAAAGGGTGTTATGTTGGTAGGACCTGCAGGATGCGGTAAGACGCTTCTTGCCCGGGCTGTTGCGGGTGAGGCCGGTGTTCCTTTTTTCTCGATTGCCGGATCTGAGTTTATGGAAATGTTGGTCGGAATTGGGGCGGCTCGTGTTCGGGATTTGTTTGCCACTGCAAAAAAAAGTTCTCCATCAATAATTTTCATAGATGAAATTGATGCAATCGGGCGAGCTCGGTCAGTTGGCGCGATGCCCTCCCACGATGAACGGGAACAAACACTTAATCAAATACTGGTTGAGATGGACGGATTCACATCAAGCGAGCAAACTATCGTTATTGCGGCTACAAACAGAGGAGATCTGCTGGATACCGCACTTCTTCGCCCGGGTCGTTTCGATAGGCGCATAATTGTGGACTACCCTGATGTGGATGGACGAATAGACATTATGAAAATACATGCCGCGGGCAAGCCGTTTACCAAGGAAGTTGATTGGGACAAAGTTGCAAAAAGAACGGTCGGTTTCTCAGGAGCAGATCTGGAAAATATGTTGAATGAAGCGGCAATCTTTGCGGCACGTCATGCAAAAGTTGACATAGATATGAGCGATATTGAAGAGGCGGCTACAAAAGTAAAGATGGGGCCGGCTAAAAAACGCATCCAGTCGGATATGGATAAAAAACTGACCGCCTATCATGAGGCGGGTCACGCAATCGTAAGTCATTTTTTACCCCACACCGATCCTGTACATCGCATCTCAATCATCTCCCGGGGTATGGCTCTCGGGTACACACTTATTCCTCCTGCAAAAGATAAATTACATGAAACAAAGACTCATCTGTTGGAAGAAATTGCCGTCATGATGGGGGGCCGGGCCGCTGAGTTGACTATTTTTAATGAGGTTACGACGGGGGCATCAAATGATTTTGACCAATCAACACGTATCGCAAAAGCTATGGTAGTTGAATATGGTATGAGTGAACTTGGTCCCATAAACTTCGGACCCACCATGGATGTGACCGAGTGGGGAAAGACTTATTATGAGCAAAACACCGTATCCCAGGAAGTGCTGGGTAAAATTGACGGGGAGGTAAAAAAAATACTGCAGACGGGATATGAGAAAGCCGTTCAGATGATCAAGGAAAAAAAAGACATTCTGGATAAAGTTGCCCAGGAACTTCTGGTTAAAGAAAGCTTGGATCAGGAGGAATTTGAAAAGATTGTAGGCAAAAAAGAAGCGATTGCTACGCTTGCCATCCAAAGTTAACTTAATGTATGGAAAAATTGCTTCTGGTAGACGGAAACGCCCTCATGCACCGGGCATATCATGCCCTACCTCCCTTTAAAACTTCAAAAGGGGTTCCGACTCATGTCCTGTATGGATTTCTTTCCATGTTGTACAAGGCGGTGACCGACTTTCAACCCCAACATCTTCTCGTGTGTTTTGATACTCCCGCACCTACATTCAGAAATAAATTACTTGAGTCATATCAGGCTCAACGCCCAAAAATTGACGATGATTTTATCGTGCAAATCCCTTTTGTAAAAGGTGCCCTCGATGCCAGTCATGTTGTACATATGGAAAAAGATGGATACGAGGCAGATGATCTGATCGGTACCATTGCTTATCATTATAAAAATAAAGGAAAGCAGGTATTTATTTTATCGGGTGATAAGGATCTTTTTCAACTCGTAGGTGAAAATATCTATGTCATATCTCCCCAAATCGGTTTTGCAAAAACAAAACTGTACTCCCCCATTGAGGTAAAAGAAAAGCTCGGTATTGAACCACGCCAAATTCCCGATTATAAAGCAATCGCCGGCGACCAATCTGATAACTACATCGGAGCAAAAGGAATTGGTCCAAAGACTACGGTAAAACTTCTCACTCAGTACAAAACCCTCGATAATTTGCTGACCGGGATTGAGTCAATGGATGAAGGAAAAGTAAAGACTATTTTACTTGAGCATAAAAAAGACATTATCATCGCAAAGAAATTATCAACTATTGTAACCGACGTTCCCCTGGATTTTGATATTGATCAGACTCATTTTTCCTGGTTTGGCGAAGGGCTCAAAACATATTTAACCGGTTTTGAAATGTATTCTATGATTAAGCGAATATTTGAAAGAAATCAAAGTGTAAAAAAAGTGGTGGAAGAAAAGAAGCCTGAACCAAAACCACAATTAAGCTTATTTTAAAATGATTATAACCCCCGACCTTAAACAAAATATCTTTTACGCGCTTTTTTTTACTATTACTCATAACGCCCTTGCCTTGTTTTATTTTTGTGGAATGCTTGTTGCTATAGGACTTTCCCTCTATAGACCTTCTCGTAAGTCGATCTTTCTTCTTCTTGGATTTAGTCTTTTATTATTTGGATTTGAATACAATAAACACATTCTCGAAGGACTCAGGGAACAAACGTTGAATGCGCTCATCACTATACAAGAACATAATAAAGTAAGAAGAATAATAAACATTATTACCCTTAAACTTCTCCCCTTCTTTCTCCCCGTAGCAGGATGGGGTTTAGTCCTCCTATCAGGCTTCTTGTTTTTCAAAGAACAAAAACGTAAAAATTGACTTAATACTCCCAATTTGATAGAATTTAATAGCTCAGATTGAAGATTTATAAAGAAGAGCGTGTGGGCCTCCGAATCGGAGGCTTACGAGGAGAGGGCCCTCCGAATCGGAGGGAATCGGAAACAATTCACCAAAATTGTATATCTACGGAAACCCTCAAGGCACAGCTGTTGTCTTGAATATGTTTTTTAAACCCCTGCAGTAATGCGGGACCAAAGAAAACATAAAACAGTTCTTCATCCCGAGCTCCATTATTATTTTTATACATATTTATGTGCGGTATATTTGCTGTCGTCAATGATAAACATAATTCAAGTGCCCAAACGGTGCTTGAAGGATTGAAAAAACTTGAGTATAGAGGTTATGATTCATGGGGTATTGCTATGAAACCAAAAGGGGGACAAGTACTTCAGGTTGAGAAACATATTGGGAAAATCGGGCAGGCTTCAACCTCATTACCCGCAGGCTCAATAGCTATTGGTCACACCCGCTGGGCAACTCATGGAGGAGTGACCGATACCAACGCTCACCCTCACTTAGACTGTACAAAACAAATCGCCGTCTTACATAATGGTATCGTCGAAAATTATCAGGAATTGAAAGCAAAACTGTTGACCCAAGGTCATGTTTTTATATCAGAAACTGATACGGAAGTGATTGCTCATCTTATCGAGGAGAAGCAAAAAACTGCAAAAATTGAGACTGCAGTATTTGAAACTTTTAAAGAACTCGCGGGTTCAAATGCCATTGCGGTGTTGGACAGTAAGACGGAGTCGGTCATCGCATGCCGCAACGGCTCCCCGCTTGTGGTGGGAATGGGAAAAGATGATTATTATCTTGCGTCGGACGTACCTGCTTTTTTGAAATTTACCAATGCTGTTCACTTTTTACTTGACGGGGAGGCGGTAATATTGACGAAGACAGGTGTGTCTCTGCATGATGTTGAAACGCATGAGAAAAAAAATCTGGTCACCCAACATCTTGACTGGAAGGTGGAGGATGCGGAAAAGGGGGGATTCCCCCACTTCCTTCTGAAGGAAATTATGGAGCAAAAGAAAACCATCCCTAAAACGTCACAAATTAATGGAGAAGAATTGAAAAAAGTTGCGGATAAAATAAAAATACATAAAAAAGTTGTCATGGTGGCATGTGGTACCGCTTTTTACTGTGCACTCGCCGCAAAGTATTTTTTTGCACAATCTGGCGTACAAGCTCAAACTTATCCTGCGTATGAATTTTTACCCTTTGCAAAGTTTTGTGATAAAGATACGGTGTTTATCGCCATATCTCAAAGCGGTGAGACGGCAGACACGTTGATCGCCGCACGAAACGCAAAGAAGGCAGGAGCCTATGTGGTTGCAGTGATTAATGCTCGAGGTTCAACTCTTGAACGATTAGCCGATTCCACATTACTCGTGGGAGCAGGACCGGAAATAGCTGTCGTCTCGACAAAGGCTTTCACTTCACAGCTTGCAACGTTATATTTACTTGCCCATGATGTTGGCGGAAATATAGTAACTGCACAAAAAAATCTGAAGCATTTGGGACAAGTACTTGAGGGATGGTTAAATCAAACATTATTGGATAAGGTAATTGCTCTTGCCAAAAATATATTGAGCCATGAAGATATGTACTTAATCGGCAAGCATTTAAATTATCCGAGTACATTGGAGTTTGCGCTCAAAATAAAAGAGGCAAGCTATATCCATGCCGAGCCATTTGCGGCAGGTGAGCTCAAGCATGGGGTTATCTCACTCATTCAAAAAGGAACGATTTGCTTTGTGCTTGCGGGGAATGATGAAGTAAAGAACGAGGTCCTTTCAAGCGCGGCTGAGTTGAGAGCTCGAGGCGGATACATAATCGGTATCGCGCCATTTCAGGCAACCGAGTTTGATACAACCATACAAACACCGGATGTAGGAGACTTGACGCTTTTTCCAAACGTAATAGTCGGTCAATTGTTGGGATATTTTCTTGGGGTCGGTCGGGGGACAGATCCCGATAAACCCAGAAATCTCGCCAAAAGCGTGACGGTAAAGTAATGATCTATGATTCAAGAATATAGGCCTCACCTTTTTTTATAAGGATGAGGGGGGCGGCGTTGTGCATGTACATTTCACTTACGATGTGAGGAGGTATTCCAAACACTTCCAGCATGCGTCGGATTGTTCCTCCATGTGAAAATACGGCAACAGTTTTTCCTTTGTGAAGTGTCAGAATCTTTTTGAATTCGCGGATACGCTCCTTCACCGCTTCATTCGTCTCAACTCCGAACTCCTTTTCCTTTCCCTGAAATGAAAAATTACCCTGTTCGCCGAATTTGGGAAGGTAGCGTCCCACTTCACCAAAGGTCATGCCCTGAAATTTGCCAAAATGCTTCTCCCTCAACAGATGGGTCGCGTGGATTTTCTTGCCGGAGTGTTTTGATATGACGGCTTCAGCCGTGTGAAGAGCCCGTTTTAAATCAGAGGAGAAGAATGCCTCGATATCCTCATTCTTTAGAGTCTCTGCCACCTCTTCTGCCTGTTTTTTTCCTGTCTCATCCAAAAGAGTGTCAAGATGTCCCTGCAGAATCCTTTTTTTATTTTCTGCTGTCTGACCATGACGCACGATGATAATTTTTTTTGGCATGTAACATATTATACTATTGTAGTGATGAAAAAATATTTCGGTCTACTCATATACTTGGGAATTGTGTCTGTTCTTTTTGCATCCGGTGTCTATTATTTTCCTACAACGGTTCAGCTTAAAAAAACGTTCAGTGTTCTTCCTACCAAACAACCCAAGGCTAAATCTTCTTCCGTAAAAGTATTGAGAGTCGTTGATGGTGATACAATTGAAATTGAGGGGAATTTGAAGCTCCGCTACATCGGCATTGACACACCTGAAACCAAACATCCGACAAAAGGTGTGCAGTGTTTTGGAAAAGAAGCGTCAGATAAAAATAAGGAATTAGTTGAGGGCAAGATGGTCCGTCTGGAAAAAGATGTTTCGGAGACTGACAGATACGGAAGATTACTGAGATATGTATGGCTTGTGGATGACAACGCCACCGCTTCAGCCGAATTGTTTGTAAATGATTTCCTGGTGCGGGAAGGATATGCCCATGCCTCCACTTTTCCGCCGGATGTGACCTATTCAAAACAGTTTGTAGAAGCCCAACAGGAAGCGCGGGATAATAATCGCGGATTATGGGATAAGTGCCTGTAAATTATATTCTTCGTTTCACGAGTTTAAACACAGGAATGATTTCCCTGATATCTCCGTTCTCTGTCTCGATGATATTGGTACCCGATACTTTCTGATACTGCTCAAGGTATCCTGAAAGAAGATCTTGCATATCTTTCATCTCCATTTTTAAATCATTCACCTGAGCCGTCAAAGCCTCTATTGCAGGGGTTTTAAGAATCCTTTGTTTTTCGGCATTTTTCAATTTTGTGAGATCTTTTACCTTCATGTCCTGTTCGTGATATTTTGCATCCCCTTCGAATGCATCCTTAAACATCGAATTTTTTTCTTTTAAACTTCCTTTTACCTTATCAATGTCTGCGGCATAACGGTTGATGATAGTCGTAAGCTCGAGGACATTCATCGAACTCGTTGCACCGGTTGGTTCAACTACTACTTCCTCGGGAGAAATCACTTGGTTTGATAGATCTTTTGAATTATTCATAGAACATTCACTATACAGAATATGACTACAGAATTGCAAGTGAATTTAAGATGCTTTACTATCCCAATATGCGTGCGCCTCAGCCTCCATCTTATCGAGTCTTGTGTAATAGTCTGCAAATTCATTAAGATGAGCAAGAGCAATCTTTCCCGTCATCATCATGTCATCATTCGTTACGTTGGTAACGAGATTATCCTTCCCGTGTTCCAGCTCTACATCCATTCCTCGTCTAAATTGTTCGACGTCAAATTTACTCCAATCAATGCCGAGTGACTCTCCTACTTTTTTTGCCTCGTCTGCCGTGAAATGATGTTTCATAAGATTAAAAAGAAATAATAATGTTCACTCATCATTTTAATACATTTTTGCGATCATGTCTTGTATACCTGTGGAATATTGAAACGCTTTTTTTGGCCGGTTCACAATCTCCAGAGGCAATCCGATCTTTTTACCAAGCTCCCTGAGTATTAATTTTTTAATACTTCCTTGGACAAGATACTGTTGAGGAATGGTGAGGGCAAAGTCAACAAATTTCTTTTCAAGATAAGGATTTATAAGTGTAATACCGAAATGACTGGCCATTGCTCCATCTCTTTTTTTATCTATTTCCAGAAGGGGGAGATCTTTCTTTATTTCCTCATTAATGTTGGTAACTGACTCATACTTATGATATCCCCCGAGAAGGATGTCCGGACCTTGGCCGGTGAATATGTGGGTGACACCAAGCTCTTGAGCTTTTTTAAAAATAAGAAAGTAACCTAGTGCAAGTGACCGTTGCATCAAACTTACATCAATATTATTTTCCCGAAGCATTTGCTCTATTATAATGTTAAATTGAAGCACGTCTTCTTTAGTAATTTCCACCCATGTATATGATTTTTTTAAATGCTGGCTGACAATATCTATGAACACTCTGTCTTTTGTATTATTGGTTCCCATCGATAAAATGGTATATTTCTTAAAGTAAGATGAAACAAAGTAAGCAATTGTTGATGAATCTATACCGCCCGAAAGTAATAACCCAGGATTTCCATAGAGTTTAGCGTATTCCATAAACAGCTCTGTTAAAATAGAGTTCATTTGGTCAAGGTAAGGTTGCATATGATGTATTATACCCATGTTTTACCCAAAAAATTTCCCCAAACAATACGAACAACCCCTCATTGAACTACTTATTTTGTTGGAAAAGGATTTTAAAAAGAAAATTCCGACAGATGATAAAAAATTTAACCGTCTTGTTTTAGATAAATTAAGAATGGATGAAGTCCAGCAATATTTTAAAGATATAAAGCCTTCAAACTGGTGGTTCACTTTTATTCTCTTACGCCATGAAGAGAGGTTTTCGAAGATATTTATTAATAATATCCAACCTTTTTTAACAAAAACAAAGACTCGCTCAACTTCAGGCATCGTCGCCTTAAGTTTGTTTACCAAAGGCGTGGGATGTCCTTTTAGCTGTGTATATTGCCCCAACGAGCCAGGCGTACCTAAAAGTTACTTTTCAGATGAGCCCGCTGTCATGCGCGCCATCCGTCATAACTTTGACCCGTACAAACAAACTCTTCAACGACTCATAATGTTTGCCCTTTCCAATCATCCAATTGATAAAGTTGAAATTATTATAAAAGGAGGAACTTTTTCATTTTATCCGAAAGCCTACCGGAGATGGTTTGTAAAAAGGATCTTTGACGCATGTAATGTTGATGTTATTGGATATATTAAAACAGGCAACTATTGTCATCCTGAACTTGGTTCAGGATCTAGATCCCGAAATAAATTCGGGATGACAGGTGCGCTGCTCCAAGCACAAATCAAAAACGAATCGGCAATATCAAGAGTGATTGGTATTAATATTGAAACCCGACCTGACTATATTAATGATAGTGAAATAAAATTCCTGAGAACTCTCGGAGTGACTCATGTGGAGATTGGGGTACAAATTCTTGACGATGAAGTATATAAATTAATTAATCGTGGACATAAAGTTAAAGACGTTATTTCTGCAACTTTGCTTCTTAAAAATGCAGGGTTCAAGGTCGGGTATCATCTCATGCCAAATCTTCCCGGATCAAATTCTGGTAAAGATAGAGAGACTCTGGTAAGAACATTTAATGATGATGATTTTAAGCCGGATCATCTGAAGCTTTATCCCACAACTATCACAAAATATACACAGATTAGCGATTGGTATAAGGAAGGACGATACAAACCGTATTCCATAGAAAAATTGGTTGAGATGATTGTTGAATTTAAATCGAAGATTGCCCCCCCGTGGGTCCGGATTGGAAGATTGATTCGCGATATTACGACAACCGTTATGGAAGGAGATGGAATCGCACCTAATTTGAGAGAAGTAATACAGGATAAAATGAAAGAACAAAAACTTCACTGTAACTGTATCCGATGCAGGGAAATAAAAGATCAAAAAGTTATCGGACAAACCCGCCTTCTCATCACAAAATATAATGCCTCGAAAGGTCAGGAATACTTTCTTGAGTTTGTAGATGAGGTGAATAATATTCTTGGATTCTTAAGACTTCGTATTCCGGAATTTGACAGTAATAATAATGGCTCTAGACTAGCATTTTCTTGCTAAAATAGAGAAATGGGTTGTAATAACAAGCCAATAAGTAAACATCGGTTGAAAAAGATATTGTTTTGTTTTTCACTTGATCTGACAGCATCTCAGACGGCACTAATTACACTCAT
>JACRPE010000018.1 GCA_016214055.1 Candidatus Roizmanbacteria bacterium
ATATACCACCCTATTCTTACTTGCAAAAGACAACAACTGGCATCGATGATACAATCAAATATGTTCCTCCCATTTTTCTTGACAAAGTCTCAGCCCAATTAGGGGCATGGAGTGGATACCAGGTGCTGGCTCAGAACCAAAGGGTAAAAATGAAAGGCAAATATTGAAAATAAATACGTCATTCCCACGAAGGTGGGAATCCATACTAAAACTTCAACATTAATCAAATTTCATAATAAAGGTCTTTCCACGTAGAATTCATTTCTGTAATCAATCTTATTTTCCAAATTCTATTCCACTTTTTTAGTTGCTTTTCCCTTGAAATAGCTGATTCAATATTTTCAAATACCTCATAATATACAAGATGATGAATTTCGTATTTTTTTGTAAAACCTGCAATTTTCTGTTGTTTGTGTTCGTACATTCTTCTTTTAAGGTTGTTAGTTATTCCAATATATAATGCACCATTTTTACAGGATGAAAGGATATATACAAAAGAATATTTATTGTGCATAAGATGTGGTTTTAGATTGGATCCCCGCCTGCGCGGGGATGACGGAAAGGGATGTGGGGATGACGAAAAGAGATAATTTTTGACCTTTAACCTTACTCTATGTAGTGTGCCAAATTTTGTCAATGGACTATATGCTACAAAAAACAAGGTATAGATTGAAACAGTAAGGAGAAAAATGCGATGTTACTCTATCGTTTCTTCCCCTTCGAAGGAGACGGCGGAGTCGCCGGCAGAACCGGTGTCGGCGGGGGTTGAAGTATCTGATTTAACCTGAGCTTTTTCAGGTGCGGCAAAGGCAAAGGAGGAAATAACTTTATTATTTACGTCATTCCAGAAGTTTACGTTACCTCCTGAGGAGACGGTCAAGGTGAACAGAACCCCTTTATCCAGGGCAAGGGTCACGATACTCCCCTTTTCCGTGAATTGCTTTGCATCAAGGTCGGCAAGCTTGACGTCGGTTACGGCAGATTTTGATTTAACCAAACTGTCAAGCGCGGTCAAGCTACTTGAAACGGCGTCTATCGTCATCTTTCCCTGATTTTTAGATGAGGCGACGACGAGTGAAGAATACGCGTTCTCGTCTGTAGTATCCTTTGGAGAAACGGTGACGGTATCGGGGTAGTTGAATTTGAAGCCCGCGGGGTCGGAATATTCCTGAGTTGTCTGCGAAGTGGCAGATTCGGGTGCCTGGGAAGTGGAGAGAGAGTTTATTTTTACTGCTGGTGCGGGTTTGTAGCTTTTGTTTTGCACGATAACAATAGACAATACAACGACGATGAGGACTCCAAGACCGATAAAGACTGTTTTACTGTTCATTAAACTTTAATTTTATATCTTTTAACTATTTTCTTCCCCGAAGTGAGCTCAATGGTTACTTCAAGCCTCATGTTGGAAATACCCTGATGATAGGTACATACGCTGGTCGAACAGGTGCCGAAAAGTAACTCGCGGTTTGTGCTCCCTGAGGCTACATCGACCGATCCCATGGCTCCCTGATCCGAATCATTACCACGGTAGGTGAGAATATAGGAGACACTGCGTGCTTTGGCCAGATTCCCGAAATAGACATTAAGCGCACGTCTATCGCCTCTCAATTTAGGAGATACGACCACACTCCCGCCACCTCCTCCTCCACTGCTGCGTGCGGGAGATGAAAAACGGGGTAGTAGTTTGGCCTCAACAGAAGATGCAAAAAGAAATAACGATAAAAGTAAAATGAAGAGAGACTTTAGTGACATGGATACATTATAACAAAATATACAAATAATCAAATAAAGAAATGAACAAATAAATGTTTAAATAATCAAATGAAGAAATAAGCAAATAAACAAATTAACGGGTTAACGAATTAACAGATTATTGAATTCGTTAATTTTTTAATTCGTTAATTAAATTAATAAGTGCTATTTTCCAGAAAGGAGAAAGGCTCCCAGATAGGAGGCGGCGACGAGTGCGGAGAAGATGATGTTGGTCCACATGAGATATACCAGGGTTTTGGGAAGGAAGAAAAGGGTGATTAAGTAAAAGGGCAGGAGGAGGGCGAGGATGAGGGCATAACGGCTTCTTTTAGCTAAAAAATAAGTATTGAGAAAACTTATGGCCGCGTAAAACATTCCAAATATTGCGGCAAGTCCCAAGAAAGGTACCACGTCCTGAAAAGTACTTCCGAATAATGAAGAGATAAAGAAAGTTCCCAGATAAGTATATCCAAAATAGCCCATTCCACCTACAAATACCAATATTCCAAGGGTTATCAAAAGTACCCGGTCCTGCAGATATTTTTTGGAATTGCCCGCAAAAAAAACAAAGGAAATTTGAGTAAGGGGGGCTACCACATACAGAATGATCTTCGCAAAAAGTGCCCAAGAACTGTAAATCCCGGTTTCGCCGGATGAAAAGAATTTCTTTACAAACATCACATCAATATTGCTGAGCATGGTAAAGGAAAGTACGGAAAATAGAGTAATAATAAATTGGCTTCCTGAAAAGAAACGTTTCAATTTAGTTACCGTGGACGAAGTATTTTTGGGAATATGGTTACGGAGGAGTTTAGACAAAATCATAAAGGATATAAAGACGATGAAGACACCCGAGAGAAATTGAAAAATCAGGACTTCATTCAGTGCTCCATATTTGAAAACGGGTATAGCGATGCTTGCCAGTTTGAACACCACACTTGCCAAGCCAAGCAGGGAAAAAAGAAAAAAAAGTTTGAGACCCTGATAAATCGATAAGTAGAAACTTGAAACAATCCCCAGAAGGATGGCCGGAATGAGAAGGTAGGATACGACCGGTGACAGATTGGTAATCCGGCTGATAAAGGGTATTCCCAACATGCTTAATCCGATGAAGGGAAGAAGGCGAAACAGTATGTGTCTAAATTGGATTGCAAAAGAGTTCGCGTACAGATAGGGACTTGCGGTATGTGAGCTAATTCGTTGGATGATGATGTTGGACAGAACGACCATGGGGACGGAAAAAAGAGCAATATAGGAATAAAAAGCAATGAGCTCACCGTAACCTGAGGGGCCAAGGACGCGTGCGGCAAAAAAATTAAAGACATAGTTGAGAGCGTTTGCCATAAAAGCAGAGAGGGTTAAAAATATCCCCCCTTGGACATATTCGTTGGACCAGTAAAGTTTGATGTGACGTCTCATAAGTTCGCAGTACTTTGCCGTGCAGGGATACCGATATAGATGGCGGAGAGTTCAAGATTTTTTGTGACCACCGCGCCCGCACCGACCGTAATATTATTTTTAATCCGTAATTGAGGAAGAAGGGTCGCACTTGACCCAAAAAAATTATTATTGCCTATTTCGCAACGGCCCGTGATAACGGTACCGGGACTTATATTATTTAGATGTCCCACCCGGGTGTGGTGACCGATTGAGGCCATACGGTTCACAATATTCGTATTGCCCAGCGTTACTTGAGGCGCAATGACACAACCGGCGCCGACAAAGTTTCCCTCCCCCATTTTTACACCTTTCGCAACATGAGAAAACGAGTGTATGACATTATCAAAACGTAATTTGTATTTGGCAAGTTGAGTAAATAGAAGTTGTTTATTTTGATCCATGAATCCGTAAAAGAAATGAGTTGTCAGGGGTTTGAAAGATTTTAAATCCACAATTTTGACGTGAGCAGGAATATATTTGAGGATATCCTTTTCAATGGGAATATTCAGTACAATGTGAGTTACGATTCCCCGGCGCGACTCAATCGCATCAATGATATCGTAGATAAAATAACCGGCGCCAAAGAGAGTCCATGAGGATTTTTTCATTTGATATTTCCAATTGTATCATGAAACAGCCGGCCGATGCTTTTGTAGGAATGAGAAACATCTTTTTTAATTCCTAAAAAAGGAAAAAACACCGTGTTATTTTTATGATTAATTTTTTTGAAAAAACGGAAATCATTTGCCGGACCGTATTCGGGATCAATATTTTGAGGGTAGCGAAATTTTCGTGCAATGGATCTTGAAAAGGAATAATTGGTTATGTCAATTCTCCCTACATTGATGGGGAAAAAGGGAAGAAGCGTTGAGTCGGGAAAAAGAGTTTGGGTGATGATAATATCTTTTTTAACAAACGAGTCTGACATATATAATTTTGCAATATAACTATTGTTTGCAACTCTTGAGTTTGCGTCAATAAACACGTAGCGGACTGCATCATATTTTCTGAATGCATACGTTCTCCTTTTGCCGATATTAATTAGAAGTTTCTGCCAGTCGGGAGTGGGCTGAAACTTTAATTGATCATAAATAAAACGGGGGTCGTTCTTTTGAAGTTTACTAATATATTTTTTAATTTTTGGAGATAAACCGTTACTTATACTCACATGTATAAAGTGAGGAAATGTTTGTGATTGTAAATCGCGGATTAAATCCTTGAGTGGCTTGAGTGCCGGGTCAAATACCGGAGTGATGATACATAAATAGGGATGAATTATTTTATCCCGTTTAAAGAGAAAAGATGAAAAAGGGTGAAACAAGAGAATACAGTGTTTGAAAAAGTGTTTCAACATGGTCATGTGATACCAAGAATTTTTCGGGCCTCATTAGGAGTCGCTACAGTCAACTGCATATCCCGAATGATGCCGGTAATTCTTCTGACCAAAGTTTCGTTGGTTGCTAACACTTTTTTAGTCCGGTCAAAATAGAGATTGTCTTCCAATCCGACTCTGATGTGACCACCAAAGCATAACCCCATGACGTTTGCATCAAGCTGGAACATACCCACCCCCGCACTGCTCCATATTGCGCTAGGGAGGAGGAGCGAGGTAAAGGCGGAAACCATGGCGGGGTGAAGAGGGGCAGTACCCAATGAACCAAAAAATACGTTAAAGTATGGTTTGTCATCATTTAAGACTCCTTTTTGCAAAAGATGATTTGCCTTGTGGACCATGCCGGGTTCAAACACTTCAAACTCGGGTTTGATTTTTCTCTCCCTCATTTTTCCTGCAAGCTGTTCAATCATCCGGGGAGAATTCACCGACTCATCCCGTATAAAATTCATCGAGCCAACGGTTAATGACGCCATATCTGGTTTGAGATCGCCCTTCAAATCCAAAACCTCAGCTCTTTTTTCAAACTCATTCCAAAAGCGGCCCGAGGTAGTTGTGCTAATAATCAGATGTTTATTTTTCTCCCTAATTCCGTAAATAATTTTGGCAAATATTTCCTTTTTCCAGGTAGGTTTACCGTCTGTGTCCCGCGGGTGGATGTGAACAATTGACGCACCAAGTTTTGCACAGGCGAGCGCATCTTTAATAATTTCTTTAGGGGTTATGGGCGTATATCTGTTCAATTCCTTGGTGGGAACCATGCCGGTTAAGCAGACGTTTAAGATGATCTTGGAGCTTTGAGTAGGCATGTCTGTATTTTAATCTATTGGCGGCAAAATAACAAATCTGATACAATAGAATCATGACTGCCATCACTTTTGATTCCGTGCATAAGTATTTCTATTTCCAGCATCAAAAAACAGTGAAAGAGTTGGTGCAGGCTTTGTTTAAGAGGCAAAAAACGCTCGAACGGGTACACGCACTGAACGATGTTTCATTTAACATAAACTCCGGTGAAACAGTCGGAATCATCGGAAAAAACGGTGCGGGAAAATCCACCCTGCTCAAACTCATTGCCGGTGTCTCCTCACCCACAGAAGGGAAAATCTCAATAAACGGGAAGGTTGCTCCCCTCATCGAGCTGGGGGCGGGATTTCATTATGAGCTGACGGGACGGGAAAATATATTTTTAAACGGGGTGATCATGGGGCTCAAGGAACAGTATATCCAAAAAAAATTCCATGACATCGTCGCGTTTGCTGAGGTAAAAGAATTTATAGACACTCCTTTAAAATACTATTCCTCGGGTATGCAGATGAGGCTTGCTTTTGCGGTTGCCGTATTTACGAACCCCGAAATATTATTAGTGGACGAAATTCTTGCCGTCGGTGATGAGGGATTTCAAAAGAAATGTCTGGATAAAATGAATGAGTTTAAGAAAAACGGCACGACCATCGTCTACGTCTCCCATGCCATGAATACGGTTGCGGAGTTTTGTGATAGAGTGATTTATCTGGAACAGGGGAAGGTGAAGTATGATGGAAAAGCGGAGGAGGGAGTTAGCCTTTATAAACAAAATATTATTTAGGTTGAAATTATAGCCTGGATTCCCGCCTACGCGGGAATGACTACAAAAACAATTATGATTATTTTTAAACATTGGGAACTGATAAAACATCTCACCCAAAAGGAAATAAAGGCGCGGTACAAGCAATCATTTCTTGGATTTTTTTGGGTGGTCCTCAGTCCTTTTTTCCAGATGCTCATCATGAGCTTTATCTTTTCCAAAGTCATGAGGGTAAACGATCTGGGTGTCCCCTACCCCGTCTATCTTTACGCAGGTCTTCTTCCCTGGTTATTTTTTTCAAATTCTTTGCAAAATGCGACTGAGGAACTGGTTGAAAATGCATCCCTGATAAAAAAAATATATTTCCCCCGCGAGATACTTGTCTTATCCGCGCTTTTAGCCAAGACGTTTGACTTTGCCCTTTCAACCCTCATATTTTTGCTACTCATGATGTGGTATCGGATTCCTTTTACTCCCTATATGCTATTATTCCTCCCCCTTTTTGCATTACAGTTTTTATTTACCTACGGTGTGTCGTTGTTTCTTGCCGCAACAAATTTATTTTATCGGGATGTTCGTTATTTACTCAGTTTAGTAATTATCCTCTGGTTCTATTTGACACCGGTTATCTATGCTACCGAATTCTTTCCTCTCCAATACCGGTGGATATTCCAGGTAAATCCGATGTCCGTATTTATCAACGCATACCGGCAGATATTGCTGACAAATGGTTTGCCTAACTTTCCGAGCTTGGGCATAGGCGTATTGGTAAGTGTTGTTATTTTCATTATTGCACTTCATATATTTCGCCGACTTGAGGGAATGTTTGCGGATGTGGCTTGAATTTGCTATAGTAACCTTCGATGAAAGCCTCAACACTCAGGTATAAGATAAAAGAGAAGCGGTTTGAAGTGTGGCAGATGAAAGAGAAGCTTTTCTTGAATGACGGACAGGCACTTCGACTCATCTGGAATGAAATACGGTTTATCTACGATGATTTTGAGTCATATGTCTTTCGAGGAAGGGAAAATAAGAAAGATGACGAATTAAAAGAACTGAGCATATATCTTCTCCACCTCAAACGATTATCCCGATCACCATTTATCATCCTCGTATGGTTGTTGAGAGGGTTGACCCTGATGAAATCAAAGTTAAAACTTCTCAGACAGGAAAATACATTACAAAGAGAACATGCTTCGTCCACAAAGCACAAACGTGTCAGTAGGATGGACATCATTATTTGTAGCGATGCAAGGTTTGACGAAAGGCCACGAAGAGCCACCTATATCGCTCGAGCTCTTGCTACACGTGGTCACAGGGTTTTTTTTATTGAACCAAGATTTATCACTGACAGTAAACGATATGCTTTTGAGAAACGTGATGAGAATATATACACAGTCAACTTATCTGCATCGAAAGAGTTTGATATTTCTTTTCATAAGATTTCAAAAAGAGAAGTAAAAAAGATTAGGAAATCGTTTCACTCATTTTGTCAGGAGGTTGACTTCTCAAAACATACTTCAGTATTGATAGGCCACTCATTCTGGAGAAAGATACTCATATCCTGTAAGTATCCAAAAAATATAATTCCCGAAGATATGGGAACCGATTATAACCATTTTGCTCCTGCCTCAGTAAAAACGGATACATGCGCGGTGGGTCTCTGTTGGATAAAACAGCCGGTGCTCGGGATACTTGAAGGTTCAGATGGTAAGATAGATCCCAAACTTATTGATAAAATTGCATCGGTATTTTCAACTGCATCCATTGTGATTGAGGGGAGAATTGAATCAAAAAAGCTCATTGAAATCGCAAAAAAACACCAAAACATTTTTCCGGTTGGGGAAAAATCCTACTCTCAGCTCCCTAAATTTCTTCAAACGTATGACGTCTGTATCATGCCATACCTAAAAGGAATATTTAAATCAGATTCGCAGGAAATGTATGATTATTTATCTGCAGGAAAAGCGGTCATAACCTCCTTGAAACCGGTTAGTACAAAAATAAAAAAATTCGTGTATGTTTCAAAAAATGAAGATGAATTTATTTTAAATATAAAAAAAGCATTAAAAGAAAAAGGAAAAAAACAAATTAAGAAAAGACAGCTATTTGCAGAAAGTCAAACATGGGAACGTAGGGTAAAAAAGTTAGAGAATATATTGCGAAGAGGTTTTTCAATGGCAAAATGAAATAACCAGGAAGCTAATAACGTAATGATAATAACCGGGATAACACTGAGTCCTATCATTACTTGATTTGAAATCTTCAAATAATCCGACAGAAATATAGCAATAAATGAAATGAGCGTTGCGTGTATGAGGAATAATGGATAGGAGATATCTCCTCCCAAAAGGATTAAGCGAGGAACGGGTAAGGGTTGTTTTTTTTCCATCCAAACTGATGAAAGCGTGAGAAGTGCAAAAGGAATTCCGAAAGTGAAGGGGCGCAGGTAAGCTGGCCATTGAGAACCGAAATCGAACATATAATAAATGGACCAGACTACGATGAGGACAATAATAGACAAATAAAAAAATAATCGAATAAGTAAATATGACTTAATTTCTTCTTGTGAAGCAATGTGTCCCGCAATGGCTCCGAATAAAAACTCCAGAATAAAATGATCCAAAGGAATATAAAAGGGAGGAAGGCGGATGGAGAAATTTATTCCCATGAGGAGAAATATGTAGAGAATGAATAAAATAATAGTCTGTTTTTTTGTCAACCACATGAGGCAACAGCCGAAAAGAATATAGAAAAATATTTCATAACTTAAACTCCAGACGGGTGCAATCATAACCGGCCATTGGGGAAAAAGGGCAATGGTTTTCACTATGTAGAAGATGTCCATACCAAACGATTTCATAATATTTTTCCCCATAATGGTATATATGAGGGTGATAATGAAAATAACGGCCCAGTAGGGAGGATACACGCGTATAAACCGTTTTATAAAATAGTTTTTTACTTTTTCAATATTTTTGAAATCTTGTTGATAGGACCAAAACAATATAAACCCTGAAAGGACAAACAAAAAATCTACTCCCACGAATCCCCCTTTAAAGAAGTTGAAGAGTACCCGGTAGTGAAATTTTTCCTCATACACGAGAGTGAGATGAAATAGAGCAACTAACATAGCCGCAATTCCCCGATAGATGTGAAGCAGTTTAAATTTTTTCATTGATAATTGTATTGTAATATGTTATATTATTTTTCACGCCTAAGTATCAAGAGCGGCAGATAGACTTAAGTCTGTAAGTTACGGCTTACCATTCTGCCCGGCAACCGGCCCCCCGATTTGGAGGGTGCGGTGCAACATCCGTCCCCTCCGATTCGGAGGGGGAAGATAGGCCATTATAATTTAATGGAATACACTATGTTGTACTCATCTTTCACTTCCGAGTCCGTGTGTGCGGGGCATCCCGATAAAATTTGTGACCAGATCTCCGATGGCATTCTTGATGTTGCCCTGTCTCAGGACAAATATGCAAGAGTTGCGGTTGAGTCCCTCGTTACTAAAAACTTTGTGTGCATGGCTGGTGAAGTTACTGTAAAAGGCAACATGCAATATAAGAAAATTGCACGGGAGGTCATAAAAAAATTGGGATATACAGATAAAAAATTGGGATTTACCTATCAGTCCCCCATCATAACTAAAATTCATACCCAATCTTCAGAAATTGCACAAGGAGTAGATGCGCAGGGCGCCGGAGATCAGGGGATGATGTTTGGATATGCCTGCACGGAAACTCCTTCATATATGCCCCTCCCCATCATGCTTTCCCACGAACTTGCACAGCGAATGGATGAAGTACGAGAGAAAAAGATTCTTCCTTATCTACGACCCGACGGGAAGACTCAAGTAAGCGTGGGGTATGATAAGGGATTACCTAAATCTATAGAACAAGTAGTTCTTGCAGTACCTCATCGTGAAGACATATCCTTAACTCAAGTGAAAGAAGAATTATACATACACGTCGTGATCCCGGTTCTCAAAAGATACGGTTATGAAGTAAATATGTCTGACTTGATTGTAAATGGAACGGGTGTTTGGCATATCGGAGGTCCTGCCTCAGACACCGGGGTAACCGGACGAAAAATCATTGTTGACGCCTATGGCGGTATGGCTCGGGTAGGAGGAGGGGCTTTTTCAGGGAAAGACCCGACAAAAGTAGATAGATCAGGGGCATATGCAGCTAGATATTTGGCAAAAAATATTGTTGCGGCCGGTTTGGCGTCGCGGTGTGAGGTACGTCTTGCTTATTTTATCGGTGCAAAAAAACCGGTCATGCAGGAAGCGGAAACATTCGGAACTGCAAAAAAGTCTGAAAAGGTAATAAAAGATTTTATGAATAAGATATTGGATACTTCAGTCAAGGGAATTCTTGAGGGGTTACAATTGCGGAAACCAATTTATTTCAAAACTGCAAGTTATGGACATTTTGGCCGAGATATATTTCCTTGGGAGAAGATAATGTGAAGAAATATAATTCAATCATAATCGCCGGTTCTATGTCTTGGGATACTATTATGGACTTCCCGAGAAGGTTCGTAGACTTTCTTGCACCTGAAAAACTTCACCAGATCAATGTGTCATTTGTAGTTGATAACCTGGAAAAGCAGATGGGAGGAACAGCTACCAATATTGCTTTTGCCGCCTCACAGATTAAAAAAATACTAATCAGTCATCCTGAATTTATTTCAGGATCTGATTCAAAACAGATGCCGAAACGAGTTCGGCATGACACAAGTATCTATATTCTCGGTGGGTTGGGAAAGGATGGAAAAGACCATCTACGTTTTTTTAAAAAAAATAAAATTGATACTCGGGGAATCGTGGTTGACAAGAATATATTCAGTGCGAATGGGTCCGTGATTACTGACATAAAAGATAATCAGATTTGGGGGTTTTATTATGGAGCTTGTGAGAGGGGTAAAGATGTAGAGTTTACAAAATTTGTAAGGAAGGACAACCTGATGATCATATCTGCAAATCATCCTCGGGCATTTCTGGCCGCCCAAAAATATGCAGTGAAGAATAAAGTTGATTATTTATACGATGCCGGAATGTCACTCACTTGGATAACGGATAAAGATTTGAAACAAGGAGTTATGAATGCAACTTACTTAATCGGAAATGATTATGAAATTGCGATGATAATAAAGAGAATTAAAATGACGGAAAAGGAATTGGTTAAGAAAGGAGTCAATGTAATTACGACTTTAGGAGAAAAGGGAGTTAAATTCGAGGGAAATCCTAAATCCCAAATACTAAACCCTAAACAAATTCTAAATTCCAAATTGCAAAAAGAAATAAGCTTATATATTCCTGCGGTGAAAGTTCATAAGGTAGTGGATCCGACGGGGGCGGGAGACGGGTTCAGGGGAGGATTTATGGTTGCATTGGCTTTGGGGTATGATATGATAGATTGTTTGAAGGTTGGAAATGTGGTAGCGAGCTTTGCCATTGAAAAATACGGAACGGTAAATTATAAGATGAGTAAAGGTGAATTTGAAAAAAGGTTAAGGTTGATTAGTAGTTAGCGCTCCGATTATGTCATTTTTGCTCAATGGGAGCCCTTTAATTCCCAACTCGCAAAAACGCCATAATCTTCGCGCAGAAATTTATCATTATGAAATACGACATAAAAGACATCAATTTAGCATCCGAGGGTAAGAAGTTAATAGAATGGGCGGGGCGGGATATGCCGGTCTTAAAGCTTATCCGCGAACGCTTTATCAAGGAAAAAGCATTGAAGGGCGTACGTTTGGGCGTCTGTTTGCATGTGACTAGTGAAACCGCGAATTTGGCCATTACGCTCAAGGCCGGGGGAGCCGAAGTTTTTCTTTGCGCAAGTAATCCCCTTTCCACTAATGACTCAGTTGCTTCATCCCTCGTCAAGGATTTTAATATCCCCACTTTTGCAATAAAAGGCGAAGATAATAAAACCTATTACAAACATTTGAATATGGTATTGGATACCGAACCGAATCAAACGATGGACGACGGGGCTGATCTTGTTGGCTTGATTCATAGCAAGCGGAAAGAGCTCCTTAACGTTGTGGTTGGATCGACTGAAGAAACCACAACCGGAGTCATACGTTTACGCGCTATGGAGAAAGATCATGCGTTAAAAATTCCGGTGCTCGCAGTGAATGATAATCTCACCAAACATTTATTTGACAACCGATACGGTACTGGACAGTCGACTATCGACGGAATAATACGTGCAACAAACATTCTTCTCGCCGGTCGCACGTTTGTTGTTGTGGGTTACGGATGGTGCGGACGGGGTTTGGCAAGCCGTGCCCGGGGAATGGGGGCTCACGTAGTGGTAACCGAAATTGACCCGGTGAAGGCGCTTGAGGCACGAATGGATGGATTTGTGGTTGAACCCATGAAAGAGGCTATTGCTCACGCAGACATCATCGTCACCGTCACCGGAAACAAACACGTTATCGACGCGGACCATCTTAAGGTTGCAAAAGATGGGATAATCATGGCTAATTCGGGACATTTTGATGTAGAAATAAATAAAGAGGCACTCAAAAAGCTTTCTAAAAAAGTAAAAACACTGCGACCTTTTGTTGAGGAATATGATATGGGAAAGAAAAAAATATATTTGTTAGCCGAAGGACGCCTCGTCAATTTAGCTTCAGCCGAAGGGCACCCCGCCTCAGTTATGGATATGAGTTTTGCAGGGCAGGCGTTGGCCTCCGAGTTCATGTGGAATAACCGCGGGAAACTGACGGGAAAAGTGTACCAACTTCCTGAAAAATTAGACAGGCAGATTGCGGCATTAAAACTGAAGGCAGAAGGGATATGCATAGATACTTTGACTTCCGAGCAGAAAAAGTATTTGGAATCCTGGAAAGAAGGAACATAATTCTGCTATAATTAGCTTCATGGATAAACTAACGAAGATTGTTGCAACAATCGGTCCTTCGTGTGATTCACCGGAGATGATTGAGAAACTGATTTTAGCCGGGGTGAATATTTTCCGCTTCAATTTTAAGCATAATATTCTTGAGTGGCACGGTGACCGCATACAAAGGGTAAATAAAATCTCCGAAAAATTGGGAGTACCTGTAGGTACCCTTATTGATCTGCAAGGACCTGAAATACGGATAAATATGTCTGTAGATCAAATTACGGTAAAAGAATACGATCTTCTCTCCTTTGGCGAAGGACAGGATTTATCCATATCTCATCCTCAAATAATCCAGCACCTGACCATTGGACAAAAAATATTAGCCGACAGCGGATCGTTTTCTTTTACCGTTGAAAAAAAAGACGGGAAAACATATTTACGATCCCAGTCATCAGGTATCTTAAAAAACAAAAAAGCATTAAATATTCCCGGCGCCGACTTCCCCTTCCCGGTTATGGTTGACCGTGATTTTGAAGGATTGAAGATTGCATCCCTCAATGAGATAGATTTTGTAGCGCTTTCATTTGTGCGTACTGCCGATGATATTCGTGTCGTGAGGAGCGAGATGAAAAAATATAAAGTGAACGCTAGACTTATTGCAAAAATTGAAACGGAAAAATCTCTCAAAAACCTGGATGAAATCATTGACGTGAGTGACGGGATCATGGTAGCAAGAGGTGATCTGGGTGTTGAGCTCCCTCTTGAGGAGGTTCCTTACTATCAAAAAATTATCATAAAAAAAAGTATAAAAAAAGGTATCCCCGTCATCACCGCTACCCAAATGCTTGAAAGCATGATAGAAAAGCCTTTTCCCACACGGGCCGAAGTGTCTGATATTGCCAATGCAACCTACGATCTGACTGATGCGGTTATGTTATCCGGCGAGACTGCAACAGGTGCACATCCTGTTGAAGCTGTGAAAGTCATGAGTAAAACTCTCGCCTTCAATGAATTGAAGAACATGGTGGACAGCCGGAAACGGTTTGATTTTCAAGTAGCAGACCAAAATGCAACTTTATGTGATGCGGCTTATGGTTTATATTTGGCATATCGTAATCAGAATAAAAAAATTGCGGGATTTCTTGCATTTACCCATGCCGGGAACACCGTGCGCCTCCTTTCCCGCTATCGTCCCCTCGTGCCTATTTTTGCATTTGATCCGACCGATACCATAAGTGACAGCCTCACTATACAGTATGGAGTTATCCCCTTCTCTTTTAAATCTTCCTTAAAAAAAACTGAAGTTGAAAAAGAAGACATATTGAGGGCAGTTGCTTTTTTGAAAAAAAAATCATTGACGAAAAAAGGGGACATTTTGATCGTGCTTCACGGTGAGTATTGGGCGGCGGAAGGAAAAACTTCGACGGTAAAAATTTTGAAAGTTGAGTAATTCCGCGTTCTTGAATATGCCTTTTCGCAAATGCAGCAAGCTAATAAGCATGATTTCAGACATAACGTTGGTTGCCACGCATGCCATTTGCTCAAATCCATATTCTTCGAACGATTTCGGTAGGTTTATTATTAAATAATTTTATTATGGATGTAAGTCGTATTCGAAATTTTGCAATTATCGCCCATGTGGATCATGGTAAATCTACGTTGGCTGATCGATTTCTAGAACTCACGGGTGTAGTGAAGGCGGGAGGGCACGAGGAACAATTCTTGGATCGAAATCCCATATCCCGTGAGCGAGGAATCACTATTAAACTGGCGCCAGTTACGATGAAATACAAATTAACGAATTCAAAAATTAACGAATTAACAAATTTGTTAACCCGTGAACCCGTTAACCCGATAATTAGTCAAGAATATACTTTAAACCTAATTGATACACCTGGGCATGTAGATTTTTCTTACGAGGTTGATCGAACGTTGGCATGTGTGGAGGGAGTAATACTATTAGTCGATTGTACTCAAGGAGTGCAGGCGCAGACAATCGCCAATGCTTATAAGGCTATAGAAAAAAATCTCGTCATTATTCCTGTCATAAATAAAGTTGATATGGCCAATGCGCAGGTTGAAAAGACTAAAAAACAACTCATGGGATTCTTGGGGATTGATGAAAGTGAAATTTTTGAAATATCCGCAAAAACAGGATTAAATGTTGAAAAATTACTGAAAACCGTTGTAGAAAAAATACCGGCTCCAAATAAGATTGCCACGTCACCCGGCTTCGCCGAGGTTCCTCGCAATGACAAACTTCGCGCCCTCATTTTCGACTCATATTACGATTCGCATAAGGGAGTCATTGCCTTCATCCGCGTCATAAATGGAAGTATCAATAAAGGAAAAGAAATAAAGATGGTCCATACCGGAGAGTCATTTAAAGTATTGGAAACGGGGATATTTAAACCAGATCTTTCTCCAACAGATACATTATCATATGGAGAAATAGGCTACGTTGCCACCAATTTAAAGGATATTCATAAGGTCGAAATCGGTGACACGATGGGTGAGGCTCGAATAGAAACTGAGCCCCTCCCCGGATATAAAAAAGTCAAACCAATGGTATATGCTTCAGTTTTTCCTACAGACACACAGGACTATCTCAATTTAAAGAAGGCTCTTGAAAAATTATATCTGAATGATTCCGCTCTTCAATTTTCATCCATCTTCAGTAAAGCACTGGGTGCCGGGTTTCGCGTGGGGTTTTTGGGTCTCCTTCATGCGGATGTGGTGCGCGAACGATTGGAGCGGGAGTATGAGTTGTCCATTGTCCTTACTCCCCCGCAGGTGGAGTACAAAATCGAGAACGGAGAGTTTTATGAACCGTATGCGAAAATTCTGATCCTAACCCCCGAAGAATACATGGGCGCCATCATGAAATTATGTGATGATTACCGCGCAACATTTATCACCATGGATAATAGAAATCAGGTCTCTTTGACCTATGAAATTCCTATGTCAGAGATGATTTCTGATTTTTTTGATAATCTAAAAAGCGTGACGAGCGGGTATGCATCGCTTGATTGGGAACTCTCGCGCTATCAACATGTGGATGCAGATAAACTTGAATTATTACTGAATATGGAGCCGATTGAGGAATTCTCTGAGGTGGTTGTGAAAGAACGGGCAATGAAAAGGGGTGCAGAATTAACTAAAAAATTACACGGAGTTATCCCACGGCAACAGTTTGAAATACGAATCCAAGCACGTTATAAAGGAAAAATACTGGCGAGTGAGCGCATTGCGCCATTTCGTAAAGATGTGCTTATGCATAAGGGAAAGTTGGTAGGAGGCGGGGATTTTTCACGGAAAAGAAAACTGCTCGAGCAGCAAAAAGAAGGAAAGAAGCTTATGAAATCCGTGGGGACGGTGGAGATACCCAAGGAAGCATTTATGAAGATGTTTAAAAAGAATTAAAGAGTTAAAAAGTTAACGGGTTAAAGAGTTTATTAACCCTATAACTCTCAAAACCCTTTAACACTTTAACTTAGATATACTTCCAAATAATGTTCGGGTCTTTTTTCATAAATGTAAGTTGGCGTTTGGTATATTGGAATTCTCTCAAAATCCACTCATCGATTGCCAGCTGTTTCGTAATCTTACCTTTCAGATACCGCATAACTTGCTGGTATCCAATCGTCTTCATTCCCGGGTCATTTTCTGTATACCCTTGAGTCAACAATTTCTTAACCTCATCTATAGCTCCTTCCTGTAACCTTTTATCTACTCTCAGTTTAATCGTACTCAGCAACTTTTCACGGTCATGAAAAGTTAGGCCTATAAACTCGATATTTTTGTCTTTGAAAAAATCATTGAAAATGAATTTCATTTTAGTGGGAACTTTTATACCCTTCTTTTTATAGAAAGAAGCGATTTCAATCTTGCGGATAAGGCGTTGAGGGTTTTTTTTATCGCTTTCATTTAAACTAGCAAACAGAGGTTTATCAATCTCAACAAGCTTTTGTTGAAGATTCTTTACTGGAAACTCATTTAGTTTCTCACGTAGCTTTATGTTGGGGGGTATATTTTCCGTTTGAACCTGATACAGAAGATGATAGAGGTATAAATAAGTACCACCAACAAGGATAGGGGTCTTTTTTCGCTTTAAAATATGCATTAAAACTTTCATTGCCGTTTGCGTAAAATCAAAGGACGAGAAGTATTCCTTGGGGTCGACCAAGTCGTAGAGCCAAATCAAATTTGAAGTTTGTTTACCCTGAGGAACGTAGGGAAATTTGAAATTTTTAATTATCTCCTTGTCTTTTCCCGTGATGATGTCCAGTTTTTTGTAGATTTGGCGGGAGTCAAAATTCACGAGTTCTCCATCACATTCTTTAGCATATTGAAGTGCAAGACTTGTCTTACCTGTTGCGGAAGGGCCGGTTACTATTATGATTTTCATGGTCAACGGATTAACGAATTAACGGATTAATTTGTTAACCAGTTAATTTTTTAATTCGTTAATTAACTTACTGCATTTTGGCTGCGTCGATGAGGTTCTTGTAGAGGTATAACACGTCAAGAGGACCAATACCTCCGGGAGTTTCGGTATAAAATCCTGCCACATCTTTAATATCTTTTTCATCATAATCCCCCTTGAGCCGTCCTCCTTCATGACGAAGACCCATGTTTATGAGAACTACTCCATTTTTGAGCATCTCTGCAGTAACCACTTTTTTCCCCACCGCAGTCAGGATGATGTCTGCCTCTTTATAATATTCAGTAGGGCTGATAGTCTGGGAGTTGGTTGATACAAAATTAATTTTGGCATTTGTCAGCACTTTTCCCACCGGTTTACCGCCGGTTTCACCACGTCCGATAATCACGATTTTCTTGTGTTTTAAAGATTTCTTTAAGCCATTCATATCCTTTTTCATGTCCACAAATAAATTCTTGTCTGCTTTTAGACTGATATAGAGGTATTTAAAAAGAGTAAGTACCGCAAGTCCCAAAGGAGAGAAGAACTCAGTCTTTCTGCGGTGCCCTTCAATTTCTTTTTTGATATCAATAAAATCGTACACGCTATCGGTGCTGAGCTGGGAGGGAAGCGGCTGTTGGATGATAATGCCCGTTGTCTCCGGATCGTGGGAAGTTTCCTTTATCAGGCGGACAAATTTCTCAAAAGGAGGAGTTTCCTTGATGTTGATAAACTCAAACTTGACTCCGATGCGTGAGGCTATTGCTTTTTTAATTTTTACAAATGAAAGCTGGTCTGAGGCGGTGCCGACGAGAAAAACGACCAATTTGATGGATTTTTTCTTCTTTTTCAGTGCAAGTACTTCTTTTTTAAGCTCCTTTTCTAACTCCTGTGCGATTTTTTTGCAAGGAATAATCATGTTTGCCCATTATATCAAACTAAGGTCGCGCTTACAACCTCATCGCCTTTCTGGGAAAAGCGCATAAGGATGACTCCCTTGGCTGAACGCGAGCGTGGTGGAATTGAGGCTAAAGGGATTTTCACTATTTGACCATGGCCACTCGTGATGATGACGGTAGAGTCGGTCTGATTGATGATCTGAACGAATATAATCTGTCCTATTTTCTCATCAACTGAGGCTACTTTAACCCCCTTTCCCCCCCGGTGTTGGCCTTTGAACAGGGAAAGGTTTGTCTTTTTACCCACACCTTTTTTACCAATTACAAATATATTTTTCTTAAAATCAGCGTTGGCAAATACGTCAGATGAGGCTATTTCATCCCCGTCTTTGAGCTCAATTCCCCGAACCCCTATTGAGGCTCGACCGGTTGGTCTCACTTCAGATTCCTTGAAAATGATTGCCTTACCCTGATGGGTGGTGAGAAGAACGTTCATATTACCATCTGTCATCTTGACCCAGAGAAGTTCGTCATTCCCTTCGAGTCTGATTGCGATGATACCGTTGGTACGGATATTTGCAAAGTCCGCAAATGGCGTCTTTTTCACTGTGCCATGTTTGGTTGCCATAAAGACAAACTTGGGACCTTGAACGGGACTTGCGTCTACCTGGTATGTCAATAACGAAGTGACCTTTTCCTCAGGACGAAGTGTCAGAAGGTTCACGATGGCCTTTCCTTTTGATATGCGGGAACCCTGCGGGATATCCCAGACCCTATTTTGAAAAATACGGCCCATGTTGGTAAAAAAGAGGATTGAGTCGTGGGTCATGGCGGTTGTAATGTGATACACATTATCAGTGTCTTTTGTTTCAATACCGGATACACCCTTCCCCCCCCTATTTTGTACTCTGAATGTCTCACGGGGAACCTGTTTGATATATCCTTCTTTTGTCAAAACCACAATGACTTCCTTATTCTCAATAAGCTGCTCATCAGTTATTTCTCCCGGGCGGGCTTTGATGACTTTCGTCTTCCGCTCATCACCGTATTTTTCTTTGAGATAAAGAAGCTCTGTTTTTATCACTTTCAGAATTTTCAAAATATCCTTGAGCAATGCTTCAAGATATGCGATCGTCTCCCGTAACATCTTAAGTTCGTCTTCGATCTTTGATCTTTCCAATCCGGTTAACCTGCGAAGTTGCATCTCAAGAATTGCCTGAGTCTGAAGCTCGGAAAGACCGAATTTTTTCATCAACTTAACCTTGGCCTCCGGTTCATCTTTTGCCTGTTTAATGACCTTAATCACCGCATCAATATTATCAAGCGCTATCAGGTATCCTTCGAGAATATGAGCTCTTTTCTTGGCCTCTCTCAATTCAAATTCTGATCTGCGCGTAACCATATGCACCCGGTGTTTAAGATACAGCTCGAGTATCGTCTTCAACGAAAGTGTCTGCGGAATTCCGTCAACGAGTGCTACCATGTTGACCGGAAACGAGGTTTGCAGCTCAGTAAATTTGAATAAATTATTCAAGACTTTTTTGTAGGATGCGTCACGTTTCAACTCAATTACGACCCGTATACCATCGCGATCTGACTCATCGCGGAGGTCTGAAATACCGACGATTTTTTTATCGTTCACCAAGTGTGCAATCTTTTCAACAAGATTCGATTTATTTACCTGATAAGGTAATTCACGTACAATCATGGCCATTTTGCCTTTTCCCATATCTTCTTCCTCAATCTTGGCTCGGATGAGTACCTTGCCTTTACCGGTAAGATATGCCTGTTTAATATCCGCAACTCCATAGATGATACCGCATGTGGGGAAGTCCGGTCCTTTGACATATTCAAAAAGATCCTCAGAGGTTACATCAAAAAGGAGGTGTTTTTTTTCATCTTTCTTGTCCCCCTCAATCTTCGCCTTATCAATCATGCAAACTATGGCATCAACCAGCTCGTTCAAATTATGTGGAGGAATTTTGGTGGCCATACCGACGGCAATTCCCTCCGCCCCCATGAGGAGAAGATTGGGAAGCTTTCCGGGAAGATAAAAAGGTTCCTTGAGGGTTGCGTCAAAGTTGTCTCCCCATTCGACTGTTTCTTTATCAATGTCAAAAAGCAGTTCATCCGCAATTTTTGCGAGTTTAACTTCGGTATAACGCATAGCGGCTGGAGGGTCTCCATCGACCGAGCCGAAATTACCCTGGCCTTTGATGAGAGGGTAACGCATGGTAAAGTCCTGTGCCATACGGGCCATGGCCTCATACACAGGAGCATCTCCGTGAGGATGATACTTTCCCAACACTTCTCCTACCACTTTTGCGGATTTTGAAAAACGGGCGCTTGAAGAGAGTCCTAACTTATGCATCGCATAAAGAATACGTCGGTGCACAGGTTTCAATCCGTCCTTCACATCGGGAAGTGCACGGGACACTATGACAGACATCGCATAGTTCAAATATGCCCGCTTCATCTCTGCCGTAATTTCGGTAGTGATCAGTTTGGGGTTAATGGGGGCGGGAACGGTGTTATTGTCTGCCATATATTATTAACGAATTAACAAATTAAAAAATTAACGAATTTATTTCTTCATTCCTTTTTTGATCGCTTCAAGAGCATCCTTTTTAGGTAAAAAATTTCTCGTTTTTACCCATTTGCCTTTTTCAAGTTCTTTGTAATGATTAAAAAAATGGTGTATTTTTTGCTTGACTGTCTCATTTAAATCGTCGATATCTTCGACATCAGAATAAAATGGATCAACCTTTTTTGTAGGTACGGCTAATATTTTAGTGTCAATCCCCTCTTCATCCTCCATCTCCAACATGCCAATTGGACGGGCGGGAATGACGGTACCGGGGTGTACGGGATATGTTGATATGACAAGTACATCGACCGGGTCTCCGTCTTCGGCTGACGTGCCGGGGACAAATCCGTAATTGAATGGATAGACCATGGTGGTAAAGGCAAAGCGGTCTACCATAATAAACCCCGATTCTTTGTCCATTTCATACTTGATAGCTGATCCCTGTGGTATTTCAATGACCACGTTGACTTCCTCAGGTGGGTTTTTACCGACTGAAAGTTTTTTGATATCCATATATATAAGTTAATTATTAACGAATTAACAAATTAACAAATTAAATAATTAGTTAACCCGTTAATTTTTTAACCCGTTAATCAGTGTCATATATCCAAATTTGCCAACTTTGCATGAGTTACTATAAATTTTTTTCTTGGGGGGACTTCATCGCCCATGAGCATTGCAAACACACGATCGGTTTCCTGCATATCCTCAATCGTAACTTGTTTAAGAATCCGGTTGTCAGGGTTCATAGTGGTTTCCCACAGTTGTTCAGGATTCATCTCTCCCAGACCTTTGTAACGTTGGACATTTACGGTTGCGGGACTTGCCTTTTGAAAACTTGCCACTTCTTTTTCTTTTTCTTCCTCAGAATAGGCATATTGTATTTTTTTACCTTGTTGCATCTTATAAAGAGGTGGCTGTGCTACATAGAGATGACCATTCTGAATAATTTGGGGCATGTGGCGGAAGAAAAATGTCAGAAGAAGGGTGCGGATGTGCTCACCGTCTACGTCTGCATCCGTCATAATGGCTACTTTATGATAGCGGAGCTTCTTATAGTCTATGGTCTCACCGATTCCCATACCGAGTGCGATGACTAGGTCCTTAATTTCTTTAAATGCAAGGACCTTATCTAAATATGCTCGCTCAGTATTTAATACTTTTCCGCGAAGAGGCAAAATTGCTTGGAACCTTCGGTTCCTTCCCTGTTTCGCAGTACCACCGGCTGAATTACCCTCAACCAGAAATAATTCTGACAGCGCAGGATCTTTTTCTGAACAATCGGCAAGCTTTCCGGGAAGAGTTGCACCCTCAAGTGCACCTTTGCGCAAAACAGCCTCGCGTGCGGCCTTTGCGGCCAGTCGGGCCTTCTGTGCAAGAAGAATTTTACCCAAAATCTCTCGTCCAACTTTTGGGTTTTCTTCAAAATAAACATCGAGATACTCGGATACTGCCTGTTGCACAATCGCCTGTACTTCATTATTTCCTAATTTTGTTTTTGTCTGTCCTTCAAACTGCAGGTTGGTCGAGGGCATCTTTACATAAACGATCGCAGTCAGTCCCTCCTTGACGTCCTCTCCCGTGAGCGGGTCACCGGCATCTTTTTCACTGAGCTCACGACGAGCATAGGTGTTGATGGATTTCGTTAATGCAATCCGAAATCCTGTCAGATGAGCTCCACCTTCATGGGTATTGATGACGTTCACGAATGAATACACATTTTCATTTATTGAGTCGTTATATTGGATGACTACTTCAACCTCTTTATCTTCAACCGATTTCAATATATAGATAGGTTCGTGAAGCGTTTTCTTTCCGCGGTTCAAATCATTCAAAAGCGAAATAATACCCCCGTCGAAGAAATAAGAAGTTCTGTCTTTTGTTTTTTTATTTTCTATCTTAAAATCTACACTTTTGATAAGATATGCCCTTTCTTTGAGCTGTTTTTTGAGAGTTGCGTAGTTTATCTCAACTGTTTCAGTAAAAATGGATTTATCGGGGAAAAAAGAGACCGCGGTGCCTTCCTTAAATGGGAAATTTAAAATGGATTCTTTGACTTGCTTAACTTTATATTCGGGAATACCTTTTTTATATTCCTGGCGGTACAGCTTATTGTTCCGTTTCACCTCAACGATAAAATGATCTGAAAGGGCGTTCACCACTGATGCTCCTACTCCATGAAGACCTCCCGATATCTTGTAGGCGCCCTGGTTGAACTTTCCCCCCGCATGTAGTTTGGTCATGACAAGCTCAAGAGCACTTGTTTTATACTTAGGGACTACTTCAACCGGAATACCGCGACCATCATCAAAGACTGTCATGTAGCCGTTCTCATCAAGGGTAATGAGCACATTTTTACAGAAGCCGGCAAGTGACTCATCGATGGAATTGTCAATAATCTCGTTCAGACAGTGGTTTACCCCTTCCTGCGAAGTAGTCCCGATATACATACCCGGTCTTTTGCGTACCGGCTCAAGGCCCTCCAGGACGACGATAGATTCTGCACCGTATTCTGAAGATTTTGACATAAGGATTCATTATAGCTAAAATATTTTGTTTAGTAAAGATGTATTACTGTATCAAACTAAAAACCCCCTCCGATTAAGAGGGGGCTTTTAAGAAATTAAGATACTTAGGTTTCTTAGGTTGCTTATGTTACTTAAGTTCGACCTTTCCACCTGCGGCTTCAACTTTGGCTTTTGCGGCCTCAGCATCTGCTTTTTTAGCGTCTTTTAAAAGTTCTTTTGGTGCGCTCTCGACGAGTTTCTTTGCATCCATAAGACCTAGGTTAGGCAACACTTCTCGGACTGCTTTGATGACTGCAAGTTTATTTGCACCTGCGTCAGTAAGCACTACTGAAAATGCTGTCTTTTCCTCTGCTGGGGCGGCTGCTCCTGCGGCTGGTGCTGCAGCGGCGGCGACCGGCATAGCGGATACTCCAAATTTTTCTTCTAAATACTTTGCCAAATCTGCCATTTCAATGACGGTTAATGTTTCGAGTTCTTTTGCGATCTTTTCAAGTTTTTCTGATAATTTTACTTCTGCCATATTATATCGTCACCTCCTCAAAATGATATAAATAGTAATTTCCCGATTAACGGGTTAACGGGTTAACGAATTATATAATTCGTTAATTTGTTAATTCGTTAATTAGTCTGCTTAGCCCTAGCGTTTAAAATGTAAACGAATTTCTGCATATTGAATTTGAGTGCATGCACGAAGTGAGAAGTTGGGCTTTTCATGCCTCCAAGCAGCTTACCAACTAATTCACCACGACTGGGAAGTTGGGCGATGCGAAGAAGACTTTCCTCACCGTAGGTTTGTTTATCCAGGACACCGACTTTAAATCCGACCGTCTTGTCTGCTTTTGAAAACGCAAAAAAGGTATTCATTCCCAAACTCCAATCTTTTCCAAAGCCCAAAAGGCCCGTATTTTCTTTGAGATTGCGGGTTTGCTTTTGTAAATCTCTCAAATGTGAACTTTCCTTCGAGGATGAGATGATATTGATTGCTTTTTGTAAAATGGTGTTTTTTATCACCATGAGCTTTGAATCATTTTTTTTGAGCTGCTTGCGCAAACTTTCCAGTGAAGTATGAGTAGTCTTTTCAAATTTTATGAGCGCAAAACTGGAAGAATTCTTCAAAAAAGAAGTTATTTTATCAAGCTGGGATTGTTTATTAGTATTGACCATATGGTTTCACTTTCGGCCGACTTCCGTCGAGCGTCTCCTTTAGGAAATTAATAAATCTTATAATCCCGCCAAGGCGGGATAAGCCTAAAGTCTTGGTGAACGATTCCTCATTTTATCAGATCGAAAAGAGAAGTGCAACCTGACATTATGACTCGGCTAACAATTCTCTCAGTGATTTGCTTTGTCTTTCGGCTTTTTCTTTGCGTTTACCTTTTGAATCTCCCAATTTCGCCTGCATTTCAGCGGCCAATTTTTGCTTTTTCTGGAATTTTTCAACCTTACCCTTAGTATCGATAAACCGGTGCTCGCCGGTATAAAGAGGGTGACATTTGCTGCAAATATCCACCGTGATGGTTTGCACAGTTGAGCCGGTGACGAATTTATTGCCACAGCTACAGGTAACCTGTACATCTGAAAAATATTTTGGGTGAATTTTTGCTTTCATAGGAAGTGAGCCATAATTATAACATATACAGTACTATTTGCTAGTACTATTTTTGGCAAGCGGGATTTTCCTGTCCGTATTCCCACCAGGCGCAGATAAATTTCCCCGTCTTAGCGTCTATTTTCAATCGGTTTATGGTCGTATTTTTATTTATTCCCGGTTCATATACCCCCATCTCCCACATGTTATTTTCAGGTTTTTCCATATCAACCAAAATACCGTACTGCTTTGGTAAATCGATAAGTTTAGGCGGAAGGCGGATGGCCACGTTTGCTGCGTCATTTTTTGACATAATAATTTCCTTAATATTTGAGGTAAAACGAAGCTTCAGACCCTTGATCCGCAAGCATGTATTTGCCCCGTCTTCCCCTGGATCGGCATTAAAGTATAATACCGGAAAATTGGATGTGCTTAGATTCGGCAAATATAATATGCAGTTTGTTCTCGTAATAGTTGAGTTCCTTGAGAAATCACCGGAGATAAGATTATTTTTTACCCCTGCAACGTTGACATTATAATATTCATATCGTTTGGTAAAGGAATAGCCGGAGATAAGCTCCTTATCACTTGACGTCTTCCAACCAGTACCCACCCATCCGTTTCCTTCAGTTCCGTCGCGGATAATATCTTGATTTGCCTTCATAAATGCAATCTCTGTAGGGTAAAAATCAAGATAGTCCTGACCGCCAGGGCGGTCTGATAAAAGAAATCTTGTTTGTGAAACTTGCCTATACTTTGGATATTCATAATCAAGATACACGGAGATCTTAACAGCATCCTTCATAAAAGAAATAGGGACGAGGGCATTTTTATTATTTATTGCCGATTGTGTCAACTCAGGTCTTTGAAAATAACTGATAATGAAATAGTTGAAGGCCATCAAAGCAATTATAAGAAAGAGAGTGGGTCTCATAAAACGAAGATGGTTTGGTTTCCGCTCCCTATGCTTGGTCACACCATCATTGTACAGAAGAAATTAAGTTTGCGCCACATCTTCATGATGATTGTATCGGACAAGGGAGGGAACGAGTTTGGCCATGAGAAGAGCCGCTACTATAGTTCCCACTCCTCCAAACACAACTGACCAAGGAGTGCCTACAAGTGTTGCCGCAATCCCCGCCTCAACTTCACCCAACTGAGGACCGCCCATATAGAAAATCATATTTATTGAAGTCATCCGTCCACGTAAATGATCGGGGGTGGTAAGTTGTCGGACAGTATTACGGATAATAGAACTGACCGAATCCGAAGCACCGGCTACAAATAAACAAACAAGAGAGAGAAAAAATATTTTACTTGCTCCAAAAAGGGCCGTGGATATTCCGTAAATTATGATCGAAGTCAGAAGAACTTTTCCCTGATTATAAACTTTGTGTAATGAGGAAAACAGAAGGCCAAAGATGACTGAACCTAGAGCTGGTGCGGCGTACAAAATACCCAGTCCTTGAGGTCCGACATTAAGAATATCTTTTGCAAATATGGGCATAAGCGTCATGGATGAAGCAAAAAAAGTAGCAAAAAAATCCAGGAGCATGGTGCTCCAGATCAGGGGGGTATGACGGACAAAAGATATTCCCGTCTTGATACTTTTCAAACTAAATTCGGTAAGGTGTTCATTTTTAGGAATTTGCTTAATCAGAAACATGGCAATATTTACCGCGAAAAAGGAAATCATTGCATAAACATATATAAATCCAACCCCCCAAAACCCGATGATAAACCCCCCGATTGAGGGTCCAATGATGCTTGCCGCCTGCCAAATAAGGGAATTTAATGACACTGCCCTCATGAAATGCTCACGAGGAACTAAATGAGGCACTATCGATTGGCGGGCAGGCATGCCAAAAGCGTGAGCACTGGCATAGATTGCCACAAGAATATATATCATAAAAGGTTGGATTGTATGAGTAAAGGTAAGTGCGGCGAGTGTGAAGGCGACAGAAATGAGTATAATCTGAACAACAAAGATGAGCTTTTTTCGATTAACGATGTCAGCCACTAAACCTGCTAAAAGTGAGCATGCAAGCATGGGGATGAACCGTGCGGCTCCAATGAGACCAAGTGACAAGGGCGACTTAGTCAACAGATATACCTGCCAATTAAGCGCTATAATCATCATCTCAGCCCCGATTTGAGAAATAAAAATACCCCACCACATGTAGGCATAGTCGGGGTAACGGAAGACGATAAAAGGAGATACTTTTTTATCCATAGACATCAGACTTGCGCTTCAAAAACTTTCTCCCACTTCCCCGACGCAATAATGTCTTCAAGATTGTGGAAACTTTTATTGATCCGGTGGTCGGTCAATCTATTCTGAGGAAAATTATAGGTGCGGATTTTGTCTGAACGCTCCCCTGTGCCAATATTCTGCACATACGACTGCATGACTCCCCGTTTCTTTTCCTCCTCAAGTTGAAACAGTTTTCCCAAGAGAAGGTCCATGGCAATTTTGCGGTTGGCTTCCTGGTAGCGCTCCTGACTGGCGGTTGTCACTATACCGGTTGGTTTGTGAGTCAAACGGACTGCTGTTGATACCTTATTAACATTTTGTCCTCCTTTACCACCTGCGCGATAGAATTGCCATTCCACATCCGCAGGGCTGATCTTAATATCAGACTGTATTATTTGCGGAAGTACAACAATGATCGCGGTTGAAGTTTGGATTCTTCCTTTTCGTTCAGTGTTAGGCACTCTCTGTACGCGGTGAACACCCGTTTCATGTTTAAAAAGATTGTATACTCCCTCTCCGTTTATTTTCAAAATATTTTCATCGAGTGGTATCGCTTTGAATCCATGTCTCTGTGCATATTTGATATAGGACATGAGAAGGTCATTCATCCAGATTTTGGACTCATCCCCTCCGACTCCGGGGAGGCTTTCTATGATGGCGATGTTGGGATTAATTAACATACTTTAATAGTTAACGAATTAACGGGTTCACGGATTAACGAATTCGTTAATCTTTTAATCCGTTAATTTTTTAATTACATTTTCTATTGTTTCCGTAGTTTGCTCCCCTGTCTTCATGTCTTTGAGTTTTACCACATTATTTTTTACTTCCTCAGGACCGAAAATGAGGACATAGGGAAGGTTTTTTTTATTGGCATATTTAAGTTGTTTCTCAAGTTTGACTTCAGGATCAGGGTACAACTCAACTGCAACTCCACTCTTTCTGATACTCTCTGCAACCTTCATCGAATTGTTCCACAGTTCTTTTGAGAAGACGGAAACCAATACTTTTGAAACGGATTGAAAGTCTGGAACGAGTCCACATGCGAGAGCTGCCTCAAGAGTGCGGTCAAAACCGATACCTATACCGGTTCCCGCGACTTTTTGTCCGCTGATTCTTTCAATCATCGCATCGTATCGTTCACCTCCACCGACCGAACTTTCTCCGGCTTCCGGGATAACTATTTCCCAAATGGGTCCTTGGGAATAAGAAAAAGACCGGGCGAGAGTCGGCTCAAATTTATACCATGTTTTATCAAATCCTGCTGATTTGAGATAATCAAAAATTATTTTTACCGTCTCATCTGGTTTTATATTTTGTACATATGACAAATAGTACTTCGCTTTATCCAAGTCTATTCCTTTTTTTACCATCTCCTGAATAACCCCCTCTTCTCCTATTTTTTTAAGCTTATCAATTGCGGCTATGGCGGTATAGGGAACATCTTTCATCAGGTCCCTATTGTTGACTAGGGCGATTGCAGATTTAAAACCTAACTTTCTGTAAATATCTAGCGTAACAGCTATTACTTCAGCATCCGCAACCGGAGACAAAATACCAAATATATCAATATCAAATTGCGTAAATTCCCGATAGCGACCCTTCTGAGGTTTTTCCGCGCGGAATGCGGGTTGAATTTGATATCTGCGGAACGGATAGATAAGTTGACTTGCGTACTGTCCTATCACCCGGCAGGTTGGTACTGTCTGATCGTAACGGAGCGCAACATCGCGGCCTCCCTGATCTTTAAACTTAAAAAATAATTTTTCATCTTCCCCAATTTGTCCCGCAAATAATTCAAGGGGCTCAAGAGTAGGTGTCTCAAGCGGCTCATATCCCCAAGATTCACAGACTTTTATCATGATATTTCTTAGCCACTGACGTTGCATGGCCTCCTTCGGCAAAAAATCACGGAAACCTTTCAGAGTTTGAAGTACTGTTTTTGACATACATTATTATATCATTTCTTCTTGAGGAACAGCTTTTTGTTGAGGAGATAGGTGAAGACAAGTATAAGTAGAAATAACGAAACATAGGGTTTTCCAAAGACAAGCACTTCAATAAGCACGATAACACAGGCCGTGTTAATGAAGAAAAATCCCACAGCAAATTGACGCCAATATTGTTGTTCCATAAAAGTTATTATTGCGATTGGCTTTCCATGATAAACCCTACGAAAATGTAGATGTTCAATGCAGATTGCCTCTTGAAAAAAGACATTATATATGAATCGAAATAAAAAATCAAAATGAAAAAAGGAAGATGTTGTTTTAGCCTGGATCCCCGCCTGCGCGGGGATGACAGAGAGGAGGCGAGGATGACAAGGAGAAAATAAGGATAATAAACTCTTGATGTATAATATTTAATATGGCAGGTGATAAAAAGCAGAAAATTCCCCGCACAGTTCTTATTTTGAGTTTGGTCAGTCTTTTCAATGATATTGCCTCAGAGATGATTTATCCCATCGTTCCTATTTTTTTGACCGCGGTTCTCGGAGCCCCGGTTACGGTAGTAGGTCTCATCGAAGGATTGGCTGAGGCGACTGCAAGCTTCATGAAATTTTTGGCCGGGTATTGGTCCGATCGAGTACATAAGAGAAAGGTGTTTGTAGTAGTGGGATACGGATTAGGAGCAATTTCTAAAATTCTTATTGCTCTTGCTACATTGTGGCCTTTCGTGTTATTTGCCCGATTTATTGACCGGTTAGGAAAAGGAATTCGTACCTCTGCCCGGGATGCGTTATTGTTACAAAATACCACAAAAGATAATAAGGGATTTATATTCGGTTTTCATCGTGCTACCGACTCACTTGGCGCAGTCATCGGTCCCCTTTTGGCACTTCTGCTTATGCATTATTTGAACGAAAACATGAGGTTGACGTTTGTAATTGCATTCATACCTGCGTTAATCGGAGTTGTTCTTCTCGTATTATTTGTGAAAGAAAAGGCAAATCCGCCGGCTGTTGAAGGTAAAAAAAGCATAATCCGTATTTCCTGGAAAGAAATAAATCCATCGCTTAAACTTTTTTTTGTAATCAGTATGATATTTGCCATTGGAAATAGCTCAGATGCATTTCTCATTCTTCGTTCAAAACAACTGGGATTGACTACCACTCTCGTGGTTTTAATTTATGTGTTATACAACATCGTACAAACACTGTTTGCAACTCCCGGAGGTCAACTGGCTGATAAAATCGGAGCCCGAAAAGTATTTGCGATTGGACTTGCAGTTTTTGCTTTTGTTTATTTTGCATTTGGATTCATCAACAACCCAGTCTGGATTTGGATTTTATTTCCCATCTACGGTATTTATATCGCATTTACTGACGGAGTATCAAAAGCATACATTTCAGAATTCATCACTGAACGTGAATCGGGCACATATTTCGGTATTTATCAAACAGGAACCGCCATTTGTCAATTCCTCGCATCATTTATCGCGGGAGTTTTGTGGACGAAGGTGGGACCATCCATTGCTTTTTGGTACGGAGGAGGTATGGCTACCTTAGCGCTCCTGATGCTTGGATATGGACGATTTGCAAAAAAATTATAAGCTCTTTAATTTTAAGTGGAAGCCGTCTTTGACATCTTCAACTGTATATCCTTTTTCCTCAATCTGCCTTCTCAACTCATCTGACGTCTTAAAATCTTTTACGGATTTAGACAGTTTTCTTTTTTCAGCAAGGTCAATTATTTCCTGAGGAATAACATCCTCATGGACTTCATCCAATTTTAAGCCAAGGACTTTATCAAAATCTAAAATAATTTCGAGTTTAGAAGTATTATTTACATCTGATTTGAGTACATCCCAAACTAATGCAAGGGCCTGGGGGATTTGAAAGTCGGTGGAGATAAAATGAGAGAATTGTTCTTTAAAAGAAGTAGTTTTAGACTGGATTCCTCCTCCGATTCGGAGGGCGGGAATGACAAAATGAGAGGGGATGACAGCGTGTTTATTCAAAGTTACCATCTGTTCTTTTAATCGTCTATAGCCTTCTTTTGCTGCGCTTAACGCTTCCCAGGTAAAATTTTGCTTTGAGCGATAGTGGGCTTGAAGAAAAAAATAACGGAGATCCATTGCGCCAAAGCCTTTTTCCTTAATTTGGGAAAGAGTAAAACCGGTCCCTTGTGACTTTGCCATCTTGGCATCATCCACATTGAGATGTTCGTTATGCAACCAGTAGTTTACAAATTTTACTCCGTTAGCCGCCTCACTTTGTGCAATTTCATTCGTGTGGTGGACACTTACATGTTCCACCCCGCCCATATGGACATCTATTGTATTTCCAAGCAAAGATTTTGACATCGCGGAACACTCAATATGCCACCCCGGAAATCCTTCGCCCCAAGGTGAAGGCCAGGTCTGCAGTGCGTTTTTATGAGCGCCTTTTTTGAAAAACCAAATGGAAAAATCGGCAAAGTGTTTTTTGGCAGGATCATCCGCAGTTCCTTTCCCTAACCCTTTTTGATTAAAATCAATCTTTTGATGATTCAATTCGTTATAACGCGGAAAAGTTAATATATCAAAATACACTGCATACTCGGTGACATAAGCGTGTTTTTTTTCGATAAGCTCCGAAACCATTTCAATCATCTGTGTAATGTACTCGGTAGCTCTTGGCTTGAATGATGGTTCAAGAATGTTTAAGTCGCGGGTATCCTGTTCGAATATGCCGATATATTTATCAGCAATCTCCCGGGGGGGAACACCTTCACGCTTTGCACCCTTTTCCATTTTATCTTCCCCTTCATCCTGGTCGGATACCAGATGACCAACGTCGGTGTAGTTCCGGACCATCGTCACTCCATAACCGAGATAAGAAAATGATCGGCGGATCAAATCGGCGCATGTCATAGCCCGCAGATTGCCGATGTGTTGAACCCAGTAGACGGTAGGGCCGCATTGATAAAAGGAAACATGGCCCGGCTTTATGGGTTTGAATTCTTCTAATTTGCGGGTTAACGTGTTGAAAAGTTTCATAGAACAAGGACTAATTAACGGATTAAGAAATTAACGAATTTGTTAACCCGTTAATGCGTTAATCAAATTAACTTAAATACGGCAAAGACAGGATAATGATCAGAATACTGCACGTCCACTTTTTTTGCAAATAAAGAGACGCAGTTTTTGTAAAAAATATAATCTAACTTGAGGCGGTGGTGAAAAAATTTAAAAAGTATTTTAGCAAGAAACTTTTCCATAAAAGTGTAGTGCATAAGCGCCCCTTCAGTGGTAAAAAATATGGTGTTTGTTGCCTCTTTCATGTCATACTCCCCCATCAATGACTCGAGTTTTTTGCGCCCGTAGGGATAATTAAAATCTCCCGTGAGAATAGTCGGGACTGCAGAGTCGGCAAGCTTCACATCGTCAAGGGTAGTGTGAATTTGCTTCAGTCGGATACTATTGGTGCCGTAGGCGGATAGATGAATATTATATATGACAATTTTCTTTTGCAATTTTTTGCAAATAAACTCAGTCTTAAGAACCGTGCGGGGTTTGTTTCCCGTTTTGAAAATGCGTAACAGATAGGCGAGTATTTCCATAGCACCCCTCTGTAGGAAAATAATTTTTGACTCATGGAAAGTAAATTTTTCCGCATTATAAAAAGTGGCAACTCCGTAGATGTGACCGAATTTGATAAACGCATTTGAGTAATCGGCTAGTTCATATCCCAATTGTTCAATTTTCTTGAACGTGTGATCAGTAGTATCAACTTCCTGAAGACAGATGATATCAGGATGCTGGGAGTCGCATATTTTCTTTAATCCGACCACCGCATCACTGAATAGCGTATTGTATGTCAGAAGCGAAAAATCCATGATATATTGTACAAAAGGGAAGAAGCAAACACAAATAAGGTATAATGGAATGAAGAAAAACGGGATGTAGTTCAGATGATTCGCAAATGCGGTTCCCCTGTAAAAATCGGAGTGTAGTTCAGATGGTAGAACACGCGGTTCGGGACCGCGAGGTCGCGGGTTCAAGTCCCACCACTCCGACACGATTTTTACAGGGTAAAGGGTTTACACTGTAAATTGAGACAATTTACAGTGACCGCGAGGTCGCGGGTTCAAGTCCCACCATCCCGACTTAAGAAGCATTGAATAAATACCCAAAGACGAAGATCTATCTTAATCGTTCTAAAATGTTAGTGAAAGAAAGTTTTTGTTTAACTTGCAAATGATGATCAATTCCAGTCGCAACAGATCGTGGTAATAAATTTAGGGCACCATAACTGCTGTTAATCGCCTGAATATAGGTTCGAAAATCCGGTATTGTCAAACTTTCTCTCACTTTATTAAAGGTCTCTCTGTATTTTTTTGGATCATGTGCTTGAAATGCTCTTTGTTTTAATCTACTCGCAATCCTTCGACTTCGATCTCTTCTTGGATCATTTTTCTTTTGTTTATACGGAAAATCAGGATCGAGGAACAGATCATCCCAATATTTGAAAAAAAAATCAAAATTACTACCTACTTCATATTCCCAATCTTTTTGGTTAAATTCACCCTCTTTCATTTTATTTATTGCTCCTAATCTTATATTTTTAAGCATTTCAACGCTACCACCTATATATTCATCGGGTGTAAAAAGTAAGCATGCAAATTCGGATGGGGAGTTGATGAATTTCTTCATTGCTAAACATCCGCCAACAATATTAATCTTTAGTTCTTTGATGATTTCCTCATTATAAGAAAATGCATTCATTACTTTCTGAACATTTTTCTCTGAATCCATTACAAGTTGATAGTCATAATCAGATTTTTCATCAGTAGCCCATATAAGACTTCCAATAGGGATTGTTATATAGGTTTGAGGATCAATGCCAAATTTATTGAGCACATCATGAAGACGGGTTTTTGCAAGTTCACGGTGATTTCGCGTTTGCTCATCTACGAGAGGATGCTCCCAGACTCTCGTGACAAACTTTCTGACTTGTTCAAGTGGAAACGATACATATTCTCCGTGTTCTGATTGATTATCCATGAACTTCTTTAGTAATTATATCTTTTAATAGCTCTATGAGACTACTTAACTTAATATTATTGTTTCCCCGTTGAGGGTTTGATTTCGGCTGTTGAGGGGAGCTGTGTTTTTTTCTTCTTTTTTGGCGCAAGAATGCTTTGCCTTTCTTTTCCTTGAGGTTCACCGGATATCTGTGATTGTCGTTGTTTTTCAGCTTCCTTTCTCTTTTTTTCATGCTCCTGATAAGCCTCCTGACGTTTTTTCTCCTCCTCTTTTTGCTTCTTTTCCATCATGATCTTTTCATCGCCACTCTTTACCATTTGGAATAGTTTATTTCGAAGTGCATCCGTCTTTGATTTATCTTGATTTTGATATTTTTCTTGAAGTTTAGCAAAGTCAAGAGGAGTTGTTCCTTTTGCCCCCTTAACCCCCTCCTTCGTCCCTCCGGATCGGAGGGCTTCGGCGGGCGAGTCCGCGGTCCCTTCAGCACTAAAAGCATTTTTAAGCATATTTGCAGGGTTGAAGGTTTGTTTAAGTTGCTTTCCCCCGCTTTTTGCCATGCTTTGCCCTGCCTCGAGGGCCTTTTCGAATGTGTCATCCCAAAATGTTCCCTTATTTGCCATAATTTATATCCCCATCAATGCTTTTCCTCGCTCACTCATTCTTTCAAGACTCCATGGTGGGTCAAACGTCAACTCGAGTTTAATATTCTCGTCTTTAAACCCCAGTTCGGTCAGTTTCTGTTTCATTTCCATCTCAATCTGGGAAAAAAGAGGGCAACCTATTGTCGTCAGAGTCATCAGGATATGGACGGCATCCTTCTTCAAAGTAACTTTATAAATAAGTCCAAGATCTACAATCGATATATGGATTTCCGGATCCATGACATCGGTCAAAGCATTTATGATTTTCTTTACAGTTATCTTCATCTTTAAAGTATAGCAAATGCTATAATTAACGAATTAACTGATTAACAAATTAAAAAATTAATATGGAGAATACTTATAAACTTCGTTTTATTCCGCTCGGTGGAGTCGTGGGTGTTACCAAAAATATGTACGTATATGAGAACTATGTGAATGATGTCCTCAAAGACATTCTCATAGTAGACTGCGGTATCGGATTTCCGATGGAGAAAGAGCTGGGTGTTGACTTCGTCATTCCCGATATCACCTACCTAAAAGATAAAACAGACAAAATACGCGCTCTTCTGGTAACTCATGGCCACGAGGATCATACTTCTGCTATCCCCTATCATTATAAAGACTTAGGAAGTCCGCCGATCTACACAAGCAATCTTACAGCCTCATTCATTGAAAATAAATTTAAAGAATTTGGCATAACTGAAAAGGTTAACCGAGTAGAGTATCGGAAGGACTATGAATTTGGAGATTTTAAAGCACGCTTCATCAATATTACGCATTCCATTCCGGACGCAACACATATACAGATAAAAACACCAGTTGGCAATCTCTATCACGGCCCAGATTTTAAACTAGATCTGACCCCCCCCTATGGGGCACCGCCGGATTTTTATGAAATTACAAAAGCGGGACATGATGGATTGTTATGTCTGCTATCTGACGCACTCGGAAGTGAGCGCGATGGCTTAACTTTATCTGAGGCAATCGTCGGATCAACTTTTGAAGATACCATGCGGAAGACGAAGGGTAAGTTTATCATGACAACATTTTCTTCAAATATTTCCCGTATCCGTCAATGTGTAGAGGCGGCTATTAAGTTTAATCGTAAAATTGTATTTCTAGGTCGTTCAATGCGACAAAATACTGAAATTGCGAAGGCCATCAATTATCTACCCATTCCTTTTAACCTTGTAGGAAAAGAAGATGAAGTTATGAAATTACCCGCAAACAAAGTATGTCTTATCGTCGCAGGTTCACAGGGGCAGTACGGCTCAGCCCTTTCAAAGTTAGCCAACAAGATGAATAAGTTTGTAAAAATTACCCCCGGGGACCGCGTGATCATATCTTCAGACCCGATTCCGGGGAATGAGACAGAAGTATATTCACTTATCGAAGAGTTAACCATGCAAGGAGCTGATGTCATATACTCAGACATACAGGATCAATTGCATGCTTCAGGTCACGGATCCCGAGAAGACCTCAAATTCCTTATCCGCTTTACGAACCCTGCATATTTCATTCCCATTGGGGGGACCATTCGCCATCAACAGGAGTACCGTAAATTAGCTGAATCTCTCGGTCATAAGCCAGACTCAGTATTTTTACTTCGAGAAGGTGATTCGGTTTGGTTCACAAAAAATAAAGCAACACGAGGAGAGGTAATTGAAACAAAGAGTATTTATGTCGACGCGTATGGTATCGGCGACATAGGGAGCGCGGTGTTGCGGGACCGTAAAACATTATCATCCGAGGGTATTGTGGTTGCGGTTCTTCCACTTGGCGCCAATGGGCGCTTAGTTGCCCGTCCTAAGATCATGTCAAAGGGATTTGTATTTGAAAAAGTTGGTCAGGAGTTGTTTGAGGAAGCAACCCGCATAATTGAAAAGAAATTAAAACCTCAAGGAACCGAGCTCAGCGACATGAATAAAGCACGTGGTGATACGGTGCGTGAACTTGAAACTTATTTTTTCAAGGAAACGGGGAGAAAGCCCTTGATATTGGTTGAGACAATTCAGATATAAATTCGCTTCGATTATGTCTTTTTATCGCCAATTGGGGACCCCCAGTCAACCCCAAAGGCGCAAAAAAGACATAATCTCCGCTTATAATCATGACAACCTTGCCCTCAAGCTTAAAACAAATTGCTTTATTTTTAAACCGCCTTCCCGGTATCGGTGAAAAGACGGCAAATAGATTGGCAATGTACTTTTTAAGGATGCCGGAAATAGAACTGAAGACCTTTGGTGAAAATATATCAAATCTGAAATCGCGAACAAAATTATGCAAGGAATGCTTCAATCTCACCGAGGAAGAGTTTTGCGGAATTTGTACAGACAACACCCGAGATAAAAGTATCATCACCGTCGTTGAAACAGTCCTCGACCTACTCTCTTTTGAAGTCGGCAATATTTATCATGGAGTGTATCACGTACTTCATGGGAGAATTGATCCCCTTAACTCCATCGGCCCAGACGATATTTATATCAATCAATTATTAAATCGTATTAAAGAGTTATCCTCCTTCGCTAAAGCTTCGGCGGACAAAGACGAGTTAAAAGAAATAATACTGGCGACAAATCCGGATATGGAGGGAGAAGCAACCGCGAGATACATAAGTAACAAATTAAAAACTTCAAACTTCAAATTTCAAATTACCCGCCTAGCTTACGGGCTTCCCATGGGGGCGAACCTGGAATACGCAGATTATGGGACATTGGGGAAGGCGATTGAGGGAAGAAGAGAATATTAAACAAAATTCTTAAATTCCTCGGCAATAAGAGGAGCAATAGTAACTTCATGCAATTTCTTAAATTTCTGAGTTGATTTTAGTGCTATTGAGTCGGTGGTAAAAAAACGTTCAATGAGTGATGATTGTAATTTTTTTGGGGCATTTGGAGCAAAATCATGATGCACAACTGCGGCGAGCACCTTGGTTGCACCACGATCTAAACAAAGTTGGGCAGCGTGAATGAGCGTGCCCCCTGATGTAATCATATCATCCACAAGTATGGCTACTTTACCTTTTACATCCCCGTATAAATCTAGTGCGACACTCTGGTGAATATGCTCAAGATCTCGTCTCTTTTCAACCACGGCGATAGTGTGATTTTGATGTCCAAACAATTCATCAGAGAATTTACGGGCGCGCTCTACTCCCCCATGATCGGGAGAAACAACGGCAACTTTTGAAACTGTAACATCTTTAATATATTTTTTAATTTCCCTTGCTAAAATAGGAAAAGCATCTATATTTTTAAAAGGTATGGAAAATACACCCTCTGTGGCTTCATCGTGAAGATTAACAGTATAGATTTTATAAAATCCAATCGATTCGAGAAATTTAATAATTACATTAACAGATACACATTCACCGGGTCGATGTTGTACATCCTGACGTGCATATCCAAAATAGGGAATAATGCCTATAACTTTTTTTGCCTCTTGACGACGTAAAGCATCACAGAAAAAAAATAATTCCATAAGGTGTGTGTCAGTTGGGTTAGATGTGGATTGGATAAGAACACAGACACTGTTCTTTACGTCACCATTAATATGTACTCTTATTTCTGAATTTTCAAATCTGACTACTTCAGAGTCTGCGATTGGAGTAAGTAACAAATGAGATACGCGAGATGTAAGTGCTACATTTGAAGTTCCTGAAAAAAGTTTAAACATATTACCCCTGTTGTTGTGATATTTCTATTAATTTGCGTGCTGCAAGTTCCTGAGTTTTCTTTACTGCCTCGTTGATTGCCTCAGCGATACGATTCTCGATAACTCCATCGACGGTAACTTCAATCACCTGTTGGTCTCCACGCATAGTGATGACGACTCCATTCTTTTCAATAGAAACCTGCTCCTGCTGAAGTGCACTTTGCATCTTCTGGGCTTGCTGTTGTAACTTCTGAATATCTCCGAGACCTCCGAGTGGATTGAACATATGAATAAATTAATTTTATTAACGGGTTAACAAATTAAAAAATTAATGAATTCGTTAATTCGTTAATCTTCTAATCCGTTAATTACTTACTTACTCGTTTATTATAGAACTCTACAACGGCAATCTCAAGGGGAATCGACTCAATCGGGCTATTTCTCATGCTCACGTAGGCTTCTGTGAAAAGTTTCATAAGAAGTGTTATCTCAGGAAGTGAAAATGTAAGCTCCGGATGACCTTCCCCGATTTTATGCTTGGCCAACAATAAATCATGGAGCTGACTGAGCAATTCTTCAATAAGATTTTTAAAACTTCCTCCCGCATTTGCAAACTCTTCAATCCAAGCAAGGGCCTGAGGAGCCTCTTTTGTATGAAGTGAAAGAAGTAAGCTCTCTTTTGATCTGACACCTAGATATCCAAGCACATCCCCCATTTCCAACTTATGTTGCAGAACAAGCTCCTCGAGAAGTTTCGCCGCATCACGAAATGAACCGTCTGCATGGTGAGAAATAAGGTCGAGTACTGCGGGTTCAACTTTTAGTTTTTCCAGTGTAACAATACGGTGTAGCATGTGCAGGAGTTCCTCTTTTTTCGCTTTGCCGAAGATGACGTTGACACAACGGGACATAATAGTTTTCGGCACTTTTTCAGGATTGGTAGTTGCCAAGATAAAAATGACGGTTGAGGGAGGTTCTTCTAATGTCTTAAGGAGTGCATTAAAACCATCGGAGGTAATCATATGAGCCTCATCGATGATGAATACGCGATAGTTTCCCGCGATAGGGAGAAATGATGATTCCTTGATCAAGTTTTTTACTTCATTGATTCCCCTGTTTGACGCAGCATCCATTTCCAAAACGTCGGGAAAAGAAGATGCATCTATACTCTTGCAGTTTGCACATACATTGCATGGCTCTACAGATTTGCGGGCGATGCAATTTAAGGATTTTGCCACGATGCGGGCTGTTGAGGTCTTTCCGGTTCCTTTTTGACCAACAAATAAAAAGGCATGTGGCAATGATTTACTTTCTAATATTTTCTTAATTGATTCGCGTGGAGTGACGTTGTCGATCTCTTCAATGGTATGGGGACGGTAAGTTAGGTAATACATATAATTAACGGGTTAACAGATTAACGAATTAATTTGTTAATTTTTTAATCTGTTAATCTTTTAATAGATTCTCAATTCCGTGTTTGATCATTGCATCGATCATATCCTCAACTTTTTTATTTCTTTCAGCTGCCAAGAGAACCACCTGAGGATAACATAAAAAAACCTCACCTAAAAGGCGGTCATCATGAGTAGGTTCATCCTTATATGAAAAGGAAAGAACCGGAAGTGCAACATTCTCCTTCTTATAGCGTAGGGCAATTGCTTTCATCTTTGTTTTTCCCACAAAAATACAGTTCAGATGAAAGTTACTACTAACTTCATTAGTCCGAAGAAGCTCCTCAATATAAGTAACTATACGCTTGCGGTTTATTTTATATCTTGAAGATGTGATGATATGGATCATATTTTTTTCTCGCGACGCTTAAAAAAGCCCATTCGTCCTCTTTTTCTGCGCGCTCGTGCCTTCATGAGATCCTTCGCATCTTCCCTTTTTTTGATTGAGGGTTTTCGATAATATTGTTTTTTTCGAAGCTCATCGACAATATTCTCGTCCATAAAAAGACGAGAGAATTTTCGAAACATACTGTCTTTGGTTTCACCACTTCTTCTTGTTATCACTACCATAAAACAAACACCTCCTTCAAATATTTGAAACCTGTCATCCCGAATTTATTTCGGGATCTTAATTTCAAAACAGATGCTGAAACCCTTACAGGGTAAACAAGTTCAGCATGACATAGTTTGCAATACTGACATTCTATTATATTTCCTTTATTATTTCAATGAGTTGTTGGAGGGTTAAGGGAGACGGAACCTGTCCCGGTTTCTTGCTGGAACCATTCAACAACATATTTTTTCCTATATGGAGAAACCAGGTGCCCTTCCTATCTTTTTTCATTATTTCCTCATAGAGAGGTGTCAAATCAAGCTCTTTTTTGGGTGGTGTTTTTATACGGATCCCTCCTTTTTCGGGATCCTTAATCGCAACTAACTGGAATCCCAATTTTTGAGCCAGGCGTAAAGCCTCATCATTTCGGGTGTTCATCACTAATGACTTTCCCCATTTGGACTGAAAAACATAACCATCCTTTATTTCCTTTTCAGCCTTAGTTTTATTTTTGAACAGTTGCAGATGCGCATCCAGCAATATAAAAACTAATTCCATCACTTTTCGATCCTCGCCGAGCGACTGTTTCAGTGCCCCAACTTGTTGGACCAAACTGAGATCCCATTTGTCAGAGGCCGCATCCGGATAAAAGCATTCGGCAAAGTGGTCCAGTTCATTTACGAGCGAGACAAGACGTTTAAGTGCTTCGACATTTTTTTCTTCAACCCAACTCTGTGAAAGTAAATATTTATATACAAGTTTTGTGGCTGATGTATATTCCTGAAGTTGATGATGGTCAAATTTTCCAAATCCCGTGTCAAGGTAAAGAATATTGGGGTTACTGTCAGGTATTACCTCTTCCCAATTCACCTGCTGGGGGGTAAAGACGATTTCTGCCTCATCCCACTCAGGGAAAAACCGCTTTACAAGCCATGTTGATGCGATGCAGTCGAGGTCAACGGAGAGGTGGGTTACGATTGTTTTCATAGGGTTGTTAGGAAACTTAAGTTACTTAAGTAACTTAACAATTTCGTCAACACTTAATAATTTTGAATCTTTACTCATTCTTTCTTTGTACTCAATCTTATCTCCTGTCTTTTTGGAAACGACTAGACGAATGGGGATACCGATTAAGTCTGCATCGGCAAATTTCTCTCCCGGTGAAGTACTTCTATCATCAAAAAGAACTTCAATATCCTTCTTCAATAATTCTTCATAAAGGTTCTTGCATTTTGCATTTACCTCTTCGTCTTCAAGATTCAGACCAATTAGATGAACTTGGAAAGGGGCGATTGCAGAGGGCCAAACGATTCCCCTTTCATCGTGATGCATCTCAACAATTGCGGCCATCGTGCGACCAATTCCGATACCATAGCACCCCATATAATATGGCTTTTCCTTCCCATCCTGATCAACAAATGTTGCATCCTTCATAAGGCGCGAATAGTGATACCCAAGTTGAAATATATTACCCACTTCAATTCCTTGTTTTTCCACCAGTCGTTGTACACCATCGCGACTCATGTAACCTTCTTTGGCAAGGGCGATATCTCCCTCAACATCAGGCTTGTAATCGCGATCAATATTCATATTGAATAAATCCAGATGTTTTTTATTTGCCCCGCCATAAGCGTTTTTAATTGTTCTCAAAGATGAATCCGCAACCAAAAGGAGCGAAACATCTTTATCCATAATCTCCTTTATTTTGACCGGTGAAATAAACCCCGGTTCTGAGTGAAGTTTCCCCCGTATTTCCTCATCGGTTGCATGACGAAGTTCGATTGACCCGCATACATGCTTTAATTTTGTTTCATTCACGTCGTAATCTCCGCGGATAATAGACAAAATAAATCTCCCTTTCTCGTCCACAAAAAGAACGTCTTTTATTTGTTGCCAGAGAGGTTTTTTATGAAGCTTGACTCCGTCTTCCATGGTAGTACCACGGACGGCTGGAACTTCCTGAAGAGGTAATAACTCCTCCCCGAGGTTTTTATTTGCCGGTATAAAAAGGGCCACGTCTTCATGGGCGGCATAGGTACCATCGGGCGTAACCAAATAGTTACTCTCCCCTATCTTTGCATCAACCACAAACTCATGACAGTACTCTCCACCGATATATCCGTTATCTGACTCGACTACCTGTGTGGTGAGACTCAAACTGTCAAAGATGCGCTTGTACGTGTCGCGCATATTTTTGTATTCTTTTTTAAAATCTTCAACATCCGCATGAAACGAATAACCGTCCTTCATGATAAACTCCCGCACTCGGAGAAGTCCACCACGGGCACGTATTTCATCACGAAATTTTGTGGAAAATTGATAAATATTAAAAGGTAAATCCTTATATGAAAGATGGAATTTACGGACTACGTCCACAAACATTTCTTCAGCCGTACCTCCGAGTGCAAATTCTGCGTCTCGACGGTCTTTCACTTTCATTAGCTCAAACCCAGTGGTATTGGTGCGGTTAGTTTCTTTCCACAGTTCAAGGGGGTGAAGCACCGGAGAGACCATCTCTTGGGCGCCAGATGCATCCATTTCTTTTTTAACCAGTTTCATAATTTTTTGCTGGACCTTCATTCCCAGGGGGAGAAAGAAATACCGACCGGCGGTGGACTCACGGATATATCCTGCACGAAAGAGAAGTTTATAGGAATCAGCTACCGCGTCTTGCGGGGCATGCCGGGAAGTTTTTCCGAAAAGTTTTGAGTAATACATAGAATAATGGTTATATTTATTATAACGGTTATAACGGGAATAATTATGAGAAATTTAACTGGCGACTGCGATTATAGGCGGCGTGTATGGCTTGCGCAAAGATTTGTTTGAATTTTCTTCCTTCAAATATTTTTATGGCGGCCTCTGTTGTTCCACCTTTCGAAGTGACTTGCTTGCGTAAATCCTCAACGCATATTGCTGCTTGGGCAAGAGTTGCGAGTGAGCCTTTTAACGTCTGCATGATGAGTAATTTACTCATCCCATCATCAAATCCTTGCTTGCGAGCAGACTCCATAAAAGCTTCAATAAAATAGAAAAAGAAAGCCGGACCGCTTCCTGAGACTGCGGTTACTTTGTTTAAGTCGTCTTCATGTTGCATTTCAAGTTCTTGGCCAAAGGAACTCAACAATAATCTTATGACTTTTACATCGTGCGTCGTAATATGTTTATTTCTTACCCAGCACGACATGGACTCCCCAATTTTCGCGCACAGATTTGGCATGACTCGGATAATTTTTGCTTTATTTCCCAAGTGGTTTTGAATAGAACTGATAGAAAACCCCGCGGCGATGGAGATAAAAAGCTTGTCAATAAATCTTATATCCGTTATATCTGTTATAGCGGTAATAACAGAGCTCATGTCCTGTGGTTTGACACAAAGGATTATGATCTGAGATTTTAAAACCGCGTCTACGTTTTCACTTGATGAATTACTTATGACAAGTTGAGAACGTTTTACTATTTTTTTATCAAGTAAGCCCTGAACAATGGCTTTACCCATGTTTCCATATCCGATGATGGCTATATGTTTATTCTCTAATATGTCCTTTACCATATGCTATCCACTTGTAAATTGTTAACTCTTTCAGCCCCACCGGACCACTAGCATGTAATTTACCGGTAGCAATACCCATCTCAGATCCTAAACCAAACACATACCCGTCATGCAAACGAGGTGAACAATTTATGAAGAGTGCTGCCGTGTCAACCTGCGAGGTTGCCAAGGCAATGACGGCAGGGTCGGATGCGATGATGCCTTCCGAGTGAGCGTTTCCGTATTTATTTATAAACTTTATAGCGGCAGTTGCATCGGCCACCACCTTTATCGATACTCTCATATCGAGAAACTCGGTGGTCCAGTCATTTTTTACTAGCGCAACTCCCTGTTGTGTTAAACTTTTGCAAATTGCTTTTAGAAATGTTCCCATCAACTCCTTGTGAATTATGATGGTGTTTAGTGAGTTACAGGCAGACGGCTTGGTTACTTTGGCATTAATTATTATTTTTTCAACAATTGAAAGATCGGCACTTTTATCAATATATATGCGCGCTCCCCCTGCAGAATGGGCAAGAACAGGAATTGAGGAATGTTTTTGGATGTTTTCCACCATGGCATAACTTCCGCGCGCAATGACTAAATCGATCAAGTCACTACGTGTAAGAAGTTCCAGTACATTTTTTCTATCCGTTGAGGTAATAAAATTGATCGTCTCCTTTCTAAAACCTGTTTTTTTAAGGGCCTTAAGAATACACTTATACAAAATTATATTTGTATGCATTGCTTCAGAACCACCCTTGAGAATGGCGACGTTACCCGATTTGATACATAGGGCGGCAACGTCTACGGTAACCTCAGGGCGTGCCTCATAAATGATGGCAATAACCCCAATCGGGACTCTGATTTTATGTAATAATAAACCGTCCCCAACAATTTTCTGTTCAATAATTTCGCCGATTCCCGCATCAAGGTGTTGCATTTCTAAAACCTTAATGACGAGATCATTAATTCCTTTTTCATCAATAGTTAATCGTTGGAGAAAGACATCAGAGAGGTTTTGTTCCCGAGCCTTCTCTAAATCGTGACGATTTTCTTCAAGAATATATTTTTTATTTTTCTTCAAAATGGATGCTAATTCCTTAAGAAAAGAGTTCTTTTCAGTTTCTGTTTTTTGAGCTAATTCTAATGAGGCTTTTTTCATAGAAATGTTTTTAAAATAATATTTTTAACTTTGCCGTTAACAATAGTTGAGTCAATATGTTTTCGTTTCAAAATATTTATTACATCCTGCTTTGCCCCTCCCCCACCGACTCCATATACGGAGCCCTTCATGGTTGACAACATGATAAATTTGGTTGCGTGAATGGCAATAGCAACCTGTGCACCCAAAAAATCATTTCCTTTAAAACCATTAAGTTCCAGGACATCATTTTCGTTAATAATAGGAATAACCCCAAGTTCAATATATGGGTTGATAAGTCGAGATACTTCGGATATGAAGAAGTCGTCCTTTTTGAAAAGTATTTGGGCGATGGCGAGGCCTTTTTCTTTGAATTTTTGATAAAAGATTGAGGTGAGATATGCTTGACCGACACCAGCCGCAAGGCGGCGACTCATAGCGTCTTGTTTAACCTCTACAAAAGTTGAACCACTTCCTACGGCGCCGGAAACAACTAGGACGACCCCTATTCCTGTGACTCTTAATTTCATCACCTGCTCTGCAATACATGCCACACGATACTCATCCAACTTATTTCGGTTGGTGAGAAGGACGCTTCCGCCGATCTTTATCACAAATACTTTTTTCATATCCAATAAAAAATCCTCGTCATTACCTTCCATCAAATTGATGAAATTATGCCCAACATCGCATGAAGCTACGTCGGGCAAGGTAAGGACGAGGATTTAATCTCGTGGTACCACCTCACATTCGATCTTAAAAAAAATACACCAAACCAGTTGGTGTATGTCTTTTTCAAGATCCTCTTTAGCGCTCCTTCCCGCAAAGCGGGATGACACACCTTGGTTTATTTGTACGGTGACCTTCCGTACTGCTCATCGCAGTCAGCTCGTTTGGCGGGAAACCAAACTAATACGCTTTTCCAAATTGTATGTTAAGTATAACATAAAAAGGAAGAAAATACAAAAGTAGTTAGGAATATTCAGGAGGGGCCTCGGGAGGTGGAGGTGGACGATCATCAGTTTGTACAACGTTGAGTATTTCAACTTCTTTTCCATCTGTAACCTGAACCTCCGTTTTAGTACCTGGCCCCGTAAGGACTTCAGATAGTTTTGTAACTAAGGTTGACGGCGATGTTGGTGTCGTATCAGCTAACACATGATCCGGTGCTTTTTGTGCATTTTCCTCTGGAGTATGTAAAACCCCAGTTCCAGCCTTCGGTGGTTCCGTTGTGTGTGTGTGTTCTTCAGACATATTCATTATATTACTAAGTTAAAAATAAAAAGCAAGCGAACTATGGGCAACCGGCGGATTTGAGGAAGCCGGCGCGGGTGGCCTCATCTTCCGTACAGAAATACTGTTCACCGATATCTTTTTCCATGATGATTTGGCTGTATTGTTTACAACCGGGGAGATGGTAGTATTTTTTGTAGGTAGCTTTGTCAATATTCCCTTTTATTAAACAATTATTGGTCAAATTTGATGTATTTGATGAACGGCAGAGAGGGCCCCAGAGGCCGAGGTTATTATCTTTTGCGGTATGAAAAACAGCCGTCAATACTTCTCTTTGAGAGTTCTTGCGGTAATCGGGACGAGCCCAACCTTTTTCCATAATGATTTTATTCACGAGCAGATCTTTCACAAAATACCATTTTGTCGTATAAACTAAGGCGAGTGAACGACCAAATGTTTCCTGAACCTCTTCCTCAACTATTACTTGTTTTTTTAAAATAAGACTTGAGAGTAATTCTCGTGCTTCCTTTCCACCACATCGATTATATTCAGGTGCGTCAACCCCCATAAGTCTCACTCGTTTGCCTGAGGTAAGTTGAAAGGTATCTCCGTCGACAACCTCAGCGACCGTCAGAGATAAATTTCTCTCTTTTACGAAATATAAATTAATAATAGAAGAAATGAGAAGAAAAATAAAAACTATTACCTGAAATATATATTTCACTGTATTTTTATAATAACATAAAATGTATCGATACATCGAAGTAGAGAGTATATTGACAAAAAATAACTTGTTGTAAAGGGCTTAATATGCATTTTTGTAGCATATAGACCCTTGTGTATATTTAGTGTTTATGAGATATCTAGTATATGGCACAAATTTCTAGATATGAGGTTAAGGAAGAAGTGTTAGATAGACTGCAGTGTTTGTTTTTTGATGTCGTCGCAAAGCAACATTCGAAAGAGAATTTTTTAACCCTATTGAATGAACTTCTTTCACCAACCGAAAGAATAATGCTGTCTAAACGAATTGGTATTATATACCTTTTGGAGAAGGGGGTAGCCATCCATCGAATATGTAAAGCCCTGCATATGTCGACCAGTACCGTAGCTCAATATATATTAAGGTTTCGGGATAAGAAGTCCCTCATTAATCAAATAGTGAAAAATGTGATTCAAAGGGAGAAAGTCAAAGGAGCAATAAAGGACGTGTTTTCAGAATTCTTTATACAGCCAGGAATAAAAAAAGGCCATCATTACCTGAAATATAATTGGGATAAGGAGAAAGAAAGAAGAGAGGAAATCTAGTGCGATGTATCGATACATCGAAGTAATAAGTATACTATAGGATATATATAAAATCAAGGGGATTTTAAGAATGGTACTTTAAAAACGGACTTTTAAGAACGGACTTATAAAAACGGACGCTGCAGTTGGACGTAGAGATAAGTTTGCTTTATATTTTTCCAGATCTTGCCTGGGATACTTTTTTGGCCCGATCGAGAAATACTTTTTGCGCGGTAGTCACATTTTCCTGCTTTCCCGACCATGCCTGTAGACCTTCCTGTTGGAGAGCTCGTCCATACGAGTAACTCAATTGCCAGGGAAGTTTGCCGGCATATAATTGATTCATCTTTGCCAAATACTCTGTTGATTGATCGGGGTTTAAGCCGCCGGAGAGGAAAACCATACCGGGAACCTCGGGTGGAACCGTTGCAAGGAGCGTCTCAACGGTAAATTTGGCTATATCGTCTGCACTCGTCATTGCAAGATGCTCTTTTCCGGGAAGAACCATATTCGGCTTTAACAACATTCCCTTCAAATCAACTTTAAACTCTTTCAACCAGCGAAAGACGTCGGTCAAGACTTTCTTTGTAATTTCCTTACTTGTTTCAATCGTGTGAGATCCAGTCAGAACAAGTATTTCCGGTTCAACGATTGGCACAAGACCAGCCTCTTGAACTAATGCGGCATATTGGGCGAGCGCAATAGAATTACCCGTTATAACTGCGTCAGAGGGCATGTTTTCACCGACACTGTAGACTGCGCGCCATTTGGTGAATGTGGCGCCGAGCTCTTTATACTCGAGTAGTCTCTTCCCCAATTTGTCCAACCCTTGAATAAAAACCTCTTCACCTAATCCCGGCAATTTAACCGTTCCCCCATCGACCTTAATTCCAATATGGATTTTTTTGGATTGAAATAAATCCTGTAATTTTACACCGCCGAGCGTGGGAGTACGGAGCGTCTCATCATATAAAATAACCCCACTTATGTACGACTCAACACCTGTCGAAGTCATCATAATTTCACGCCATTTGTTTCTGTTTTCCAAAGTGGACTCAACATGGATTGCGTCCAACCTTTTTGTCATCGTGCCGGTACTTTCATCAGCGGCGAGGATACCTTTTGAAGGAGCAACTAATTGATTAGCGACGGTTGAAAGGGAAAGTTGTGGGTTGTTCATATACCCAAATGATATAAAAAGAATCAAGAAAATGTCAAGCGGCATTAAAAGGAGGTTTTAGCATGGATTCCCGCCTACGCGGGAATGACAAAAACGGGTAATATTATTTAAGTGAGTCTATGACGATTTGCAGAACCTTCTTTGAAGTAATGTGGGAGGTGTCGATGATGAGATTGTAGTTTTTCTCATCGAAGAAGTCGTCGCGCTTATATATTTTTTTTAGTTTATCAATCCAGTTTGCCAGACGTTCCTTCACTCGTTTTTGAGCTTCGCTTAAGGGTACTTTTTCACGTTCCGAAAAACGTGCAGCTCGTACACCATCGTCGCACACCAACAGTATACGTAGCACGTCTGGGATATTATTTGCCATGATGCCGGACATCCAGCCGTCCACAATCAAGTGACCCTTTGCATGCAATCTATCCCGCACCATATAATCGATTTCCTTTGTAAGCTTATCATTCTGCTCATTGGCATCCTCGAGAGTCATATGTTTTTTTGCAACATATTCGCGAAAATATTTCCCTGTTTGAAAGACGGGCCATTTCAACTTTTTCTGGAGGTCGTTAAAAAGAGTGGATTTGCCGGAGCAGATTTTTCCCGAGATGGCAATTTTGGTATAAGTCATGGGCGGAAGCCGAGCTTGTCTAAAACAATACCTAATGTTTCCATAGGCCCCGATGAGTATGTATCAATGACGAGTTGATAATATTTGGGACTCCAGAAATCATAATCTCCATATAATTTTTTCCACTTCGTGATATTTTCATTCTCCCTCTGAGACATCCAGTTTTTTGCCTCCTCGACCGTTACACTTTCTCTATTTACCACACGATCTACTCGAATATCTTCGTGCGAACAAATAAGCAATACTCTTAAGACTCTATCAATCTCGCGCGCAACAAATCCGGAAAGCCAGGCTTCATATATAAGGTGGGATTCTTTTTGGAGCATGTCCTGAGTCATCGCCTCCATGGCTTGCTCATGTTCGTCGGAGCGTGATGCGGCCCCCTGCTTATTTTCGTGGATATGATGAACCCGGTCAAATTCGCGTTGGATGGCTCCCACATTTATCCTTTTCCAAGACAAAGCTTTTTCAAGATTTTTAGCAAGAGTAGTGGTACCTACTGCAATTTTTCCCGATATGGTTATGTTTTCAAATTTGAGCATAAAATAAATTGCAAAATGCATCAACATGTTTTTTTATGCCGCCACACCCTAAAGGGAACCCTGGCGATTGCATAAAAAACCATGCTTGATACTCATCTAAACAATCTCATCACATCATTAATTGAAACCAGTATTCCTAATCCAATGAGTAATACAAAGCCACCAAGGTTAATATACTGCTCAATCTTTTTGTGTATGGGGCGGCCGGTGATCCATTCATAGATTATGAATACGAGCCGTCCACCATCCAATGCCGGTAATGGCAAAACATTCATAGCAGCTAAAGAAAGACTTAAAATCGCCATGATATTCAATATATTTTTGATCATTTTCTCTCCGGAAGTTTTGACGATCTGGTCAACGATGGAAAATATACCTATGGGTCCGGAAACAGTCTGCGAAACCGGTTCAAAAGATTTGCTTTTAACTGCAACCTTGAAAAGTTCACCTATGGTTGAATAGTTATAACTTAAGACATTGTAGGAGTGCATGAAGCCTGAAAGTAATTTTTGTTTGGGAGTTTCATATTTAAGAACTACCGTGTCTAGGAGATTTACTCCGATTATGGCACGTTTAAGTTCTGCGTTATAAATTGGAACAACAGAAATGATGTTCTTCTTCCCGTTCCGTACGTTTTCAAGATCAAGAGACACCACTACTCCAGGTGACGACTTAATAATATTGATTAGTTCGGATGACGAGGTAATTTGTTTCCATGGAGCTGATCCAATTTGAAATTTCTGCACAATGTCTTCAACTTGTATTCCCGCTTTTGCGGCGGGAGAATTGGAAGTAATATTTGTGGCGATTACCCTCCCCTCTTGGGTACCAAAACGGAAATGGTAGGGCTTAAGTAAGGGAAGCGGGTCAGATTGAAAGTGATTTAAGGTTAGAAGGGAGTAGTATATTGATACCCCGAGCACTGCGTTCATAATAACTCCAGCCAGAATAATAAGCGTCTTTACCCATGGTTTTTTATACACGAATGAAGAAGAATTTTTTTTCTGTCCTGCGACTTCCTCATATTCTTCTCCGTAAAGCTTGACGAATCCACCAAGTGGAATCGCATTTACACTGTAAATAGTATCGCCCACCTTCTTTCCCCACAAACGGGGAGGGAAACCAAAACCGAATTCTTCAACCCGAACGCCGCTTTTTTTTGCAACGATAAAATGGCCGAATTCATGGATGAGAACAAGAAGACCAAGGATGAGAAAAAAAAGAATAAAGCTAAACATTATAAGAGTATAGCAGAGGTTATATGAAAATAAAATGAGATTGCGATTAAAACAATGTTCTCGTATATGTCTTTTCGCATATGCAGCAAGCTAGTAGGCAGAGTTTCATTCGAACAGTTACTACTTTATATCTCCCTTATTTCTTTTTCTTTTGCTTCCTTTATTTCAAGAAGTTGAGTGTTTGCTTTTTGAGTTATGAGATCAATCTCTTTTTCCATACGGTACTTCTCATCTTCGGTCATGGTTTTTTCGTCAAATTGAGTCTTTATTTTCTTTCGTACATCATCGCGGTGATTGCGTACGATATTCCTTTTTTCTTCAATCTTCTGATTCACCAGTTTGACATATTTTTCCCTCTGCTCTTCAGACAAGGGAGGAACGCGGATGATAAGACGGGTTCCTTGTACTTGTGGGGAAAGACCTAAAGGTGATTTGAGTATGGCCTTTTCTATGTCAGGAATGGCCGAGGGATCAAAGGGAACAATGACGAGCGCGGCAGGACCTTCCGTTGTAATGGTTGCCATCTCCATCAATTTCAGTTTTGTTGAACCGCCGTATGCATCGACGACGAGCTGTTCAATTATGATGGGATTGGCACGGCCGGTACGAATCGTTTTTAAGTCTTCTGTTAAAGCGGTTGCAGTGAGTGAAAGTTGTTGTTTAAAATCGGAAAGGTCCATAGGCTATTTTATTCTATTTTCTACAATTTGTCATCCTGAACTTGTTTCAGGATCTTTCAGAAAGATGCTGAAATATATTCAGCATGACAGAGCGTCAAACTTATAGCGACCATCTCAAAATCCGTGTTACTTTCATATTTTCTCCAAACTTCAGTGCGGTTTCTTTGAATAGATCACTCATTTTTTTTGACGGATCCCGGATATATTCTTGTTCTAACAGTTCCTCAACTGTTTCGGCTGGCAATGATGCAAGCTGCATCGCAAGGTCAGTTCCTAATTTTTGAAACTGTTCATTATTTGCCACAAAATCTGTTTCACATTGGATTTCGATGAGCGTAGCTATTTTTTTATTATGGTGAACGTAGGAAAATATGGCACCTTGAGAGGTTGATCTTCCTGATTTATCAGCCAGTTTATCAGCTCCCCATTTGGTGAGAAGTTTTTGGGAGGCGGCCATGTCATTACCCGTTTCTTCAAGCGCTTTTTTACAAAGGGAAAAAGAAACGCCGGATTTTTCACGAAGAAGTTTTAATTTGGCAAAGTCTACTGCCATATTATTTTGATTTAGGTGTGACCGCGTCAGACGTGGGAACAGCCTTGGACGTGGCATACGCCGTAATAATATCCTTGATAACGATTTGAGCGGCGTTTGCAGAATCATCATTACCTACAACAGGATAGGTAACTGTGTCAGGATTAGCATTCGTATCAAGAAGAGCTACGACGGGAATGTTATTTTTTTGAGCTTCGTTTAAAGCGTTCTTTTCTTTTTTGACGTCCACAATGAACATGACTTCAGGACGTTTCTCCATCTTTGATAAGCCAGAGTAGAGTTTGTTTAACCGGTATAATTCCTTACTGAATTTTGTGCGCTCATGCTTTACAAACTTGTCCCACTCGCCTTTTGTCTTGGATTCCTCCAGTTCATTCATCTTTTTTACGTTCTTCATGAGTGTTTCGAAGTTGGTAAGAAGACCGGGCATCCATTTGACGGTGATTGAAGGAATACCGTGCTCCTTGCAAAGTTCATCCACAAATTGACTTACGGTCTTTTTGGTGGCAACTACGAGAAGATATTTACCCGCCTTTGCCTGCTCCTTCATGAATGCCTGAGCCGCCTCAATCTGCGCAAGCGTGATAGTAAGATCGATGATGGCGGTACCGTTGACCATCTTATATATGTATTTTCGTGCCTTGGGGTGAAGTCTATTTTTCTTGTGACCTAAATGTACTCCTGCGTTAAAAAGCCTTTCAATGGCGGCTGTTGTGTCTTTTTTTTCTTTCATAAGTTAACATTATACTAAAAAAACCATCGTTTGCAATTTGTTTTTTCAGTACCACACTGTAAAATTATTTAGGGGTTTTACAGTGTAAACCCATTTTACACTGGAAATTTCTGTTTAGTTTCCAGTGCTAAGCTGCTTTAATCCCGCCAAGGTGTGATAAACCAGCGTAAGATGGGTATATAACAACGAGCCCCTCAATGTTCAAGGGTAAAGTTAACGGGGAATGAATAAACCAGAGCCGTTACAATGCGACATGAGTTTAGCAAACCGCACATATGCTTCGTTAGCCATATTTGGATTGCTAGGTATTTGTTTCCAATTCACTGGTTCTCCATACATGGTTGAGAGATGTCGTTGGGTTGTCATAGATACCATACGATCATCTTGATCTTCAACCCATAAGCCTCTATTACCAATATTAAAGAAAAGATATGGGTTACCGGTATATAACTCTCTGAGAGCTTCGATCGGATTTCCTTGATGTGTCTCTACATCACGCGGACTCCATCCTTCCCTCGTCAATGCGTCTCGCATGTAATTAAGAGGATCTAGCGAATTTGATCCAAACACAACATGAGCATGTCTGTGATGAATACTCATATTTTTATCTGGGCGGTTAATATGATTTATATCAGGCATACCGCCCCCGTGTTCAGCGTATATAACTTCTCCAGAAGCCTCAGAACGCAATCTTTTCAAGAAATGCGCAACCTCGTCAACTAAAAGTTCAGGCTGGGCAAAAGCAGTTCTGTGTTTCTTTCCTACTATTAAAACATGTTGCCCATCAGGACGGACGGGAAAAGAATCAGGAATAACTCGCAAATTATCCGACTCATATAGGGTTATTTCCGCTAAATTTCTTGCCGAGTGCCCGCCTCCCCACCCGTCCCACTTTTCCAGGTGTCTTGTAGGCTCTGACTTACTTGGCTCACAAAATAGACATCCAGGTTTAATAGGGGGAAATGGAGAAATGGTCAATTCAATAGCCATGATTTTGATATACGAAAATTGATAATGAAGCTGGAGGGAGCACCGTTGTGGCGGCGGTAAGGTAGTGCGGCCATCGGTTGCTGGATAGGTCTAAAACGGTCCAGTACTCTTCCTATCTCTCTTAATTAAGGAATATGATTATACACGAACATTTTGTTCTTCAATAGCTTTTTCAGTTTTTTTTGCGGAATGAGTGGAGTTGGATAGAAGTGAAAGAAATGATTTATCAGGAGGGAGGCCTAATCTTTGGAGAGTTTTGAGCTGGTTCCTCAATTTATTTTGTAGTTTGTCTGTCATATTCTGACGAGCCAAATGTAAATCTATACATATTATATACATATCATATTTTTTGTCAAGGGCAAAATAGAAAGTGGAAGGTAGAAGATAGAAAAAAATAATGGTTATAACGGTTATAATAGTCATAAATATTATAAAATAGTGAAAACATTATGAAAATAGCAATTTTAGGAGGAGCATTCGACCCGCCGCATATAGGACACTATCTCGTGGCATCGCAGGTTAAAGAAAATCTGAAAATGGATGAGGTGTGGTTGATGACCTGCTATTCTTATTTTCCCGAATTCCCGATAAAATTTGCAAAAATTACCCCCTATGAGGAGCGACATAAAATGGCCTCATATTTTAAGAAGATCGGAATTCAAGTATCTGATTTCGAGGGGCAATATAATAAGAGAAGCCGGACAATAGATACCCTTCGTTTACTTTATAAAAAATATCCCCAACATTCTTTCTCCTGGATCATCGGCTCCGACTGTCTCCCCTCTTTTCACCTCTGGAATGAGTGGAGGGAATTGGTCCAAAAACATAATCTTATTATATTTCCCCGCGATACCGACTTTAAGACGTTGGAAAATCGAGTACGGGAAGCTTTTAAACTTAGGAGAATTCCGCCAAATATCACCATCGTCGAGGGAGATCTTATGGTGAGTAATATCGCATCGACTCATATACGGAATAGAGTGAGAAGGAACTTACCCATTACGTCGTTTGTATTGCCTGAGGTGGAAAGTTATATAAAAAAAAATAGATTATATATATGAATTATCAAACATTTTTTTATGCGGCTTCACCCCCGGAGGGGGTACCCCCAAGCCATTGCATAAAAAATTATTTGATAATTCAAGACGAAGATTTATGAATTCAAAAATTGAAACGGAGAAAATAATTTCATTTCTTCAGAACATTTTGAAAAGGACGGGGTTAAAAGATATTGTCCTTGGCTGGTCGGGAGGTATTGATTCGACGTTGTGCCTCTTTTTGTTAGTAAGGGCAATGCCGAATGAAAACATTCACGTCTTGCACCTGCCATATATATATTCCTCAATTAACGAATTAACGAATTCAGACATTAACGGATTAAAAGTTCATGAGATAAATATTAAGAAGTCTGTTGATACCTTATGGAAAACAGTGAACCCCTCCGATTCGGTGGGTGAGAATGGCAAGGTGAGACTTGGAAATATCATGGCGCGGGTGAGGATGATTACGCTCTTTGATTTTGCCAAAAAAGTGAATGGTCTGGTATGTGGTACGGAAAATAAATCGGAACATCTTCTTGGGTACTTTACCCGGTATGGCGATGGAGCCTCCGATATTGAGCCGATACAACATTTGTTTAAAACTCAAGTATTTGAATTGGCAAAATATCTAGGCGTTCCCGATACTATCATAAAAAAATCTCCCAGCGCAAATCTTTGGGATGGACAGACGGATGAGGGCGAGTTTGGTTTTACCTATGAAGAGGCAGACGAAGTGTTAAGTGAGTTAAGGGAATATAAAGGAATAGTAAAGGAGTATAAGGGGAAAGTAAGGGAAAAAATTATGGAGCGGGTGAAGAAAAATAAATTCAAACGAGAAGTACCCTACACATTATAATTTGAAATTTGAGGTTCGAAATTTGAAATCAATTTTCAATTGATAAATGTTTAAAATAATTTAAATTGAGATTTGATTATAAATTTTAAATTTCAAATTAAAAATTACTTTATCTCTATCTTCTGTCCGGGACGGGGATGATTGAATTCTGCAAGGCCGGTGGTGGGATTTTTTTCAGTAAAATGTCTCCATACGGATATTTCTAAGTTGGGATTATCCTTCGTTCCCGATGAGCCGGGATAGATGACGAGCTGCCCGGGAGTTGCTCCAAAAAGATTATCTACATAGAGTGCTTTCTTCTTCACATCATTGAGTGTAATTTCTACCGTATTTCCATATTCAAATATTCCCTTCAGTTCTTCGTGTGTCATAGTGGTCTTAATGTTTCCATGATTATCAATGTGTCCAACATAGTGATCGTCAAGTCCCGGAATATTGTTTGCGGGTACTTCTTCAAGCTCCATCTCATCTTCCATCTCATCCATGAGGTGAGCGCTCACTCGCGCGTATAAATCTCGTGACCGAAACTGACTCCCCTGGTCAAGTCCCTGGTAATGAAATATGAGATCGATTTTATTTTTAACAAGCGAAAAATCATATCCGGCATTGGGTCCGCAGAGGAACATGCCTGATTTTAATTTCACAATAATAAACTCTGCGCCTTTTGCCTTTTTGACTCCCTCCATGGTTTGAATACGGGGGTCAGTGTTTTGGAAAATCACGGTATTTAATGGATCGCCATATTGCTCCTCAGTATTAATTATTTGATTCATGAGGAAGCCCGTGTGGATAGTTGAAGGGGTTGAGGCAACGAAAGTAATGTTTGCTCCGCGATTGTCTTTTAAGAAACCTTCAACTGCCGTTTTCACTTCCTGACAATTCAATGAATCGTGTGCCCAATCCGCGATGATGATGAGTTTTTTCATAGAACAAACAGCATACTAAAATTTTATAAACTGTGCAACCACTGTGAATAGCGAGGCTATGGCAATGACAACGGTGCCGCCGATTGCAAACCATTTTTGAAAAGGATTGTTTATGTATTTTCCCATGAGTTTTTTATCGTTGGTAAACTTGATAAGGTAAAAAAATATGGGGGGTAATGCCATCGCATTCAGGATTTGCGTCGCGATTACTATTTGAAATAAGTTTACAAAGGGAAGAAGGATAATAAAAAACGCGGCAAGGAGTTGTACTAAAAAGAGAATATAAAAAGTTTTACTTTTGGTAAAACTGTTATCGAGACTGCCCGAATAACCGAAAAACTCAGAAAATGCATATGTGGTTGAAAGACCGACGATGACAATACCCATAAACCCTGCATTCATGATCCCAAAGGCAAAAAGCGTTGCAGCAAGTTTCCCCGCAAACGGCTCAATGGCAAGTGATGCCTGTTCTCCGGAAAGAAGGGGCACTTGATGGACGAAGAGGGTTGCGGCGGTTGCAACAATCATAAAGAAGGAAAAAAAGTCGGTGAGAAACGCTCCCCAATATGTTTCTATCTGTGAAAATAAGAGCTTGCCTTTTTCAATCTGCTTATCCAGACCAAAACTGCTGATAAAAAATTGTCCCCAGGGAGTGATGGTGGTGCCGAGCACGCCGAGGCCGGTTATGATATACAGCTTCCAGTAGCCATCCGTAAACTTTATCCCTTGAGGCCACGCAAGATTGGCAAGGGCCAAGTGCCAGTTTGGATTGGATTTAAAAGCCGAAAAAATATACGCTAGATAAAAAAAACAGGAAACAAGCATGATATTTTGGGTTGCTTTATAGTTACCTTTCGTAACAAAGAAAAAGGTAACCGCAATCAGTATTGCGGCAAGGGGTATTGCAGGTAAATGAAGAATGTGCGCCGTGGTTTTGAACGCGGCAACGTCAACGATTATCGTTCCCATATTTGCAACAAACAAGCATGCAAAAATGAAAATGGCCGCCTTAATTCCAAACTTTTCTCTGATTAAGTCGCCAAGGCCTTTCCTCGTGACCAAACTCAGCCTCATTCCCATTTCCTGAGTAATGGCAAGAAGTATAGTGACCCACACCAACAAAAACAAAATGGGATACCCTAATTGAGCTCCTGCAATGGCGTATGTTGCAACTCCTGAGGCGTCATTATCAGCCATAGCCGTGATAGTCGCCGGTCCAAAAATGCTCAAATATAAAAGGAGGCTCATTTTTATCCGTTGAAAATAGAGCGCAAATTTATTGTTATTCATGGGAAGTTATGTTATAACCTTTTTTGTATAAATCCTGCAACCTGATCAAATGTCAGTATGCCCAGCATATTCTTATTATTATTGACGACGGGTAGCGCGGGTAGATGATACCTCAGCATCTTGCGGATGGCAATCTCAATCGGAGTGGTAAGCCTGATTTCGATAAGGTTTTGAGTCATAAATTTATATACAGGCGTCTCCCGGTCCTGCATGAGAAGGTCGTGGGGATTAAAGACACCTACTAATTGCTTCTCAGAATTAAGCACATAAATGGCGGCAAAAAAAGAATACTCTGCCGTGTCGCCTTTTATCTTACCCATAACTTCGTGTACCGTTGCCGTGGGCGTTGTGGTCATATACTCTGAGGTGATAATTTTTCCAATCGGAGTGCGGGAAAGATTCATAAGGTGCTGAAGTTCCTTTCGTTTATGCTCAGGAATGAGAATGAGAATTTCTTCCCGCTTCTTCCGGGGAATCGCCAGAAGTATATCAACCGCCTCATCAATATGGATAAGTTGGAGTATGCTAGCCGATTTATCCGCCTCCCAATGGAGAAAAAGATCCCGTTGATAATTGATATTCAAATTACTTATGACTTCGGCGGCAAACTTTTTGTCCAAAATCCGCAAAAACTTATGCACATTTTTTTCATTTGTCTTTTCCAGATAATCGGCCAAGTCTTCCGGGCGCATATCCTGTAATTTTTCTTCGCGTTTTTTTAATCTCACTTTTCCCTGAGTGAGCTCAAGAGGCTGGATATCACCCCATGAGAGAAATTGAGATGCGAGATTGTATCCGAACAAATGAAGAAAGTTATAAGCCAACGATTCTACACCCACTCTGCGCAGGATCCCCAACAAACCAATATCCACGCCGGTTATGGCCATCTCATACTTTTCCGGAGTATTGAGCTCTTGAAGAGATACATCATTAACCCGCACGATCTTGTTGCCTCCTATATCGATAATTTGCTTATCCAACAGATTCTTTTTAATATAAAGTTCATTTTCTTCAAGCCCTCCTGTCATGTATGCTTTTTTTATCACTACGCTGTGGTTCATCTTCAGCACATATTCAAACGGAAGAATGAGCTGGTCGTGGCGGTAAGTGTTAATGACGAGTTTCGACACCTTAGGGTTTGATGAGACCATGAAGATGATGTCATCAAGCTTCCCTATTTCTATCCGGTCTTCTGTAAATACTTTTTTTCCCTCAAGTTCTGAGAAGTAGAGCATAGTAGTATTATAGTACACTAAAAAACCCTTGATTAAAATTTGTTTTTCAGTATCTACTCATCTAAGCTGCTTTGCTATGCAAACCAGCGTAAGATGAGTATACACAAACAGTGCGTATTTGCAAGGGATGGGAATGAGCAATCGAATTTTGACTTGAAACGTATAAAAGTGATATAATATGTGACATATGGATAAGAAGCTAGGAGCTTTGTTGGTCGTATTTTTTCTTTCGGTTACTCTTTTCATTACTGTTGTATTCTTTAATAAACCAATTGCTAAATTTACCCGTGCGAAAGAGGACTTCCTCCCTTCTATCGCTAATTCCCTTATATTTGCCTTTCCCTTGACGGTCAAGGCAGACGGGGTGAGTGCAAGCACCGTCAACGTATTTATCCGCAGTGATAAGGGTATGCCGGTCAAAGAGCAGAAAATCACCCTATCCACCTCACTGGGGGAGATAAAAGAAACGGATGGAGCGACAGATGATCAGGGGAAAGCGACCTTCCATATTACCTCCTCCAAACCCGGTATCGCGGCAATTGAAGCCACTATCGGTGGCACCATGACGCTCAGTCAGAAATTATCAGTTAAATTCGAATAACTACTATGAAACCTAAAAAAATTACTAAAGTTGTTATTCCTGCGGCCGGATTCGGTACGCGTTTTTTACCTCAAACCAAGGCGATGCCTAAAGAGATGCTTCCCGTTGTAGATAAACCCGTTATTCAGTATGTGGTTGAGGAGGCGGTACACTCGGGAGTTGAGAACATTATTATTGTAACCGGTGCCAATAAGCGGGCGATTGAGGATCACTTTGACGTTCCCAATGAAGACCTAGTTAAAAATCTCATGGCGGGGAACAAGGAACAAGTTTTAAAGGAAATTAGGAAACTTTCGGAGATGGCAAATTTCATTTATGTACGTCAAAAAGGACCTTATGGCAATGGGACCCCGGTATTGGCCGCAGAACCTGTCATAGAGGACGAGCCTTTTGCGGTGCTGTGGGGCGATGAGTTTATTTACTCGAAACCTCCCCGTCTTAAACAAATGATTGACGTATACGAAAAATATGGCGGTATTGTCATCTCAGGTGTGAAAATCGACAAGAAAGAAGACCTAAAACGATATGGTATTGCAGAACTTGAACATGTTGAAGGAAATGTGCATAAAATTTTGCGGATTGTGGAAAAACCGGAAGCGGATGAAGCCCCGTCAAACATAGCGACTCACGGAGGTTATATTCTTCCTCCTGAAATATTTAGCGCTCTGAAAAGAATTAAGCCGGGGAAAGGCGGGGAGATTTGGTTGGTCGATGCCATAAATTTATTGAAAAAAGAAGGAGTCCCCGTCTATACTGTCGTAATCAAAGACGGCAAGTATTACGACACGGGAAATAAATTTGAATATTTAAAAACCGTGGTCGAGTTTGCCCTCCAACACACCGAGCTTAACGGAGATTTCAAGAAGTTTTTGAAGGGGTTGAGGATATAAAAATCCTGAGGTTCAGCTACGTATCAACACCCGGGGTTAAAAATCTTGACTTCACAAACGGCGTCCAAGGATAAGGGTCCATAAATATGCGGGTGTTTTTCCCCACTTCCCGAGGAAAATTCGTAGATTATTTTTGGCGTTACTTTTTCCGTATCAATGGTCAAAATAAGAAGATCATTTCTCCCTTTGAATATCCGATTAGCCGTCGGCAAAATTTGTTCCTTCGTTGAAGCATGAATGAATCCCTCCTTTGCAAGTGAGGTGGGAGAATAGAACTCTTGCATTTTCGCTTTATCCCAATCGGTTTTGGGGATAAGGTGGTAGATGAGCATGGGTTATTTATAAAACATATTTTTTTCTGTCCTTTATTTCTCGGACAATTTTTTCAATCATTTCATCATAAGAAACGTACGGTAAGCCCAATTTTTTTAGATGTTGGTCTACGTGTGGGAATGTGACAGACATTGAATCATCACCTTTATCAATCGGAGTTACTTCAATGTCAAAATGGCCTAATATATCTTTAGCCATCTGGAAACGAGATCTCTTTTCCTCAGTAAAAATAGGGACAATAAGTTTTTTAAGATCTCTATTCAGAATCTCATCAATAATGGCAGTTATAAGACCTATATAACCTATTGGAGTAATCCAAGAAGTATCATAAATTGCTGGAATTTTTTCATCAATATTTTTTAGTCATCTGTTAAACGGTCGGTCGTTCGTTGTATTTGGGCTATATCCAAGAACAAATGCAGGTCGAAGATGTATGTAGTTATCAGTTGAACTTGCAATTATCTTTTCTGATTCAACTTTGGTTTGGCTGTAGAGCGTGGCTGGCTCGTAGGCAACAATAGAGGAAAGATAGATTATTTTTGAATTAAATTTTATTGCTGATGAGGCGATAAACTCTGTGGCGATTTGGTTTAATAATAAAGCCTCCGGAGGATGTGTGGCACACCAACGGGGATCTGCAATATTGGCAACGTGAATAATAATCTGAGGTTTGAAAGCAGTTATTAATTTTGTAACGTCATCTTTTTTGGTAACATCCAGCTTTGTAAAAGACCTACTTAATTGAAATGTAGAGTAAGTCCCAATTACCTCATGCGCGTCTTTTAAGTCAAAAAAAATACGGGCACCTAAATAGCTACTTGCGCCGAGGATGAGAATTTTCATACATTTATTGTATCAAAAATACTGGTGAGGGAGGCCATTTCTAACCTACGAGCCTGCCTGCCGGCGAGGCAGGGTTAAAAGTGGGCCAGTAGGACTAGCTATATATTAACATCAAAATAGTGTTTCAGAAAGACTTTGGTGAAGAAATGAGAAACTTTTGAAAAAATATGATCAGTGAACGATTGGCGAGGATCATTAAATCTATAAAAATCAGTATCGATTATTCTCAGTTGACCTTTTTTATCTATCATTATATTTGCGATTTTCGCCTCCCCCTCTTTAAATACCAACTTGCGAAATTGCTTTTTTATCCACTTCAAAAAACCACTCATTCCTACAAAATCTAGTGATATATTCTTTTCCTTTATTGCTTTTTTGTTCATGAGGACAATTTCCTGAAGCTGTTTCTTTATGGCAGGGGTATAATTTTTGTCGGTAATGGGCTCCCCGACTATTACTTCTTGAATCTGACAAGCTATTTTCGTTGAGGGATCTTCTTTATATTGCGTTTCAGGGAAGTAAGAACCAAAATACCTCTGAACTTCTTGGATATTCTCTCCCTCAGAAATTCCTTTATTCATGGTGCTGAGTGTCCCCCCAGGGCGAGTAAGCTTGATAACTTTTTCTATTCCCTCAGGAGTGACGTATTTATATACTGCATGATTTGCTCCGACTCCTAATGGTATGGGGTCAACTTTATTTACACAATACCTACATGTTGGAAAAAAAGAAGGGTATCTTTGGTAAATTCAGCTTTTGTTGATGAAGATGATGCTTCGATGGTAGATCTCATTTGACTAGTTTTTGCAGTATCTGTATTTGGTATCTCTGGATTTTTGGGTATGACCGCTCTTTCCCTTGTAGGAGGATGTGCGTCTAATGGTGCGGTAAAACCTTTTTCCTTAAAAGTGTTTATGGGTCGTGAAAGGGTTGTCTCCATGAAAGCAATAATTTAGTTCAATAAACGGGCTAGGAACCATGACTGTTTGCGATACAGTCAAACGTGTTTCCGTTTACGTTAACGGAATCCGCTCTTAATAAATAAAAGCAGACTTCTGTTTCTTTATCTCTACTTGCGTAGAAGCAAAAAAACAAAAAAGAAAGGAGGTGATCCATCCGCTCCTTCCAGAACGGATACCTTGTTACGACTTAACCCCCATCGCCGGACGTATCCTCCTCTGATAAATCAGAGTTCAGATATGCTCGACTTTGTTGGCTTGACGGGCGGTGTGTGCAAGAGGCAAGAACGTATTCACCGTGGTATGACTGACCCACGATTACTACCAATTCCGCGTTCATGGGGTCGAGTTGCAGACCCCAATCCCCACTGAGAATGGATTTTGTGATTTGCTCCGTCTTACGACGTGGCAAGGCACATTGTTCCCTTCATTGTAACATGTGTGTAGCCCAAGGTATAAGGACCATGCTGACTTGACGTCTGCCCCTCCTTCCTTCCCGACAAAGTCGGGACCGTTTCTTGTGACAAATATAACACAAGATAGGGGTTGCGCTCGTTGTCCCACTTAAGGGCACTCCTCACGGAACGAGCTGACGACAGCCATGCAGCACCTGTGCAAGCCTTCTTGCGAATTTCCCGTGTTTCCACAGAATAGGACGCTTGTATGTCAAACCTTGGTGAGGTTCTTCGGTTCGTATCGAATTGAACCACATGTTCCACTGGTTGTGTGCCTCCCCGCCAATTCCTTTGAGTTTTAACCTTGCGGTCGTACTCCCCAGGCGGTCTGCTTAACGGGTTACCTTTCCCACACGAAATTGTATAAATACAAAATCATGCAGGTAGCAGACATTCGTTTAGGGCTAGGACTACGCAGGTCTCTAATCTGCTTCGCTCCCCTAGCTTTCGTGTCTCAGCGTCAGTTTTCTCCCAGGGACTTGCCTTCGCCATCGGTGTTCCCCAAGGTATCAACGCATTTCACTACTCCTCCTTGAGTTCCAATCCCCCTAAAGAAAACTCTAGTTTGACAGTCTTATCTCCAATTTCAATGTTAAGCATTGGACTTTCAAAGATAACTTATCAAGCCGCCTACACGACCCTTTACGCCCAATAAAACCGGATAATGCTTGGAGCCCACGTATTACCGACGCTTCTGGCACGCAGTTAGCGGCTCCTTTCTAGCAGGGTACCGTCAATCCCGACTTACATCGGGACTTCTTCCCCTGCCACAGTAGTTTACACTCCGAAAAGCTTAATCCTACACGCGGCGTCGCGCGGTCAGACTTTCGTCCATTGCCGACTATTCCTGATTGCTGCCTCCCGTAGGAGTGGGGGCCGTGTCTCAGTCCCCCTCTGGCTGATCATCCTCTAAGATCAGCTACCCGTCATAGGCTTGGTAAGCCATTACCTTACCAACTACCTGATAGGATACAGGCCCATCCCTTGGCGAGCGGTTAAGCTCTTTATTCCCAATAAATTGGGAAACCATAAAGTATTACTCCAACTTTCGCTGGACTATCCTCTACCTAGGGGCAGGTTCCTGTATATTACTCAGCCGTCCGCCGCTCCCACTCAACCTTGCGGTCAAATGGGGCGCTCGACTTGCATATCTCAAGCACGCCGCTAGCATTCATCCTGAGCCAGGATCAAACTCTTAAAAAAATTTAAGGTCCCCTCCGAATCGGAGGGGTCCTAACCCGTTTACCGAACTAAAAAAATCATTGCTGCTCAAAAACTAATCAACTGATTTTCAAAGAACAAAAAAGAAAGCGCTTACAAGTTGAAGCACATACCATTTTATAGCCTGGGTGGCTAATTGTCAAGCATAGTTTATTTGTGCTCTGATACGAGCATCAATATTTCTCAATGCATTGCCCATTTGCTCTTCGTATATGGCCGCTGTTCCATTTAAACCGTCCAAAATCAGAGAAGGAACCACCATAATTTGTTTTTCCCTCACTTTTCGTCCTAATTTGGCAAAATAGAGCGTAATTGGCGCACAATATTCTTTCAGAAGCCCATCAACTACATAAGTTGTTGCCAAAGCCGGTTCAACTCCGCAGACGGTAAACCCTAACTCTTGTAAGTATTTCTGAGTTGTGACCGAATCGTTTGATTCAGCGGGTACTTTTACTAATATACACGGCGACACATCATCTAATGTAGCTAACGCTTGATCAAATGATATAAGATCATGACCATTGTTTCTTGCATAGTCTTCACCGTGAATTTCAATAGATCCATATATATTTTCTCCGTGATCAACTACTGTTACATACTGCGGTGTCAAACTCACCACCTCGGCCACCTCCATTCCGGTTGGCGGTTCGCCAAGCTGATGTTGCCACAAAGCCGCTATATTTTCAACATGGTTACCTGCATAAGTATAGAACTTTCGATTCCGGTTTAATTCTACTTGAGCCTGAGCATCTCTGGTTCTCCTTACGCCGAAATCTGTTTCGATCACTCCCCCGACGTTAAACATCGAAGCGTGATACGCAATCTTTAGACTCCCATCTTTAATTTGCAGATTTTGTACGGAAGCAGATGTCGGTGTGCGTCCATGTGCCTCACATGCCCGGATTTGAGAAAATAACGTATGATAGCGATCAGCGAGACCATCCTTATTATCAAGCCAGTCGGCTATTCTATTCAGCGACGGTATTCCTCCGTTAAATTCATTAGGTATATCATATATTGTTTGCCTGCGTGCATCTCGGGCCAACTCTGCAAAACCCTTCTCATCCTCCAAGAAAGACGCAGTGGCAGCAAGGATAATTTGCTCTTCATGTTCTTTAAACAGAACAGGATTGCGCAACACCTCATCAAGAGAAAGCTCTCCCGGTAAAATAAAACCGAAATATGGCAAATATTTTCCTTTTTTCAGTTGTTCAAAATTAAATTCGGGCTCTCTGTTTCTATATGGATACCAGTCTCCAAACGCATTGACAATATCTTCTGCAATTTTCTTTCCCAGGATATGTAACACGCCGTCATCTAAGCCCTTTAATTGAATAGGGTTATTAAAAAATTCAGCTTTGTACCCGGGAAAATATTTTTGTACCCATTGGTTTGTTAACTCCTGTTTTGATAATAGAACGGTGCGGAGGCGCGCTCTTTCATCGCTACGGTGAGTTAAAATTAAGCCACGTTCTCTTTGAATTGCTGGTTGAATCATATATTTAAAAGAATTTTTAACCCATAAAAAAACCCGCCCTTCCCGGCGGGTGTGTTGATTTATTTACATCAAACTACCTCCGCCGTAAGGGCTGAGGCATCATCATAACTGAAGTGATTAATATCAATTTTGGCATATTAGATCTTCATTTTAATTTAATTTTATAAAAAGTCAATTGATTTTAGTTTCGAGAATAAGATGCAATTCTGTAAATAGTATCTTTATCCTGGTCGAGAAGCGAAAGGCCGTAGATAGCCGCATCAGCAAAATGTGTAGGTTTAACCACTTCAATTTTAAGTTCTTCGCTGAAGAATTTCTCCAAACCTTCAATCGACGCGAGTCTCCCGGTCAAGTACATGCCCGAATCAAAAATCTCATCCACAACCTCGGGGGGTGAAATTTCAATCAGTTCTTTTACCGCGTCCACAATTTGGATAAAATTATTCAATAAAGCTTCACGTATATCATCAGTCCTGATTTTCACGGATTTGGGAAGCCCATTTTCAAGAGATTTTCCCCGGACCAGACTTATTTTCTCCTGCCCGGTGAAGTTAAAACACTCAAGCTTTAATCGTTCACAGGTAGCCTCACCCAGCATGACACCATGTTTTAAATAAATATAATTTGCGATGAGTTTGTCCATATGCTCGCCTGCGTTTTTCAATGTTTTGTTTGTGACAATTCCACCCCCACTGACAATACTGATTTCAATAAGTCCTCCCCCCATATCCAGAATTAAATTCGGTTTGTGGGAAAAAACATTAAATCCACACCCTGCGGCAACTGCCAAAGGTTTTTTGATAAGGGTAACTGAAGAGCATTGCGCCTTTAATATGACCTCCTCTACCGCCTTCTGCTCTATCTCGGTTGCGATGATGGGGAAAACTGCAAGGGCCTCAAGAGGGGGGGCCAAAAAAGAAAACTGAGCGGTGTAGGGTGAGATTGATTTTTCAATAAACCGTTTGGTAAGCGCGGTTTCCGCATCAAAGTCGGAGACAATGCCGTTCACGATGGGCCTCACAATTTTTAAAAATTCCGGTGTTTTGCCTAAAATATTTTTTGCTTCATTTCCAAAAAAAATATAGTCTTTTGATTGGGAATTATAGGCTAGGAAAGTGGGCTCCTTCAGGACCACTCCTTTGTCTTTAACTGCAATTCTTGTAGTCGACGTTCCGAGGTCAAAATACACCTTAAAATTAGTGATAAAGGGGATGGGGATATTTTTTAACCAATCTAATATCTGAAGCATATATGGTATCATTATATACCAAATGCTCCATGAGAAAATATGTAATTCTTTTTATCATATCGTGCTCAATCTTTCTCATCCATTTCCTGAAAGTTAAGCACGGCATATATGGTGACGGGAATGGGTATTATTCGATAGCCCATACTTTATTCTTTCAAAGAGGGCTCAACTTTGCGCCCATCTATTACTCGTTATCTCATTTTCAAGGAGCATCATACGAGTTCAGTCGTGTATTCTGGAATACCTCAAAGACGGTTACCGGAGGACTCAACAATCCGTGGCTTATCGGAACTTCGCTCTTTTGGCTCCCTTCATTTTTTTTCATTTCAATTCTGAACTTTGTTTTTAACTTAAAGTTAAGCATGTTTTCATCGTTTTACGAGATAGGGTGCGGTGTAACGGGAATACTTCTCGTCCTCACAGGGCTTTTTTTCCTCGAGTCATATTTACGGCATCACTTTGATAAGAAGATTTCTTCATATACAGTTCTCAGTATTTTCTTTTCCTCTCAACTTTTTTACTATGCCTCTTTTGAACCAGCCCTGTCTCATCAAGTATCGTTTTTTCTCGTTTGTTTGTTGCTTTTCCTTACTGCAAAAAAAATCACCGACCCCCTCTCTGCAGTTGTGATCGGATTAACAGTAGGATTATTGAGTATTACACGGATGGGTGACACTTTGTTAGTACTTCCTTGGCTGCTGTTAAAGTTTCGAGAATGGGTACATGCAAAAAAATATACAAATTTTATTTTGATTGTTTTTGCTTTTTGTATTTCCCTAGTTCCCCAATTACTTTTACAGTGGGGGATGTACGGGAGCGCATTTCAAAATCCCTATCTGCAGGGGGAAAAGGGAACTCCTCATCTTTTCACTTTGTCTTCAATAATTGCGCACCTTTTCTCACCTAAGGGAGGCTTCTTATTATGGTCGCCTCTTTTTGCCGCTGGAATATTCGGACTCATGAAAATGCGGAAGTCTCAGTTCTTTCTCATCATTTTAATTTTATTTACCCTTCTTATTTCAAGCTGGGAATCACAGGTGCCCGCCGGATTTGGAAACCGATTTTTTATATCCGCAATTCCACTTATGGCCCCGGGTGTTGCCTATTTGTTTAAAAATTATGAGAAAAGACTGCTTATATTCTCAACATTGTGTTTTCTCTGGAACATTTTTCTCCTCACCCGATTTTATTTTTGATAGAATGAAACATGTTTAAAACACAAAAGTATCTGTATTACCTTCTCTTCTTTTTAACTCCTTTCATCATGTATTCAGGAACGAGCGAACTTTTTGAATTCAATAAGATGATATATATCTATTTAATAACCTCAAGCATCTTATGCATATGGATTGCACGGATGGTATCGCAGGGAAGGATCCTGTTTAAGAGAACCCCTTTTGATATTCCTATTGCACTTTTTTTCCTCTCCCAACTTATTTCAACTCTTTTCTCAATCGACATGCATACCTCGATCTTCGGATACTATGGAAGGTTCAACGGAGGATTGCTTTCCCTCACATCATACCTGATTTTATATTACAGCTTCATTGAGCTTTTTGACAGCAAAAAAGAAGAGCTTTGCCAGTGCATTCAGAATATATTAAAAATTTCAATCGTCTCATCTACACTTGTAATTTTATGGGGATTACCAGGGAGGATTGGATATGATCTTTCCTGTTTGGTGTTTTCCGGAAAATTGAATAATGCATGTTGGACTGCTCAATTTGATCCGGCGGCGCGCATGTTTTCGACTCTGGGACAGCCCAATTGGCTTGGTGCATATCTTGCCATTACGTTTTTTGTCATTCTCAATTATTTTTTTGAGGCTTCAAACAAAAAAGAGATACAAAGCCATTACCTGTCTTACTTCGGTCTTATTTTTTTGACACTTTCCGCAATATTCTTCACTAATTCCCGCTCTACCATAGCCTCAGTCATCGCGTCTATTGGGTTTGTGTTTTTATGGATACTTTTCAGAAGAAAGAACCTTGAACTGCCTTTTCTCAAAAAGAAATTGTTCCTTCTTTTTGCAGTTCTCGTATTCTGTATTGTAGTATTAAAAACAGGCATTAATCAAATTGACAGGTACCTTTCTTTACCGCAACCTAAAGCACCTGCCGTAGTACAAACAAAGACGCAGGCCCCCCCTTCGCCATTTAAAGTATCCGAATCGATTGATATCCGCAAAATAGTGTGGAAAGGAGCTGTTAACCTAGGTCTTCAATATCCACTCTTTGGCACCGGAGTTGAGACATTTGCATATTCATATTATTTTGTACGGCCAGTCGAGCATAACCTCACTTCCGAGTGGGACTATCTCTATAACAAAGCGCATAATGAGTATTTAAACTTTTTTGCCACAACCGGTGTCTTCGGACTCGCAACTTATTTGCTTTATATCGCTGCCGTTATCATATTGGGGCTCTATTGGAGTTATAAATCTTCATCCCTGCTCCAGATAACTTTATTGGTTGCCTGGGTGACCATACTCATCAGTAACTTTTTTGGATTTTCCACCACAACCATCAATCTTTATTTTTATCTCATTCCGGTATTGCTGTTCGGTCTTGAAATTGTCAGGGAAAAAAACAAGCAGCAAAAAAACGTAGTACCAAAAACAAAAGAAAATAACACTATTGCTTATATCGCAATCGGGCTTTTCTATGTATTCCTACTTCAATTTTTTATGACCTACTGGTTGGCCGACACCAAATATGCACAAAGTGAAATATACGCTAAAACAAATGATTTCCAGACAGCTTATACTCTTTTAAATCGGGCAATCCAGCTACATGGAGACCATGTATATAACGACAAACTTTCATTTGATCTGGCAAATTTAGCCCTCATAGCCTCATATCAAAAAGATGCTAAACTTTCGGAGGACCTCATCAAAACTTCAAACACCTACAACGAGCTTGCGCTCAAGGAATCCCCCCAAAATATTTTATACTGGAAAACAAGGATCAAAAACCTGTATTTGTTTTACCAGATTTCATTAAATAAAAAATATCTGACGGCCGGCATTGAAGCCCTTGCTGAGGCGCAAAAGATATCCCCCACTGATCCAAAGCTTCCCTACTTTTCAGCCACATACTACTCCCTGATCTATGATGAAGAGAAGGACCCCGTTATGAAGGCAGACTTACAAAAAAAATCTCTTGATGCAATCGATCTTTCCTTGAAGTTAAAAAGCGATTACTATGAAAGCTACTACCTCAAGGCCCAGCTTTTCAAGAAATACAAGATGAAGAAACAAGCAAAGGAGGTGTATGAGTTTATTCTAAAAAATATAAGTCCTAATAACAAACAAGTTCAGGATGAACTAAAAAACCTTTAATATACTAGGGAATGGTCGGATAGGGAGAAAGAGGTAATGCGTTTGAACTTTCAACTACATAGAGACATCTTCCGCACCCTCCACAATCGGGTGCCGTGGCGCAGGATATCGGTCCGGCAGGAGGACAATAGTATCCGTCGTTGCTTACCCCGGTTCCCTTATCATTTTTACTATTTTCTATACATGAGAAAAGATAATAATACTGGCTATTCGGATCTACGAGATATCCATATGAATACGACGAATTGGGATCATTCGGAGTCCGCACCATATATGTTTTGTCTGCCGCCAGGCACGAAGGGCTACTGCAATAACGGGAACCGAAAGGAGGCGCACCGGTCGGATATGCTCTGTTATCTTCATAATATGTTTCCAGGGCTCTTTGAATCTGCGCGAGGTCATTCTTACGCTTCGCATCTCTCCCCTTTTGAAGAGATGAAATATAGTTACCTGAAATCAGCGCGGTGAGGAATCCTAAGATGATAATGATAATGAGAAGCTCAACCAGTGTAAAACCCCGTTCGTTCTTCATTCTTTCATTTTAAAACATAATATCTTATAATGCAAAGTACTTTTTGTAAAGCCTCAAAACTTATGAAAAAAAGAAAGAAAAAGAAACAAGTTTCCTTTGCTATAGGAGTTATGACGCATAATGAAGCGCAAAATATAAGCTCCTTATTGACATCACTTCTCAGTCAAACCTACTGGAAAAATATCACCAAAATTATCGTAATATCAAGCGGCTCCACAGATGAGACCGATAGTATAGTAGCATCCTTTTCCAAAAAATATTCTAAAATTATCCTCATCAAAGAAAAAAAACGCTTAGGAAAAGCGCACGCAGTAAACACATTTTTGAATACGACAAAAGACCAAATTCTTGTACTCATGAGCGGTGACTTACTGCCTAAAAAAAAGACACTTGAATTCCTGGTTAATCATTTTCAAGATGAAGAAGTGGGTATAGTAGGTGTCCGGCCCATTCCATTGAATAAAAAAAATACTTTTATGGGTTTTGCCGTTCATCTTCTGTGGAGCCTCCACCATTACGTGTCACTTTCCCATCCCAAAATGGGTGAAATGATTGCATTCAGGCGCATTTTTCAAAAAATTCCCGTCCTTTCGGCGGTTGATGAAGTAAACATAGAGTCTCTTATCCGCGGGCAAGGATATAGGGCTGTCTATGAGCCGAAAGCGGTAGTGTACAATCGTGGTCCGGAAACAATAGAGGATTTTATTAAAGTCAGGCGGCGTATCTATTCGGGACATCTTACCGCAAAACATGAATATAGTTACACCGTATCAACACTTAACAATTTTGATGTACTGATTGTCCTATTGCGTCATATAGACTTCTCAGTTAATTCATTGTTCTATCTGGGAGGAACAATATTTCTTGAGTTTATAAGCCGGATACTCGGATATATTGATTACCGTTTTAAATTAAATAACCACTCAATATGGGACATAGCAAAAACTACAAAAAAACTAAAATAATTCCTGACTTAGAACGGATCATCCCCGACCAGCTAAGTAGGCATTCAAGGCGGCTATTTATGGAACACATCGATAGGTATAATTTTGCTTTGCCGTACGTTCATGATAAAATGGTTGCAGATGTTGCGTGTGGAAGCGGGTACGGATCTCATCTTCTTGCAAATAACGGAGCAAAAAAAGTCACCGGAATAGATTGTGATAGAAAAACTATACAATATGCAAAAAAAAGATACCCAAGATGCAATATAACCTATAAAGTCGGTGAAGCAGAAGATTTGCCCCTTTCAACAATCTCTATCGACGTAGTTGTGTCATTTGAAACCATCGAGCATATTGAAAACCCAAAGAGATTCCTGAGCGAGGCGAAAAGGGTTCTGAAGAAATCTGGCTTACTGATAATTTCAACACCCAATAAAAAATATTCAATTGGCGATAACCCTTTTCATTTCAGTGAGCACAACTTAGAAGAGTTCAATCAGCTACTCAAAAAATATTTTAGGGATGTAATAATTTACGGTCAAAGACCTGTATTTCAACCAATTATGATTGTATATCGTTTTCTTATTAAATTTCTCCCATTGGCGCTACATCCACTTTTACATATGAGACCGTGGGAAAGGCTGGACATCAAGAAAATTACCAACATTCACGACGACGGTTATGTTTACTTTGTAGCTCTATGCAAAGAATAAAAGAACCAAAAGTGGGAATTGTAATATTAACCCGGGACCGAAATGGGGAGGTGAACGAATGTTTGAAATCCCTGCAAAAAAACAACTATAAAAATAAAGAGATACTTGTAATTGAGGGAACCACAAATAGTGGTTATGCAAAAGGGAATAATACCGGCATTGTCAAATTACTTAAACAGAAGTGTGAATATATTTTACTTGTTAATGACGATACCGTTTCAAACCCAAATCTTATATCAAAACTGGTCGATTCCTTTCATACGGATTCCTCGATTGGAATTGTAGGTCCGACTATAACTTATTTCAACAAACCCCGTACTATCTGGTATTCGGGGGGATATTTCAATAAAAACTTCTGCTACACGACCCATCCAAACATGAATAAAGACATTAAAAATGCCCGTACTAAATACACCGATTTTGTAACCGGTTGCTGTATGATGGTCCGGAAAGATGTTTTTGAAAAGGTAGGATTACTCGATACAAGATTTGAATATTATTTTGAGGATACACTTTTTTGCAAAAAAGCTTTTGAAAAGGGGTATAGATCTCTTGTAATAAAAGATATTCTCATCAGGCATCGGGTATCTTCAACGCTAGGAAATATTGGAACGAATTTAATGACTCCCGTCAGAGCCTTCTATTATGCTAGAAATCCTTTTATCATGATAAAAGATGAAAATAATTTCGTATTCAAATGTTCACAACTTTTAGGACAGTTGCTTATAAGACTCCCCTACTATTTGACACGCATTTCATTCTCGGGAAAATTTCAAACACTCGGATGGTACTTGATGGGTTTATGGGAGGGGTTCTCGTATCTTTTGGGAGGAAGACTGCAAAAGCATCATGGCAAAAAAATAAAATAAAGATACGAAATAATACTGATTAAAAAAGGAGATGTGCATAAAATATCCCATGGCAAAGGTCATGAGAAAAATTTTCATGACAATGTCGGAGTTGCGCAAAAAGAATATTCTTACACTTACTACAATCAAGAGTAAGCCGGAAATTACATATAAATAAATAGTTTTAATGTTTGGCATAAACTGCCTGATAAATACTTGAAAGCTCAGCGCCATATCAGTGGGGGTACTTCTTACCGCCTGAGGAAAAAACACCGCTCCAAACATTGAAAAAAATGTATTTATCAAAAAATATTTTGGGCTCAGAACGAGGTAGAAAATGATTAAGAATATCGGCAGAAGAAAAAAAATGAACTTTCTTTTTAGCTCCGTTCTTATATTCTTATCTAAGATAAATAAGGGAAAAAGTATAAGCAGATTTTGCTTAAATGAAAAAAACAATGCCAGGAAGAAAATAGAGAGTGCGTATTTCCTGCTTTGAAAATAATAATAAAAGAGTAAAAAAAAAGAAAATATAATCGGATCCAGGTACATGTGCTCAAGCATATAAAACGAGCGGGGAAGAAATAAAAAAGTTGCCATCAGAATATCCAGGAGACGCTCTTTAATTTTATGCTTAAACATTTTTCTCAATAGTATGACTGATAGGAAATTAAAAAAAATAATTGAATACCTGGGGTCATGGAAAAGAATGGAAAAAGGCGTAGTGGTCAAAAAACTAAAAGGGAGATAGTGAAAGTGATTATCAATTTGAGCATATGTTCGGGTAAAGACTGCCGTGTACGGATTTTGAAAAGTCAGAAGTTTTTGTCCTACCTGGAAAAAAATGTCAAAGGTGTCAACAAGTGGTTTGGGTGAACCCCACAGCGTCCACATTCCTAAGAAAAGGTAGGATACGAGGATAAGTGGAAATATATGGAGCTTGTTTTTCCATGCAAAATGGTTAATAAAAAGAAAGGTAATAAATAAAAAAAAGAATATCATCCCAATGAAAGTACTTACTTTATTTTGATATAATCCTCCATAGTGGAAGCAAGCGTAAAATAAAATAATAAAACACATCTCAGCGGTAAGAGGTTTAGAGGAGGTGTGAGGCTCATTATTTAGTATGAGAAACACAAAAAGCAGAGATAACAAGAGAAAAGAAAACAGGGTAAAAAATCCCAGATTCGGTGTGATTGCGAAGAAAAACAGTATCAATATCAGCCCATATATTCCGTTCATTTTGATCATTGTAACATATGTGTTATTTTTTCTCCTACTGAGAGGAAAACTCCTCTTTACTCCTGATTTTGACCGAAGTGACTCCTTTCACCTCAATATATCTTTAAAATACTACCTTGCGCAGATACTTAGGCAAAACCAGCTTCCCTTTTGGACAAACTTGCTACAAGGTGGTTTCCCCCTTTTTGCGGAAGGTCAGATTGGTGCCTTATTTCTCCCCAATATTTTATTTCTCCGTTTCTTAGACTTTGTAAGTGCCTACAATGCACTTTTCATATTCGCACTATTCTCTTTGACCTTGGGTATGTATGTATTGTTGAGAAGCCTTTCGATCTCAAAATTTCTGGCTCTGTTGTACGGCTTTATTTTCACCTTTTGCGGGGCAATTAGTTTTCGTTGGGTACATCTTAATGTTTTGCAGACGCTTTCCTTCGCTCCCCTATTATTTTGGAGCGTATTAATGTGGCATCGGGTGAGACAAGACCGTTATGCATTTTTATCTGTTTTATTTTCTTCACAAATTCTTTATGCAGGACATATGCAGATTGCATTTATTGTATATCTTGCACTTTCCCTATGGTACTTTTTTATTCTTGTGATAGAGCATACTGATTTTAAAAAAGTAATATCCCCCTATTTCCGATTCCTATTCTTGCTCATAGCCGCAGTAATTATCGCACTTCCTCAGATCATTCCAACCCTTCAATTAACCCGTTACTCTACCCGCGGGGTTATGGGAGGATACCAGTATGCAACCCAGTATTCCATGCCAGGAAATCACCTAGCATCTTTTATTTCACCTTATTTGTATGGTAACCCAAAATTTGGAACGTATCCGGAGTTTCCATCAAGTTCGGGTGTGTTTTGGGAAAATACACCATATACTGGCGAATTGCTGTTCATACTTCTCTGCACCATTTATTTGTATTTAATCGTGAGAAAAAAGACAACTATTCAAATAAACCTCTACTTCCTTCTTTCTATATTATTTATTCTATTGTCTCTTGGAAAAAACTCTCCGTTGTATTTTATCTATGATATATTTCCCTTTAATGTCTTCCGAACCCCGGCTAAATATTTATTAATGTCCGTTTTCTTTCTCATTATTGGCGCGTCACTAATTACTCAACGCTTATTTGAAACAATTCAGAAGCCAATTATAAAAATATTTGTCTGTTTATTACTTTTCAGCAATGTATTGATACTTATTTATACTTCAACTACTTATCACATTTTTATTGATTCTAAAAAAGTGTTAAACCCGCCAATTATTTCTCAAAGACTGAATTCTCACGATACCTATCTCACATTTGGTTTTGACCGGTTATGGCACGACTATTTTGCAAAAAACGGGTGGAAAGCAAGTAAGGATATTGACAAATATCTGTCGATGAATAATTTTCTCATCCCAAATTCAAATCTTCTTTATGGTAGACGATCGTTTGATATCAATACGGGGGGTTTAAGGCTGCGGAGAGTTGATTATTTTATCGACCATATCGGAGAGGCTTTATTTGCAACTGATTCTGCCCTACTTTCATCACCCCAGGCTAAAAACTTATTAGAAATTGCAAACATTAATTCAATTATTTCATCGAAGCCATTCACATCAATCATCTTTAGTAATGTTGAGAAAATAAGCGAGAATAATACCTCGGTATTTCTCGGCAAGAATACTGTTGACTCATTACCCTACTATATTCCTCATATAGGCCGTCCGATTCAATATCTGGATGACTTCATCGGTTTGAATAAAGGCGGCCTTGTTTCAACGGGTGAGGTAGTTCTTGAGGGGTATAAGAAATTTACACAAGATTCTCAGGATCATATTGATACATTTACAGAGACCGGAAATCAGTTAAAATTGAACACATCATTCCCGCAGGATACTTATGTAGTATTGAGAAGGAATTGGTATCCGGAGTGGCGTTTGGAAATTGACGGAAAACCAGCCACAATTTTTCAAACAAACTTGATACATATTGGGGTTTTGATACCAAAAGGTAATCACAAGGTTACCTTGTCGTATGTACCGCTATTTTTTTACCAAGGAATAATCATTGCAATTGGATTTATTTCCCTCATGATTCTATTAAAATTCCTTAAGCGGAGTTTTTGAAGAGTCTGAGCTTTTATCCATTATGTTATCGATATTTTTTAGGTCCGGATTATTAATTTCACATTTTTCATAATATTCCTTGAGCGACGGCAATAGTCCGGCACTCTGGTAGAGAATACTCAATTCGATTGATTTTAAATAAAACTTTGCATCAATGCACTTCTTTTGATATACCAATAGATTCACAAGAATTAGCTTGGTTTTAATATCATTTTTCCGGTATTTACTGATAATGTTTTTAACAACAGTCGCCGATTGATCTATGTGGCCCGTTGCAAAAAGGAGCTTGCTATAGTTAAAGTAGCTGTTTATGTAATGGTCCTGCACGACATTAAGATGTAATATCTTTTTTAGCTCGGCGTCCATTTCAGGGATTTTATAAACTGTGTTCCACAAACGTACGTTTACTTTCACCAACTCGTCATTTGAATTTTCGGAAGTCACCGCAGTTTCATAATATTTCCAAAGTAGTCCATATGGTTTCCATGTTCCACCTCTGGCGTTATCAAGATAGACCCCAAAGCGGGCGTTACTTTTAACAAAATCACTGAGGTCTTTGTTCTTATCATATGGTTCGGGTATAGACAGTTCAGGGTATTTTATGCGCATTTGATCGCGATAATATTTTTTGTCAAGAATATTAATAAAAATAAACTTAACATCTTTTCTATATCCCTCTGCGAAATGATAATAGGCAGTCGTGAAATAACTGTTATCTGCTCCCACAAATAAAATGGCCCCCTTAGGAACCGTATCAAGCAAGTTTTTTGCATAAGTTGCAAAATAATCGAGCTTGGGTATTTTTTTAATAACCTGATAATTTTGAAATGCAATAATGATTAAATAAGCTGACAAAAATAAAGTGTAACCATACATGAGTATTTTTTTTAAAGAATTGTTTTTTACCCATTTACGGGAAAACAAGGTCAATACTTCATAGGAATAGGTGATCCCGAAGGCAAAAGGGATCATGAAGAGCAAGTAAATAGGTATGAGAAACCGTTCATACATGGCTATGGTAAAGGATCCGGAAAGGCTGAAGTTTGTATAAAAGAGAAAAAACAAGTGAATGAGCATGGTTATTAAAAAAAAGGTAAACATCTGTTTATTCTTCTTTTTCAAACTGAACACGCCAATACTCGCAAAGAAGAGACCTATGATTCGGAAATCATGCAGGGCAAATATAAAAAATGAAAGACTGTCAAAGATTTGATTTGTAATGTTTCCGGAGGACGCATCATACGCCTTAAATACACCATAGGACGAACGGGTGATGAGCCGTATGAAGCCGTCAAATGTTTTTGCATTCTCCCAATCGAGTGGGGGTTTGTAGCCGCTGGCGATGATGGAATAAACATAAAATGAAACCCCAAGGGCAAATGAAATGATGATAAAGAAAAGGACACTTCTGGTGACATGTTTTCGTAAAAAAGGTTGCCATTTTAGCCTCAATAAATATAGCCAACCCGGAACAAATAAAACAAAAATATGGTGATGGCTTACGCTAAGCCCCATTAAAAAAGCCATGAGACAGAGATAAAAAACATGGTTTTTTTTTGAATATCGATAGGAGAGAAACGTGATTGCTATTGCGAGCAAATTGTGGAGCGCAAATACTTCAGGTATTTCGGCATATTGCCAGATGGGAAAAAGAAAAATAAACAGAGTTGCGGAAAAAAGCGAAACTACTTTGGGGATTCCAAGTCGCGAAAGTAGTTTGTACAAAATATAACTTGTGAGTATGGTGGAAAATGAAGAAATCAATGAAACTCTCCAGGGGGTGGAATAAAAAGGTACAACATAATTTATCAAACGAGTAAGAATGGAATATAATGGATAACCGGGAGGATGTGCCACGCTGAATGTGCGGGCAACGAGCGAAAATTCTGAGCTGTCCCCCCCAAAAATATATTGCGATTGATTGAGTAAGAGAAATATAAACAACAACAAATAGTAGATAAGAATCATGTGTGGATTATACCAAAAAAAACACCCTCCTATCCGGAGGGTGTTTTTTGATTACAATTTTAAGTTACTGGACGCACCAGAAGCATGCTTGTCCACCTGCGGCCGATGTGCCACCCGCTGTACAGTCTGCATATGTGGTCATAGTACCTTCCTGACCTGCGATTGTGCCAAACTTGGTGTTTGCATCAACTCGGAACGATTTTGAGCCCGGTTGGAAACAGACCATCGCACGCTGTGTACCCGTATCATTGACGGCGGTGATGAAAATTCTATCCAGTTGGTCACTGGCAAGTGTAAAGAAGTCCTGTTTTAACTCTCCGGCATCAATAACTGATTGTATTGCATTGTATGCTGTTCCAGCCTGGCCAACGGATCCCCATGCGAGTGTTGCAAATGGTAACGACCCGCCTTTGACTGAGGCATATCGAGTAAACGAACCTGAAATCTCCGCAACTGTATTACGAATACCCGTGTCAGTCCCCTTCTTTATTTGTTCGAGAGGGTCAAGTGCGGCAAGAAGAGCAACTGCTAAAGCACCAAGGAGCGCAATCACGATCAAAAGCTCAATAAGGGTAAAACCTTGTTTAAAGTTTTTCATAATATAATCATATTAGTAAAAACTATTACCATTTGTCAAGGGGTATTTACTTCCTATTTGTAGGCAGGTCAGCACATGGTATACACTTTTCAGATAGGGAACGGTATATCAAATACCGAGCCAGATGTCTAGAATTATTCGGGGAGGACTATTATCAGTTACCCAACCGAATCAATGAATACTGGCATCCATTTAGA
>JACRPE010000020.1 GCA_016214055.1 Candidatus Roizmanbacteria bacterium
AACGGAGGCTTATGAAATTTAACGGTACCAAAAAGAACTTTCCTCTCCACTTAAAAGAATGTGAGTGGAGATGGAAACAATCCCAGGAAAAACTGTTCGAAAATCTGTTACAAATTGTTAAAGTGCTAGTCTAGAGCCTATAGTAATACAGAGGCATTCCTTTCCAAGCATACTGCATAGTTCCATCCGTCCGTTTAACCAGTGTTACATTGAGGGGAAGGGTTGGCCCTGCGGTTGCGCCGTTTACATAGGGAGGCCACGCGATGGCACATTTGTCATAACAATTACTTATCCCGGGTTTGTCTTTGTCAAAAATATACAGTGCCATTCCTCGTACATCTGTCATATAGGTCCCCTTCGCTGAGTCCGTCTTGGTCATATAGACACTACCCTGCGATGATGCTGAACTCGATTGAGTAACGGCTGATACAGACGAGGATGAACTTTGAGAGGAATAATTAGCCGGTTGAGTATACATACTCCCTCCGTTTTTCACACTCATAAAATAATAGACCAACCCATAAACCGCTCCTCCAACTATTGCGTATATAACTACCCACTGCCATAGGGGCTTTTTACCGTAGGAATTGTTTGAGTTTTGATAATTTTCTGTCATATATTTATATATTACTCACAATGTTACAAATTTGTCAACTCTTTTTTTACCATTTCAACGGTGGCTGTGTATCCTTCATCATTGTCACTCCGGGGGCGAGGCAAGGTCTCAGGAATAATTTTTTTCAGAGTGCCCGCGCCCATCACTCCAATTCTGTCAGCTAATAATACCGCCTCTTCAAGAAGATGAGAAATCATGACGATTGTTTTTCCGGTGCTCTGCCAAATCTTAAGAAGATCTTTATATAATTCCTCCGCCGTCAACGAATCAAGGGCAGAAAATGGCTCATCCAGTAAAAGTACCTCTGTTTGGATTGCCAATGCCCGGGCGATACCGACTCTTTGACGTTGACCGCCGGATAATTCCCGGGGATACTTCTTTCTGAGTTCTTCTAAACCAACCATGGATAAATTTTCCGCGACAATTCTTTTAATTTTTTCCTGATAGTGACCCATCATTTGAATACCGAGCGCAACGTTTTCTTCGACAGTCAACCAAGGAAAAAGTGCGCCCGATTGAAAGACCATACTCACCTGTTCCGGCTTTATCAAGCGACCTGAGGTGGGTTGCTCCAAGCCTGCAATCATCTTCAAAACGGTTGACTTACCACAACCTGAAGGACCCACCAGGCAAAAAAATTCTCCCTTATGTATGGTAAGTGAATAGTCAATTACGGCCGGTGTTTTTGAGTCATGGTACGTCTTACTGATATGGTCAAGAACAATTGGATTATCCATTAGTCAAATTTGTAGCGCTGTGCAATGTGTAATAATCTTTGCCAGACAAAAAAATTTAATAGGCTGATGAGTATGATCATTACGCTTAATGTAAACAAAAATAAATATGCATTACCTTGAGTAAATGAATTAACCAACAAGCTTCCCAATCCGAGAAGGTCTTGAGAAATCGTTCCTCGGGGAATATAGGTGTGCAGTACTTCGGCAACGATGATGATGCTCCACCCTTGCGCCCAAGCAAGGAGAGAACCGGTGACCAAATAGGGAAATATTGCCGGAAGAGTGATGTATCTCAATTTATTGAATCCGTGTATATGGTACATGGCTGTTGCTGATTTTACATCCTCGGGAATCGCCTTTAACCCGCCGATCATGGTGAAAACTAAGTTCCAAAGCATGGACATAAAGAGGACAAAAATAGCCGCAACCTCAAATACGTTGTAGGTCGAACAAAATAATACGATGACGGGGAAAAAAGCCAGAACGGGTATGGATTGAATGATGTCAAAGATGGGGAGAAATATTTTTTCGGTGGTGGGTGTTTTTACAATAAAAAGAGCCAGGGGAATTGCGACGAGTAAAGAGAGAAAATATGCGGTTGAAAGTCGAAGAAGCGTGTTAATACTGGCGACTATTACGTCTTGAAATGACACCTGTTTCATTGTCTGTAGGCTTTGTGGAAAGGTGAGGTGGATGATGATAAATAACAGAAGAAAAGAAATAGCCGTCACGATCGCAACCGATAATAAGTGGCGCCTTATGGAGGTTATGTAGCTAAAATGAAAATGGTGGTGATACTGCCGTATTTTCCCCATATAAAAGTTTATTAAAGATTAATTGGGTGTGACATTCTTTACATATTTATCAAAAAACTCAACCGATCTTTGGAGGGCTATGCCAAGATTGTTTGAAAGATTATGGTCGTCACCTTCGTAGGTAAAAAGTTCAACTTGTTTCTTGGTGTTTTTCATTGCATTATCTAATTTCTGACTAAACAATAAAGGAACTTCGCTGTCTGCAGTTCCGTGATGGAGTTGAATGGGTCCTGAAACATCTTTTGCGAATGATATGGGCGAAATTGATTGCCAAAACGACGGGTTTTGTTCAAATGTGCCGTATTTGTCGATGTATGACTGTCTCCCCGGCCGCCTCGTCGCCTGTTCACGTTCTGAAGGTATAAACGGACGCGGGTTAAGGTCGGGGTGATGCCAATTATTTGTCAGATCTTCGTATGAGGCAACAACACCTGCCCAGATTACTCCCGCTTTAATGTCAGACGTTGTCACCATTGTGCGAAGAGTAATCATCCCCCCCATTGAGTGTCCCCACATTCCGATTTTTTCGGGATCTGCATCTTTATATTTTTTTACCGAAGAAACAGCATTTAATATATCCGTGGTATATGCGGGAGAATAATAAGCTCCCTCCGGTTTGCCTTCGGAATTTCCATGTCCCCGATAGTCGGATTTAAATATGATGTATCCGTTGCGGGAAAATGCATCCGTATATGCTATATATCTTTCGGTTGTCCGATATTGCTCGGGGGGAATATACCCATGGTTAAAAATAATGACCGGCCAACCGTTTTTAGGTTTTAATCCCTGAGGAACTGTTAACAATGCAAATATTTTTAAACCTTCTGATTTATATGAGACAATATATCTGTCATAATTTGACCCCGGGAAAAGTATTTGCTCAATTATAATGTCACTCCCGGAATATTTTTGTTTTCTCATATATGCTACTGAAAGGGGCACCTGGGGTTCTTTTGTCTGTATTTGCTCCTTCTTTGATTGAGAGGAGGATGGAGAAACGGGAGGCTTAAAAAAAAATCTATTGATGACAAAGTATCCTAAAATTCCAATAATTATTATGAGAACAATAATATTTCTGATCATATTAACGAGGCAATCATGATATTACTTTATGATTTCCACGGACTCATGAGCTGGAAGTAGTTTCCGTCGGGGTCCTCAAATGTTGCAACCAACGATCCTCCCATATCATAGGGTTCTTTTATTACTTTGGCGCCAAGCTCCGAGATGCGTTTAAATTCCTTTTTTACTTCTGTTGTCTCCAGGTTAAACATCATCCTCCCCGGTTCTTTCGCTTTTCCCTTTACTTCTGAATGCTCGCCTACAGAAAAGAATGCATGGCCAAGTTGCCATCCCGCCCAATTACCTTCCACCATATCCGGCTCCCGGTCAAGTATTTTTTTATAGAAATGTATTAATTCTTTTGCATGTGAGCTTCCTACCATAATTGAGCTGAGGGTTAGCATAAATTAAAAAATAATTATTAATTGGCAAGATGCCTTCCTATATATTACTAATATAGTATTAGTTAGTCAATGACTATTGAATTTATTATGAAGCTTACTGCCAATCGAACGTCTTCATTTAACGTAGCAAGCCAAGCCCTATGAGGCCCATGAGAATAAGATACCCAGCGATCAAGTAATTAAGGAATCTCGGAAATGCCAATATAAGTAGGCCAAACACCAATGACGCAAACGGACTTAAGTTTGAAAAAGAAATATTCATATGTTTTCACCTCCCATATCTACTCTATTTCCATATCCTTTGGAGTTATGGGATAAATAATATCCAAAAGATATACGAGTCCCCAAGCAATACAAAGATAAACAATGGCGGCAATTATAGTTGACCATTCAATCAGAGAAGTTCCCTCAATAGATACTCCTAATATGCCGCTAAAGGGAAGCGCAAGAGGCGCGGTAAGTGAATAAATAAGGCTTGTAAATCCAACCGATGAGTTTGCTCCTAACATCTTCAATAGAATCCTGAATGCGAGCAATACTTCAATAAAGCCCAAAATATACCAAATAATTTGAGTTGATCTAAAAATTGTTTTCTTTTTATCATACACCTTCTGAGGGGCCTCTCCTTTTACTTGAGCTTCAACTTGTCTCGTAATTTTCTTAACAACCTGTTGAGAAGTTGGGACCGAGGTGATTATTTCCTCCTGTGTCTGCACGTCTTGTGGTGACATAGTATTTAATATATTTAAATTTTTAAATAGTTATATTTACCTTTTTAATTACCATTTTTTTAGGAAGATATTTCATTGAAGCTCTCTCTACGAGGTCGGTTAAAGTTCGCTCTTTAACAACCGCCTGAGCTCGTGCATGGGTCAACAGATCATGAATAAGAAAAAGAGTTGCTTGTTGTTTATCGCTCGTCGACATACTTCACATATTACAACTAGTTGTACTACTCGTCAAGTAACAATTTGTCATGTATACTACTGAATATGCTTACTTTTATTTTGTTTTTAATCATGGGGTCTTCCATGGTATATTTGGCACAAAATAATTTTATGCTTGTGACATTACATCTTGGAAAATATACATTCTCTAATATTCCCCTGTTTTATATCATCATCGGTTCTCTTCTTGTGGGATTGGGCTCGTCTCAACTGGTTTTTCTGGTTAATTCAATCTTTACTACTTTCACAATGTATCGAAAAGATAATAAAATCAAAGAAACGAAAGATGAGGTGGTTAACTTGACAAAGCAGATCCATCGTCTTGAATTGGAAAACGAGAGATTAAAAAATAACACTACTGTCATTGAGCCTCAAGACAAAAACGCACTATGAAATCGCTCCTTGCAATAGTATGGAAGTCGTTGAATATGCCAAAAGGGATTCAGTTGTCTCTCATGCGCCTCTTTCAAAATCAATTTTTGGTTGGCGTAACTGGCATTATTTTTAATGAAAAGAATGAAGTTCTTCTTTTTAAACACACGTATCGTCAACACTCTTGGAGCCTACCGGGGGGCTACTTAAAATCAGGTGAACATCCCGCCGAAGCACTTGAAAGGGAGATAAAAGAGGAGTCACAACTTGTAGTGAGTGTCGATGAGTCGCTCAATACCCGCACCGATCGCACGAGTGCGCGCTTGGATATGTGCTATATCGGGGTATTTATCGGAGGTGAGTTTATCCCCAGTCAAGAAGTGTCTGAGTACGGATTTTTTTCCCAGGATACTATGCCCCTCCTTCGGAGTAATCAGGTCTTCCTCATAGATGCGGCACTACAGCAAAGAAAGATTCATGGAAGGGGGGTTTGATTTGAATATTCTCATGGCAAAGAATATGATAATAGAAGTACATATATGAAAACGTTCTTAAAAACACTGCTCATCTTTTTTTTCAGCCTTGGAAGTACTTTCTTTATTTTTTTCTTCTCCCTCAGATTCAGCGGGTTTTCGACAGATTCACTTAAGGCGGCCTTAGTCAAGGAACAACTTTATACCAACGCGCTCGCTGCGGTTGAAAAACAAGTCAACAGCACAAATACTGACAGCGCAGAAGATCCCTTGGCAATCCTTTGGCCTTTGTTAAAAAAAGAGGTTTCTCCGCAGTACTTGCAAAAAAAAATTGAAACCCTCGTCGATGATATAGCCGCCTGGTCCACCGGAAAATCTAACTCTCCCCCCACGCTTTCGATACAGGATTTGAAAGAAAAAATCATGAAGCAAAACCGGCAGGTCATAAGCACTTTGATTGAAGTAAGCAAGGAGGTAAGGAAACAACAGGAAGAGGCGATCCGTATGGCTAAGGAAAGTGGGCAGACGGTACCTGAGCAGGGCAAATTGCCCGCTTTTGATCTGGAAAAGATTTTGAATAGCGACTTCACTTTGCCGTTGGGCCAGTATTTAACATGGCTCAAATTACTCTATTTCTTTACCCATACCGGCTTATACATCGTAGGTGGGATTATGCTTGCTGAAGTTATATTAATAATGGCGCTGAGTGGAGGAAAAAAGGCAAAACTGCGCTGGATAGGGTTTACCCTCCTCTTTGGATTTCTTCTGAATATATTTCCCTTTTTTGTTGTGAGTGCGGGGGCAAAATTATTTCTTGCAAGCATGACACAAAACGGCTCAAGTATCCCTTTATTCGCAATTAATATTCTTACCTCGCTTGTTAACCCTTTCCTCGCCCATTACATTCTTAACATGCAAATAAGCATGGGGGTTGCACTTGCTTCATCAATTCTCGCATTCATTGCGTCTGTTGTGGTACTATGAAAGATATGAATAAAACCACCCTTATTGTGATTCTTGCGGTTGTATTTGCACTCGCGGGTTTTTATGTTTATAAAAACATTGCTTCAAAAGGTCCAATAACTCCTGAGGACAAAACCGTTATAAGTACGGTTCAACCAACTGTTTCCTTATCTCCCGTATTCGCAAAGCTCTCTGTTTGGGTACCTGGCGCAACTTGGGGAACTCCCCGGGCAACCGTTGAGGATACCTCCTACGGCAAAGTGCCCGGCATGAGTGTGGAGGGGGAAATGAAGGGTCAAAACAAATCAATCAGGCGTAATTATGAAGATCAGGATCTTATGAAAAGCTGGGGGTATAAAGAAGATATGAGCTTTGCGGCAGATGGGCCGGGCGCTTCAAATTGGGGTTATAGCAAGGTTGAAAACGGGAAAATGCAGGTGGTGGTTTTCGGTTATTCATCAAATCGTTTATTGGGTCCTGAAAGTAAAGAGCCTCCGTTTGTAAGTCTTTCTGTCTTCGTCAGCGATCCGTTTGTGAAGAAGTAAAATTCCACTTTAGCTTGACGTATGACAGCGTAAGTTTTGTCATTTCGTTAGGATTTTATTTGCAAAAGGATTGTTTGGTTTGATAGTATCTCCCTTGTTTAGCTGGACAACCTGTCCGTTTTGGCAGGCCACAAGTACTGTTCTTGGCTGTACCGATAAAAAAAATCCGGTATCAATCAATAAGGGCTTAATATCAAGGTCATTTAATATTGCTTGCTCCATTTGTACTGGATCATCTATAGTATTCTTCGGTTGAGCCATTAATATCTTAGGCTCTAGACTAGCATTTTCTTGCTAAAATAGAGAAATGGGTTGTAATAACAAGCCAATAAGTAAACATCGGTTGAAAAAGATATTGTTTTGTTTTTCACTTGATCTGACAGCATCTCAGACGGCACTAATTACACTCA
>JACRPE010000009.1 GCA_016214055.1 Candidatus Roizmanbacteria bacterium
AATATACCACCCTATTCTTACTTGCAAAAGACAACAACTGGCATCGATGATACAATCAAATATGTTCCTCCCATTTTTCTTGACAAAGTCTCAGCCCAATTAGGGGCATGGAGTGGATACCAGGTGCTGGCTCAGAACCTAATTAGTTATTGGCAATCCTCACCTCTTCTATTTGTTTTTGCATTGTGGAAAGGGAAAATAAATGGGGATATTTTTCGAGAATATATTTGGCGGCACTTTTAGCTTGTCTCATAAGTTCGATATCACTTAAAGAGGCAATTTTTAGCTTTAGATAACCGTGTTGCTTAGTACCGAATATATTCCCCGAACCTCTCTGGCCCAGATCATATTCTGCAAGCTTAACCCCGTTATTCGTACCAGCAAAGAAATGAAGTCGCTTTAATTTACTCTCATCTTGTATCTCAGAAAATAGGTAACAGTAAGATTGAACAGTACCTCGACCTATTCGTCCGCGAAGCTGATGAAGCTGGGCAAGACCGAAGCGTTCGGCTCCCTCGATGATCATTATCGATGCGTTAGGAATGTCAATTCCCACCTCAACTACTGAAGTTGATACAAGGATATCAGTTTTACCATCAGAAAACTCCTTCATTACTAATTCTTTTTCCCGCGGTTTTAATTTTCCATGAAGAAGTGAAACTTTAAGATTCTTGAAAACCTCATTTTTTAAATGCTCATACTCCTTTTTTGCGGCCTTTACTGTTTGCAATGTCTCACTTTCAGATTCCTCGATGAGCGGACAGATGATGAATACTTGCACCTTCTCTTCCCTCACCTTTTTCTCAATCCAGGTATATGCGGCCATTCTTTTTGCAAGAGGAACGAGAAATGTTTTTATGGGAAGACGGCCGAGCGGCATTTGCGTGATGGTTGATAGATCAAGATCACCATAAAGAGTTAATGCAAGAGTACGGGGAATAGGAGTAGCGGTCATAGTCAGGAGGTGCGGCTCTTTCCCTTTTTCTTTGAGTAATGATCTTTGAGCAACCCCAAACCGGTGCTGTTCATCGATGACAACAAGTCCTACTTTATCAAAAGTGAGAGACGAGGTAAGAAGTGCCTGGGTGCCGATAATAATGTCATATACTCCGCCTTTCTTCATAGATTTATGTGAACCGGTTTGTATGGCGATTTTAAGAGGTAATGATTTAAAAAGTTTCTGGATTGTCTGATAATGTTGAGTAGCTAAAATTTCGGTCGGCGCCATAATAAGGGTTTGAAACCCGTTTAAGTAAGAAAGATATGCGGCAATTGCGGCAACCACCGTCTTACCCGATCCCACGTCTCCCTGTAAAAAACGGTTCATGGGATGAGTTTTTAAAAGATCGAGCTTGATTTCATCTATGGACGTCTTTTGGTCGTCTGTCAGCTCAAAAGGAAGACTATTTATGAACTTCTCAATTAAAAGTTTTTTCTTATTGTCAAGTAAGAAGTGATGAGTTGCTTTTTTTTGCTGCCATTCCCGTCGTGTCATTTGGGAATAGAGGTGAAGGCTGAGAAGTTCATCAAATCCCAATCGCTTTCGGGATGCGATTAAATGTGTTTTCGATTCGGGGAAATGGACACCTATATAAGCCTGATGAAGTGAAAGGATATTATTAAACTTTACGACCTCTCCGGGCATGTGGTCATGCGGCTCATCCGTATTTTTTAAATGTGAGACGACATGGAAAACCTTTTCCCGAATTGTTTTTGACGAAAGCCCCCGTATCTCAGAATAGACAGGTACAATGCGATTAGTGTGAATTGTCTCCTCTTTAGCCACCTCCCATTGATCCGGCTGGATGGATATTTTTCCTGCAAACCGGACGACTTCACCTGCAACAAAGACCGTCATCCCCTCTTTTAATACATGGATGAGATAGGGTTGATTGATCCAAGTAAGGGTAAGACGACCTGATTCATCTTGTATGGTTATTTTTTGTAAACGGAAACCGCGCCTTGTAATCTCATTTTTCGATTGAATAATCACTCCCTTCACAGTGACGACTTCTCCTTCTTGAATGCGCGAAATCGGGGTGATAAGAGAATAATCCTCATGACGGAATGGAAAATAATTAAGAAGATCAAAGTAAGTATTGATACCAAGGGTTTTAAACCGATGTAAAGTCACCGGGCTTGTTGCTGGGAGCGATTCGATGGGAGTTTCCAATAACATACCCTCAATGATAGTGGAGAATTATCTCAAAAACAACAAAGGTGCAAATGAGGTGAGGATAAGGAGGACGGATGAAACAATTAGTATGACCTTCCAAATAATTTCTTTTTTAATTTTCACCTTGCCGATTTTCATAATGAATATTATAGCAGATGTTATAATGAGAGTATGTATATTTCAAGGCGGAGCAGGAGAGGGTTGCGTTGGCTCAAAGACATAAAGTTCACCAAGGAGAACATACTTAAATTTGGCATAATAGGTCTCATCGGATCTGCTGTTTTAGGTGTATTATTCACATTCATTTTATTTACCTGGTATGGGCGCGATCTTCCTGCCCCGGGAAAACTTTCTCAAATTTCTGAAAATTCTACAGTGTTTTACGATAGAGATGGAAAAGTGCTCTTTGAAATGTATAAAGATAATAACCGGCTTCCCGTGGCATTTAATGATATTTCCAATTATCTGAAAAAGGCAACGATCGCCATTGAAGATAAGAATTTCTATACCCACGGAGGGATATCCCAGGTGGGGATACTTCGTGCAGTATTTACCACCCTCACCAGAGGAAAAATATCGGGTAGTGGGTCAACCATCACCCAGCAGCTTATTAAGAATGTTCTTCTTGACTCTACTCAAACAGCTTCCCGTAAAATAAAAGAGATCATTCTCGCCATTTCGGTTGAAGGTAAATATACAAAAGATCAGATTCTGGAGATGTATCTGAATGAGATCCCCTATGGAGGAAGTTTTGTCGGTATCGGATCTGCCGCAAAGGGGTACTTTAACAAAGCGCCGAAAGATTTAAATATTCTTGAATCCGCGATACTTGCAGGCCTTCCACAAAGTCCTAGCTATTATTCCCCATTTATTGGAGTCAAAGATACGTGGAAGGGAAGGACGAAAGATGTCTTACGCCGCATGCGTGAAGACGGGTACATCACCTCTCAACAGGAAAAGGACGCTCTCGTACAGATGAATAAAATCGTTTTTTCAAGTTCTAAGATGTCCATCAACGCTCCGCACTTTGTCTTTTATGTAAAAGAGCAGATCGAGAAAGAGTATGGAACCAAAATACTTGACCAGGGACTGAAAATTAAGACAACAATTTCCCTTGACACTCAAACGGCGATTGAAAAAATTGTGAAAGATGAGATTATGAAGATAAAGGATGACTTTAATGTGGGAAACGGAGCGGCGGTGGTGTTGGATTCTCAAACGAATGAAATACTGGCAATGGTGGGCTCGTATGATTTCAATGACCCGGATTACGGCAAATTCAATGCCGCGCTTGGCTTAAGACAGCCAGGGTCCACGATCAAGCCGCTCACCTATGCGACCGCGTTTGAAAAAGGCTATACACCGGCTACCATGCTCATGGATGTGAAGACTACATTTCCCACAAAGGGACAGCCCGATTATATTCCGGTCAATTATGATGGGAAATTTCATGGGCCGGTCCAATTGCGTCTGGCATTGGGCAATTCATTCAACATCCCCGCGGTCAAACTCCTGGGTATGATCGGTATTCGGGATTTCCTTCAAAAAGCCAGTGACATGGGTCTTGCAACTCTTGCACCAACGGAGGAAAATATGAACAGGTTCGGTTTGTCATTAACCTTAGGAGGAGGAGAAGTTACTTTAGTAGATATTGCCTCAGCCTTTTCTGTATTTGCACGGGGAGGAGTACGCAAAGACACCCAGTCGATTCTGGAAATAAAAGATCATAAAGATCAGGTAATATTCCGTGCACGGCCAGGGAAAGAAACGAAACCTATTTCCCCCGAGGTCTCATTTCTTGTTTCCCATATCCTTTCAGACAATAATGCCCGTGAAATAGAGTTCGGCTTACGGTCATATCTCAATGTCCCGGGTAAGACTGTTGCGGTTAAAACAGGAACAACAGACGATAAACGTGATAACTGGGCAATCGGATTTACGAAGGGCATCACCGTCGGAGTTTGGGTGGGAAATAATGATAATACCAAAATGAATCCCAAGATTGCCTCAGGTGCAACCGGCGCCTCCCCTATCTGGTATCAGGCGATGCTGGCACTTCTCAAAAAGTATCCGGATGGCATCATGGATAAACCCAGTAAAGTAAAAGCTCTCACTATCGACTCCTATTTCGGCGGACTTCCCAAGGACAGTAATCCGACCCGGAGTGAGTATTTTATTGAGGGCACTGAACCCAAAGACATTTCTTCATCATATAAAAAACTGAAAATCAGTAAGTCCAACGGCAAATTGGCAAACGATATAGAGATTAAATCAGGAAACTTTGAGGAAAAAGAGTGTTACGTGGTAGTTGAGAATGACCCGAATGCCATAGACGGTAAAAACAAGTGGCAAGAGGGAATTGATGAATGGCGTCGCGATCAGGGTGATGATAAATGGAAGTGTCCTACCGAAATGTCTGATAACCGGTCTGAAGATGTGCTCGTATCCATAAAGTCTCCTTCAGATAAGACAACGGTAACCGGAAAAGAAGTGACGGTCAAAGTAAAAATTACCACCATAAACAGCCTAAAGAATGTAAAGATATTTTTAAATGATAAGGAAATGAAAAATTATAGTGAAGACAAACGGGATATTGAAGAGACTTTCAAAGACTTGAGCGACGATGTCTATAAACTAAAAGTTCGCGCCACTAATGATAAGGACAAATCGGGAGAATCGGAGATAAAGTTTGGCTTGAATAAGTCGTGGGATTATGCGGTACTGACCTCAACACCTGTTGCGTCACCGAGCGCAAGCCTGTAATTCTTTCTTAGCATCAGCTTCAGTTATATTGTGTGTGGGTGAAGAAAAATACATACGCACTGTTATCTTATCTTTGAATCTGTCAACAACATCCAATTTTTGAAGCAACTTCGACTTTTTGAAAGCTCTATTTTTAAACATTTCAAATGTTATTTTTTTATCAAACGTGACTGTATGGTCCAGTTTGATTATGGCAAAAGGATGGAGAGGCTGGTAGGTTGAGATGGTGCGGGCATGAGAGATAAGAGTGTCAAAATCCAACTCTGCTATAAAACATTCGGATGAAAGGTTATTTTTATCCTTATATTGAGTCTTCAGCTTCCCTAAAGTGCCAACAGTTTTCCCCTTTATGATAAGGGTAGTCTGTATTGATGAACAGTATGAATTATCTGAAGAAGTAAATAAACTTTCCTGGATATGGAGCTCCTGAAGAAGTGCCTCCACAACTCCTTTCAAATCTTCGTAAGAGGTGGTTACCGCAATACCGAGTTTATATTTCTCCTCCGGTAAATCCCCCTCTCTTCTTTCGTAAACTTTTGCCAACTCGAACAATTTTAATTGATCCTTTCTTCCCTCATTCGTTTTTATATTCTTGATAAGAGAAGGCAAAAGTGTCGTTCTCAGATATTTTATTTCCTCAGACATGACGTTGGATAGAAATAAATGATCTGATGGTTTCAAATCCAGGCCCTCAATCATTTCAAGTGAAATCATGGAATAGTTAAGTACCTCATTCAGTCCGATGTGTTTCAAATATGTTTTAATTTTATTCTGATATACAAACAAATCTTCAAATGCTTTGGGTTGTTTCACATATGTTGCGGGAGATAGATGATTGGGTAGGTTATGGTACCCGTAAATGCGTGCAATTTCTTCCACGATGTCCTCCACAATCTCCACGTCATACTGACGGAAGGAGGGAACGGTTACGGTATATTTTGAACCTGATGACTGTACGCCGAAACCGAGCGAAGTAAGAATGCGTTGTACTTGTTTTGGCTCGATATTAACCCCAATTTTGTAATTTATTTCTGATAACGAAAAAGAAATAGTCCGGGGAGAATATTTTTTTGATTGAATGTCGGTAACCACACTTGTAACTTGAGCATTTGCATATGATTTGAGTAACTCTACACCATACGAGAGAGTTGTCTCAACGCGCTCTTCATCCAGTCCTTTTTCAAAATATGTCGCAGCAATGGTGCGTTGACCGGTCAACATAGAAGTTCTTCGGATAAGCTGTTTATTGTATGTCTGTACGAATAACAAAACACGTTTTGTTTTATCGGTAAAAGAGGAGTTCAGTCCTCCCATGATCCCACATAAATCAATAAGTTCTCCATTCCCGTCCTCAATGACGATGTCTCCCCCGGGAAGCTCAACTTTTTTCCCGTCAAGGGTAACAATTAATTCTCCCTTTTTGCTCTCCCGCATAATCATGGTGTGTTTGCCTATTTTGTCAAAATCAAATACATGAGTTGGCTGACCGAATGAAACCATAAGGTAGTTTGAAACATCTACGACATTATTAATTACTTTGATTCCGATAGCGCGAAGACGTTCCTGGATGAAGTCCGGTGAGGGTATCGTTTTTACATTGTCTAATACGACAGCGCTGAAACGGGAACAGAGAGAAGGATCTTTTATGGTAACTTGTAGAGACGAGGCATGCCTCGTCTCTACGTCTGCAAACCGGTATTTATCCAACGGATTTAAAATCAATTTTGCCTTTTTTCCAAACATAGGTAAAATTGCCTGGCATTCAAGAGCTATACCAAATACGGAAGCGGAGTCAATACGGTTCGATGTGATTTCTATTTCATAGACATAATCTCCATCATCAGTTTTTTCCACGGACTCAACGGATGGCCCACAAAGAGAAAGATATTTTTGAATCTCAACAGGAGTTGCGTCAGTTTCCAAGTATTCAAGCAACCAATTATGAGTAATCTTAATATTCATTTAAAATTGTTCCAGAAATCGTATATCTCCGGCATAGTAATTTCTAATATCATCAATCCCATACTTCATCATAATAACCCGTTCGACTCCAAACCCGAAAGCCCAACCGGAATATTTTTTTGGATCAATCTTTCCGGCTTTAAGCACGTTGGGGTGGACCATTCCCGTCCCTCCTAACTCAAGCCATCCGGATTTGCACACTTTGCATTTAGCGCCTTCTACTTTTGTGGTGCCTTTACAAACAGTACAGGTGACATCTACTTCAAACGATGGTTCTGTAAATTGAAAATGATGGGGCCGCAGACGTCCTTCAATATCGGAACCGAAATACTCTTTTACAAAGTGATCGAGCGTTCCTTTTAAATGGGTGATATTTATTCCTTCATCCACGCAAAGCCCTTCAAACTGAAAAAACATCGGGGTATGAGTTGCGTCCCAGTTTGGTCGGTATGTTTTTGCAATATTAATCATACGGATTGGAGGTTTACCAACTCTCCACATTTCCCTCACTTGACCTGATGATGTGTGAGGGGTAAGTAGCATCTTTCCCCATTTGGAGTGTACGGGAGCATCAATAAATGATGTCTCAAAGTCATCTCGTGCGGCATGGCTTTTTGGCATGTTCAAAGACTCAAACGAAAAAAATTCATACTCCACTTCAGGATATGACGTTCTGATAAATCCAATTTTTTCATAAATCCTACTAATTTCCTCTATGGCAATGGATACAAGATGGATGCTTCCCTTTGGATAGACAGTTCCCGGTAAGGTTACATCGACATCCCCCCCTTGATCTTTCCTTGTAGACAACAGTGTTTTTAATTGAGTAATTTGAAGTGTAAGCGACTGCTTTAATTCATTTATTTCCTGACCATATGACTTTCTTTCTTCGGGAGTTTTACTCTTCATTTCTGCAAGAAGGGCGTTGATCTTACCATTGCGTCCTAAATAGGAAGTTTCAAGAAGTTGCAATTTATCCAAATCCGAAGCATGTTTTAGTTCGTTATTGAATTGTGAGCGAATATCGTCAATACCTGCCATGATTTATTATAACAAAAAAAGGTAATTGTAGACTGGATTCCCGCCTACGCGGGAATGACGGAGAAAAAACTTATTTTACTTGATCGACTATTTTGGAGAAGACGGTTGGATGTTCGACTGCAATTTGAGACAAAACCTTGCGATCCAGACCTACTTTTTTAAGTGAAAGTTTATGAATAAACTGATTATAGTTTAAGCCCATTGTTCTTACAGCCGCATTTAACCTCATAATCCAAAGAGACTTGAAGTCACGTTTCTTAAGCTTTCGCCCATCGTATGCGTATTGACCGGCATGAAGTACCGCTTCTTGTGCTTTTTTAAACTGCTTATGGCGGGTCATCCAATACCCCTTGGCCAGTCCCAGTACTTTTTTATGTCTTTTCCTTGTATTAACTCCGCCTTTTACTCTTACCATATTATTTTAACCCCAATATTTTTTTCATTTTAATTGCGAACTTGCCTGTCAATTGTTTCATAAGCTTTAATCTCCTGGTAGTTCTTTTCCCTTTTACGTGACGAAGGTGCCTCAATTTGATTGAGCGGTGCATGACCTTTCCGGTTTTCGTGATCTTGAAACGTTTTGCGGCTCCTTTATGTGTTTTTTGCTTGACTTTCATAAGGGTAAAAGGTAATTATATATTATTTATTTCTTTCTTGCAACCACAGCGCGAATTACTCTTCCTTCCAGCCTCGGTTCCTTCGATATATTTACCTCTCCGAGTAGGCCAATATACCTCTTGAAAAGATCAAAGGCCATGTCTTTTTTACCCATCTCACGGCCCTTCAGAGTAAGATTTATCCGTACCTGACTTCCGTGAGTCAGAAACTCCTTTGATTTATTTACGAGTCTTTCAAAGTCTGCCGGTCCTATGAAAAGGGATATTTTGACGTCTTTTACTACGCTTTTCTTTATTCCTTTTCTCGCTTCTTTTAACTTCTTTTCCTCTTGATAAAGAAATTTTTTGAAGTCAATGATTTTTGCAACAGGAGGGACTGCGCGTTCTGCAATGAGAACTAAATCCATCTCTTTTTCCTGCGCTAAGCGCATAGCCTCATCTTTGGCAATTACCCCAATCTGCTTGCCTTCATGGTCGATGACGCGCAACTGAGGAGCAGTGATACGGAAATTGGTTATCCAATATCGTCGGGGTGGCTGTCTATGATACGTATTTCTCAATGGTTGTTTTTAGCGATTGAACAAACTCGTTAATTTTTAGTTTTCCTAGATCTTTTCCTTCGCGGCTTCGTACTGCGATGGTTGACCCTTCCACTTCCTGATCCCCCATTATAATCATATAAGGAATCTTTTGCAAGGTGGCTTGCCTGATTTTCTTTCCGATTGTTGCAGGCTCTTCATTGAGCTCAACCCGAATATTATTTTTTCGTAGCTCCTCAAATACTTTTTTTGAATAGGGAATATGTTTATCAGAAATGGGTAGAAGCGTTACTTGTACTGGCGCAAGCCACAAAGGAAACGCTCCTGCATAATTTTCTATCAGGATTGCAAGAAAGCGCTCCAATGACCCAAGCGGTGCCCGATGTACCATAACCGGTGTTTGCTCTTTTCCCTCATGGTCAATGTATTTGAGACCAAAGCGCTCCGGCAACATGAAATCAATCTGCACGGTGCCACACTGCCACTCGCGGCCGAGAGCATCCTTGATCAAAAAATCAGCCTTCGGTCCGTAAAATGCCGCATCTCCCTCAGAGATGAAGTATTTTGCTCCGACTTTCTTTAAAGCAGAGAGGGCCTTTTCTTCGGCCTTCTTCCAGAGTTCATCGCTTCCCAGATATTTTTCTTTTGATGATCTAATTCCAAGTCTCACCCGGTAATCGGTAAATCCAAAAACCCCATATAATTTTTGAATGAAAGTGAATACGGATATAAACTCCTCAACTGCCTGTTCGGGAGTACAAAAAATATGTGCATCGTCTTGAGTAAATGCACGAACCCGTAAAAGACCTGCTAGTTCACCTGACTGTTCATATCGATAGACAGATCCTATTTCAGCAATTCGATAAGGAAGATCCCGATACGATTTCGGAGTAAACTCATATGACTGGATGTGCATAGGGCAGGTCATCGGTTTTACCAGATATTCCGTGTCATCAACCACCATGGGCGAATACATTTTTTCCCGGTACAGGTCCCAGTGTCCGCTCTTTTCCCAAAGAGATTTCTTTCCAATATGCGGACTATATACGTGTTTAAAGCCAAGCTTTATCTGCTCTGAAACCATGTAATTTTCAATCTCCCGTCGTATAACAGAACCGTTGGGCAGCCAAATGGTGATGCCCTGACCAACCTCATTATTGATGGTAAACAGACCCAGCTCCTTCCCTAATTTTCTATGATCACGTTTTTTAGCCTCTTCAATCATTTTCAAATGTGCTTCAAGCTCTTCTTTCGTGAAAAATGCGGTCCCGTAAATACGAGTAAGCATTTTATTTTTTTCACTCCCCCGCCAGTAAGCACCGGCAATTGAAAGAAGTTTAAAATGCTGGAGGTCTTTTGAGGGATTCTCTACATGTCCCATTTTGCACAAGTCCAAAAATCCACCTGGGTTATTGGTAGAAAGTTTTTTTCCTTCCCCCGCAAATTCTTGTGCTAATGCAACCTTATAAGGATTGTGCTTAAATAATTCCTCAGCTTCTTTAAGAGACACTTCCTTAAAGGTAAAACCCTTCCATTCCTTTACCTTTTTTCTCATGAGCTGTTCAATTTTAGGGAGATCAGACTCAGAGATTTTAACATCTCCCATATCGAAGTCCTGATAAAAACCGTCGTCAATGGAAGGTCCGATTGCGTTATGGCTCCCTGGCCACAGTTCAAGCACCGATGCGGCTAACAAATGTGCACATGTGTGTCTAAGTGAATCCAAATTTTGATTTTCCATATTTATTGTAATTATTATAAACGTTATAACAGAAATGTGTGGCAAAAAAAATCCCTCCTATCGGAGGGGAGTTCGCTTCACAAAACTACCCTCCTTAACAGGAGAAAGTAGTTGTGGTGTTGATTAAAATGTATTTATTCATAGTGTATAAGCCAGTGGACCTGACAGGACTTGAACCTGTGACCTTTTCAATGTCAATGAAACGCTCTAGCCAACTGAGCTACAGGTCCAGCAGCGGAACCAAGGGGACTCGGACCCCCAACCTCTTCCGTGACAGGGAAGCGCTCTAGCCAATTGAGCTATGATTCCTAAATGATATGTCCTTTAAGATTATTTCTCGACAATCCTGTTATTTTAACACGTTTCATCTTGCCCCGCAAGCTAACATCTGTTTTTATCCAAGAGAGAATTTGATTATTGAGAATGGCTTTTTGAAAACCAGCCTTCACTTCTCCAATAAACAGAGCTTGACTCGTTGTGCCAACTTGTTTCGCGAGGAATCTTTGGTATTTTTTGATGCTAAGTTCAGATAATGCTTTGGATCGTGCAATTTTCTCCGTGGAACTTGGCTCCTTCAACCTCTTTCGTTGATAATATGCGGCAGTATTTTGGCGGGCGGAAAATCTGAAAACATGAAATTTATTTATCGGTGATGATTCAAGGAAGGAATAGGTCTCTTGAAAGTCTTTTGCTGATTCGTCCAAATAGCCGACGATGATGTCTGTTGCAATAAGAGCAAAGGGATTGATTTTCTGTATTTGATTAAGCTTTTCAAGGATATCCTCCTTGACATAATCTCGCTTCATAAGTCTCAAAATTTTATTTGACCCTGATTGAATGGGGACGTGAAAAAAGTTACTGAAACGGGGGTTTCTTGACAATACTTTGTAATATTCAATAAACTCCTCATTTATGCTCCAAGGATGGATCGAACCGAAGCTGATTCTTGGAATATTTGTTACTTTTAAAACCCTGTCTATGAGTTGAATGAGCGACTCGCCTGAATCATGCCCGAAAGCCTCAGTATTTATGGCGGTTAAAATTATTTCATGCATTGGCGTAGGGACAGGTTTAGAACCTGTCCCTACTTTAATTGACTCGATAATGTCATTAATTCGTCTGGAGCGAGGTTCTCCCCGAAGGTAAGGCACAATACAGTAGCTACAAAACCGGTGACAGCCATCCTGTATTTTGACCATCACACGGCCGGAAGAAAGAAATTTATCACTGCCAGCCTCGTTTAACTGGTCCAGTTGGACAGGCACAGATTGGATAGAAAAGCGTTTTTTGATTAAGGAAACGAGGAACTCCTTGTCAATATTACTTATAAGAAGATCTATAGGTATATCCTTCCAAAGATTGTTTCTCAACCAGTGAGTTGCACTACAGCCGGTTACCACCATTTTAAGCTCAGGATTTTGCCTTTTGAGCTTCAAGATAAGCTGTCTGGCCTCACGCTCTGCTTTGGCTGTTACCGCACAGCTGTTAATAATATATATGTCCGGAGACTTCAAATCCTGAAAAAAGCCTGCCCCGATCATCTGTTTATCCATAACAACCTTCTCAGCTTCATTTACTCGGCAACCGAAGCTAGAACTGGCAAATTTTGGATTATTATACATATGGAATATATAGCTATTGAACAATTATAAGATACTTGACTTCCAAAGTAAACTATGCTATAATACTTCTTAGATCCTAAGGTTTTTCTACCTGCTAGAAAAGCTTTAGGATTTTTTTTATGACTAAAACAATATTTCGAAACATAACCCTTTTCATATTCCTGCTTACCGTAACTGCGGCCGTAGCTCCTGTACGAGCTGAGCTCGTGGCTGGAAACTCCGCCAAGATCAATTATACGCAATTAAGCAATAAAGAGTATGAAAATAGCCAGGACCTTTTTATCAAGAAAATGGCCATCAAAAACTACATTTTAAAATACAATGCCCCACTGGCTGATGAAACCGATGCTTTTATCAAAGCCTGTACTCAGTATGATTTAGACTGTTATTTGCTTCCCGCCATATCCGGAGTCGAATCCTCATTTGGGCAGTATTTGAGGCCAGGCACATTCAACCCTTTTGGATGGGGCCGTGGTGATATTCCTTTCAGTTCTTTTTCTGAAGCTATTATGACTGTGGGAAAAGGTTTGAAAGAAAACTATATCAACAAAGGGGCAACTTCGGTTGAGCAGATCGGGCGCATTTACTGTGAGGGTGATACCTGGGCAGGAAAAGTGACTTATTTTATGAATCAACTTGAAAAAGAGGAAAAAAAGGTTCTGAGCCAGCACCTGGTATCCACTCCATGCCCCTAATTGGGCTGAGACTTTGTCAAGAAAAATGGGAGGAACATATTTGATTGTATCATCGATGCCAGTTGTTGTCTTTTGCAAGTAAGAATAGGGTGGTATATT
>JACRPE010000026.1 GCA_016214055.1 Candidatus Roizmanbacteria bacterium
TCCGTATTTAACTCCCGCCTTATTGATTATCTTCTTTGGTACAATACAAAAAGGGTACATAAAGCATTGGGCAATGTGACACCTATTAATTACCTCTTACAAGTTCTTCCTCAAGAGTCTCAAATGTATGTGACTTATACAGGTAATTGACATTCTGAAGTGATTCTTCTATGATGAAAGTATGAACAACAAACGCAACTTTCTGTTAACCTTTCTTGGATTGATAATCGTTTTAATCTTCACGGCACTCCTACTCATATTTTTTCAGAAGTACAAACCTCTTCTTACTTCAGAATCACCCCAATCACCTATCCAAACCGCTATTCCATCGACTCCTTTTGGCAAGTTAGAGAGATTTAAGACAGATGCAGAGTTTAAAGAATATATACAAAAAAGTGATACTCAGAGCAACTATAGCGGTGGGATTGCATTTTCCCAAAGTGTACGCATGGAGAAGTCGATAAATGCCTCTCTTGCAGTATCTGGCGGCGGGAGAGAGCCGGATCGGGTATCATCAACCAACGTCCAAGTATTGGGAATAGATGAACCCGATATCATCAAAACAGATGGGAAAAATCTTTACTATTCTCAGCCTGTGCAAAGAATATATGAACCCATCATATTAAACGATAGAAAAGGCGTTGAGCAACAATCGGTACAATCCTCAAAAATGATTGCACCCGGTTTTTTGCCCGACTCTTCCCGTATGCCAACGAAACAAACGGGAGGTATTCTTTCCATCAAACCATTTCCGCCTAAACTCATGTCCAAACTTGGACAAATACCCGTCTCGGGAGATCTTTTACTAGATAAAGACATACTTGTCGTGTTTAATGAAGACGATTACAACAAGCGCGCAGTTGAAGGATATGACGTAACCAATCCTGAGAAACCGGTAAAAAAATGGAGCATGGTCTATGACAAGAATTCTTCTCAAGTCCAAGCTCGGATGTATCAAAATAAACTATATTTAGTAACCCGTTTGAATGCAGGTGGCGATATGCCCTGTCCGATAAGGCCATTTGACATAACAAACGGCCGGGGATTGATTCCGTGCACTCAGATCTATCACCCCACGACCACTGTAAATAGTGATACTGTATATACGGTTTCAAAGATTAATCCGGCAGATGGAGTAATCGAAAAAAATGTTTCTTTTGTGGGCTCATCAAACGACTCCACCGTATACATGTCAGAAAAATCATTTTATCTTACGTATTTCTATAGCGGTGACATAGCTCAGATTATGTATTCATTTGCCGGTCAAAATGCGGATCTGTATCCTCAATATCTGGTAGATAAGTTGGCAAAACTGCTGGGATATGATATCAGTACGCAGGCCAAAATGATGGAGGTAACCAACCTTTTCAGTAGGCTCACTATGGGGATGGACGATGATAAAAGACTCACTTATGAAAACAATATGCAAAATCGTATGAAAAAATTCATGCTCGGCCACGCCCGTGAACTTGAAAAGACGGGGGTCGTGAAGGTCAATATCGAGAACTTTGATGTTGAAGCCACCGGAGATGTACCGGGAAAAGTATTGAATCAGTTTGCACTCGATGAGTACAAAGGTGACTTGAGGGTTGCAACCACCGTAGGTCAAAACAGTTGGTTTGGTAATTTTGGTCAGTTGACCCAATCTTTCAGCGATGTGTATGTGCTCGATCGAAGTCTTAGAACGATAGGAACGGTAAAAGATTTGGGGAAAACAGAACGGATTTACTCAGTCCGGTTTTTAGCAGATCGGGGATATGTGGTGACGTTCAGGCAGACGGACCCCTTTTATGTACTTGATTTGTCCAATCCTAGTAATCCGCAGATTAAAGGAGAACTTAAAATACCCGGATACTCATCCTACCTGCATCCTTTAAGCAATACGTTGCTCGCGGGTATCGGAAAGGAAGATAATTTCGTAAAGATATCACTATTTGACGTATCGTCACCTGAAAACCCACAGGAAATAGATAGATTTATTCTCACCGAATACTGGTCTGAGGCACTTAATAATCACCACGCGTTTCTAACGGATGAGAAGCACGAAGTCTTTTTTATACCAGGAGCACGTGGCGGCTATGTATTTTCATACAAGGACAAAAAGCTTGAGATAAAGAAATCCGTGAGCGATACACAGGTACAACGTGCCGCATATATAAATGATTATTTGTATGTACTAGGACTTACAAAAATAGTTGCTTTAGATGAAAACAATTGGGAAAAAGTTGGAGAGCTTGAATTGTAATGGATATTGTCATTCATGATGGGTCTGAAGTTGCGGGATCCGCACACATCGTCCTGTCCGACGACTTAACCGCAAAGATTGAATCCTTCACGGTGTTTCCCGAGTATCGAGGCAAAAAAGTAGGAAGGTCGCTCATGGAAAAAATTGAAAGCTATTTAAAAGAAAAGAGTGCCAAAAAAAGCATTATTGACTCACCTAAATTTATAAAAGGCTTTTATGAGAAGTTTGGATATGTGCAAGAAGGGTTAGAGTTCATGGTGAATGAAGTCCCGACGATAAAAATGGTTAAACATTATTGATTATTTCCAATCGGGGATGTAGTATTTTTTTCCTTTCAGATTCTTCGGCATATATTCCTGACTAATTTTTTTACCCGTCTCTTTTTCTTGCGCCCAAGGATACCTTACATGCCCCTGCCCATATCCCAAACCCTTCATAACCTTATTACTGGCATTTCTTAAGTGAAGCGGAATGGGGTCAAGATTTTGTTCATCGATGTCAGACAGGGCTTGTTGAATTCCCGTTGTTGAAGCAATGGATTTTTTTGCCGTGGCAAGAAATGTAGCCGCTTGTGCCAAAATAAGCCCAGCCTCCGGCCATCCGATCATGTGGACTGCCTGCATAGCGGATGTTGCAACCACCAGTGCAGTCGGTTGCGCATTTCCGACATCTTCACTTGCAAATATGAGCATGCGTCGTGCAATAAAAATAGGATCTTCTCCTGCTTTTATCATCCGTGCCAAATAATGAAGCGTTGCATCAGGTTGCCCTCCCCGCATGCTTTTTATGAAAGCTGAGATGGTATCATAATGCCAGTCGCCTTTTTTATCATAATATATTGCTTTTCTTTGAATAGCCTCCTCCGCAACTTTGAGAGTAATATTTTTACTGAGTGAAGCAGACAACTCAACCGCATTTATGACCGTGCGTGCGTCACCATTACTACTTTTGACTAAGTGATCAATCGCATCACCGGACCATTTATGTTTTGGATAGAGTTTGGTTGCGTTGATAATAATTTTTTTTACTTCCTCATCAGTGAGTGCATAGAGGACGTAGAGTTGACTTCTTGAAATGAGAGGAGCGTTGATTTCAAATCCGGGATTCTCGGTAGTTGCGCCGATTAAAATAATCGTCCCATTTTCCACATGGGGAAGAAATGCATCCTGTTGACCCTTATTAAACCGGTGAATTTCATCCACAAATAATATTGTTTGTTTTTTGAAAAGAGTCTGGTCGTTCCTAGCTTTTTTGACAATTTCCCGGACTTCAGCAACCCCACCCGTAACTGCTGAAAATGAAACAAAGTCTGCATCCACATATTTTGCTATCAGTCGGGCGAGGGTAGTCTTCCCGCATCCGGGAGGTCCCCACAAAATTATCGAGGTCACTTTTCCTTGCTCCAACATCTTACGCAGAGGCTTTCCTTTGCCCACAAGATGTGATTGCCCAACGACTTCATCAAGTGTCTTAGGTCTGAGTTGTTCGGCGAGGGGAATCATGAAAGTCCCATTTTTTCTTTAACTTCATCAACTGTTTTTCTTGCAATTTCTTTTGCTTTTTGAGTTCCATCTTGGATAACCTTATCTACATATTCTTTGTTTTTTTCGATTTCTATACGTTTTTCCTGGAATGGCTTTAATTCATTATATATCGCTTCTGTTATTTGGTCTTTTATTGAAATATATTTCAACGTTCCTTTTGCAAGTTCCTCTTCATATTGTTTTTTATATTTAGGAATAAAAAGATTGGCGTATGAAAATAAAGTTTTAAGTAATTCTTTACTATCCATGCCAACATATGAGCTTGTTGGTATTGATCTGACTTTTTTTCTAATCTCATCATGTGAATCAGTCAAATTTATATAGCTTCCCTCAACTGATTTGCTCATTTTTCCCTCCCCCTTCAGTGATGGGACATATTCTCCTTTCGTTGCAAACCGTACCGGTTCAGGAAAATCAGTACCATACTGTTCATTCATTTTTCGAGCGATTTCGCGCGCGATTTCCAAATGTGGTTCCTGATCTATACCAACTGGGACAAGACCTGCCTTATAAACGAGAATATCTGCGGCCATTAAGATTGGATAATTCAGCAGTGCCATTGTGCTCCCTTGCGGATGTTGTTTTATCTTTTCTTTAAATGTGGGAAGGTGTTGCATGCGCGCAATTGACATGACAGAGGAAAAATAAAAAGCAAGTTCGAAATGTTCATTCACCTCAGCCTGTTGAAAGATAATGCTTTTTTCCGGATCAAGACCCGCGGCGAGATAATCGATGATAACTTCGCGACGATTCACTTTTAATTCATTTGCATGGTAAGGTGTTGTGACTGTGTGAGCGTCGGCCACCATATAAAGCGTTTTATATTGCGGGTCATTTTGAAGTTCAAGCATGCCTTTTACCGCACCTAAATAATTTCCCAGGTGAAGACGCCCCGTTGCTCGTATACCTGAAAGTACAGATTTTTTCATAGAATTATTATACAAACTTTTAACAAGTTGGACGACCGATTATAAAAACTGCATCACGTGGCCCAACATGCATATCAAAAAATGTATTTATGTTTGCATGTTTTGATCGGGGCCGAGTGTCATTGAGTGGGTGTTCGTAGGCGTCCCTTGTTACCAAAGTTTCTGGACTCATCACCCCATTCATGTTAAGGTGGGCGCGCAACATGTTTGCCGCTGAGATAATATCGGGAACTGGTTCAGCTGTGATTGGATATATGGGGTCACAATAAGATGCCCTTGCCGCTGCAACCACCGGATTTTGAGTTCGACCCGCAACAAGATCAACTCGGTAGCCACTCGCTTTCATATGAAGCACTGCTTCTCTTGACAAAGCGGTCCCAATTCCAGAACTTTGGCAGTCTTTTCTGATAACTAATCCGGAAACATAAAGTATTCCGGACTCACCATCTTGGAGGTGATCAAAGCTTCCAAAACCAACCGGTATTCCAAGGGTATCATAGGCAAGGAGTACGCGGTGTCCTTCCAAATGATTGCGGACATCATGCTCAAACTCTCTTGTTATGTGTGGAACACCAAATGCACTTGCTGCAACTTGTATTCCATGGGCCACATATTTACGGTCAGTGAATGGGTCAAAATCAACTCCAACAATTTTAAGATTTTGGCCCTTAACTTCTATTGTTTTATTGGATTCTGTCATATTTATTTACAATGAATGATGTAAAAACTTATCATAACCATTCAGATCCAATAAGCCATGGCCGGAGAGGTTAAAAAGAATTACTTTTTTCTTTCCTTCTTTTTTTGCAGTTATCGCCTCATCGATTGCAGCCTTTATGGCATGACATGATTCGGGAGCGGGTATTATTCCTTCACAGCGGGCAAAATCAATCCCCGCCTGAAAAACTTGTTTTTGATCATAGGCGATTGCCTCCATCAATTTCTCGTTATATAAAAATGAGATCAAAGGAGACATCCCGTGATATCTTAAGCCCCCTGCATGGATGGGAGAGGGCACAAAATCGCTTCCCAAGGTATACATTTTCAAAAGGGGAGTCATCTGTGCCGTATCACCAAAATCATATTGATACCTACCCTTCGTAAGGGATGGACAAGAGGTGGGTTCGACCCCAATAAATCTCGTTTTATTTTTTTCCTTTAGGGTGTCTGCTAAAAACGGAAAAGAAATACCCGCAAAATTACTTCCTCCCCCCACACAGCCGATGATAATGTCAGGATATTCGCCGGCTTTTTCCATCTGTTTCTTTGCTTCAATTCCTATTACCGTCTGGTGCAATAAAACATGATTTAAGACGCTTCCAAGGGCGTACTTTGATCCTTTTGTCTTCATAACCGTCTCAAGCGCTTCACTTATGGCAATTCCCAAACTTCCGGTATGATTTGGATTGGTCTGTAACATTTTCCTTCCAAATTCTGTTTTAAGTGAAGGACTTGCGGTGACATCTGCTCCATATATCTGCATGACGGTTTTGCGATGGGGTTTTTGATCATAAGAGACCCTCACCATGAATATATGACATTTGAGATCAAAAAAATTACAGGCAAGACTCAGTGCTGATCCGAACTGACCTGCGCCCGTTTCAGCAATAAGCGTCTTCACTCCTTCCTTTTTGTTGTAGTATGCCTGTGCAAGGGTAGTGTTTAACTTATGAGCACCTGTTGGGGCAACTCCCTCATATTTGTAATAAATATGCGCAGGAGTATTGAGCATTTTTTCCAAACGATGTGCCCGTATCAACGGAGAGGGTCGATATAATTTGTAAAGCTCTCTTACTTCGTCAGGAATCGCAATTTTTTCCTCAAGCGATACTTCCTGTTTGATTAACTCCATGGGAAAAATTGCCGATAAATCCTGCGGGCCCACCGGTTGTTTTGTTGCGGGATTTAATGGGGGATCAGGAAGTTTCCCCAAATATTTATTCAAATAATAGGAAATATTTAAGTAATATTCCGGAATCTCCGACTCTGATAATGTAATTTGTGTACGTTTCATAATGTAAAAGTAATGTTTATAAATAAAAAACCTCCCGTATATGGGAGGTTACAGTCGATCAAAATAATGAAAGACTAATCCCCCGCTTGAGGAGGTCGCCAACCTTTTTCGGTTATAGAACTGAATCTTCCTTTTGCAATTTCTTTCGATCCGCGAGTAACTGTGGCTACTCCGATTCCCAACTTCTCCGCAATTTCATGTTGAGGAATTCCCTTCTTCAACATTTTCACAATCTGAAGACGAGTAGATATTTCATCGAGTTCCTGAGGTGTCAAAACCCCATGTAAAAAGTTCTCCATTTCTTTCGCTGAAGATATTGAAGTAAATACATTCACGAGTTCTTTAAAATAACTGGGTTTCATACAAATACCAGTATACTAGTATGCTAGTATTTTGTCAAGGGGATTATAATTTAATCAGAGAGTATGGATCCTTATCGTGATTACAATCGACGCAGTATTGTGAAAACATATCCCGCAATATTGTCTTTTCCTTCATCTCAATGTTGGGATCATTTGCGGGTGCAAGCTTGTCCTGGTCTTTATATATGGGAACCGTTTGTTTCGTCGCTCCGCCTCCTTTGGGTTCAGTGCCTTTGATAAAGTACTCAAACCGTGCGCCGCAACTTTCTTTTCCCTCTCCATCTTTGGTCATGACCGCACCCGAATCATTACAAATCTGCATTCCCACCACATTCTCCGGTTTGACCGGCCAGAGATTGGGCTGGTTTTTCAGAACATAAGCCATAACTTTATTCCAAATAGGAGCGGCACCCGTGACTCCCGAGGAGAGGTATGGATTCATGGGCGTTGAATCATTATTTCCCACCCACACCGATACGAGGAAATTTGGTGTATACCCGATTGTCCAGTTATCCTTCTTATTATCAGTAGTACCCGTCTTGACCGATACCGTATGTCCCGGTACGTCCAAATAGGAGGAGCTCCCAAACGAGGCCTCTCTTGCGTGATTATCTAGAAGAATGTGGGAAATGAGATAAGCAGTCTCGGTAGTGATGGCTCTTTTACCCGGAATTGCAACCGATGAAGGGAGTGTGAGGGGCTTCTTGAGATCATCAACCAAGTTTGAGTCTGAAAATTTGTACAGTTCTTTGCCAAATTTATCTTGGATTTTTAAAATTGGTTGAAGTTTGCGCGGGATACCCTGATTTGCAAAAGCCGAAAAAGCCTGGGCCATCTCAGTCATGCGAACCTCACCTCCTCCGAGGGTTATGGAAAGTCCATAATTTTCCGGATTTACAAATGAGGTGATGGTAAAGGCTGAGGCGGAGGCAATAAAGTTTTTTACCCCATTCAACGCAATCATCTTTACCGCGGGAATATTAAAAGAATTTCCGAGAGCCATACGCAGTTGGACCGGTCCGTGAAACTGACCATCATAATTTACCGGGCAATAAGCTCCTTCTTGTCCCCCTGCGGTAAAGCAGGTGGGAATATCCAAAAACATTGTGCCCGGAGTTACGAGTTTGCGGTCAATGCCTATGGCATAATTTATTGGCTTTATGGAGCTTCCCGGTTGGCGGAGAGCCGTGGTGACATTAAACGCTCCTGATCCTGTTGCAAAATAATCCACGCTTCCCACCATACTCAGTATTTCGCCGGTTGGGGGATGGGTAACTAAGAGCGCTCCATTTGAAACATCCAGATATTTTATCTTTTCAAGTTCACTTTTGAGGATGGATTCCGCCTGTTCCTGAATATCCAAATCAAGGGTTGTCGTAACTTTAAGTCCCCCTTCTTCGACCTGTTTTATCCCATATTCCTGTTCCAAAAGTGATTTAACATAGAATACAAAATGAGGAGCTTTGATTGATGTGACAAGGGGAATGGCACTTACGGTTGCCTCGGTCGCTTTTTGCATTAACGATTTATCAATATATCCTTGTTCCTGCATTTTTTTAAGTACATCATCCCTTCTCGATTTGGCGAGCTCGGGATCGTTATAGGGAGAATATAAAGATGGGGCCTGAGGTAACCCTGCAAGAAGGGCAGCTTCCTCAAGTGTCAAATCTTTTGCATGTTTTCCAAAATAGGTTTTTGAGGCTTCTTCAATTCCATAAGATGAGCCACCATAAGGTATCTGATTGAGGTACATCTCCAGGATTTGATCTTTTGTAAATAATTTTTCAGTTTGCAGGGCAAGAATGATTTCTTTTAATTTGCGGGTGAGAGTACGTTCGGGACTGAGGAGAGCACCTTTAACCAGTTGCTGAGTGAGGGTTGAGCCACCTTGAAGGTTGTGTTTAAGGATCATGTCCTTTATGGCGCGAAAAACCCCGGAATAAAGAGAAACACCCCCGTGTTTATAAAAATCCTTATCCTCAATCGCAATGGACGCTTGGTAAGCATACTTAGGAATATCTTTTAGTTTGATAGGAGTTCTGTTTTGGTCCTTATATATTTCATAGAGAGGTTTTCCCGTCCGGTCATAAATATGTGTAGACAACGGAACAGATTTATAATCCCGCAGGGTTTTCGGGGATGGAAGTTTGTATAAAATGAAGTAATAAAACAAAGCGGCACCGGATGCCAATACAATAATCGGGATGATGATGATAAGCGAAAGTTTGAGGTAAAAATAATTCTTACCCATACTCATTTAAGTCGGGGAAATAATGGTGTTATTTTTGAGATTGTTCCTTGTGTTGCCTGTACGATTTTTTCAGCTGTAGTAGGCATAAAAGGAAGAAGTTGTTGCCCGATTAAGTGAAGTTTTTGAAGGACTCCGGTAAGAAATTCCTTTCGTTCTGTCGAAGATTTATTCCATGGAGCAAAACTATTTGTTTCCCTGTTGATAATTTTAATATTCTCCCAAATCTGCTCTAATATAATGTTAAATTGAAATGCGTCAAATAATTCTTGCTGTTGTTTGTTATACACGGTTTTGTTTTCAACAGCACAAGTAATACCGTCTTTTTCAGCAAGTGTGGTGATGCGGCTTACCAGATTTCCCAATTCATTTGCCAGGTCGGAATTGTATATTTCCTTCATGCGGCTGTCCGAATAATCACCGTCCTCAGTGGGAGGAATTTCTTTCAAAAGATAATATCGAACAGGATCAATACCATACTGTTTAATTAAATTAAACGGGTCAACCACGTTACCCAAACTTTTGCTCATTTTCTGTCCCGCTGAAGTGATGAATCCGTGTATGACAATCTGTTTAGAGGGGGAAAGCCCTGCGGACATAAGCATGGCTTGCCATATAGCACTTTGCTGACGGAGATTGTCTTTTCCCGCCACTTGAACTACCGGCCACCACGCTTCAAATTCTTTTTGGTCACCTGGCCAACCAATTGTCGAAATATAAAAAACGAGGGCATCAAACCACACGTACATAACGTGTTTGTCGTCACCCGGAACATCCACCCCCCACGGCATCTTAGTTTTCAGCCGGGAAATACTGAAATCCTGGAGCCCTTTTTTCACAAAAGTTTTTATTTCCAGAAGCCGATGAGCAGGTATGACAAACTGAGGATTGTCTTCATACATCGCAAGCAATTTTTTTTCATAGTTTGAGAATTTAAAAAAATAGTTTTCTTCTTCATAGTTTTCAATTTCCATGTTGGGATGTACGGGGCACCGGTTTGCTACCAATTCCGAATCAGTTTTCTCAAGCTCACATCCCACACAGTATTTGACATGATAATTTTTTTTGTAGATATCACCGTTCTTAAAACAGCGTGTCCAAAATTCCTGAGCCGCTTTAATATGCCGTTCATCAGTTGTCCGGATAAAGTGGGTAGTGCTCAAATTGAGCAGTGCCTTTAAATCATCAAAACGTTTTGCAAAGAAATCACAGTATTCCTGCGGACTTTTTTTGTTCTCTAAGGCCTTTCGGTAAATTTTCACCCCATGCTCATCGGTGCCAAAACCAAAAGCTACGTCATATCCCATCAAGCGCTTATACCGGGCAAGAGCGTCAGCTTGTACTATCTCAAGTGCAAATCCTATATGAGGGTCTGCATTGACATAGGGGGCAGTTGTGGTGATGTAGAACTTTTTCTGCATGCCCTATTGTATCAAAAACCGTACTCCAAGTACAAAGGAAAGAAGAAGAATCATATTTATAAGGTTAAATCCGACGGCACTATTCACGGCAAAAAAAAGAAGAATAAAAAGTGCGGCAAAGAGCGAATCCATACGTGATAAGAAGAGTGATATGAGGGTAAACAGTGTGAAAGTCATGAAAAAAATAAAGAGAGATATAATGTATATATTAGTAGGCGGAATGAAAATAATAAGTCCGATGAGGGTCAAACTTAGAGGGGTGAGAATTAGTACTTTTTTAGACATGTTCATTTTTTCCAGTTGAATCTTTCGCTTCAATAAATTATAATCGTGATTATATGAAAAAACTACCAGATGATAAGCAGAAGATAATTGAGCTATTTGCTCAGAAATCAGGCGACACCGGATCTCCTGAAGTACAGGTTGCGCTTCTTACCCAGAAAATTGAAGGTCTTACCGAACACCTCGATATCAATAAAAAAGACAATCATTCCCGACGCGGGCTTTTGAAAGTGATTGCAAAAAGACGAAGGATTTTGAATTATTTGCTGAAGCTTGATGAAAAGCGATACAAGCAATTAATTGAAAAAATTGGATTAAAGAAATAATTTTATCCTTCACCCTTCTCATAGATACATATATTATTAATAACAGCTTGGTTTGCTTTGGATTAGGTATATTTATTTAACCATTATTCTTTTTTTATGAAAATCTTTGAGAAATCTCTTACTCTTCAGGGCGGTGAATTAAAACTTCAGTTTGGAAAGCTGGCTCAAGCAGTTGACACTTCGGTATATGCGACATTAAACGGTGCGGCAGTCCTGGTCACGGTCGCAGTTGGTCCCGAGAACCCGGCCATAGACTATTTCCCTCTTTCTATTGAATATGTTGAAAAGCTTTACGCAGGTGGACTTATAAAAGGTTCCCGATGGGTCAAACGCGAAGGAAGACCGTCAGATGAAGCTGTATTAACAGGACGTCTCATAGACCGTTCAGTGAGGCCGCTTTTTCCCAAAACATATAAAAAACAGGTTCAGGTAGTCATAACTCTTTTATCGGTTGATGGTAGCACTCCCATTGAAATTCTTTCATCAATTGCGGCATCAACCGCACTTGCGATGTCCAGTATCCCATGGGACGGACCTATCTCAACCACAAAAGTGGGATATGATAAAACTTTTCTTGTAAACCCAACCGTAGAACAGATGAAGACTTCATCTCTCAATCTCGTCGTCTCCTCAACGAAAGAAAAAGTAGTCATGATTGAAACCGAAGCCGATGCAGTCAAAGATTCCATCATACAGGAAGGAATCGAAGTTGCAAAAAAAGAGAATAAAAAAGTCATTGAATTTATTGAGTCGCTCCATGATAAGGTGGGTAAAAAGAAAAGTGCGGTGGTTGAAGTCGAAGAAAACAAGGAGTTATTGGAAATTATTAAAAAATCATACGCAGGGGAATTAATTGAAGCCCTGAAGGAAGCCGCATCGTCAGCCGGGAGCAATAGTGCTCTTTTGAACGGAATTGTTGAAAAAATGTATGCGGAGGTTGCGGGTAAGTATGATAAGAAGCAAATTCTGGGGGCAATCACGAAATATAATTACGCGCAGATAAAAGAAAACGTATTGAACAAGGGTCAACGGGTAGACGGTCGCAAAGCGGATGAAGTACGGGAGCTTTATGTTGAGACGGGCCTCCTTCCCCGAACACACGGGTCTGCATTATTTCAACGGGGACAGACTCAAGTTCTTTCCATTGTCACACTGGGATCAACGACTCTTGAGCAACTTATTGAGGGTCCTGAAGGAAAAGAAGCAAAACGATATATCCATCATTACTCAGACGGTCCTTATTCCTATGGCCAAACGGGGCGTATGTTTGGACCAAGCCGTCGTGCTATCGGACACGGAGCGCTTGCTGAAAAGGCAATCGAGCCGGTTCTTCCCGACTCTGAGGCGTTTCCTTATGCTATAAGGGTAGTTTCAGAGATTTTGGCAGAAAACGGTTCCTCATCAATGGGCTCCGTCTGTGGTTCCTCACTTGCGCTTATGGATGCAGGCGTTCCTATCCGCGACGCTGTTGCGGGGATTGCAATGGGAATCATGACAGAGAGTGATGATAAATATGTTGTCCTGACTGATATAGTCGGGCTTGAGGATTTTTCAGGAGAGATGGATTTTAAGATTGCAGGGACAAAAGACGGCATCACCGCCATACAGCTTGACGTAAAGAATAAGGGCCTGACAAGTAAAATGATAAAGGACATTTTTGAGCAAGGAAAGAAAGCTCGTTTACACATCCTTGACGGGATGAAAAAGGTGCTTGAACAACCTCGCAAAGATATCTCAGAGTATGCACCAAAAGTTGTGATCATCACCCCTCCTCAAGATAAAATCGGTGAAATAATAGGGCCGGGAGGAAAAAATATTCGCGCACTGATTGCAAGAACTGAGACAGAGATAAACATCGGTGATGACGGAAAAGTTACCATCAGCGGTTTAGATCGGGCAAAAGTAGCTGAGGCAGTTGAGTCCATAGCCAATATTACTCGAGAACTTCAAGTGGGAGAAGTATTTGACGGAGTAGTTATGCGTGTCCTCCCCTTTGGCGCATTTGTTGAATGCCTGCCCGGAAAAGAAGGCATGGTGCATGTTTCCAAGATGGGAAAAGGGTTTGTTCGGGATGCGAGCAAGGTGGTTGAAGTCGGCCAAAAAGTGAAGGTAAAAGTGTATCAGGTCGACTCCCAAGGACGAGTGAACCTTGAGATGATATAAGAATCATGCTATTATAAAAGATATGGCACGAAGAAAGTCACTTATAAAGATACCTTTTGTTAAGGTAAAGATAAATAGCAAGACGATTTTTAACATCTTGGGTTTTTTTCTCATTGCCCTCGCATTCATCCTTCTTATCTCCTATGTGAATTTCTTTTTCCCTGCCTTGGGCGGTGGCGGGATACTTTTGAAACGGGTCAATGAGATTCTTATGGAAAAGTTTGGAGGATTATCGATTCTTCTCCCTTTTGTAGTACTTCTTTTTGCCGGTCATTTTTTCAATACAAAGAAACTCCGGTTCATCAAACCCAATATCACCATCGGAATAGGGACTATATTTGTTTCACTTTTCATCCTTTTCCAGACGGGCACCTGGGGTCAACGCTTGTTTGAGTTATTGGCACTCAATATATCCGGATTGGGAACTTTTTTTGTCCTGCTCATACTTTTCATCATTGGGCTTATCCTCTTTCTCGATACCTCAATCGATGTATTCTTTATGGGAATATTCAACCTTGCCAAGACGGTGGTGAGCTTTTTTAAGGAATATGTTTTTAAGGGGCTTCTTAGCCGGAGTCCTGATAAAAATAAGGATAAAAAAGGAGAGTCAAAAGAACAGGAGTTTATCAAGGACCAGCGGGTGTTTGAAAAACCAAGTCTGAAAGCCCCTCCTGTTGCAACCATCAGACCTTTACCCGCAACATCTTCACCAAGCGCTAATAAGGATTTTATAGTCCAGCCGCTCAGTCAGACCGCCTCATCCACTTGGGTATTTCCGCCCTTAAATCTTTTGACCGATGTCAAACAAGCGGATGCCGACCGTGGGGACGTAAACAAAAATGCGGATGTAATTGAAAAAACGTTGGACAGCTTTGGTATCCGGGCGCGCGTAGCTGAGATTAATTATGGACCCGCAGTCACTCAGTATGCGCTTGAAATTACTCAAGGAACAAAACTTTCAAAGATTACCTCACTTTCCAATGATTTGGCTCTCGCACTGGCTGCATCAACCGGTCAGGTAAGAATTGAGGCTCCCATTCCCGGCAGATCCCTTGTGGGTATGGAAATCCCCAACAACCGTCCGCAAATAGTTACCCTCAAGAGTCTTCTTGCCGACCCCATTTTTACGAAAAGCAATGACCCGCTTTTGGTTCCATTAGGTTTGGATGTATCCGGAAAGCCTGTCGCAACCAGCATCTCAAAGATGCCTCACTGTCTCATAGCCGGCACCACTGGTTCGGGTAAGTCGGTCATACTAAATGCGTGGATAAGTACTTTTTTGTTCAGAACGCGTCCTGAGGAGTTACGGCTCATTCTCGTTGATCCAAAGCGGGTTGAGATGACTTCGTATAACAATATTCCCCATTTATTAACAGAAGTAATCGTCGATACAGAAAAAACATTACAGGCTTTAAAGTGGACGGTAAAGGAGATGGAGTCCCGCTATAAACTATTTGCAACCGCAGGTGCGAAAAATATTGAAGGTTACAACACAATTGAAGGTGTAGATAAAAAACCATACATCATATTTGTTATAGATGAATTAGCGGATCTCATGATTTTTGCACCAGGGGACGTAGAAGGCTATATCACTCGTATTGCACAGATGGCACGGGCTACCGGCATTCATCTCATTCTCGCCACACAGCGCCCATCGGTTGATGTCATCACGGGACTCATGAAGGCCAATATTCCTACCCGTCTCGCCTTCAACGTGTCATCCATGATTGATTCACGGGTCATCATCGATATGCCCGGAGCTGAAAAACTTCTCGGAAAAGGAGACATGTTGTTTCTTCCCCCCGATCAGGCAAAGCCGAAACGTATTCAAGGACCTTATATCACCGAAAAAGAAGCCTCTCAGCTTGTCAAATTCATCCGTTCACAAGGACCTGAAGTTCATTATACGGAAGAAATCACTGAAGAACAGGATGAATCGTTTGCCTTGCCGGGTGGTCTCAGTATTCCCGGAAAGGCGAGTGACCGTGACCCACTCTTTAACCAGGCGGTACAAACTATTTCTGCCTTCGACAAGGCTTCAGCATCGCTTTTACAACGACGTCTTAAAATCGGATATGCCCGTGCGGCACGCTTACTTGATGAGCTTGAAGCGGCGGGACTTGTATCACCGGCCGAAGGCTCAAAGCCACGGGAAGTCATGAAAAGGCCGGTACAACAGGATACAACACCTCTTACTCCAGAAGGTTGAGCTTATTGTAAATACTTCCTGATATTCTCATTATGCTCCTCGAGGGTTACAGCGTAGTGCATGTTGCCTTTTTTATCTGAGATGTAAAACCAGTATTTGGTATTTACATCCGCATTTGCGACTGCCACGAGCGATTCGAGTCCCGGATTACAAATAGGCGCCGGTGGAAGACCCTTATATTTATATGTATTATATGTCGAGTCAACATTTATGTCATCGACCGTTAAATCCTTTTTCCACCATGTTTTCTCTTTTTTCTGATATCTCAGTGCATATTGGATAGTGGCGTCAATCTGCATCATCCAATCAGCTTTGAAGCGTTTATACAGAATTCCTGCAATTTTTCTTTTATCTTCGGGAAACTTTGCCTCCTTTTCAACAAGGGATGCAAGGACGATGCCTTCCCGTTCGGTCAGTCCAAGCGCCTTAACCTTACTTTGAAGTTCAGGTGTATATTTTTTTTCAAAGTTTGCAGTGAACATGGCAATAATTTTTTCAATAGTCGAATCCTTCGGGATTAGGTATGTGTCAGGGAAGAGATACCCTTCCCGAGCCTGTTCAATAAAGGGAATCGTGGGAATTTTAAAGTTTTCCGTCAGAATTTGTGCAATTTCTTCCTTTCTCAAGCCTTCGATAATCGTGACCCATACATCGGCAGTACCATGTGTCAGGTTTTGCGCTATCTCCTCCGCGCTCATGCTTTTGGAAAGCCGGAAGTCTCCCGCCTGCATATTCTTCTCAATTCCCAAGCGTTTCACGATAAGATAAAATACAATTTTATTCCGGATGATATTCTGACTACTTAAATTTTTTACTATACTGTTCAGGCCTTCCCCTTTATGCACCGTAAATATTTCAACTCCTTGATTTTTCCGATCCACGGGCAGTGATCCTTCTTGATAAAACATATAAAAGGCAAGGACTACTAACATGAGAACGAATACCGAGATTCTGAGTTTTTTCATAGGATATTACTCAATGATATAAATGGGAAACATTTTTAACGTTTCATTTGCTTCTTTTACATTATATGTTTTTGACGAATAGAGAGTTAGGCAATTTTCATTTTTTTCAACCGTGTCACCTATTTTTTTGTGCATATATATTCCGGCATGCCGGTCACGAGGTGCGCCTAAAAGCTTTGCGACACTGCTTAGATTATAGTTATTGACCCTCGTAACGACTCCTTTATAGAGCGCCTTTACATGATGAGAGTTCGCGTGAATATTCACAGCCTTTGAAGTAATGTTTTCATCACCGCCCTGGGCGCGGACAATCTGTTTAAATTTTTTAAGAGCAGTTCCATCCTTCAGAATACGTTTTGCTTCAACCATACCGTCTTTTTTATCACGGGCGTCTTTGTAACATAAATCAAGAAGTTGAGATGCAAGCTGGAGAGACCGCTGCTCAAGTTGCATAGGCCGGTCAGTGGTTTGTTCAAGGACTTTGAGAACATCACGGGCTTCAAGGGCTGGTCCTACCCCATTTCCTGCGGGTTCTTTTGTATGGGTTATATTTCCGACTACCTTTATGCCGAAACGTTTGCCTAAAGATTGAAATTTTACCAGAATTTTCTTTGCATCTTCCTCGTGACGTATCTTCATCGTTTTCCCAACGGGCAGGTCCAAAACTAAGTGAGTTGAGCCGACCGCCACATGCTTTGACATGATGGAAACAACGATTTTATCAAACGATTCGAACGAAAGCGGTTCCTCAACCCGGATAATGATATCATCAGCCGGAGCTATCCCCAGATGTCCGTTCCAACAGATACACCCTCCAACGGTATGCACCATATCTTCCAGATCAGACGGGGAGAACTCTACTTTAGCCAATACTTCCATCACATCGGCAGTTCCTGCAGGCGAGGTGATGGCTCGAGAGGATATTTTCGGCATTTGAAATCCGGCCGCAATCACTATGGGTACAACAATCATGGTTGCCCGTGTTCCCGGAAGTCCCCCAATTGAGTGTTTATCTGCCACAATTCCTTTAAAATGAAGCCTTTTGCCCGTTGCCACCATTGCTTTTGTAAAATGATAGAGCTCTTCCTCGGTAAACCCCTCTTTGAAAGAAGATGCTACAAAATAGGTGGTCAGAATATCACTCAGACGATTATGGGCAATCTCATCCATGAGTTGATATACCTCATGATAGGTAAGCTTTTTTCCCAACAATTTTTTTTGAATCGATTTGATGACGGCAACTTTGATATCGGACTTATTCATAGGAAGTTATCTCGGTAATTTTCTTTTGGAATAATTTGGCCTTGGCAAAGAGGCGGGAAATAGAATAGAGCTCCTTTATATTGAGAAGCCAGGACAGCAATAAGTATAACAAAAAAAAGAGCAGGGCACTGGAGGCAAGGAGCACAAACACGTTGATAGTGCGGGAGGTGTCAAGTAAAAGGTTATCCATCAATTTGATGAGGTAATATGCGGGAAGTGAGGCGATACAAGAGGCAAGCATCATTTTAATTATTTCCTTTATAAAAAAAGGAATATCCATATTTTTCAAACGTGCCACGAGGATGATGAAAAGAATGGTGGAGTTTGCTATGACGGAGACGGAAAAAGATATTGCGAGGGACCAAATGGGAAGCTTCACTACGAGTATAAAATAGAGACTCAGGAGCGTGTTCAGGGCGATGGTGAAGAGACTTATGATGAATGGGGTCTTGCTGTCAAAAAGCGCGTAGAAGCAACGGGTGAGGAAATAATACACGGCATGAAAAGGCATGGAAAGGGCAAAATAGGAAAGTGTGTACGCAGTTTGCACCGTTGCATCCCAGTCAAATTTTTCCCCTCCAAAAAACACACGAATGAGAGGGGTTCGTGCAAAAACAAAAAATACCATGATGGGAACGGTGAAGAAAAATAGGTTTAACAGGGACTCAATGATTATTTTCTTTAGCTCATCCTTTTTGCCCTGCTCGACCATTTCCGAAAGATAGGGAAGCGATGCTTGGCCAAACGCTACCCCGATGACTGATACAGGGAGAAGTTGTAAGTGTTGTGCAAAATAGAAAATAGTGTAGGAACCTGACCCCAGAAGGGAAGTGAGGGAAAGATCGATGGTAGCGTCAATTTGCGTTATGATGACGGTCAGTATACGGGGGCCGATCATCTTAAAAAATTCTTTGACTCCGTCTGTTATTTTAACCGTGAGATGATAATTAATTTCAAATGTTACGATGATGGGGATTTGTATGAGAAAAAAGAGCACTGCACCGACTGATACTCCCAGTATAGGGGCAAGCAAGTGGAACTGTGATGCAAAAAGCAGCGTTCCCACAATCACAGACAGGTTATAGAGAATAGGTGCCACTGAGGTAATGAGAAAAGTTTTGTGAGCTTGCGCAATACCCGTCAAAAAGTTTCCTGCCACAAGGAACGGGAGTTGACTTATTAAAAGTATTTTTGAGTAGAGGATGACCTGCATGAGCTTCTCACCCTTAAAACCCGGTGTGATGAGAGGAATGAGGGAATCCATACTGAAATAAAGAACAATCACGATCAACACTAAAATAATAAGAAGAAGATTGAATATGGAAGATATATGCTGTTCAAGTTCCTCCTTGTTTTTTTGATATTTGATGAATACGGGGATGAAAGAGGAAGTAAGGGCCCCTGTTATGAGTATTTCAAATATGAGGTCGGGTAGGCGGAAGGCGGCAAAGAAAATATCAAGCTCCTCTTTGGTAAAATATCCGGCCAGGATGCGATAGCGCAAAAAACCGAAAATACCGGAGATCACAATCATTCCTGAAATGATCAGGGCTGAGGAGAAAATTCCACCCTGTTGCGCAAAGATTATCTGCTTAGTTTTGTTAATAAAACGGTCCATATTCTTCAGATTCATTATACATCAGGAATTGTATTGGTAATACAGCTTTTTCCTCTTGACATGAGCTTCAAAATGGTGTTTAATGGTGATATATGCTTTTTTTAGGAGAATACAGGGTGAATTTCAGCGGACAAGGGCGAATTGTCATTCCTAAAAAAATAAGAGAAGCGTTGGGAAGCGTTAAGACTTTTACACTGACCAAAGGGTTTGACCGCTGTCTTTCAGGCTATCGCAACAATGAGTGGGAGAAAGGTGCAGAGAATCTCATGGGCCCCTCGATACTTGAAGCACAGAAAATTGAAATGAAACGCCATCTGTTTTCAAGCGCGTCCCCTACCGATATCGACGATCAAGGAAGAGTCATCATTCCGAAGACCCTCTTTGAATATGCAGGGTTACAGGGGGAAGAGGTGGTTGTTATAGGAGTTGGTTCATATTTCGAAATCTGGAGCCCGAAACGATGGGAGGAATACAGTAAAAATAATGAAAAAAATATCAAGAGTTTGACCAAGGCACAAGAATAATGCATACACCGGTACTTTTACAAAAAGTTATGGAAGGCTTACAGGTTAAGCCAGAGGGGAGATATGTTGATGCAACAGTCGGTGAAGGGGGGCACACTAGTGCGATATTGGAAAAAGGAGGATATGTGCTGGGATTAGATCGTAACAAGGAGCAGATTATGGCTTTACAAAAAGGTATGAACAACGACCATTTGACCTTGGTAGAGGGTAATTTTGCAGATATTGCGAAACTGGTTCCCGCCAAAGATAAAGGAAATATAGACGGGATTTTGTTTGATTTAGGCCTGTCCTGGGCACAACTTAAGGATTTAGGGAGAGGACTCTCATATAGGAATTTGGATGAACCGCTCGATATGAGACTTGATCAATCGGGGGAATTAACAGCGGAGTACATATTAAACGTATATTCAGAAGACGAGCTGTATGAGGTTTTTGCAAAAAATTCGGAGGAAGTTAAGGCAAAAGAAATTGCTGAAAGCATCGTAAATTATCGCACCACAAAAAGATATAAGAAAGTTCTCGATTTGAATAATACTATCGACAAAGTGATGGGGGCAAATGCAGGTAAGACGTATAGCCGTATTTATCAGGCACTGAGGATTGAAGTAAATGAAGAATTTGAAAATTTAAAAAAGGGATTGGATGGAGCCTTGTCAGTTCTCAAGCCGGGGGGAAAGATTGCAGTAATAAGTTTCCATTCCCTTGAGGACCGCATTGTAAAGAACTTTATCAGAGAAAAAAAATTGAAACAGATAACGAAGAAAGCAATTGCAGGAGACAGACAGTTATCATTTGAACGAAGCGCGCATTTGCGGATTTTTTCATCATGAAAATCGTATTGAAAGACATGTTAATAGCGCTATTCTTTATTTTATTGATAGCCAATACCGGCATCTTTGTCTCAGGAATGTATCTGGGGGATGACATCAACCGGTTTGAGGGTGAGATAAAAAAGCTTACCCGGGAAAATACACTCCTTGAAAAAGAAGTGTATCAAGCAGAATCTTTACAATATGCGGCGTCATTGAGCGCCAAACTCAATTTTACAAAACAATCCCAACCGGTATATTTTGAAAATTTAAAATACGCGCTGAACCGATGACGCATCTATGTCAAAAATACGATTGTTACTTTTCTTTTTTTTCGTAGCCTACGGAACAATCATGGTGAGGTTATTCTACCTCCAAGTTCTTCATCCGATTACTTCAACAGATTATTTACAGACAAGAAAAATTCCTCCAGAAAGGGGGAATATATTTGACCGGAACGGACAACCGTTAGTAACGAATCAAATCAAGTATCAACTCTATATTGAACCCAAATACGTGAGCGATGAAGAAATTCTCAAGATAAAACTTGCAAGGGAATTGGGAGTTGAGGAAGCGTCCATTTCCGCAAAATTTGACAAAACGAAGGATTGGATTGCAATTGCATCAGGTATCACCAGAGAAAAACACGATGCAATCCAAGCACTACAATTACCGGGAACCGGTTTTAATGAAGAGGCGAGCCGAAACTACCCCGAAGGTTCGCAATCGGCTCATTTATTAGGGTTTGTCGGTAAAAATCAGGATGGGGAGAGTGTGGGATATGTGGGAATAGAAGGATATTATGACAAAGACTTGGCGGGTTTTCCCGGACTTATCAGATCAGATAAAGACTTGATAGGAAGGCCAATTTTTCTTGGCACGCAGGAAAAAATCGACCCTGAAAACGGCCGCGACCTCATACTCACCATAGACAAGTCAGTTCAGGAAATTATAAAGAGAAAGCTTATTGCCGGTGTTGAAAAATATAAGGCAAAGGAAGGGTGTGTGGTGGTGGTCCAACCGGCGACCCTTGAGATACTGGGTTTATCCTGTGTCCCCGATTTTGACCCGGAAACCTATTATAAATACGATGAATCATTTTATAAAAATGGGGCAATCTCCAGTCTTTATGAACCGGGGTCCACATTTAAGCCCCTCGTCATGGCGGCGGCTATAAACGAAGGGGTACTCAAACCTGACTCTCTATATGATGAAACGGGACAGGTGGCAGTCGGAGAGTACAAAATAAAGACATGGAACGATCAGTATGAAGGGAAAATCACCATGACTCGGGTTCTTGAAAAATCCTCCAATGTGGGTATGGTATATGCCGGAGAAAAACTGGGAAATAAAAAACTTCTTGAATACATAAAAAATTATGGATTTGGAAATTTGACAGGTATTGATTTGCAAGGTGAGGTCCCCGGGTACTTAAGACCGACGAATGATTGGCATTCCATAGATTATGCGACCGCTACATTTGGTCAGGGATTGGTAGTTTCCCCTATCCAAATGGTGAGGGCGTTTGCGTCCATTATCAACGGAGGCAATCTGTTGACACCTCACATCGTGCAAAAACTGATAAGTCCTCAACGGGAACAGACAGTTGAGCCCCGCGTTACCCGGACCATGATTAAAAAAGAGGTATCCGATCAGATAAAGAAGATGCTCGTCTCAACCATTGAAAATGGGGAAACGAAGTTCCTAAAACCAAAGGGTTACGCGGTTGGAGGAAAGACGGGTACCGCGCAGATAGCATTGAAAGGTCATTATGACGCGTCAAAAACAATAGCATCGTTTATCGGTTTTTCACCCATTCAAAATCCCAAATTTATGGCGCTTGTGGTGGTCAACGAACCATCTACTTCTCAGTGGGGATCAGAGACCGCGGCTCCTATCTTTTTCGATATAGCAAAAGAACTTATAGTGTACTATAATATAGTACCAGAATAGGCTAAATTGAATTTGAAATTTGAAATTTGAAAACCATGCAGTATTTTAAGAATATTTACCATCTTATTCGTGCGTTATTGTCCAATATCTGGTATGGATTTCCCAATGGCAAACTGCGGGTAATTGGAGTGACCGGTACTGATGGAAAAACCACCACCACCCATCTTATTTACCACATCCTTACTTCCTGCGGAAAAAAGGCATCCATGATATCCACTATTTTTGCCAAAATCGGAGAAAAAGAGTACGATACGGGATTTCATGTGACCACACCTGATGCGTCCCTCATTCCCCGGTACTTAAGGATGGCGGTCGATCAAGGGCAGGATTATTTTGTGCTTGAGACAACTTCACATCGTATAGCCCAAAATCAACTTGCAGGCACGCAGTTTGACATCGCCGCATTAACCAACATAACCCACGAACACCTTGATTATCATAAGACGATAGAAGAATATGCAGCGACCAAGCTTAAACTTATCCGCATGGCACGGATCGGGATAGTAAATGTGGACGATGAGACTACTAGAGCGCATATCGCAAAACGTGCAACGCACAACGTTATTAAGACATATGGGTTACAAAATAAAGCGGACTATTCCGTCGATTTTCGAAAAGAGGTACCGGATCTTGCCGATTTCAATGCCTATAATTATCTGGCCGCATACGCAGTATGTCGTGAGCTTGGACTTTCAGATAAAGACATCAGATCTTCATTCTTGACCTTTAAACTCCCCGCGGGAAGAATTGACATCGTTTATAAAAAAGACTTCATGGTTATAGTCGATTTTGCCCATACCCCAAATGGGATTACCCGTATCCTAGAAACAGTAAAAAAACAATATGTTCACAAAAAGGGTCGTCTTATCCACGTATTCGGGTCTGCCGGTTTGCGCGATCACACCAAGCGATTTGCCATGGGTGAGGCAAGTGCAACCTTAGCCGACATTTCCTACATAACTGAAGAAGATTACCGCACTGAGGACCCACAAGAAATTGCAAATGAAATAGGGGCGGGATTTGGCAAGAAACACTACTTTGTAGAACTCAACCGGGAAAAGGCGATTCGTAGCGCTATTCAGACGGCAAAAAAAGACGATGTGGTTATCATCACGGGAAAGGGTCACGAAAAAAGCCTGTGCCGAGGAAAAACAGAGTATCCCTGGGACGAAATCCAGGCGGTTAAAAATATATTAAAGATATGATATATCTTAACTCTCTCAATAGAACATTTGTTTCAAGTAAATTAGATGACGTTTCATTATCTTCAGGATTTACCACGAAGGACGCAGGAGACGGTCGAAATATTGAGACCATTCTTTCAAATCTCCGGATAAATCAAATCATTTTCAAAAAACTGGTCGTTGCAGAGCAAATTCACTCAGCCAATGTGGAATACTATGAGTCGCACGACAATCAGATTGTCGAAGTAGTTCCGGAAACAGACGGAGTTGTAACTTCTGAAAAAGGAGTAGTTATCGCAGTGCGGACTGCCGATTGTATTCCCATTCTCTATGCGGACAAAAGCTCTGGAATCATCGCCATATCTCATAACGGTTGGCGCGGGACATTAAAAAAAATATCAGCAAGGATCGTCGATGAGATGACAGGACACGGCGCAAAACGTGAGGAAATAGTTGCCGTCATCGGTCCCGGCGTAGGGTTATGTTGTTATGATGTGGATGAGGAACGGTACTATACTTTTATGGAGGAGTTTGAAAGTGATTTGGGTGCATTTACCATGCGGGGAGGCAGACGCCATCTCAATCTTGCCAAAATGAACTATGAAATTTTAAAATTGGCCGGAATTAAAACAGAGCATATAGATTTTTTTCCTTTTTGCACTTCGTGTGATAAGGATAAATTTTATTCTTACCGGCGTGATCATAAAAAACACCCGGAGAAGTTTGGGGAAATGTTTAGTTATATCGTTAGGAATTAATATGTTTGAGAAAGTAAAAAACATTTTCATAGTTGGTATCAAGGGTGCCGCCATGTCAAACCTAGCCGTTATTCTGAAAGAAATGGGAAAACAGGTCACCGGGTGCGATGTGGAGGAGGAATTTATCACCGACGTCATTCTTAAAAAGTTTCAGATTCCTTTTTCTGTGGGTTTTAATCCGGAGCTTCTCTCAAAAGAAACGGATTTGGTTATTTATTCTGCCGCACATACAGGACAGGAAAATCAAATCGTAATTAAAGCAAAAAAAAGAAAAATCATGACAGCTTCACAAGCGAAGGTGCTCGGCGAATTATTATCGCACTTTAAGACAAGTATCGCAGTATCAGGTTGTCATGGTAAGACGACAACCTCATCTCTTTTGGCCTATTCACTCATGAAATTAGGAGTTAAACCCAGCTACATGATCGGAGTTCCCACTTTTAACGAACAACCGGGGGGAATGTATGATGGTCAGAATTATTTTGTGATTGAGGCCGATGAATATGGAGTAAATCCGCCGACCGATAAAACTCCCAAATTATTATTCCTTCATCCGACGCATATTATCTGCACCAACATTGATTTTGATCACCCCGACGTCTACCAAAATATCGATGAGACAAAAAAAACATTCCTTCAATTTTTCGGAAACAAAAGACTTTTTTTATGTGCGGATGACACTCATATACAATCAATACTCGATAAATTAGACCGTACGAAATATCAGACATATGGGTTCATGCAAGGAGTGGACCTGCATATTCAAAATCCCATCATCACTGAAACCCACTCATCTTTCGACCTCATTTATAAAGGAAAGAGTTTAGGTATATTTACCACACTGTTGTTCGGCGAAAAAAATATTTCAAACACTGCGGGAGTTGTCCTAACCCTTCTTGATATTGGCTTTGAAGTTCAGAAAATAAAAGATGCAATAAGTGATTTTGCCTCAGTAAAACGGCGATTTGAATTGGTTTATCAAAAAAATGATATCTTTTTGTTTGACGATTATGGACATCATCCTGCCGAAATCGCGGCAACAATTGCGGCGGCCAGAACTCGGTTCAAGGACAGGCGCATTGTGGTGATTTTTCAACCCCACACTTATTCCCGGACGTTGTCTCTCAAAAAAGAATTTGCAGACAGCCTATCGAATAGTGACCTCTGCCTCATAGCTCCCATATTCCCATCAGCCCGTGAAAATATAAAAGAGTTCCATGTATCATCTTTTGATATTGAAAAGGAGGCGGGGAACGATTTAGTAAAAGCATTTTCCTCAACGAGAGAATTATTAGTAAGATTAAAAGATGAAGTGAAACCCCGGGACATTATTTTTACCATCGGAGCAGGCGATATATATAAACTGAAAGATGAGATTATCAAAATAATATGAACACACACGAAATACTGTCAGAAACATTAGGAAAAGATAGGGTATTGGCCGATAAAAATTTATTTTCCTATTTAACTTTGCGTACCAGTACCGTTGCGGAATATTTTTTTGAAGCACATACAAAAGAAGATTTATTACTGGCCATCCGAACTGCTAAAAAGCTCAACATCCCCTTCACGATGATTGGGGGAGGCTCCAATATTGCCGCAACTAAGAATAAAATTCCGGGTCTGGTCATCAAAAATAATTATGCAAACCTTGAACTGATAAAGGATGAGAAAGAATATGCGGAAGTTCTGGTTTCATCCGGCTATACCATCACTCTTCTTGTTAACAAAACAATCGAAAAAGGATGGGGAGGATTCGAGCATCATGAAGGTCTGCCCGGCACCATGGGAGGCGCAATATACATGAACTCCAAGTGGACTCATCCATGGAGTTATGTAAGCGACCCCCTCATTTCTGCCAACCTTCTGGATGCCTCTGGTGAATTAAAAACAGTTACTCGTGATTATTTTAACTTTGCCTACGACTACAGCATTTTGCAAAAAACCCACGAAGTTTTTATTGATGGTGTATTTAGACTTGAAAAAAAAGACCCGGCAATCCTTAAAGAACAATCTCACGAGACGATGTTATACCGCAGACAGACACAGCCGTTCGGAGAGGCTACATGTGGGTGTTTCTTCAGGAACATATCAAAAGAGGATCAAGATAGACTACAACTTCCCACCTCCTCATCGGGCTATCTGATAGATCAGGTCGGCATGAAGAACAAAGGGGTGGGGGCATTTGTTATATCCCCGGTACATGCGAATTTCATCATCAATACGGGGAAAATGGAGGGAAATACGGCGGATCTGTTACAATTAGTAAAGGAAATCAAGGAAAAAGTAAGTCAAAAATTCGGTATTCAACTGGTCGAAGAAGTTGTGGTCGTATAACCTATGGAAGACGCATATATTATCCGGGGAGGTAAACCTCTCAAGGGAACAATCAAACTTTCAGGCGCAAAGAATGTCGCATTAAAAGCAGTTATTGCCGCTTTGCTTTTTGATGGCGTAGTGACGCTCAAAAATATTCCCCGTATTCGGGATATTTTTGAACTCCTTCACCTCATCCAAACCCTTGGCGCACGGGCGGAGTTTACTGATACAAATACGGTGCTGGTTGATTCAACAAAACTGAAGGAAAATAAACTAGACTTTCTCCATGCCTCAAAAATAAGGGCATCATTCATGTTATTTGCCCCACTTCTGTACCGTTTTAAAGAAGCATCCATCCCCAATCCCGGAGGATGCAGGATTGGCGCACGACCCATTGATCGCATTGTTAATGGAATGAAAGATTTGGGAATCAAAGTTGAATACAACTCAGAAACAGGTTATTACAAGGCATTAATGGATGATAAACCATTCGGAGATTATACGTTTATAAAATCCTCGCACACGGGGACAGAGCTTATGATTCTCCTTTCTGTTTTTTGTAAAGATACTGTTACGATACGAAACACTGCGTTGGAACCTGAAATTGACGACCTTATTTCATTTCTAAATGAAGGGGGAGCAAATATTAAACGGATCGGTAACGACATAGTAATTCAGGGAGTTACTTCCCTTTCCCAGAAAAATCCCTACACAATCGTCTCTGACCGCAATGAAGCGGTGACATTTGCCATTCTTGGAATAATTACGAAGGGAGATGTGACGGTGGAGCCACTTTCTGAAAATTATTTAAAAACGTTTATTGATGTTACGAAAAAGATAGGAGGTGGTGTTGAAAAGACAGGAGATAATTCCTGGAGATTTTATTATAAGAGTCCACTTTCCTCTTTGGATATTGTAACTGACCCGCACCCGGGATTCATGACTGATTGGCAGCCAAATTGGGCAGTCCTTATGACCCAGGCCATGGGGAAATCACTTATTCATGAACGGGTATTTGAGAATAGATTTTCCTACGTGGATGAGTTGATAAAAATGGGGGCTAAAATCGAGTACTCATCTCCGGTTGTGGAAAATCCGGAATCATTTTATATATTTAACTACGACAAAAATAAAGAACATAAGCAGGCGATCACGGTATATGGGCCACAACACTTACACAATGGTGTCCTAACGATTGCGGATCTGCGAGCAGGGGCAACACTAGCAATTGCGGCACTTTTTGCAGAGGGGGAGTCTGTCATCAACGGTGCCTCAATACTGGAGCGCGGATACGAAAACTTTGTTGAAAAAATTACCAGTTTAGGGGGGGATATTAAAAAGGTATGAAAAAAATATCAAACATAATTATTCTTGCTGGAGGAGAGAGTAGTCGTTTTTGGCCATTAAAAAATAAAATATTAACCCCATTTTTTGGAAAACCTTATATTTTACACTTTATAGATACTCTCTTAACAATAAGTGAAAATATTCTCGTTGTTTGTAGTGAAACAAATCAGAAGCTATTTGAAAGTCAAATCGGAGATAAAGCCCAACTTATTGTTCAAGACAAAACGAAAGGTGGTATGGCAGGAGCTTTACTTTCCTGTAAGGGCATCGTACATGGTGATGTGTTGATAATAGGGAATGATTTGTTTGATTTTTCAATTCTTTCAGACATGGTTAATGCAATTAATAAAGATGGTGTTGACTTGATATTTCTCGCAAAAAAAATGAATACCTATTTTCCCGGGGGATATGTGCAGTTTAAAGATGGGAAAGTCACTGGAATTATTGAAAAACCGGAACCTGATAAAATTCCTTCAAATTTTGTAAAAATCGTTGTAGATTATTTTAAAGATATTGACAAATTTATTTTAAAGTTAGAAAATATTGTAGCGCCAGTGGACGGCCACTATGAACAAGGTATTAGTATCTTGATGGATGCAGGAAAAGTTAGTTTTCTACCCTATGAAGGGCATTGGTTAACTCTCAAATATCCCTGGCATGTGTTGTTGATGATGAAACATTTCTTGGATGGCATAAAAGTAAATAAACTTGCAGATTCTAAGGATTTGACTATTACCGAAACCGCCATCATCCAAGGCCCGGTCATCATGGAAAAAGGAGTTAAAGTCGGGCATTTTGCAAAGATTACGGGTCCATGCTATATCGGAGAAAATACCATCATTTCCGATTATGCCTTAGTTCGGGAAAGTCACATTGGAAAGAATTGTTTAATCGGCTCATCATGTGAAGTCGCACGTTCCTACCTTGGCGATAAAGTATCATTACACCGAAACTACGTGGGTGATAGCGTGCTTGCGGACGGAGTATTGTTTGGATCGGGTGCAGTGACAGCTAATTTCCGTTTTGATGAAAATGAAGTTCAGTCAGTCGTCAAAGAAAAAAAAGTTAATACCAATATGAAGAAATTGGGAGTTGTTGTGGGAAAAAATACAAAAGTCGGAATAAACACAACCCTATATCCGGGAGTAAAAATCGGAAGTAACTGTCTGATATTCCCCGGCGAGGTGGTAAGAAAGGATGTGCCCGATAAAATATAATACTATGAAAACTATTACGGTACTTGGGGGAGGAACAGGGACATTTGTCGTCCTGACAGGAATAAAGAATTTACCCATTGATCTGGGCGTTATTGTGACCATGATGGATTCAGGCGGCTCAACCGGACGTCTTCGGGATCAGCTCGGAGTGCTCCCTCCGGGAGATTTACGTCAATGCTTAGTTGCCCTTTCCGACGCGCCGGAACTATGGCGGAAACTATTTCTTTACCGTTTTGAAAAAGGGGATTTTGAAGGGCACAATTTTGGGAATATTTTCTTATCCGCTCTTGAAAAAGTTTCTGAAAATTATAATCAGGTTCTTGAAACAGCAAGTTATGTGTTAAAAACAAAGGGTAAAGTCATACCTGTCACTTTTGACAAGACTAATCTTTGTGCAGAGTATGAAAATGGCATTGTCCTCAAAGGCGAATCGCACATCGATGAAAATCATAAAGAGACAAGTAGAATTAAAAACGCCTTTCTTGAACCGCAGGCCTCGGCAAATCCGTACGCATTACAGCGTATTGAAGAATCAAATCTCATCATCATCGGACCGGGCGACTTATATACCAGTATCATTCCCATCATGCTTGTTGAAGGAATGAAGGAGCGAATCCGTGCCTCTCAAGCAAAAATAGTTTACGTCATGAATCTGATGACAAAATCAGGACAAACATCCGGCTATACCGCCATGGATCACATAAAAGACTTGGAGCACTATCTGGGTAAAAAACCCGATCACATCATCATCAATAATGGTAAGATTCCGGAAGATATAATACAATGGTATACGGATCATCACGAAAAGCCGGTAGTAAACGATTTAGTTGCTACTTGTTGTAACGGTACGATAATCGAGGAAGACGTAGTCGACAATGTTTCGATAGAAAAAAGCAGAGCTGACGTACTGACGCGCAGTGTGCTACGGCATGACAGCAACAAATTATCAAAGATAATCCAAGGACTCATAGCACTATGATAAAAAAACATACCATCTCAATTAAAAACGCATGGCATGGCCTCAGATGGGCTTTATCAACCCAGCCAAATTATCGCATACACCTATTTTTGTCATTGGCTGCAATCGTTGGAGGAATATATTTCAAAATTAACCAGAGCGAATTTTTAACTATTTTCGTCCTTATTACTCTTGGTTTATCAATTGAGACAGTCAACACCGCAATAGAAGAAACCACCGATGCCATTGATACTAAAATTCGACCTGATATTGGACTTGCTAAGGATGTAGCGGCGGGGGCAATGCTTGTGTTTGCAATTGGTGCACTTTTCATATCCGGAATAATTTTTCTTCCCCGGATTTTTCAAATTTTAAAATAGTTTTATGTCAATTTATCTTTTTGCCACATTTGTTTCTTTCGTTTTTAACTTTTTTTTGATTGTTCCCTTCATCAATTTTCTTTACAAAGCAAAGCTTCAGCGACAAAATCAACAGACGAAGGACGTCTTTAATGAACCCACGCCCATTTTTGACAGACTTCACGGTCATAAAACAGGTACGCCGGTTGGAGGGGGAATACTAATTGTCATAACTACCACTTTGCTTTTCGGTTTTTTTGTGCTTTTATACGCCGTTTTCAATAAACCGCTCCATGCAAATTATCCGTCTGTCATGGGTGAGATACGAATTATCTTTTTCACTCTCATTGGATTTGCTATTCTCGGTGTATGGGATGATCTCATGAAAATATTCCGTTTCCGGGACTCTCACTTTTTCGGACTGCGCATGCGATACAAATTCATTATCGAAGTAATTCTTGCAACCATCATCGCCTTTTGGCTTTTTAACGATTTGAAGATCGATATCATCCATATCCCCTTTTTGGGAGTATATAAATTAGGTTTATTTTATATTCCCTTCGCGGCCTTTGTCATTGTAGCCTTTTCAAACGCGGTGAATATAACCGACGGGCTTGACGGTTTGGCCGCCGGAGTGCTTATGATTGCCATCTCGGGATTTTGGATAATCGCCCGGTCGATTATTGATGTGCCCACCTCGATGTTTATCGGCGTATGGATTGGCGGACTTCTTGCTTTTTTATACTTCAATATTTATCCTGCACGCATCATGTTGGGGGATACAGGAGCTCTTTCTTTCGGCGCGATGTTCGCGGTGATTGGTCTTATCTTAGGGAAAGCATTTGCGCTTCCTATCATAGGGGGAGTATTCCTCCTTGAGATTATCACCTCACTCGTTCAGCTTCTCAGTAAGAAATTTCTTAAAAAGAAAGCATTCAATGTAGCCCCGTTTCATCTTCTGCTTCAGCATCGGGGGTGGGAGGAGCCAAAGGTTGTCATGAGGCTCTGGTTGCTTGCCATCATCTTCTCAGTCTTCGGACTTATGATTGCGTTCATGAAGTAGGAAAGCTATAATGGGGGTATGATTTCTCAGGCAACCTATTTCTCGTTTGATTCATACAATATAGGGGAAGATAGACGTACGCTGTCTTTTTTGTACTCAGTCGGTTTTAACACAGGCATAGTTTCCCGATTTGTGGACAAAATAATTCTCCCTGAGGCTATTCCCCAAACTGTTCCGCCCCGTTTGCTTGAGGCTATTCTCCAGCCTCTCCATCTCATATTAGGAGTCTCCTACTGGAAACTATACTGCCCCAAGGAAATGAAAGTAAACAGCTGCAAGTTGAACGCGGAGCAGGCGGCATTTTGGAACACCGTTTACACACGTGGATTAGGTGAGTTTTTCTACCGAAATGAGCTTGATTTTCGGGGGCTCATCTCATTCCCCGTGTCACAGAAAGTAGACCCCAACCCCATACATTTTTCACCTCAAAACAGATCGCTTGTAGGGATCGCAGGTGGAAAAGATTCTCTGGTTACGGTTGAGCTATTAAAAAAGTCAAAAAAAGAAATAACAGGCCTCGTTATCGAAGCAAATCATGAGTATCCGCTGGTACGTGAGCTTTTCCCAAAAATGGATATTGCAGGACTTTTTGTGAGGCATGAGATTGACGGAAAAGTGAAGGAGCTCAATGAAACAGGGCTGGTATATAACGGCCACATCCCCATATCTGCAGTGTACGCATTTGTAGGGGTGCTGACTGCAGTTGTTTGCGATTATTCTTTTTTTATAGTTTCTAACGAGAAAAGCGCCAATTTTGGTAATGCGATGTATCACGGGCTTGAGGTAAATCACCAATGGAGCAAAAGTGAAGAGTTTGAGATGTTCTTCAGGACTTATGTAAACGACTTCATCACGCCGGATGTAACCTATTTTTCCCTTCTGCGCCCTCTTACTGAGTTGAAAATCGTTGAACTTTTTTCAAAATATCACCAGTATTTTCCCCATTTTTCAAGTTGTAATAAAAATTTTACCGTTTTTAAAAAGAGATCAACAGGACAGTGGTGTGGGAAGTGTGCAAAATGTGCTTTTATGTTTCTGATGTTGAGCACATTTCTGTCCAAGGAGGAAGTGACGGGTATATTCGGTCAGAATCTTTTTGCCGAGGTCGCTCTTATCCCTCTCTATCAACAACTGTTGGGTATCAAAGACATCAAGCCATTTGACTGTGTCGGGACATTTGAAGAGGTGGCGGTTGCCTTTTATTTTGTACATGAAAAGGGAGAGTTCAAGGATGAACCGGTCGTTAAAATGTTTGAGAGGTTGGTGCTTCCTGGGATGAAAGATATTTCGAAGCTTAAAAATCATATATTCCAGGTGGGGGATATGCATACCATACCTGAGGAATTTAAGACGATTTTAAACGTATGAAAATAGAAGAATTAAACAACAAGAAAATACTTATCTTAGGATATGGAAAAGAGGGACAATCGACTGAGCAATATTTTAAAGCAACTCTCACCGGCTCATCAATCGAACATGCCGATAAAAAAAGTGGCCTTGATTATCTTGAGCATCAAAAAGATTATGATCTGATCATCAAAACACCGGGCATCCCAAAAGCACTCATTACTCAGCAATACACAACGGCTACAAATATTTTTTTTGCAAACTGCAAAGGTACTATTATTGGAGTTACCGGAACCAAGGGGAAAAGTACGACAAGCAGTCTGATTTACCATATTTTAAAAACAGGGGGGAAACAGGTGCACTTAGTCGGCAACATAGGTAATCCGGCATTGTCAGAGCTTTTGAAATACAACGGACGGGATGATATCTTTGTCATGGAATTATCCAGTTATCAACTGGATGACATTCACTACTCTCCACACATCTCCGTAATTCTTAATCTGTTTCCTGAGCACATGAATTATCACGGTGAGATTGCAGAATACTATAATGCAAAAAAAAATATCGTGAAATTTGTCAAACCCGGAGATTATTTCATATATAATCCCACATATATAAATTTAGGACAATGGGCTTCAGATTTAACATGTCACACCGTTCCATTTCTTCCCCATGATATTCCAGCTTCAGATGATGATTTGACGATTCAGGGTGATCATAACAGAGACAACATTCAAGCCGCTTTAACTGTTGTCGATTTGTTTCATATTTCAAAGGACGATACAATTACGGCACTCAAAACATTCAAGCCCCTACCTCACCGATTGCAAAACATAGGAACGTTTCATGACATAACCTTTTATGATGATGCAATTTCAACAACCCCTGAATCAACTATCGCCGCTCTTCAGACACTGAAGGATGTTGACACCCTTTTTTTGGGAGGAGAAGACCGCGGGTATGATTTTTCTGCTTTGGTGAACATCATAATCAAAAAAGCTATTAGAAATATTGTTTTATTTCCAAATTCGGGAGAAAAAATACGTGGTTTGTTAAAATCACAGTCAGGATATCAACCTCAGGTTTTGGAAACAAGAAACATGGCAGATGCGGTCGAGTTTGCATTCACTCATACTAAAAAAAACAGCATTTGTTTACTATCAACAGCCTCGCCAAGTTATAGCGTATGGAAAAATTTTGAAGAAAAGGGTGATTTGTTCAAGTTATACGTAAGTAGGTATGAAAAGAATTAAGACAATAAGTGAAGTAAATGAAAAAAGAGGTAAAACATTCCTCACTCTTTTTTCTCTTCCCATACTTCTTTCTGTCATCGGATTATTTTTTGTATTTGAAGCATCGTATGTGAGGAGCTTTGGCGAGTTCCGAGACAGCTTTCATTATTTTAAGATTCAAGCGGTTTGGATACTGCTTGGAATCGGCATCATGGCAATTCTTTCTTATGTTGACTACCACAAACTATATTACGGAGCTTTTTTTCTCATGTTGGCAAATATTTTTCTTCTTTTTTTAGTTCTCATCCCCGGTATTGGAACCAAAGTAAATGGTGCACGTCGCTGGATCTTCGGATTTCAACCGACTGAGATGGCCAAACTTTCCGCCATAATATATTTATCCTCGTGGTTTATTACTAAAGAAAGGAAACGATTCTATTCCTTCATCATTCTCCTGGGGCTTCTGATGTTTCTTATCATTTTACAACCGGACATGGGGACTGCCGTCATCATATTCACCCTAAGTATTATCATATATTTTTTGGCCGGTATCGAACTCCACTATCTGCTTCTTTTAGTTCCCTTTTCCGGAATCAGTTTTTATCTTTTGGCTAAATCATCTCCCTACCGGGTAAAGAGATTGCTTGCATTTTTTGATCCGAAAGCGGACCCCTTGGGAATTACGTATCATATCAATCAAATTCTTATCTCACTTTCCAACGGCGGTTTATTTGGTCAGGGTTTCGGATCATCTAAACAAAAACATCTCTATTTGCCCGAAGCACATACCGATTCAATCTTTGCAATTATCGGTGAAGAGGTAGGATTTTTAGGAAGTTTCATACTTATTTGTCTCTTTATTTTTTTAGTGATATATATTTTCAGGATTGCGGAGAAAGCGCCAGACCGGTTTGGAAGACTGCTTGCGGGGGGGATATTTGCCTTTTTTGCGGTGCAAACCATCATTAATCTTGCCAGCATGGTTCACATCATCCCCCTGACTGGTGTTCCGTTGCCATTCATATCATATGGAGGATCAAATCTTCTTCTATCTTTTACGCTCATGGGTATCGTATTAAACGTTGCACGGAGTATAAAAATTTTATAGTATGAATTACGTATGAAACTACTCATCACCGGTGGACATCTGACTCCAGCATTAGCAGTTGTTGATAAGATAATCGATTCTCCCCAAAAGGAATCAATTTCACTTACTTTTGTGGGGCGCAAATATGCACTTGATAGCGAGCAAACGCTTTCTTTGGAATATAAGGAGATAACAAAACGCAATATACCCTTTATTTCACTCCATGCCGGGAGAATAACTCGGCTTCTGAACTTCCGCAGTTTCATCAACGCGCTCAAGATTCCCGTCGGTTTCATACATGCATTCTTGATTCTCACACAGCAAGCGCCTGATGTCATACTATCCTTCGGCGGATATCTTGCCATACCGGTTGCGGTAGTAGGATGGTTGTTGAGGATCCCTGTTTTTACTCATGAGCAAACAATCTGTCCGGGTCTGGCCAATAGGGTCATTGCTTTTTTTTCAAAAAAAATATTTTATTCGTTTCCCGAGTCAAAGCATTTTTTTCCTTCCCGTAAGTCAATTCTTACGGGCAACCCGGTCAGAAGTACTGTCTTTAAAATAATTGATAAACCAATAGATCTCGTCGCATCAAAACCGGTTATATATGTAACAGGAGGCTCCCTCGGCTCGCATGGCATAAATGACCATATCCGTGCTATTCTGCCGGAACTTCTTCAGGATTATATTGTGATACATCAAACGGGAGACATAAAGGAATATGATGATTATGAACATTTACTTCGTTTCCGCAGGTCTTTACCGGAGGAAATGAAACAAAGATATTTTCCTGTCAAACATTTTTTTGATAATGAAATCGGCTACATATACTCAGTTTCAGATATGGTAGTGGCACGAGCCGGGGCAAATACTTTTTTTGAACTCATTCACCTTAAGAAGCCGACGATTTTTATTCCGCTCCCGTGGTCTGCTCAAAAAGAACAGCAGAAACATGCGGAATTTTTTAAAACCAACAAAATTGGTGAAATTTTTGAACAGAAAGAGCAAAGCTCACATCTGCTTGAATTAATTCGCACTGTATTTTCCCATAAAGAAACGTATATTAAAAACTTTGAAGCATTGCCATACCAAATCAGGCGGGACGCGACCGACGCTATCATCCATGAAATTACTCAAGAGTAAACTCGTTGTCATAGCAGCATTATGTTGTATTTTAGGTATAGCAGTGTTCTTATCCTTTTTTAATGAGTGGAGGGTAAAGATAATCAGGGTTCAAGGAATTCCCAAGGAAACCCTCTTGAACGGTTTGGAAAATATAAAGAATGTACCCCTATTGACACTATCCTTGCAGGCGGTGGAAGAACGGATGAGGAAAAGCAATCCGTTTATTGCCCGCATCCAAGCTGTCAAAAAGTATCCTCAGACCCTTATTCTAACTGTTTCAACGGATGAGCCGCTTCTCTATTTTGAGTCAGATTCCGGCTATTTCGCATTAAATCAGGAGGGAAAAATTCTTTCCAAGTGGAAAGAATTACCGGTGATGTCTGATTTACCCATTATTCACTACTTCGAAAAATTTCATTTTTCATCATACCAACCGGGAGACCGCTTAAGTTATAAAGATATTATCATGGCATTAAAAATCGCCAAAAAAATGATGGGCATGGGCATGAAAATCAATACTATTGATATTGATGGAGTTGATATGATAGGATTTAGATTGAAGGGGAAGGTAATTGTATTTTCCTCTGAGAAGGATATAGACACACAAATCTATCAGTTAGAGCAAATAGTCCATCAGTTTAAGATACAGGGAACAGATTTTAAAAGGCTCGATTTACGATTTAACAGACCGGTTTTAGAACTTGTTGAATGATATGGCAGACCATCTGATTGCGGCAATTGATATCGGAAGCTCAAAAATAGCGACCATCGTGGGAGTTGAGTCTAAAGAAGACGATGAGTTGCGTATAATCGGATTTAATTCGACTCCTTCATCAGGCGTAAAAAAAGGACTCGTGGTGGATATTGATAAAGTCACCAAGTCAGTTGAGGAAAGCATTGAAAAAGTTGAACGGATGGCTGGTCAAAAAGTGCATACGGCGCTTGTGTCAGTCGGAGGACCGCATATATCATCGTTGAATTCGCGCGGTGTCGTTGCCGTTGCGGATTCTCAAGGGGAAATATCAGAGACAGACATCAACCGGGTTATTGAGGCGGCCCGCGCAATATCACTCTCCACCACCCGCCAAATCATCGAAGTATCTCCAAGGGATTTTGTCGTGGACGGCCAGGAAGGTATAAAAAATCCCATAGGCATGAGCGGGGTGCGCCTTGAAGTTGAGACGCATATCATCACCGCATCCCACACTAATTTAAAAAATATAGATCGTTGTATGGAGAGTATTGGAGTTGGAAATCGTGGTTTTATATTTGCGGGTCTTGCATCTTCTGAAGCCGTACTTACAGATACAGAAAAAGAATTAGGCGTAGTATGTGTGGATATCGGAGGAGGAAAGACGGATATTGCCCTTTATGTGGATGGATCGCTTTCCTATTCTTCATCTATTCCCATTGGATCAAGACACATTACAAATGATATTGCCGTCGGTTTGCGGGTTTCATTAGATTCGGCTGAGAAAATAAAACTTTATTTAAGCAATAAGCTTGAGCATGGGGGAGGTAAAACAAAGAAAAAAATGGAAGAGCTCAACTTTAATGAACTCCAGCTTCCGGAGATGGTGGATAATCTTGATATGAAGACACTTATTGACGGCATTATCGGGCCGCGCCTTGAGGAAATTTACAAAATGGTGAGTGATGAAATCATAAAGAGCAACTTTATTGAGCTTATTCCCTCGGGACTCGTCATAACGGGTGGAGGAGCCTTGACTGTCGGTATCCTTGAGATGGGAAGAAAGACCATTGGTTTACCCGTCAGGATAGGTGTTCCGGGTAAAATTTCGGGACTCATTGACGAAATTATTGATCCGCAATTCTCAACAACCGTCGGCTTGATTTTATACGGAAGAAAAAATATAATGAACAAGGAAGAAGGCTTTAAGAACTTTAACAAAATTTTAAAGGATTTTTCACTCGGCGGTTCGGTCGGTAAAATGAAAGATTTTTTTAAACAGTTTATTCCCTAATATGCTTATCAAACCAAAAGCGGGACAGGCCGCACGAATAAAAGTAGTCGGAGTTGGCGGTGGTGGCGGTAACGCCCTGTCTTCCATGATAGCTGAGGGCGGCATTGCGGGTGTCGAGTTTATCGCAGTCAATACTGATGCTCAGGCATTGCTACATAACAAAGCCGCAATCAAGATCCAAATTGGTGAGAATTTTACAAAGGGTTTGGGGTCAGGAGGAGATCCTGAGGTAGGCAAACAGGCCGCTGAGGAGTCAAGAGAAAGAATAAAAGAGGAATTGACAGATGCGGACATGATATTTATCACCTGTGGTGAAGGCGGCGGCACGGGTACCGGCGCGGCTCCTATCATCGCTGAAATTGCAAAAGAGATGGGAATCCTGACGGTTGCCGTGGTAACTAAACCTTTCGAGTTTGAAGGATCAAAACGTAAGTTTACGGCAGATGAGGGAACGATGCGCCTCAAAGACAACGTTGATACGCTTATTGTAGTCCCCAACCAGCGCATACTTCAGGTCGTCGATAAAAAAACTCCCATACTTGAGGCATTCAAGAGAATTGATTCGGTGCTCCATCAAGGAGTTAAGGGTATAGCCGAACTGATTACTGTTCCCGGCCTTATCAATGTAGACTTTGCAGATGTCCGCACCATCATGAGTAATGCAGGAACAGCCCTTATGGGTATTGGTATTGGGAGTGGTGACAAACGGGCGCTTGCCGCTATAAAACAGGCCATTTCCTCCCCTTTACTTGACGCATCCATCGAAGGAGCCCGGGGAGTTCTTCTTAATATCGTTGGAGGTCCTGATCTTACCATGAACGAAATAGATGAGGCGGCATCAATCATAACCAAGACGGTTGATCCGGACGCTGACATCATATTTGGAGCTGTCATCGATGAAAAGATGATGGATTCGGTGAAAGTCACCCTGATTGCGACTAAGTTTGACGATCAACGCGTAAAATTATTCAGATTTAAAAAGGAAGAGGCGCTTTCTTCATTCACTAAATCCACTCCCGAGGCGGATACTTTCACTGAAAAAACGCTGGTAGATGATACTTCTCCAAAGATAGACATAGCAGATGATGAGGAACTGCTTGAAGAGAGCGATTCGTTTGACGTACCTGCATTTTTAAGAAAAAAATAGTAATATATCCTATGTTTACTCCGGTTCCGTCCAATCCTAATTTTCCTGAACTTGAAAAACAGTTGCTTGATCATTGGTATAAGGATGGAGTGGTGGATAAATATCTTCATAAAAATAAGGATGCGAAGAAAACCTTTTCTTTTCTTGATGGTCCTATAACTGCAAATAATCCTATGGGAGCTCACCATGCATGGGGGAGGACCTATAAGGATCTATGGCCACGTTTTTTTAACCTTCTCGGCTATCGTCAACGTTTTCAGAATGGTTTTGACTGCCAGGGGCTTTGGGTTGAAGTTGAGGTAGAGAAGGAGTTGGGTCTGCATACAAAAAAAGACATTGAAAATTTAGTTGAAGGGGACAGGAATGCATCCATTGCCAAGTTCGTTCAACTCTGTAAAGACAGAGTTCTCAAGTTTTCCGGAATTCAGACTGCACAATCAAAAAGACTGGGTTATTTTGCCGACTGGGAACATTCATATTTCACGATGAGCGACGCAAATAATTACATGATCTGGCATTTTTTGAAAACGTGTTTTGAAAACGGATGGATTTACAAGGGTCACGAATCAGTTCCCTGGTGTCCTCGCTGTGAGACCGCTATTTCCCAGCATGAGATGTTGACTGAGGACTACAAAGAATTAGTCCACCAATCGGTTTATTTTGAACTTCCCATCAAAGGAAGAGAAAATGAAAATCTGCTGGTTTGGACCACAACTCCATGGACCATTCCTGCAAACATAGCTGTTGCGGTCGAGGCAACATTTGATTATGCATTAGTTGAAGGAACAACTGGTCAGAAATTTTGGATTGCGAATGAACTGGTGAAATCAGTCTTCAAAGAGAACTATAAAATAGTAAAAACAGTGAAGGGGAGCGATCTTGTTGGTTTAAAATATCAGGGCCCATTTGATGATTTGCCTAAAGTTAAAAAAGTGGCGGGTGCTAATCCGGATAAATTTCACATTGTTTTTGCAACAGACAAGACTATTCTCCCCATCACAACAACCGAAGGGACCGGCCTGGTTCATACCGCGGTTTCGGCAGGAGTTGAGGACTTTAAGATGGGTAAAAAGCTCGGACTTCCCATGATTCCGGTGATAGAGGATAATGCAGACTACATGATGGATCTGGGATATCTATCAGGGAAAAATGCAAAAAAGCATCCGGAAGTAATTCTGGACTATTTAAAAGAAAAAAAGAATCAAAACGGCGAGTGTTGGGCATTTGCGGTCATTGCATATAAGCACCGGTATCCCGCGTGTTGGAGATGTAAGACTGAATTAGTGTGGAAAGTGGCTGATGAGTGGTACATTGCGATGGACTTAAAGTCGAAAGTAGAAAATGGAAAATCGAAGATGGAAAATTTGACATTAAGGGAACGGATGGTTGGAGTTGCCAAGTCAATCAAGTGGATGCCGGAGTTTGGATTGGACCGTGAACTGGATTGGTTGAAGAATATGCATGATTGGTTAATCAGTAAAAAGAATCGCTATTGGGGTTTAGCTCTTCCCATATATGAATGCAAAAAATGCGGATCTTTTGATGTGGTCGGTTCAAAAAAAGAATTACAGAAAAAATCAGTTGTTGGGTGGGAAAAATTTGAAGGGCACTCTCCGCACAAACCGTTTATTGACGAAGTCAAAATCAAGTGTCCAAAATGCGGTAACTTTGCAGAGAGAATTGAGGCAGTGGGAAATCCTTGGTTGGATGCGGGAATTGTACCTTACTCCACCATGATGGAGAATAATCAGGGAGAGCCTCTTTATTTGAAAGATAAGAATAAATGGAAAGAATGGTTTCCCGCGGACTTCATCACCGAATCGTTTCCCGGACAGTTTAAGAACTGGTTTTATGCGATGATTGCAATGTCTTCAGTACTTGAAAATACCCTTCCCTTCAAGCGGGTGTTGGGTTATGGCACTATGGTAGGTGAGGATGGCAGGCCCATGCATAAAAGCTGGGGAAATTCTGTAGAGTTCAATGAAGGCGCTGATAAAATCGGGGTTGATGTCATGCGGTGGATGTTTGCCAGACAGAATCCGGCAGACAATATGTTGTTCGGTTATAAAAAAGCCGATGAGGTGCGCAGACAGTTTTATCTCATGCTTTGGAATACATATAAGTTCTTTGTAGAGTATGCAATTCTGGATAAATATCAATCTCCAATATCCAACAACTCATCTTCAAAATCAAAAAATATTCTGGACACGTGGATTCTTAGCCGACTGGCATGGCTTATACAATTTGTTGAAAAATCACTCAAGGAATTCAACGCAAAAGACGCCGCACTTGAGACGGAAAAGTTTGTCTCGGATGTTTCAACTTGGTTTATACGCCGTAGCAGGGATAGATTATGGACAAATTCCGACGATGTGAGCGATAAAACATACTTCTTCACAACCCTTCACAAGATACTGGTTGATTTATCAGTCATACTTTCACCCATTATTCCGTTTGCCTCCGAGATGATATATACCAATCTTACCGGTCGCGAATCGGTTCACTTGGCTTTCTGGCCCGAGGAAGAAAAATCTACCCCTATCAACCGGGATTTGTTTGATGATATGGATTTGGTCCGGGAAATTGCCGAGGCAGGGCAAAGAGGAAGAAAAGAAATAAAAATGAAAGTCAGACAGCCCCTTTTAAAAGCAAAAATACTTCTACCCGGGTCAAGAAGTTTCAAGATACATGCATACTTTGACGAATATAACCGCTTGCTACGTGACGAATTAAACGTAAAAACTATAGAATATGAAAAAGGAAAAGGCGACTTGATAGCAGCACAGTACGATGTCACCATGACCAAAGAACTTGAGTTTGAAGGAAAACTTCGAGGACTCATCCGTGATATACAGGCAAAGAGAAAAGAACTGGGTACCAAACCTACTGATCTGGTATCGCTCACTCTGACTGCAGAATTCAAGGATCAACACGAATATATAAAAAAGAAAGTTTTAGCCCGAGAAATAAACACAGGACCCACTTTGCGGGTTGCCCTATGATACAACTGCTTCTTCCGGTATGTTTCCTCTTCATATTTGGTTTTTTTAATCTGTTTGGTATCCGTACAACACTTGGGACAACCATGCTTTTGAATTTTGGTGTAGGTTTTGCCTTTTTTTTCATTATTAAAAGGCTGGGATGGAAGTTTTTCCGCAGTAATGCGAATTTTTTTTATTGGGCATTTATCGCCGTGCTTATCATCACTTACATAATAGGACTTGAGGTGAAAGGGTCAAAGCGATGGATTGATCTGCTTTTTTTCCGGTTTCAGGGAAGTGAATTTTTTAAAGTATTTTTCATTCTTTTTTTTGCAGATTTCTTTTCCAAGCTGAACCGGCAGGGAAATACATTCATCAATTTAACTATCAGTTTATTTTATTTTCTTCTTCCGACTTTCATCATATTTAAACAGCCGGATCTTGGAAATGCCATGGTATATGTCTTTATCTATTTTGTCATGGTTCTGTTTTCATCCATTCCTAAGAAAAATGTTCTTTATCTTATGGGGGCGGTATTATCACTCCTTCCGTTCGGATGGATATTTCTGAAGGAGTATCAGAAGCAGCGTATTTTCAGTTTTTTTCAACCGCACTTGGACACCCAGCAAAACGCATATAACATGATACAGGCAATGATCACGATAGGGTCAGGCACTTTGTTAGGGCGCGGTTTGGGATTGGGGACTCAATCAAAACTTTTTTTCCTACCGGAAAACAGTACTGATTTTGCTTTTTCTTCACTAGTTGAGCAATTTGGATTTGTAGGAGGTGCCATGACGCTCATTCTCTTTGCGATTATACTCTACCTCCTTTTCAAAAGAGCCCATTCATACGTATTAAAGGAAGAAGAAACAAGCAGATTCTCCTTTTTGTATGTGGTGGGGATTATCTCATTTATATTTTTTCAGGTATTTATCAATATCGGTATGAATCTGGGAATTCTTCCCATTGCAGGTATCGCCCTACCCTTTGTATCGTATGGGGGATCGATGCTGGTGTCACTCATGATAGGGTTTGCCCTCATCCCATAAATTGACAATTACTGAAGAATATTCTATATTGATACCATGAACGGAACGTTTTGTATTGATAAACGGATTGGATATCTTGCTCTCTTTGCAGTGCCGCTTATGGTCTTAACCATATTTTCCCTCATGGTTAATTCACAGAAAGTAACTCAAAATAGCAGAGCCTCAGAACGTGCAGTAGTGTCATCGGTAACATCGGTGATTCCTACCGACATTCCGATGAGTTATATTTGTTTAAGCAGAAAAATTACGGGAGGAGTAATGATAAGTAAAGGAACCATAAATAAAAACCTGGTTATGAGTGTATATGATAATAAAATGAATCTGTTAACTCTTCTTGATCAACTACCAATTACTCTTCCGGTTACTCTGAGCAACGAGGCTTATATCGGAGTTCAGGGGAAAATTGCCGATCTGGCAAGTATTATGGGTCAGTGTGGTAAGCTTTAACTTTGGGAATAGGGTAATTCATATTGCTTTTTAGGTGGTTTTCCTATATACTTGTACCTTATGACAAAGTTTGCAGTGGTTAAAACAGGCGGTAAGCAATACGTAGCCAAAGAAAGCGATTTTCTTGTTGTTGACCTTCTTGATGTAAAGGAAAAAGATACCATAGACCTCGAAACTCTCGCCGTATTTGATGATAAAGGAAATATTGAGCTCGGTACTCCTTTTTTAGCCTCAAAAACTACGGCAACTGTGATTGAGCATATGAAGGGTGAGAAACTCAGAATTGCCAAATTCAAGGCAAAAGTCCGTTACCGAAGAGTCACCGGATTCAGATCAAGATTAACGAAAATACAAATTACGAAAATAAACTAAATGGCCCATACAAAAGCCCAACGTGCGGTTCGAGGAAACAGAGATTCTGCCGGTCGCCGTCTGGGAGTAAAAAAATTTGGAGGAGAGTCAGTTGAGCCGGGAAATATCATCATGCGCCAGCAGGGCACTAAATTCAAAGCGGGTGAAGGAACGATGCTTACCAACGACTTCACCATCATGGCTTTAAAAAAAGGGACTGTAGCCTTCAAAACAAGGCAGGGACAAAAATACATCTTCGTAAAGTAATTCCTCTTTTGTGCTACAATTCCCCTATATGCCCCCCGAAATTGACCACGTCATTGAACAAGCAAAAAAGGAGAAAAACGTCATCACTAAAGCTAAATTGCTTCGTTTTTTAACCGTGGATAAAGAAATGAGAATAAAAGATGTGAGCCGCATGATCGGGATGAAAGAATCCTATGTCTGCCATATACTTCGGCTGAATAAATTAGATGACATGATCGTGGACGGCTACTATTCCAAGCTTATTTCCATAAGTCACCTATTTATCATTTCCCGTCTGCGTACAACGGATGAAATTAGGTTAGCATATGAAAAGGTGATCTCAGACAATCTGACCGTGATTCAAACTGAGGAACTGGTGCGCGAGATTCTATATGAGATGAAATCTACCGGTGAACACCTTCCTCAAGAAGAGATTGAGAAGGCAAAAAAGACAATCTCAGACGTCTTTGCTGGTGCAAAAATGAAGCTTATACAGACGAGGGTTAAAAGCAAGATAGTGCTCGAAATAAAAGGAAGCCTGACCGACTCAACCCCTGCAATCCGTGCAATCATAAAAAAACTCACCTCACTTACTTCTTAAACTATCCGGAAATGGGTTGTCAATACTACCAATTTTTGTTGAAGGAAAGTAGCGGTAAAATACCTGGCCGATAACACTGTCCTCCGGAACCGGTCCAAATTCGCGCGAATCTGAGGATCGGGGCCGATTATCTCCCATTACAAACAAATAACCATCGGGTACAGTGACCGCCTCGCCATTTTTGGAAAATCCATTTTCCCACAAGTTTGTCTTGGCAGAGATATAGCCCTCGGTCAGCTTTATACCATTCACATATACCTCACTGTCCTTCACCATAACCTTATCACCGGGAAGCCCAATAATCCGCTTGATATACTCAATGTCAGGATTTTTGGGTGATTTAAACACGATCACATCGCCGCGATTATAACCTCGGAATTTATATGTAACTTTACTGGTAAAAATATAATCACCGCTATTAAATGTCGGGTCCATGGAAGCTCCTTTTACTTGATTAGGTTGCATGATAAAGAGGTATACCACGATAAAAAGGGATCCAATGAAGACTACCGTCTCCAGTATGTCCATCACAAACTCAAGTATTGCCTTAAAGACCTTCAGCATACGGTTATTGTAGTGAAAAAAGTTGCAAAAAACAAGGTATAGAACTACAATAGAGAGGTAATTATTGGACCCGTAGTTTACCCGAACGAATTTCAGCATTCATTGGAAATTCGCGCGGGTGAAGTTGGCTAGACATTAATCGTAGCGCATATGTACTATGTGTATGTTTTAAAAAGTCAAAAAGATCGGCAGTTATATACAGGGTATAGTAGCGATCTTAGAAGTCGACTTAACGATCACAATAACGGTAAAGTCGATATTACAAAGCATCGAAGACCATTTTCACTTATATATTACGAAGCATATTTACATCAACAAGATGCCACGGCAAGAGAAAAGTATTTGAAAACTCAATGGGGAAGAAATTACTTAAAGAGAACCTTAAAAAATTATTGGTTACAGGACCCGTAGTTCAGTTGGCTAGAACGTTGCATTCACATTGCAAAGGTCAGAGGTTCGAGTCCTCTCGGGTCCACCATTTTTTGGCAAGTAAGATTGCCAAAATTACGGCAATATCAAGTAGTACAAAATATTTCATAAAAGGTGAAGGGGATTTGGGGAAAAGTAAAAAGTTAAAACTATGACAGCTGTTCATAATCCGGAAAACTGCAAGACCTCCCAGAAGAGCCCCCAGACCGGTAAGTAACATGTTCCTGCTGTTCATATTTTTTGCAAAACGGAAATAATAGAGGGCGAGTAAGAGCGATTGGAGTAGCAGTATCTGCCACCAATAGGCGATACACTTTGAGGTTGTAACTCCTTTTACTTCTTTTTGAGATCCCTTATTATTTAATCCTTGTGTACCTGATGATGTACTTACTCCCAGTACTTCTGTTGTAGGAATGGGCGATGGAATGGGGAGTGGTGTAGAAGTTGGGGTGGGTGCAGGAGTTGAGGTAGGTGCAAGATAATTTTTTCCATCCCCAATTGTTGCAATACCGGTAGTTGCACCTTCCTTACAACCATTCACCGCACGGACTTTAAAATAATGGGTATAACTTGTAAGATTAAGACCGGTTATATTTGTTTCGGTTGTTTTACCAACCGATCTTGTTCCTTCACCATCCCCGTCAGTGTCAGTATCCTTTGACCAACTTACTCGATAACCGGTGACCGGATCAGTTGCCGTTCCCCAAGTTGCCTTAACTTCAGCGTCATTTACTCTGCTAAGAGTTACGGAACCGGGAGTGGCAGGCGCTGTATCGGTACATGCGGGTGGAGTCGGAGTTGGACTCGATATGAGTCCTATTATCAAGTCAAACTGTGTAGTCATGCTCTGATATTCATTGCCTGAGGTTGAATACATGGTTGCCTGAAACGAAAAAGTTTCAGAGGCATGTGAGGCTAAATTATCAAGTAAAAGAACCTCACCTGAGGCATAAAATGCGTGTAGTGAGTTTGAAAATAATACGGTGGAGTCAGATTTGGTTATAATAAGGTCTATCACCTGGTCGACGTCACCACTTGTTAAAGTTTGTGAGGACTGGACTCCAACCTTTCGATCAATTGAGCTGTTATTAGTAAACTGTACTGTTTTAGTAAGCGTTTTCCCCGGATACCAGACTTCAGAGGAAGGAAAAAAGGCGGGGAGACTGGGGGAACATCCGGCGCTGTATGTACACGTAAGATTATAATCTGCGGCCTTTACTCCGGCAACTATAAACAATAGCGGTACTAAAAGCAAAGATAAAACAATTATTTTTTTCATACTATAAACCTTTTTCTAATTTTGTTTCCTTTCCGTTTTTATCTGTCAATGTAACAACTAATTTAAAATTTTTTACATCCTGGTCATAGGTACATACTTCTCCCGAGCATGTGGCTAGATCAAGGGCATTCTTTTCAAAAGTATCTTGTGAAGAAATATCTATATCAGATCCTACAAGCCCTTTTGCACTGCTGAAGGCATCATAACTGAGCTCATAGGAAAGCTTATTATAGTCGGCAATATTACTGACTGAGAATGAAACTGTTTTTTTGTCATCGGCAAGAGTGAGGGAAGCCTCGGATGTTGCGATGACCGCAACAGGAGTGACTGTAGGAGTGGTTGCGACATTATAGTATCGATTGTATGGTTCATTTTCAGATCTATTTTGAGCTCTCGGAGTGCCTCGCTCATCCGCACTTCCATCAAAGTAGTCAGTGGTTGATGCGGCATCGATACACGAATACCAATTTAATTGATTTGTGCCGTCTCCTGGTATTGAAGTGCGCTCCATTGAGTAATATTTCTGTAGGCCTGCGGTTGTAACGAAAAGTCCTTCACGAGGAGTAGTTCCATTCCAGGCAGAATCAATTATATTACTACTTGCATCATATAATTTTATTGATAAGTTTGTATTGGAAAGATTGACTCCTGTTGTCTGATAATCAACCGTAGTTGTATTTATCAATCGGGAGGCATTAGCAGCAAAATTAGAAATAAGGAAATATCCTCTTGCAGTTATAGTTTTGCCCACAGGAATAGTGAACATTGTTAATTCAGGTGTTCCAAATCTTGTCATATAAAAATTATCCAAAGCTATATCGTGATCGGTCATATTGCGTAATTCGATCCACTCATCGGCTGTCGATAAACTTGACCCCATCCACATAAGTTCATTGATGACAATATCGCCAGCGTTGACGGTAGAGCCAGCAATAGTACTTGCGGATAATATGTTCGATAAACCGGATGTGTTTGGAGCTTCGTCTAAAGTCTTTATAGCAAAATAATAAGTCGTGGAAGCATTAAGCCCAATAACTTCAAGATTTTCCGTGCTACCAGCTGTCTGTGGAGTGGAGATTTTATCCACTTTAGTAGCAGCACTAAAGTCCGCATCGTTTGTGATATTTGCTGTTGAATATCGGACATCATATGATGCCGCCCTTCCACTTCCTCCATCATTACCGGGAGCAGTCCAAGCGAGAGTAACGGAATTAGCCGTGGTTGCAGTTGCCGTTAAATCAGTGATATCGCTTGGGGATGAAGTATCTGTAATTACAGTCACAGGGTTAATTAAACTCGAGTTACCTGCGGCATCAGTACAATAATATGAAAGTGAGTGGGTACCTGCTCCCGTAATTTGGAATGTTCCCCCGGTAATAATAGGATTATACCCTCCTCCATCTACCTCATAATAACAACTTGATATGCCGGAAAATCCATCGGTTCCAGTTATCTTATAATCGGCAGTTCCCTTGGCGGAGATAAAGTAAGTGGTTATTTTGTCTAAATATACCCATGAATTATCGGTGGTATCGGTAGTATTTCCCGCGTACAATGCTAGATTAACTTTTGTGTCAGTAACATTACTTAAGTTGTAATAAAACTGTTGCCACCCTGAAGACCGTGCCGCTCCGTCACCCACATCAAGTGGATTTACCGATTTTGAAGCAAGGCTAAATATCTCTTGTCCGTTTAAGCGGATGAAAAATCCCGGGTCATCATTGGGAGCTACATCTCTACTGAAGAAATTATACCTAAGGGATATACTTTTTGCTCCGCTGTCAAAGGATTTCATCAATCTATTTTGCCAAACATACGTGCTGGCCCTTCCTACACGAGCCATATACGATCCTTCGTAAGGAGTGACAGTAAACGAAGGAGTCGTGCCGGTATCAGACGACATAACCTGCGCATCTCCATAAGTAGTCCATCCATTCATATTTCCGAGTTCAAAGTCACCATTTGATATTTTATCCTCAACGGCTTTGTAGCCTGAACCGGTTACTTCAAGGGAAGCGCTTGGAGCAGTAGCATCTACGATGAGAGTATATGTTGAGCCTGTTGAGATATATTCATATTGATCTTTAGCCAATATCCTCCAGTAATGGGTACCCTCTGAAAGACCAGCAAGAGGGTACGAAGTTGATGTGATCCAACCTGATTGCTGAAGATTTACCGTGAACCCTACATCGTCAGCAAACTGAAATTGGTAATAGGTTTGAGGGCTTGGGCAGTGATTCGTGGTTGAGGTCCATGAAAAAGTGATATTGGTATTATTTGAGTAATCGGATGAAGGATTGGTTCTGGTTGGAGAATCTGGAGCACCCCAGCAAGTAGCCTGAAGTGTATTTCCGCTTGACGATTCATTATCTGAGAGGTATGAGTTGGTGATTGGTATAAAATATACCCCCACCATAAGGGCCAATATCACCAGTTTTAACAAAGCACGCCTTGCTATTTTCATCTCACTTTACTTTCCTACTATTTTTTTAACACCTTTCTTCACTTCTTTCTCAACCTCTATAATTTCCTCTCCAACTTTTTCTTCCACCTTTTCAAATGTTGAAAGCTTACGATGCTTGCCGACTTTCAACAATCTCAACGCTTCATTTTTAATATTCATGAGTTCACCATAGGCGATGATGGTCGCTGGTATGATTATCATAAATATGAGGCTGGGTAAGGTTTTGGAATAGCCGATGGGATATCCCAAGTAGGGTACAGTCAGGAATACTTTTCCAATAATATTTTGAGGAAGCAGTTCTTGAGTATCTGAAGATTTGTTAGCATCACCTTTGGTCTCATAACTCACCTGCTTATTTTTTACTATTTTTGTGACAATCCGGTGAGTCACCGTCTTTCTTGGTTCAGATGACTTCATAGTTATAACATCGTTTACACTGTATTGTTTGACAGGTTTAACAAATACAATACTTCCAGTTTTGATAGTTGGCTCCATCGAACCACTTACCACCGAATATATTTTGTAATTATTAGGCAATCTGATAACCGATACACCAATAACCACAAGGAGTAATATCAATATTATGAATAGGATATTGTAAATAAGAGAAAGAAGTTTTTTTAATTTTTTAAACATATTAATTTAAATAATTTTTAGGACAATCACCTTCCTCACAAACAATTTGTGAGGAAGAAGTAATCCCAAACAGTTCAAAGCTTATTGAGCAAGAGTTTGACCAAGCTCAAATGTCATGCCAAGATTCACCGTATCTCCTTGACCCTTATTATCATTTGCGCTTGGGGTCCAATTAAGCACTAAAGTAACGTAATTAGTTGCACCCGCGGCTAATGATAAATCCAAATCAGGATACTCGCTTGCCATACCCCCTAATGATCCAGAATAGATTGTAGGTTCAACCCCATCCTGTACTCCGTTTCCGTTCGTATCAACAAAAAGATTGGCAGTAAGCAAAGACCCTAATGTGCCGACGTCAGGATTTTCTTCAGCAAGTTCAGGCTCTGTTGTGGTGCCTGCCCCATGAACTTGTGCGATGCTGTGTAAATCAAGATAACCAGCAATTGATCCAGCGTTACGCAGAGTCCATGTTCCTGTTTGCGTATCTCCGGGCTTCATGTCAGTTACTGTAAACTTTACAACGTTTGTATTCCCGCCATCTACATTAAGATCTAATGTGCCCGCGGCAAAAGTGTTACCGGTTGAAGTCTCTGTGTCGCTAAAATAAGCTCTAGTTGCTCCAACGACCAGTGATGCCATAGCGAATACCATAACTAAACTTAAGATAATCTTTTTCATATTTTTTCACCTCCTTTCAAGAAAATTAACTCGTTATTTCTCCTTCATGCGGAGTTATATTTGATCAAGACTAAAAAGAATATCGAATTCTACGCCGTCATTTTGGGCTAAATTATCCTGTGTGCCAGCATGAGTATCCCATTCTAGATCCAGATTTGTTACTACAGTTGCTCCCGGTGCAAGAGTTTCTCCTGTCACAACAACACCTTCTGCCGAATTCAAGGGGCTCATCTTTAATCCCCAACCTCCCCAAGGAGCTTCGTTTCTTGACCATTTAACAAACGTTAGTCCTCCCAATTCACCCTCGGTAGCTCCGCACGAAACATCACCCGCCTCAGTTTCTGGCTCAGTACACCCATTTTCATTATTTTTGATATTTATAATTTTCATTTTAAATACTCCAGACACTGATCCGGCATTTTTCAGGCTAAAATTACCCCCATAATTATGCGACCAACTTGGATAAGGTTTAAGATTGGCTCGGGTAATATGAACTACCACTGGATCGTCAGCATTATTTACTTTCAAATCCAAAGTACCCATGGAGAGAGTGTTTCCGGTACTTGTTTCATTATCCGAGAAGTATGCGCGTGTTGCCGCGACAACACTGGAGGCGACTACTATTACCGTTATCAAACTAATTATTATCTTCTTCACTTAATTGCTCACCTCCTCTATGTTAATTTCATAAAATTGTTAACTACTCTGAATCCAAAAAAAATCCAACCCCTCTCTTTGTGAGATTAATTGGTTGGACAAGTACACACAGATCTATCAATCGCTATGTACATAACTTATGCAAATACTACAAGCTTTTGTAAAACTTGTCAAGTAGTAGTTTATACAGACGTAGAAAATATCCTTTTATAGCTCCAAATAACTATTACAAACTTATGTAGATTTAACCAGGATTGTACTTTCAATTTTTCCTATTCGATTTTCATGGTCCTCAATCATGTCCCTATAACCAATAACCACCGTAATATCTTCCCGTAGTTTAGTAATTTCATGCAAAATGGCGTCTTTGAAGCCAATAACATCATTTCTTAATTCTTTCATTTCATCTTTCGTTGCAAAGACATCCTTAAGCTTTTTTACATCCGCATTCGTGATCATAGGGTTAATAATAAAATTAATAACAAATAAATACAACCGTTTTTACATTTTTCTCACCTCTTTCAATAGCTCAGCTATTGATTTTAATACTATTTCAGAGCGGTTATTATTCTTTTCATTGAAAGACTTTTCCGCAAGAAATAATCTGTTTTTAATTTCAACCATAATACTGACATTTAGACTTACGTTCTTACCTCTTTGTTTCATGAGGAGCAGGTAATTTTCGGTTGGCTCAATGCTCTTCTTAAAATTATTCAAATCCATCTGTAATCTTGCGGGAAAGATGCCAAAAGAGTATGCGCCCATAGTTTTTTCGTAGAGGTTCTCCAATTTTTCTATGGCATAGAGAATTTTCGGTTTATCGCCATTTGCGACCTTTGTAAAAGCAGAGAAAAGTTGCTGATGGATTAAGAGAAATGTTGATTTTGACCTACCCAGATTTTGACTGCTCAAATATTGCTTAGTGACTCCTAAATTAATTAATGACTTTGTTATTTCTATCTTTTTCAAGATCTTATTCTGGTCGGTTAAGTAAATAATCAATTCATCTAAAAGCGCTTGTGGTGAGGGCATGGGATAACCGGGAGACTGATCGTTAAATAAAACTTGATAAATATCAGTTTGGTTGCTGGGAGGATTCTGCGTGATTTCTCCCTCGATTCTGCTCCACACATCACTTTGCTGTCCCATTTCCCCGATAAGAATAGTATATCTACCCTTCGCAAGACCTGTTGCTTTTAATTGATATTCTCCGGGCGCGGCATTTTCGATAAAAATAAATCCGTCCTGTTCTTGATATAATTGGCCGGCATGTGCGACCTCCATCTCAGCAGGTGACAGCATGAGGAAAATGAGAGAAGGGGTTACTTTTGTTCCTTTACCCTCAACAATATTACTCTCAAGATAAGAAATATTTAAGTTTTCAAGTATTTTTTTTATTCCCTCTTTTGAATATATAAGTTCACCATGGTTTTTCGGTAAAACTGCAAAATTATTTCCCATTTTTGCATTCTCGGAAGCTACGGTGAAATCACCCATGAGATAAAGTGATTGAATTGGTCTTCCGTCAGGATAATAATCCAAAAGTTCATCCAGCGCTGTCCGTTTTTTTACAGTATATCCTGATATCGTGTTCCCTTTTTCTCCTACGAGTGCCATCAGTGTGCTAATTGGAGTAAGATTAAAAGGGAGAATATTGTTTTTTATTTTCATGTTGGATGTGGAGACATCGATATTGTTTAGCTTCAAATAATCATTTATTGGTAAAAGATTTTGAGCTACGGGGAATTTTTCAGCTATGATCTGCTTGTTTGTCTTGATACCATCCCTATAAAGCTGTAGAACAAGTTGTTGTGCGAGCCAAAATACAGAATTATCCGTCTCAACCTCCCCGCCCTCAACAGTCTTATAAACTTTCGCCGTGCCTCCATGTGGAGAACCAACGGTTATTAAATTATGAGTATTTGATGATCCATATTTTTGAACAAATATACGTCCCACTAGTCCGCCCAGTGAATGTCCAATAATATCTGGAGGTGATGAAAGATGTAGGTTATTTATGAATGTATTGAGGTCATCTGCGCTACTTTCAATATTTTTTCTCCAGTCGTAGGCGAATAAATAATAGTCTTTATTTTTTTCATACTCTAAATTATCCAAGGTTTTTTCCAAGCCGTCATATTCATGCACGATTGGATTCAGTTTCCATTCCGGTTGGTTCACATACGTACCATGGAGGATGGATTCCTTATTCCAAGAGCCAAAGAGACCGGGAATTATGATGATGGGATTTTTTGGTACGGCGGTTGGTGTTGGTGAAGGAGAGGGGATTGGCAAAGGAAGAGGTGACGTCGTTAGATACAATCTCCACACACCACCTGCGGGTGATCCGTAATACAGACGAAGCTCTCCCGAAGTGGGAATGACCGAGGGGAAATATCCGGATATACCCAATAAAGTTCTCCCTGACCAAGTAGTGTTGCACGATAGAGTGGATGTCTTTACATAACCCAATCCCTGAGGTGAGTGAAAAAAGAGATAGTATTCATTTTCATATTTGATTATGGAGCGTGGTACGGTGTCACCGGTGAGAAAGGGACTACCGCTACACTCATTATACGTAACTCCATCCGATGATGTAGCCATACCCATATCCCACGTAGCGCCGAGCGCGGAATAAAACAAGTAGTAGGTATTATTTTCAAACCACACAACTGGTGAAGTCGTACCATTCACTCCCCAATGTTTCCCAGGAATGAGCACTTCTTGAATAGTTGAATTATCAAAATTCCCGTTTGTTTGAGAAATCCTCATTATGCGGGTATTACTGCCCGGAGGCGTAGTCGCAAAGTATAGATATTTAGGGTTTCCGTTTAGATAGTAAGGGTCGCTTGTGTCCTGATTACCGAGAAACGAATAATAAGCACTGCCGGTCCAAAATAATCCATCGTTTGAGGTTGCTTTTGCAATACGAAGACCACTGCCTAAACTGCTGTACCACATAGAGTATGATGAATCATTTTCTTTTACGACCTGTCCCTGTAATGCGCCTATCTCATTCCAGCCCGAATAATGTGAGGTAACGGGTAGAGGGTTTGAAGGATATGAAGTGAATGGTTCAAAGGCATAAATATTATTTGAGAGAATTATGATTAAGAATAAAAGAATAAAAATAGATAATAACCTCTTCATTCCTTCTTTTTAATACCGTCACAAAAAAAGCACCAGGGACTATACACAACAATTTGCCTATTTTTTCTTGATATAAAGCTCCAAAATAGAGCCATAGTACTTGAGGTTTAAAAGAGGGTAAAAGAGTCTGGCAATACACTTGTCAAAAATCAAATATTTTATGAAAGATATTATTATAGATAGCCTGTTCTTAAAGCTAGTGGGAGCGTCCTGACGGTCCAAGTTTAACCGCGTCGGTTGAATTTGGCCCGCTGTGACAGCCACACCTGCGTTATTATCTACTCTTTTTAGTAGAGATTTTAATATTCCCATCAAATGTTCAGGGTAGCTGTATGTAGAAATATATTTAAAGTTATATTTATCAGGAAGAATTTTTCTTAAACTATCTCTTGAAAAAATCCAAAGATGATCAGGTGGTGTTAGAAAAGTGTAATTATCTTTTTCTGCTCGATATAGGTGACTATCTAGGTTTGGAGTTTCTATGTAAAGAATGCCGCCGGGCGCTAATAATTTGCAAGTCATTTGTAATACTTCTCGGGGGTTTGGAACATGTTCGATGACGTGAATAAGAGTTATAAAATCGTATTTTCTTTTTTTATTATTTCGAAAAAACTGTTCAAATGTAACATTATGAAGTGACTCAATTAATTGATTAATTGAGTCACTTGCGAGTACCCTGTTTGGTTCGATGCCCGTGACTTTCAGCCCTTTCTTTCTTGCTTCATCGAGAAAGTATCCATACCCTGACCCAATATCAAGTATTGTTAAACCTTCTGGATTGAATTTAACAAGCTTTTTTAAAATTGTTCGAGCCCTTTCTCTGATTGGCTGTTCATTGGTACAACCTGCGGTGTACTGAAAAGTCTTTTTATAGTAGTCGTCTAATTGCTTTTTACTTGGCTTAGGATGGAGGAAAAGAGTCTTGCATTTACTGCACAAATAGTAGTGATATATATCGCGAGTATTTTTAAGTTTTGAATTCGTATTACAAAGAGGACACAAGGGCTTCATGTGGAGAGTATCGGCAGTATGTTATGAAAGCGCCAGAGTTTATATGCTACAATTATGATAAATCGGGTTGATAGAGCAGTATAATTTTATCGATAGTACTTTGCCTATGAAATGCTTACTTTGCGGGAAAAAAACGGGAAAAATCATGAAGGTTGTAGACGGAGTTCAAATCTTCGAGTGTGAGAATTGCCAACTAGGATTTGTTGATCAAGCAAAGTTCATAAAACAAAACTTAAATAGTCAATATCAGCTCAAAGAATATAAAAAGGAGGAGAAAATGATTGTTTCCCGTTTAGGTCCTATCGTCGACAATATTGTAAGATATAAAAGTTCAGGTTCCGTCTTAGAAATTGGTCCGGGGCATGGATTGTTAAGCTCACTTCTTTTGAAAAGTGGAAATTTTAATTTAGATGTTGTTGAACCGAGTTTAACCCCTCACTATTTGCCAAAAAAGTCATTCACTTTACACAAACTTGATTTGGATGGATTTCTCAAAATAAATAAAAAGAAATTTGATCTTGTCATCATGTTTGATGTCATCGAGCATCTTAAGGATCCGTTCGCTTCATTATTTAAGATTATAAAAATCATAAACGAGGGCGGAGCTCTTGTCATTCAAACCCCCAATTACCAGAGCCTCATGCAATGGATGACTAAGAAATGGTCCTGGTGGATGATAGAGGACCACAAATGGTTCTTCAGCCCATTGTCACTTCGAAAAGCACTGAGAAAGAATGGGTTAAGTGAAGTATATAGTCGTACATACGAAGACTTGATTGATTTAAAAAAAAATCTTGATGGGAACTATACTTTCTTAAAAAATACATATATACGTAAGATTGCAAAAGCCATTTTTTTTACCATATTCATTCCATTTTATTTTAGTACGCGAAAATTATTTTGGAAGCTGGGAAAGGGAGGTCTCATCCTAGTAATAGCGCGTTTGGATGCTATTAATAATGGAGACGATTAAAAGAAAGAGTACAAATACCAATACTATTTTCATCCACTTAGGAAGTATCCATTTTGGCGAACACCACCTCAATTGTACGAAGCCCAATAATATAAATGGAAGAAGGCTTATAAAATATCTTCCCTGCGTACCGTCTATCACGGGGGATCCTACCGTCTTCCAGTTTAGATAAAAGATCGTCAGCATGAATGAGTAAGTTAAAAATACACTTCCCAATATAAGCATGATTTGCCAGGGGTTCATTCGTTCACTCTTTTCAAGATTTATAGAGCAGATAAGATAAATAGAGGCAAATAGATATAAAACATATACCCACCAAGCCATAGAATAATCCAACCAGCCGAAGATACCAATAAGTCCCTGCAAGTGGAATTTTGACAAGCGCAGACTCGATTGCATGAAATTCTGTAAGTAATTGATGGGATGGTTGAGAATATACTGGACTTGTTGAGCAGGGTTCACTCCTTTTGGATGATGGGAATAGCGCGATGCAGAAATGAAGAATGTTGATTTAATTAAAAAATAACCCGCTAATAATATTACCAACACGAATATTATTTTTTTGACATATTGAGAAAAGCTACCTGCAATTTTTTTATAAGGAATAAGAAAAATAAGGAGGAGCATAGGCTCAAAGGAAAGCTTCATGATAAGAAATAATAAGAACGTTCCCCCAAGCGCAGTCAACTCAGGTAATGACAGTTTTCGTTTCTGCAAAAGGTTTAAAATTAATACAAACAAACTAAATCCCATCATGCACTGCATCGCATCGTAGTTGTACCCGGTGATTTGATGGATAAGCATGGGGAGAGAAAATACAAATAGCAAAATTGGTTTGAATGCTTGGGGAATTTTCTTATAGAGAAATATCATCCAGACAAAAGCCAAGAGAAACATGGAGAGTCTTCCCATAAAAAAAGTCAGATATGCATTCAATTGAAATAATCGGGCGATACTAATTCCAACGGCATAAGGGATGTATGATGTCGCGGGCAACATAAACTGTCCCCATGTCGACTCATTTACGAGTTTATATGCGTCTTTATCTGCAAATGGAGAGCGGATATACCAGCGGGTATAGAACTTGATGCGAGGGTGATACGGAATTTTATTCAAGAGCGGATCGTGCACAAGCTCGTAGTATTGCTTCTCGATGGGGAGGACCCCATCTTTATTTGTCAGAAATATTTTTCCATGACTTAGGAGAATAGTTCGAATAAAGTGACCGTGCTCATCGGGCTTTTGCAATGGGGGTACAACGAACGTAAAAGCCAAGCCTAATATGAAAATGTAGAGAAAAACAATCTTTGCTGTTAAGCTCATTTTATCCTATTATAGCAATATTTTGATGGTTGGAAAAGGTAACGGCATTTGGTAATTCACGCTTCTCTTTAGATGCAAACAGAACGTCAAAATTTATGTTGTACTTAGTCATTCTTTCAAGAAGAAGAGCTATTTTATCTGTGTTTGGGTTGTGTTGGAGGGCTTGATAATATTCGAAAGTAGCCAATCCCGCATCTTGAAAACCCCTTTTAAACAAAATTTCCATGAGATATGCGAGCTCGGAGATTCCCTGCACGATATTAATAGATGATCTTAACTCTTCTGGAATGATGTTTCGTATCGTTTCTAACTTTTCATCAAATGTTTGCCACGGTATCATCTGAACAGTCTCAAGAGGTGTATGGGGACTTGCAAGGAGCGGCATAAAATGGAGGTTAACTTTTGGGTTAGGAATATTTTTACTTTTAGCATAAGTAAGTGTATCTTGAGCAAGATCAGAGAAATATTTCAAATCATCTTCAGTTTCACCGGGTATACCCACTATTCCATAGAGACTGATCGTCGGAACACCCTTGTCTAAAGCGGCATGAATTGCGTTTAAAAGCACCTCTTCTTTGATAGTTTTTTTGAGCACACTTTCTCTTAATTGAGGGGATGCCTCAGGCGCCAAGAGAACCTTATCTGGTGTTTCATGTTCAAGAATACGAAATATATCTTCAGGCCTATCGGCTGATAAGATGGGTTGAAGATCCAACGACAGCGCCTCATCTATAATATTTCCAACGCTGTATTTTGTGCGAGCCTCCTTATAAAAATAACCCGAAGCTGCGGCAGATATTATAGATATTTGAGTTGCACCGTGTTCTTTGAATAATCTCATATGTTCTACCAAGTCGCTAAAGCGTCGTTGTTGAAATGAGTGTGTATGGCCGTATTGACAGAATCTACACTCACTACCATGTTGACACCCCTTATTTATTACAAGTGAAGCATTTCCATCCCGTATAATCGAACTTCCGGGGATATACCGTTGATTGTTATATTTTAATTTTGCGGCGGGGATTGGTTCAACGGGGAGAAATACAGATACGAATACTCCCGGTATATCTAAGTTTTTTATAAAATTAAGGCGGGTATTTCTGTCAAGACCTGTTGTTCTGCTCCATGCGTCCGAAACTTGTAATAACACCTCTTCTCCATCACCGACAACTATAACATCACCAAAAGGCGCAAAGGGTAAGGGGTTTACCATACCTTCACCTCCCAATATCACCAGAGGGTCAGTATTTCCTCGATGCATACCTAGCGGTTCAATTCCACTTGTTTTTATTGCGCCCATCATTTCAGCAAACTGCAACGGATTCGTGACTGAAATTCCTATGACATCAAATGACTTAATATTTTTTCCTTGAATCTCTTGCACTCCTTGCGACTGCATCTCTACGCCGTAATTGGCCATTTTATTTAATAAATCATCATCAGGTAGAAATCCCCGATCACAGTAAAATTTTTTAGAGTGTGAATTGACGTGGTGATACAGTGAGTCAATGGCATTCGGCCTCATGAGTTGTGCCTGGTCCGGAGACCAGTTACGGCCAATGTCCAACATAACCATCGAATGCTTTCGACTGGAAATATCGTATTGATAGAGAGGGGTCTCCCTGCTTCGTAGCGAAGATCTAAATTCTGAATATTCTTCTTCTGTAAATTGTTTAAGAGCTTCGGGTGTTACCATAATGATATAGTTTGAACCATTTATTATATCACAAATTCACCGAACAACCTATAATAATTAGCTGGAATTGATGTTTAAATTACTCATTTGCTACAATAGAGACATGAATAAAATCAGGATATCCCTTCTCATGATCACGAAAAACTCGGGGGAGCTTCTTGAGAAATCCCTACAATCGGTCAAGGGTTTAGTTGATGAGATGTTAATCGTCGATGATAATTCAAACGATGATACCCTCAATATTTCTCGAAAATATAAAGCTAAAATATATAAGCGGCATGATGAAAATTTGGGAAGCCAGAGGGCGTATGGATTAGCAAAATGTAAAGGAGACTGGGTTCTTATGCTTGATGCGGATGAGGTTATCTCAACAAAACTTAAAGACGAGCTTGCTTCGGTCATTTCATTCCCGCGCAATGACATTTTCGGCTACTACATTCATTATCAAAATCACTTCTTAGGGAAGCCGATTTATTACGGAGGAGAAGATTATAAAATATTAAGGCTGTTTAAGAAAAACGCAGCATACATTCCTGAAAACCTCATCCATGAGCATGTAAAGGTTGATGGCCAGATTGGTGAGTTGAAGGGAAAGATTTATCATTACTCATATCGCACACTACAACAAACATTTACGAAATTCACCGATTATGCAAAGCGAGAAGCAACTAGAAAACTTGGGTCAGGAGAAAAAACGAGTCTCAAAAAAATTATTTTCTATCCCTTTCATATGTTTTGGGCCAGATATATCAAAGACCACGGTTACAAAGATTTTTCACTTCGCATTCTTCTTGATCTTGGCTTTGCCTATATGGAGTGGCTTACTTATGTATTTATGCTCTTTTATAAGGATGAATCCAAGAAAGACAAATACAAACATCCAATTGGCTAAGCTGAGAGTGGCTCCGATGATAAAACCTTTCGGCAAATAAGTAAATACTATTTCACTTTTCCCTTTCTCAAGCGGAACACTTCTAAACACTTTATATTTTGCAATCGATACTTTCTTATTATTAACTTTTGCAGACCAACCCGGATAGTACATATCTGCCAATATAAGTTTTCCTTTTTCAGGAGAAGCAACTGAAATTTTTATTTCATTCTCTTTGTACGATACAATGTTTGCTAATCCGACTACTTCGTTCTTACTATTTAAGACATATACTCTTGGAAAGCTTTTAAGATTTTGATATATGCCGAATGTTCTCTTAATTCTCTCATCACGATACTTAAACACTAATTTGTACTGTTCATTTTCCCGCAATTCCTTTTCATATCTCCCTGCAGTAATAATATATTTGACGCCAAGTTCATCCAGTTGTTTCATTCCCGGCTTTAGAAGTGTAATTCCCGTGGGGTCATCGGATTTATTGGGTGAAATATAATTTGAGTAGTCTTTATGGACTATAGAGGCATATCCTCCCACTATTTCTATACCCTGAAATATGTTTGTGTTTGCCTGATAAAAATCCATCGCCTTTATCCCTTCAGTTTGGAAAAAAGTAGGATCCGCAAAGGGCGGTTTAGCTCCGGGGTCTATCATCGTAAGTACGCGAAAATGCGAAGAGTTCTTTTGAAAAAACTCGACTATCTCTTTTGGAGTCTGTAAATCCTTTTCCCTTGACACGATGTAGTTGTTGCTTCCAAAAATAAAAAGCTCAGTCACGATAAGAAGAATGAATATGAATTTCTGAACCTGAGTAATGCATTTTTGGATTGTGAGAACAAGAATAAAAAGTAAAAATAATGCAAGAAAAAAAGATAGAATCATGATATTTTCCGTCCATAAGTTATAGATAATATGCATACGAAAACTGGAATATTCAAGGAAGCGAGTGAAGAAGGCGGTTTTTTTTATAACGTTTATTGTTTTTATAGTTGTTATAAATTGAGAAAATAAGTTTAAGCGAACATATAACACAAGGAATAAAAGAGCAACAGATGAAATTAAAGCGACTAACAGAGAAGAAACTCTTTCCTTGGTCTTTATCTGACTCTTTTGAAATAAATAATCTGCACCATACCCCGCCAACACAGAAAGACTAAAGGTATATATTAGTAGTATCGAGGTGGGTGAACGGAATCGCGAAAAGAAGGGGACAAAATAAAATGCCAACAGATAGAGAGGGGAGTATTTTCCGAGTGCAAGAAGTAATGTGACAATCGCCGAGATTGAAAAAAAAAGTATCCAACGAATTCTGACTTTTATCAGTACCCAAATTGCCAACAAGAGCGGGATGATACCTATAAATCCATTTATGTCAGCGGTAGCCCCCCAGGAAGTCCCATCTTTCATCACACCAAAAAAATTTGGAATGAGAAGGTGGATATAGGAAAACAATGAAGTTGAACCATGGGCATAGTTAATGTCAAATTGGGGACGCGTAGAGAACTGTGAATATTCAAGGAATGGTAGGAGTTGGATTGCGGACAAAAATAATGTCGGTATAAAAACAAAAGATACATACTTTATTTTTTCTTTCCAAGGAATGGGTTGGCAAAGAATGAAGAAAAAGGAAAATATTGCTATGTAGTAAAAATATTGAATATGACCCCCAAATAATGAAAGTGTTAATAATATCGAGGAATACATTGCATATTTGACCTTCTTCACTTCGATTAAACGTTTAATCGAAGTAAGTAATAAGGGCAGCCACACGATAGTATTTAAGATTGCAGTATTCATGGTGTGGGTCATGAGAGATCCCGAAAACATGAATACCACGGCGGAGATAACTGATGCAAAGCGGGAAAGCTTCAAGCTTTTGCCAAGCCAGTACATGGAAACACCGGCAAATAATACCGCGGAGATGATAGAAAAGGAAAGCGCACAAAGGGGAGTAAAGAATAGATAAAATATGTTAAAAGGTGACAGAAGGCCAAGATTTATATCTGCAAGAAATGGAGTGCCTGAGAAGATGTATGGATTCCAAAGGGGAAGTTGTCTTTGACTGAGCATGCGAAAAAAGAGGATCTTGGATGGAACATTTATCGAAAGATTATCACCGGCATAGAATACATTTCCCAAAAATAAGACATCAAAAAAAAACAGCAAGCATAGAAACGCCAAGAAAACCATCACCTGCGAATCTTTTCTTTTTTCTATCATGTCCATAGATATGATTCAAGGTATTGTATATAATTACCCTAAGCAAATCAATGTTTTATATGGCTGCGACAAAACAAAACATAACTACTATCGGGATAGACGGAGGGGATTTTTACCCGAAAGATGAAGTAAAAAGCGGTATCCAGCGACTAGTAAAATCTTTTTTAAATTCTTTGCTTGCCCGAAAAAGGTTGCAGAGTAGGTGGTTCTACTATTTTTTTAACGAAAAAAAAGAGGTCACTACATTGAAGCCAATTATTGCCAAGAATATTCCAAAGCGTTTTTTCTCTTCACTATTTCTACCGCTTCACATGTTGTTGGACCGTAACCGGGTATATCTTGGTTTCTCTGGAATATTACCCCACTTGGTACGTTTATTTGGAAGGAAAAGCATAGTTTTTATTCATGACCTTGGTTTTTATCATAATCCACAATACTATCAGGATCCCTCAAGAATGATTTGGCAGACAGAGTATGCACTCTACGGAGCAAACCGCATAATCGTATTTTCAGATTATATTAAGGATCAAATTTATGCGAGGTTTCCAAAAATACCAGAGGGTAAGATTGTTCGCATCTATCCGGGAGCCGATCACTTGATAAAACCGAAAAAACTTCCCATGATAAAAGAAAAGTTTTTTTTATACGTCGGGGTAATAAAGGCCGCCAAAAACATCGAGTTACTTCTCCAATACTTCTCTGAATTTCTTAGTCAATCGACAGATCGAAACGTCAAACTGATTCTTATTGGGGCAAGGGAGGACAAATATTATCAAAGGATTTGTTTGTCTTCAGCCTATAAGAAAATTCATGACAATCTCATATTTACGGACAAAGTTTCTGATCAAGAATTGGTCGGTTATTATCTTAATTGCCTGGCCTTATTGAATGTATCTCATGAGGAGGGGTTTTGTTATCCGGTCATTGAAGCATTGCATTTGGGCCGGCAGGTCATCGTGAACGACATCCCCCTTTACCGGGAGTTTAAGCCTTTTTTTCAGTCTCTCCACATTGAAAAAGAAGGTATATCATTTGTAAATTCAATGCAATGCGTAGTCAAACAGGCCGTCCATCCAATAAAAATTATTAAATCGCCATTTACTTGGAGCAAGTTTGCAGGGGAACTATTGCAAGTTGTTGACGAAGTTGCACTATGAAAGTTGCATTAGTTGTGACACTATTCCATACACCGAAAAGCGAAGTGAGTCGTTTAAAAGGGGAGATTAAGGGACTCGGTTTTCCCGACTACCGTATCTACTGGATAGACAATACGCAGAACGGGCGGGGATACGCGGGTGGTGTTAATGAAGGGATCCGGAAAGGGGAAAAGGACAAAGCGGATATATTCATCATATGCAATCCGGACATATCATTAAAAGGGTTAACTTCAAAAGATCTTCTGGACGGACGGAAGTACTTCAATATCTGGGGTCTTGCCATGACGCAAGATCAAAAGACTTACTATGGGGGAGAGATAGATCCGTGGCGTCTCAGTGGAGGTTTAGTCGATAGTAAACCTACTACCCGATTCACAAAGACCGATTTCGTTACGGGGTCTTTGATTATGTTTGATAAAGAAACATTAAGTAAAACCGGCTATTGGGATGAATCATATTTTATGTACTACGAAGACGTTGATTTTTGTGAACGTGCCCGCAGGAAAGGATTAACAGTAGGCATTGACTCGAAAAGAACATTTATTCATTTTGAGACGTCCAAAGACAACACCCAAAAGAATTATTTACTGGCAAAAAACAGACTCAGGTTTCTCCTGACGTATGGAAATTTGATGCAGAAAGTTCGGGAATTTATCCGGACACCCAGGACGCTTTTTGAGGAGCGCAACCTCATCGTATCAGAATTTGTCCGTTCATCTTTTGTAAGGAACTTTTTCAGTCTCAACGCTTCAGCATTCATAAACAAAGCGCTTCATTTTCTTCTTTTTATCACCATGATCAGGTATATTCCCCTGAAAGAGTACGGTATATATACCCTTGCCTGGGCTCATGTGACAATATTTTCCCCCCTAGTAGATTTTGGCACAACATCATACGGTATGGTCTATTTGCCTCGCGAAGGGAAGGATAAAGTGCATTCATTGTTCACATTGAGGTTTTTTCTGTCGCTTGTAATATTTATAATCACTCTTTTCCTTGCTTATTTATTTCACTATCAGACAACCATCATATTTTATATTTTTCTCGTTTCATTTGTCATTTTCTACAACATGACCTCGGGAATGTATCTCATCCTCACTTCAGTGCGCGAGGAGATGGTTAAAGCCTCGGTGATTTCGGTAGTTACGAATGCGGTCATGATCGGATGTATGATACTGACCACCTATATATTCCGCAGTATCGGTACCATCATGGGTGTTGCCTCATTTTTTTATATTTTATATTCATTTCTCTATCTTTACTTAATTCAAAACCTGACACAAAAATTAAAGATGATTGTTGAAATAAAAGAATGGATAAGTATCGTAAAAAAATCTTATGTGTTTGTACTCGTGAGTCTTTTTGCCGGCATTTATTTCAAAATAGACGTATTCATACTCAATTTTTTGAAGGGAACTTCCGATGTGGGGATCTATTCATCGGGATACAAATTTTTTGAGGCGATGATACTCTTTGCCTCAAGTTATAACATGCTGTCTGCGTCCATATTCTCCAAAATTGCGTTGGATAATAAAATCCGGCTCTTTCCTAAGGTTATGAAGCACATCCTTTTTTTAAGTCTGGTAGGCTTTGGGGTAGTAGCTGCGACTCAGCTGTTGGGGAACATATTTCTTCCCCACGTCTTAAAGGGTAACTACGGGGAAGCAATCGGTGTCGTCAAAATCGTTATATGGGCCCTTCCTCTCATCTTGTACAATTCGATATTCCTGAACCTGCTCTATGTATTTGAGCTATCTCACCTTGCGGTAGGGTTATTTATATTTATATCACTAGTGAATGCAACGCTTAATTTTATCTTTGTTCCCCATTACTCTTATATTGCATCGTCTTACATTACGGTGATTTCGGAGACAGTAAATATGTGTATTTTATTAATCTTGGTGTTTGGAATTTATAAAAAAAAGATATTCTCATGACAAGAGTTGCACTAGTGCGAGGAAAATACCTCAATAATTTTGAAGGGCAAAATTATATATTCAAGGATAAGGATATTGAGTTGGTGGGTATTTCATCACTTCGGCCTATTCACACCAATTTTAACTTTCCCGTAATCAAACTCCCCAGTTTTGCGGACATAAGCGGAATGGGGCGTGCCGTGAAAATAATTTCGAATCGGGCATTTGGCGATTCACAGGTATTATTTGGATTGGGAAAATATGCTTCTCAGTTTGACATTTTTCATACTGCGGATCCTCATTATTACTATAGCTATCAACTCGCAAAGTTACGGAGTGAGAATAAAATTAAAAAACTGATAGTTACTTCCTGGGAAACAATTCCTTTTAATAATGAATCAATTCCGCAGAAGAGAAGGATAAAAAAATTTGTGCAAAAACATGCGGATTTGTTTTTATGCTATACGGAGCGGGCAAAAGAGTGCTTGGTAAAGGAAGGAATTGATAGCTCCAAAATTGAGGTTATACGGTTGGGCGTAGACTTAAGCAGATTTAAACGTCCAACGCTTAACGCCAAACGAAAACATTACAACATACTTCTTGCAGGGAGGTTGGTTGAAGAAAAGGGAATTCTTGATTTATATGAGGCCTATAAAAATCTCAAAACTCAAATGTCAAATATCAAATCTTTAAAACTCACGATTATTGGCGACGGACCATTAAAAAATTATCTAAAGTTAAAAATAAAACAAGACAAACTTGACCGGTTTGTGACGATCGTCCAAAAGCGGTACGAAGAGATGCCGAAAGCCTACCATGAAGCCGATATCTTCATACTACCTTCAAAGAGTACGAAAACTTGGGAAGAACAGTATGGTATGGTGCTCATCGAGGCTATGGCGTCGGGTCTTCCTATCATAGCTTACGATACTGGGGCAATAAAGGAGGTTGTGGGGAACGCAGGTATTTATATACATGAAGGTGACGTGAACGGATTAGCTTTTGCCATGCGTAATCTGCTTGAGGATAAAACCTTTGCGAAGAAACTTGGTACAATTGGGAGAGAAAGGGCGGAAAAGGAATATGATTGCAGAAGAACGGCGATTAATATTGCAGAATTGTATAAAAGACTTATGTGAAAAGTAGATTCTGTCAGAAACACTTTTCCCGTCAATGCTCGACTGGCTTCAAATACACCAGATCTGCGCGTTGACGGGATCCCTTGTATTTCTGCCACCTACTTTTCAAACTTTATTATTATGAAAATAACGGCGATAATCTTAACCAAAAACGAAGAGAAGAATATTGAACGGGCCATAAAGTCTGTTGGGTTTTGTGATGAAATCATCCTTGTGGACGACTTTTCATCAGACAAAACCATTGAGAAGATAAAAAGTATTAAATCTGATACGCAGATATTATCTCATGATTCAAAAGGAGATTTTGCATCCCAGAGAAACTGGGCGATGGAAAAAGCTAAAAATGAGTGGATATTGTTTGTGGACGCGGATGAGACAATTTCGTGTGAATTAAAAAGCGAAATTGAGTCATCAGCTGTCAGTCATCAGTCGTCAGTTTGCGCATATTACATTAAACGACGTGATTTCTGGTGGGGGAGAGAGCTCCGTTATGGAGAGGTGGCCAAAGCAAGAAACAAGGGAATAATCAGACTGGTAAAAAAGGGGAGTGGGGAATGGAAGGGTGCTGTGCATGAGGAATTTGCGACCAGTTTATCCGTTGGTCAATTGGAAGGATGTATAAATCATTACCCACACCCGACTCTGAAGGAATTTATTCATGACATCAATATATATAGCACCTTACGGGCGCACGAGTTGCAAAAACAGGGCAAAAAGGGGAGCATCCTACCAATACTTCTCTACCCTACTGCAAAATTTATTTTGACATATTTCATTTATCTTGGTTTTCTTGATGGAGCGGCTGGTTTTGCTTATGCGTTTCTCATGAGTTTTCATTCATTTCTTGTCAGGGCAAAGCTTTTTCAATATACAAGAATTGACGTTTCCTAATTGATTATGTTGAATTTACTGATTATCCTGTCCGAGTATGTAACTACGTTTTTATTTCCGTTGGGGCAATTTGCGAGGGTGTCTTTCTTTAACCAACAAATAAATATATATCCTTATGAAGTGGTCATGGCTGTTGCCTTGGTTCTTCTTATCATCAAACATAAAATCTCCCCATTCAAATGCGGCGTTACTTTCAAAAGCATTTATCTTTTCCTCACTATTTTATTAGTATCTTTTCTTTTTTCTTTTCGAGCCTTCGATATGTACGAAAATGGGATTGGATTTTTATATCTGCTTAGGCTTACGTTTTACTTTTTCCATTTTGTGTATCTGGCGGTCCATTTACGGAAATTCAAAAAAGAAAGCAATCACCTGCTTAAAGAGTTATCACTGTTAGTGTTCGTGGTTATTTTGACATCCTGGCTTCAGTATATTTTTTATCCTAACCTCCGAAATCTGTTATATCAAGGTTGGGATCCCCACCTCTATCGGGTCTTTGGAGCATTTTTTGAACCGTATCTTGCGGGTGCGGTGCTTGGATTATGCTTTTTCTTTGTTTATTTCAGAATGTTTTCCAAGAAGGCGCAGATTTTTATAAAATGTTCCATTTTGGGAATATTGTTTCTTCTCCTGATGCTGACCTTTTCCCGTACCGTATATGTGGCAATTATATTGAGTCTTATTACTTTGTTTTTCAGGCAAAAGAAATACACTTTCATTGGGCTTACCGTCTCCGCTTTTATAATTCTTGCAATATTCATCCCGAAACCCATTGGAGTAGGTGTCCAGTTATTCCGGACATTTTCCGTAGATACAAGGATAAGTAACGCGGTTGAAGGAGTACAGATTTGGATGAAAAATCCCTTCCTTGGCGTCGGGTATAACCGCATACGGTACAAAAAGGCAGGTCTAGGATTGACAGGCAAGTACGACCTGTCTCACGCGGCCGCATCTTACCACTCAAGTTTTGTAACGATATTGGTGGCAGGGGGGGCGCTGGGATTATTAGGGTTTCTTGGGGTACTTGTGATGTTAGTAAAAATATCTTTACCCTCATTTTCATATATTTTATTTTTGAGTATATTATCCTGTGGAGATAACGCATTACTTCATCCGTTTATTCTTTATGTATTATTGAAGCTTCTTGCGTATGAGTATTCTCAATCATCTTTGGAGTAAGTTACTTTGAGTGTCTTTTTCTCTTGGTTGCCGACGATGTCTTCTGCGATTATTTCGATAGAATTATCTCCATCATTCAATTTATACAAAGTTTGGAAAGCACCTTGTGAATCGACAACTACGGGTTGGCCATTCACTTTAATATACGTTTCTTTGTCCGTTTTACCCTCGATTTTTATTTCCTGCTTATTTGACTTTGAATTATCATTGGGTTGCGTCACTTCAAGCTTTGGTTTATCCGTTTTCAGTAATACGGTAAACTCGGGAGACTTTTTTGTTTCTTTCGACTTCTTTGACTTGGCAATTACATATATCCTGTTTTCACCTTTTTCCAAGCCGGTAATCTCTTCTGAAAATATATCTCCGGTGACGGGGCCTTCAGTTATTTTTTCGGTATTGAGATAGATTTCCACTGAGTCAAAATTTACCGTTGATCCGGTGACGAGCAATCTTGAACTACTGGTTGCAGATGGAGGAGGGTCGACTAATATACTGGTGAGAGCCTGTTCTGTCTTGATACCGTCCGGTGAATTTTTAGAACCGTTTGCAAGTTGATTGATGAAAAGAGATCCATTGATGATGAGCTTAAATCCAAAACTGAGAAGAAAAATGATGAAAGCCAAAGTCAATCCAATGAGGAAGGCTGATTTGTATGCAAATTGCTTTCGTTCATGATCTGTGAGCCTGGACATAGGCCTATTTTATACTATTTTTGCAAAAATTGAAATGAAACACGTGAGCCGGGACCGGGACTTGAACCCGGAACCTACTGTTTACGATACAGTTGCTCTACCAATTGAGCTATCTCGGCAAGTGGGACTAGCTACATACTTTCTGGGCGATACAGCTGCTCTTTACACTGTAAAGGTAATAATCATATGATTTGGTTTCCTTTACAGTGTACCAACTGTCCTGTAAATTTATCGCTGAAAATTTACAGGATAAAAGCTACATCGGCAATGTCTTTTCTATTATATCACCCAGTAGCTACTCATAGACAAGGAGAGACAGTATCAATGATCGTATTCTGAGGCATCAATTCTAGTCTTACATAATTCAAGTGCGAGAGGAAGTTTTGTAAAAAAAGGTGCGTTTATATGATCTCCACCTTTTACCACAATTTTAGTGCTTTGCATTCTTAAGGCGAAATCTTCACAGTATTCTTGTAGAACATACTTGTCATTGTCTGAATAGACTGCAAAAGATAGGGGAATCAACCTTCTTAATTTATTGTAATCAAAATCACCTGTCATAAACGACCTATTAACCACGTCGAACATCCAATCATGTGCTCCTAATAAACGTTGAAAGGGCATAACAAATATGGCGCTATCGAGTTGAATATTGAATTTTGCTATTAAGTGTAAAATAAATTGGGGTCCAAGTGAGTGTCCAATAAAACAAAGCTTATCTTTCTTAGAAATCTGGGGGAGTATCTTTTCTTCAAAAGCTTTTATCCAATTAGGAAGAGTTTGTTTTGAACCAACAAAAGACGGTCCCACTTTTTCAACCTTTTCCCACGTTTCTGTCGGAAACTGCTCTAGTATAACTTCTTGTTTCAACTTGAGTAATTCATCCTTCAACCAAGGAAACCAGTTACCATTTGCGTTCCCATAAGCTCCGTGAAAAATGACAAATCTCATAGCTTCATTATAAATTAAATAAATTCAAACTCCACAATATTTATTTTCGATGCTTCGATTTGATTTTTTGACTTACGGATATTTTTTCGATAAAAGTCTGAATTCATAATCTGCTTATAATCGGATATTTTCTCTAGGAACTCGATTCCAGATAAATGGTCGTATTCATGCTGAATTACTCGTGCTAAAATTCCATCGCATCTCAAACGAAATTTTTTACCTTGTAAATCATATGCTTCGATGACAATCTCTTTAGGCCTACTTACCGGACCAAATAATTGCCCATTCAAAACACTACCACAGCCTTCAAATATGATACTTTTCTCGCTGGAAAATTCAATAATGGCGGGATTAATATATACTCTTAATTTATCTCCGATGCCAGTCCTTAATTTAGTTTTTCTCGGTTGAGTTACGAAAACAGTGTAGTTTTTTGCAATTTGAGGTGCGGCAACTCCAATGAGATCGCCTGCAATCATAGCGTCTGTCAGATCTTTGACCAGCCGTTTAAGTATTGGATTATTATAGGAGGAGATCTTGTTATTCTGTGCCTTTAAAGCGGGGTGACCTATCTGGATTATTTTTTTAATTGCCATAGATTGAAAAAAAAGAGCGGGATAGGGGAATCGGACCCCCTTCTCATCCTTGGGAAGGATGCATACTACCGGTGTACTAATCCCGCACTGTAAAAGTAACAAAAACACTTAGTTTCTTACTTTTACAGTGTAAACTATGATTATTATAACAAGAAGATATGAAGAAAATAACAAAAAAGACGTTTCACTTTGAGGGTAAGAAATATTATTATTGGGTTGCGGGAAGACCATCATCACCACCACTTCTTATGATTCCGGGTCTGACGGGTACCCATGGCAATCTGCTTGAGGTTAGTTATCCGTTACGGAAGCATAACTACCTAATTCTTCCTGATCTTCCGGGTTGGGGACTTTCTCCACGCCCACAGGAAGCGCTAACTATTGCATACTATGCGCGTTTTTATCAAGCGTTGAGAAAGCACTTAAAGATTGAAAAGGTGAATATTTTCAGTCATTGCATGGGTACCGCAGTAGCTATGGCATTTGCCTGTTTGAATTCTGAAAGTGTTAACCGGCTCATCATGGTGAGCGTGCCTTATGAGGAAGGGTCTTGGGGATATCATATATTTAAATCGCTAAGTACGTGGGGAGAGAAGGTTCCCCGTTCATTTCGCCCTTTTTTCTATATATGGAGAAATAAGTACATTAATTTTATTTCAGGGTTCTTTATTTTGAAGTTTAGGAGTTTTAAGAAGAAAATGCGCATGTTGGTCGAGATATTTAGAGAACAGGCTGTTCTAGATAATCAAAGTTTTGTGGAATCATGGCTCAGTCTCATGGATTTTGATTATGGAATAATAAAAAATGTGGCCGGAAAGTTCCCGATACACTTAATATTTGGATCACAGGACCTTTTGATCCCAAAAAGTCAGGCAACCAAATTTTGTAATTTGGTACATAGTCAATGCACCATGGATTTTATTCCCGAAGCGGGTCATTTACCCCCAACTGAGACTCCGCACATCCTTGCGGGTCTTGTCAGAAAATATTTAGAAGGATAACTATTGAAGGGTATTAACGCGGTATAAAAAGTTGCTGTCCGACCTCGATAGTATAAGGTTCCGGAATTTTGTTTGCGTCGATTATCTTTTGGACTAAATTTCCATCGCCATATGCCTCCTGTGCGATTTGAAAAAGGAAGTCACCTTCCTTCACCACATATGTTTTGCCGGTAATACCGGATTGACTTGCGCTCACCGGCGAGATACTTCCTTGAGTAGGAAAGCGCTTGGCAACTGAGGGAATAATAAGTTTTTGGCCTGACTGGAGAATGTAGGGTTCTCTGAGATTATTTGCCTGTGCGATGTCGTATGCATTGAATCCTGACCCATAATTTTTTTCGGCAATCTGCCATAAGTCCTCCCCGGCTTGTACGACGTACTGCTTTAGGCCATTTTTTGAGTTGATTACTGGAATTTTCTTTTGTAAGACACTACTTATAATAGTTTTTTTAAAGATAACAAAAGAAATAGATAATATGACAACTAAACCCACAAGTAAATAAGGAAGCTTCTGCCTGATTAGCAGGGCAGTATAGACTTTATAATTAATATCCAACTTCTTGACTTTTTTCATAATAGTAGCTGTAGTATAAACTACCGTATCATATCATATTCTCATTATTTATCAAGAATCAATTCGTTTCTCATTTCATTTTGAAATGTGTATAATGATATTAAGTCAATTATTAATTTTCATAATATGGAGGTGAAATAATATGAGTACACCCATCATTCTCATCGTGGTTGCGGTCTTGCTAGTTATCTTTCTTATCAGTACGTATAACGGTCTCATTGTTCTCAAGACGCGTATCCAAGAGGCTCTATCGGGTATCGATGTACAGTTAAAAAGAAGAACTGATCTTATCCCAAATCTTGTTGAGACAGTTAAAGGTTATGCAAAGCATGAAAAAAGTGTGTTTGAAAATGTTACGAAAGCCAGGAGCTCCCTCATGTCAGCAGGCTCATTACAGGAGAAAGCAGACGCCAACAATCAGCTTTCAACCGCACTTAAATCCTTGTTTGCAGTAGCGGAAGCTTATCCTGATTTGAAGGCCAGTACCAATTTTCAGGATTTACAGCGGCAACTTGAGGATACTGAAGACAAAGTCGCTTATTCAAGACAGTTTTACAACAGCAATGTGCTTGATTTCAATACGAAAGTCCAGGTATTTCCGAGCAATTTAATCGCCGGTATGCTTGGTTTTAAACCGGCAGAATTTTTTGCCGCAACTGAGGAAGAACGAAAAAAGGTTGAAGTCAAGTTTGAGTAGACCACCTTGCACCTAACATCAAACGTCATGCGGGGTGTGATGTGTTGTTGGTATTCATTTTCTATGTCAATATATTCACAGATTTCTTCAAATAAAGCCAGGACTTACATAATATTTGCCCTTTTTATATTCTTGGTAAGCGGTTTTTTTTATCTGGTAGGTCTTTATACCGAATCATCATCGTCATATTTTGTGGTAGGGCTCCTATTCTCCCTTTTCGCAACGGCAGGAAGTTATTTTTACTCTGATAAAATAGTCCTTTTCACAGTGGGTGCAAAACCGGCCTCAAAAAAAGAGTATTTTGATTTTTATACCGTAGCTGAGAACATGAGTTTGTCAGCGGGACTCCCCATGCCGAAGCTGTATGTGATAGATGACCCTTCTCCGAATGCTTTTGCAACCGGTCGGGATCCTAAACACGCAGTAGTATGTGCGACCACCGGTCTTCTTTCGATCCTTGAAAGGGGAGAGCTTGAGGGTGTAATTGCTCATGAGCTATCACATGTGAAAAATTATGACATTCTTCTGGCGTCTGTTGTCTCAGTGCTCGTGGGTACCCTTGCACTTGTATCCGATTGGATCATGAGAAGTATGTGGTGGGGCGGATTTAAGCGTCGGGACGATAATGATCGAGATAATGGAGGGAATCCCTTATTTCTCGTCTTCATGATTTTTGTTTTTTTGATTACCCCTATTGTGGCAACGCTTATCCAACTTGCTATATCACGAAAACGGGAGTTCTTGGCTGATGCGGATGGAGCACTTTTAACCCGTCATCCGGAAGGCCTAGCCCGGGCTTTGGAGAAAATAAGTCAGTATCCAAACGCTCTTGCCTCCGCCACGACTTCTACTGCACACCTCTTTATTTCAAACCCCTTTAAGATAACGAAGAAATCAAACTGGCTTTTGGGGCTATTTTCAACTCATCCACCTACAGAAGAGAGAATACAAATACTACGATCGATGTAATTTTTAATTTGAAATTAGAAATTTAAAAAATATTAAGATGTGTGGAATAGCTGGATTTGTCGGATTCAGAGACGACGAACTTATCAAACAATTTTCCAAATGGTTGGAACATCGCGGTCCGGATGGGGACGGGTTTTATATTGATGAGGATGTGACGTTATTAAGCCGAAGGCTGGCTATCATCGATGTAAAGGGCGGAGATCAACCGATATATAATGAGGATGGATCTATCGTCGTAGTTTACAACGGAGAAATATATAACTACCTTGAACTTCGGTCCGAACTGGAAAAGGCTGGGCATACATTCAAAACCCATTCGGACACGGAAGTGATTGTGCATGGATATGAAGAGTGGGGTGATGTTTGTTTTGACAGATTTAACGGGATGTTTGGTATTGCACTTTATGATATAAAGAGAAAGAGGGCGCTTCTGGTAAGAGACCATTTTGGAATAAAGCCACTGTATTTTTGTTCCCCTGCCAGCAATCAAATAATATTTTCTTCAGAAATAAAACCCCTCATTTATTCCGGTCTGATCCCCGCTCAGTCGAATGACCGAATCATATATCGATATTTAAAATACCGCATTCATGATGACGGGCGAGAGACATTTTTTAAAGGTGTCGAAAGACTTTTACCGGGAGAGTTGATGATAATTGAGAATGGAAAAAGAGAAATTAAAAAATATACAAAATTAGAGGAAAAATTATTGCGAGGCGTAGAGACGAGGCATGCCTCGTCTCTACAAGAGAAAGATATTTTCCAATTCAAATCCCTACTCATAGACTCCATTAAACGCCGACTTGTATCCGAAGTTCCAGTCGGCACATGTCTTTCTGGGGGGCTTGATTCATCTACTGTCGTTTCAGTAGTCAACAAACTACTTAAAGAGAAAGTAGGAGAGACGAAATCTGTAGGAGATATCCAGAAAACATTCTCTGCCGTATTTCCCGGGTCAAATAATGATGAAGAAAAGTATATTGATGAAGTTATAAAGTTAAAAGTTAAAAGTTATAAAGTTAAACCCAATTCGGATGAGTTTTTGAAAGATTTGAAAGACTTTATCAAAACGCAGGAGGAACCCACCATAAGCACAGGACCCTACGCACAGTATAAAGTGATGCAAGAGGCTCATAAGTATGTCACGGTAGTTCTTGACGGGCAAGGAGCTGATGAGATGATGGCGGGGTATCTTCCTTACTATTTTGTATATCTTAATCAATTATGGATTACGAAAAAGCATTTTCGTTTTTTTTCCGAAGTATTCTCCTCATACGATGTCATCTTGAAATATTTAGTACAAAAACTATTCCCTGGAAAGAAGGGTAACTTTTCTAAACTTCTGAATAAGGAATTTAACGATGCAAATAAGGGGGAAATATTCAAGGTAAACAACACGGACATAAAAGCAAGATTGATAGACGATATTTTCAGAAATAGTCTGCAATCTCTTCTTCGGTATGAAGATAAAAACGCGATGCGGTTTTCAATCGAGGGAAGAGTCCCCTTTTTGGACTTCCGTCTGACTGAATTATTATTTTCATTACCTGATGAAGCAATTATTAAAGATGGGTGGAATAAGTTTATTCTCCGGGAAGCTACAAAGGATTTACTTCCTGGACTCATCAATAATCGCAGAAATAAAATTGGGTTTACCACACCTGAAAGTGAGTGGTTTAAAAAGAAAAGTGCCGATATTCTCGCCTTTTTCACCGGGGAACAGTTTGAGGCGAAAAAATATGTAAATCAAGCAGAAGTTGTCATGGCGTTTAAAGATTATATTGCAGGGAGAACTGATGATACGATGTTGTTTTGGAGAATTTTGAATCTGGAATTATGGATGAGAGAATTCATTCAAATTTTAAATCCACAAATAGACAAATCTACAAATCAATTAAAAATAACAAATAACAATAAGTCAATCAATCCTGAAATCACTATTCATGGCAAAAAATATCTTCGTTACCCTATCAGAACTGATGTGTTTAAAAAAGGGGACGAGGTTGTTAATAAGATTGCCGAGGAGGTAAATAAAGCATTTTTGAGTCATCCTGAATTTATTTCAGGATCTGATTCAAAACAGATGCTGAAACAAGTTCAGCATGACAAAAATAACCCAAAAAAATTCTTTATAGTAATATCTGAAAAGGTGGTGGCGGTGGCGCAAGGAAGGGCACATTTTATCTGGGACATCCATCCGAGTATTTTTGCCAATATATTATCACGATTTGTGAGTCGAGTGCCATGGGGTATAGGATTGGGAAGCCCTTGGACCATGGAATTAGCAATACGCGAAGTTGGCTTACCTCGAATTTTATTAGCGTCAATTATTGGAGGAATAGGAAAGCTAGTCGGAGTAAAAGGACTTTTTTATCGTATTGCTGGACGTTCGGCGGCTGGCATCGACGGTCCTACTGAATACTCATTATATCCAGCCAACGTTTCTGCCAAATTATTGCCGAAAGATCCACAGAAAGTGTGTGGAAAAATTGATGAAGAGATTGCCACGGTCGACCTCCGAATCGGAGATCTCCCTCGCAATGACAAGGGTTCATATCTTGGTTCAGCAATCATAGATGCCAACGATATTGGGCGCAACGTCTTAGGTAATACAACCTCGCTATCAAATAAACTCATCGAAGATATTTTCAAAGACAACCCCATGGGGCAGACAAACGAACAAACGCCTGTTACAATTGTTCTCATAAAGTAGTTAAAAAGTTATAAAGTTGCAGGTTATAAAGCTTAAAAGGCTATGATAAAAAATCACATAATTTATAACGGTTTTTCTGATTATCAATTCAGAGTCACTAAAGCAAAAGGAAGTTTTATTTGGGATGATCAAGAAAAAAAATTAATTGATTTTACTTCCGGTTGGAACGTCACAAACCTCGGTTGGAATAATGAAGAAGTTAACAAGGCAATTATTGCTCAGGTAATGAAAAATATCTATGCATCCATGTGGACTGAGGACCCTATACAAAATGAGTATGCAAAGAAGTTTACAAGTTCTTTACCGAAAGGTTTAGAGTTAGTAACTCGCGAGGCAACGGGTGTTACAGCGGTTATTATGGCAATAAAAACTGCCAGGGCCTACACAGGAAAGAAAAAAATACTTTCTTTCAGAGACACCTTCCATGGTTCACTTTATCAAACACTTCAGCTTGGATATGCTCCTGAGTATCCAGTCTCAAAATCAATATTTTTGGATTTTAAGCACAATATTCATCTTACCTACCCAAAAGTGACTCAAAAAAGTAAGGATGAGAAAGCTATTCTTTCTGAATTTTGTACACAGTTGGAAACAGCTCTTAAATCAGACAATGATATTGCAGCGTTTATTACGGAATCGGGAATAATTACTGGATGGGGCTCAACGTTCGTTGCACCAAAAGGATTTCTAAAAGAAGTTAGGAAATTGACTAGTAAATACGGAGTATTACTTATCGTTGACGAAGTTGGAACAGGATTTTCAAGAACAGGGGAATTATTTGGGGTGAATCATGAGAATATTACTCCGGATATTATGATAGGCTCTAGACTAGCATTTTCTTGCTAAAATAGAGAAATGGGTTGTAATAACAAGCCAATAAGTAAACATCGGTTGAAAAAGATATTGTTTTGTTTTTCACTTGATCTGACAGCATCTCAGACGGCACTAA
>JACRPE010000023.1 GCA_016214055.1 Candidatus Roizmanbacteria bacterium
CGCCTTATTGATTATCTTCTTTGGTACAATACAAAAAGGGTACATAAAGCATTGGGCAATGTGACACCTATTAATTACCTCTTACAAGTTCTTCCTCAAGAGTCTCAAATGTATGTGACTTATACATGTACTTGACAAACACTTTCCCTTCATCAATAATGAAATATACTCATGAAAATAACTCTTTATACAATAACGGATTGTCCTTTTTCCAAGCAGGAAAAAGAATATCTTTCATCACACACACTCACATTTGAAGAGAAAAATTTGGAAACAAACCGTGAGTTTTTAACTGAAATGCTTGCAGTATCCAACAATTTTGCCGGTACTCCGGTCACCAAAGTTGAAAAAGATGATGGACAAATTGCAATCTTGAAGGGATTTACGAAGGAAGAGTTTGATAAGTTACTTGGATTCACTGTTGAGCCAGTTAAACCTGTTGAGGTAGCTCCAACTCCCGTTGTTGCACCTACTCCCCTAACACCAGTGGTTGAGACACCTCCCGTAACTGTCGAAGCCGTTCCAACCCCAACTCCAACACCTGTCGTTGAAACACCACCAACTCCAGCGCCAGTAGTCCCAACTCAACCCCCAGCTCCAGACCCCTTAGCCAACGTCCTCACTAGCCTCGAACAACAAGTAAACGCAGTTCCCACTCCCCCTTCGCCCGCCGTAGCCTCGGCGCAGGCAGGCACCATGCCCGCTATTCCCGACCCACAGTTGTAAAGCTTTTGACTTCAAAATACATAAGTCCTGTTATAATTGAGAATACAAGGTCCGTGGTGAAATGGTATCATCGGAGTCTCCAAAACTCTTGTTCCGCGTTCGACTCGCGGCGGACCTGCCAGAAAAAAGAGTCTATTGACTTTCGTACAAAATTGTACTATATTGTACGCATATGATACAAACACTTAAAGCGTCGGACGTCAGATCAAACTGGAGTCAGCTCCTGAGCCAAGTATTTCGGGGCGAAACTGAGATTCTTGTTGAAAAAAGCGGTATCCCAGTCGTAGCTATCGTATCTACTCAAGATTATCTCAAACTTAAAGAAATAAAACTCAGACGAGAAAAGGATTTTGCCATACTTTCCCAGATAAGGACTGCCTTTGCTGATCAAACCCCTAAACAAATAAATAAAGGAGTAATGAGAAGTATTGCGAAAGTTCGGAAAGAACAAAAATTGTGATAAAGGCTACCTATGATACCAATGTTCTTGCGTCGGGATCTGTCAGTCCGCAAGGACAAACTACTGCATTTGTAATTGATGCGTGGGTCAACGACGATTTGGAGTTGATTACATCGGAGCCTCTTATCATCGAACTGTCAAGAACCTTAGAAAAATCATACTTTACATCCCGATTAACCAGAAAACAAATACAATCATTCATATATCTGGTAAGGGAACGCGCAATAATCGTGCAGATTACAGCTCAAATACCAAAAGTAGCGACCCATCCGGAAGATGATATGGTTCTTGCAACGGCAGAAAGTGGCAAAGCCAAATATATTGTGACTGGAGATTACGGGCTTCAGGATATGAAACAGTATAAAAATATTCAAATTGTCAGTCCTCAAGCTTTTCGCATAATACTTCTGTCAAAAACATTATAAAATGTACTTTAATTATGCAAGACATCTCAATCTGGCTCATACCGGAAAAGAAACAAGAGGATAGTTTGCAAAAAACCATCAACGATTTAGCAACCCAATATGGGACTTATTCCTTTGTTCCCCATATCACTCCGTATCATCTCGAAAATTCCCTTCCCTTAAGTCAAGTTATAACGGTAATTGAACGAGTGGCATCTGAACCCCACTCAATCACGCTCGATTTGGAAGGAATTTTTTATTCCGAACAATTTACGAAGACTTTTTACGCACGCTACCGTATTTCTCCCGTCCTTCAATCACTATATGAAAAATTACAGATATCCTTTTCAATTCATCCCTACCAGCTTGTTCCCCATCTTAGTCTGATCTATAAAAATAATATGAAAGAAGAAGATAAGCTAAAAGAGAAAGCACGAATACAAATCCCCCGTAGATTAACACTGGATCGCCTGATGATAATTACCAAAAAAGGTGGTCCAATTTCGCAGGAAAAAGACGTGCTTGATTGGAGGGTGGTAAAAGAAATCAAGCTTTCCCCTTGACAAAATGTATACTTAAATGTATATTTAAAAGTATGCAATACATGACCACAACCAACCTGCGAACGATGACATCTCAATTGGTAAATACATTGAAGAAGAATAATAGAATATCTCTCATCCACCGATCCAGGATTGTGGCTATTATACAACCTGTTCAGACATCTGCAAAGCCCCTTGATGTCCGCCTTTTTAGACACTGTCTTGAAGAGGTAAACCTTGTCCCTTCTTCCCATGAGCAAAGAAAAAAGATATATCTAGCCCACCTCAACAAAAAATATGGCAAAAATATTCCTTGACACAAATACGTGTATTGATTTAATTGAATCACGGGGCAAACTGCAGGGGATTCATTTACAGGATCATGAAGTGGTTATTTCTCCGTTATCAATACATATATTGATATATGTTACCCGGAAAAAGATCCCCTACCCAACACTCTCTCGACTCATAAAATTGTTTTCAGTGACCATATTTGACCAGTCCATATGTGATAGATCGCTTATTGGACCTACAAAAGATTTTAAAGATAATGCACAACTCCATAGTGCCTCCGATGCGGGGTGTGATCTATTTTTAACCCGTGACAAAAGGCTATTATCACTCCAGTTTTTCGGCGCTATGAAGATGGTGAAAGAACTTAATTGAAGCTTCATTTAACTCCCTTTGCTTTGCAGTCTGGACAAACTCTTTTACCTAATAGCCCCCCCAGACCCTTCCTCGCACACGAATAACCACATCCTCACCCGCCTCACCTGGTGTGCTCTGTTGTAAATTTGCCAATAGATGCCATCCTGGTTTGACTCTTAATCGAAGGGCGTTAAATAATGAGACGTATACATTTCCTCAACCCTTACACCCTTCAACATTTACTTTTGCAAGCTCTCCAACAGATGCCGTATTTCGTTTTATTTCAGCTCCATTATCACCATCACTCATAATAATATTAAAGCAAAAATAATACTTACCTTATCCCCACCGCGTAGACGTCGGGAGATTTATTCGTCTGAGGATTGAGGTTGGCGAGGATGAGGAGCTTGCCGTCGAGGGCAATGTCCAAAAAGTTTTGCTCATGAGGACCTGAATAAATAACCTGTTTATTGCTGTTGTCATATTCCATGATGGAAGTCTGCGTCTGCTCGTTCAACACTACGTGCTGAGAGTCGGGATACCACTTGATATAATTTTCAATTTTCATTTTCCAACTTTCCACGTCTTTGTTGGGTGCCTTTCCGCCTACTCCTGAGGCGGGATCAAAATCTTCCTGCTTGATATCCAGTTTAAAATTCTTGTCTTCCTTGATGTCATAGATATAAAAATCTCCCGGGTTGAGGCTCCGCTCCTCCTTTTCTTGATTTGCGCTGATGAGAGGCGGAGTGATGATGGGAGAAAGCAGTTCTTTAGTGGTTACTTCATATAAAAATTTGGTCTTGTCCGGCGCAAAGGACACGATGTGAAAAGAGTCGGACGCAATGGCACGCATATCTTTGGGTAAAGCCTCGAGGATTTTCACTGCCTCCCGCTCCCGTTCTTCTTTCCACGCTTGAGAAAGTGATGCTTGGGACGTAGTTACATCAAACGGCGTTTTAACCTCTTCATCAAACCCCATATCATAAGCAATTGTCTGCGTGCCTACTGCAAACTCAAATATTCCTTCTTTATAATCGGGCGAAAAGATAACCTTTGTTTCATATAAATCTATATCCGCCGGCAAGTTTTTTTTCAAAATGAGAAGTTTGAGCGGAGGAAAAAGGGAGAAGGGTCGTTTGCTCTGGTCAAAGATATATATACCGTCCTTTTCCTCGTTACCCGTTTGGGAAAACAATATATGCCGGCCCGTCTGGTCGATGGATATGACTTTCCCCACCCCTAAATTGGTTAAGGGAGTCAAAGATGCATTTTGGGGAAAAAGGGTCGCGTCAAGTGTCATGACTAACTCCCCTTTTAAAGATATATTCTTTTTCCAATCCATATACCCATCCTTTTTTACTACAACCGTATACTTGCCGGGTGAAAGAACCAGGTTCATGTCAGTGACTCCTTTCAGTTCACCGTTTATAAAGATCTTAGCGGTTTTGGGTGAAGAGTCAACAGCGATGATACCCGTTGCGGTAACAGATTTCTTTTTCACATCCAGTCGGTATCCGCGGGCGTAGGCAATCACCAGGATAAGGATTGCCACAAAGAGGCCAAAGAGCAATAGTCGTTGAATCATTTTCATAATTTGTTCAGGATATTATACAATATATACGTTACACGTTACACGCTTCGCGTTAAACGACCAAAAATCATGTTCTTCCGCAAAAAAGTTGGCATCGACCTTGGTACGGCAAATACGCTCGTCTACGTGGCCTCAGAAGGGATTGTGCTGAATGAACCCACCGTGGTGGCCTATTCTTTGGAAAATAAGCAGATCTTGGCAGTCGGAGCTGATGCAAAAGAGATGTTGGGCCGCACTCCGGGCTCCATCATAGCCTCCCGTCCCATGAAGGAAGGGGTCATAGCCGACTATCACACAACCTCATCCATGATCACCTATTTTTTAAAAAAAGCACTTCACGGCCGGGTATTTTGGCCTGAAATCATGATCTCAATCCCCGGAGGAGCTTCACAAGTTGAAAAACGGGCGGTGGTCGCGGCTTGCAAACAGGCGGGAGCAAGTGATGTATATCTCATCGAGGAACCTTTAGCCGCCGCAATTGGAGCAAAAATCCCCATTTCAGCCGCATCAGGCCACATGATTGTAAACTTGGGCGGAGGCACGAGTGAAATTGCCGTCATTTCACTCGGTCAACTGGTAGCGTATAAGACGGTGCGCGTGGCGGGTACGAAATTTGATGAGGCTATTATGCGAGAGCTTCGGAAAAAACATAACCTTATCGTGGGTGAGCGTACTGCTGAGGCGGTGAAGATGCAAATTGGCAACGCTCTCGTAGATGAAAAGTCTCCCGATAAAAAACGCATTATGGAGGTCAAGGGGCGTGATTTTCAAACCGGCCTCCCCCGCATTATGGAGATAAGTGACAAGGAGATTACCGAGGCTCTTCAAAAACCGCTCAAACAGATCCTTGAAGGCATTAAGGAAGTTCTGGGTCAGACTCCGCCGGAGCTTGCGGCAGATATCGTGGATAAAGGCATCGTTCTTTCAGGCGGTACTTCCCTCCTGACCAACATTGACCGCTACATTACTTATTACACAAATGTGCCTTCTTTTGTGGTTGAAGAACCGCTCTACTGTGTAATACGGGGGGTCGGTATGGCGATTGAAAACCTTTCCAGCTACAAGGAAGCCATTAGATAGGCTGTTGTAATAGTTTAAAGTCAAGTATGCAAATAACCAAATGTACCTATAGTATCAACCTCATCATTACGTCCCCCACCCTAATAAGCATGAATTCATTATTAATGTAATTTTATTATTGTTATATAGTAATTCTCTATTTTCTTAATATAGATTGATGATTGAAACGATGTAAGAGCCTGAAGATAAGACAATATATGTTCAATATAATTGAACGAAAGTGTGTAAATCTGTTCTTTTTGACTTTTGTTATTAATCTTGTAGTATAATATAAAGCATATGTCTAACCTTTTGTTCGGAGAGTTTGTCATCCCAAATCGTACCAGGAAAAGTACCCTAGAGAAAATTTTAAAGTACATAAAAAGTCCAAGGGGATTTTTTCATATAGTCTCTTTGAATCCTGAAAATATGGTCGTTGGAATGCAAAATAGGACATTTAAACGGGTTATCAAATCGGCCCAACTTACTATCATTGATGGAGTAGGAATTGAGATAGCAGCCCAAATGCTCAATATTGAGGCTGGAGAGCGGTATCCTGGCGTTGACCTTATGAATAACCTTATAAGTCATATTTCCAATATGAGCTTGACAGTGCTGTTTTTGGGGGGTCAAACAAATTTAGCAGAAGAACTTGCTAAGTGCTACCACCAAAACTACCCACAAACCACGTTTATCGGGATACAAGGGATCAAAAATATCAAAAAACCGACCCGGGAGGAGGAGAAGGAAATATCTCGTATAGTGCGCGTCAGTAAACCCCAAATGGTATTTGTTGCCTTTGGTTCCCCCGCTCAGGAAGTCTGGATATATAAGAATAAACGCCTGCTTTCGGGGAGAGTGTGCATGGGAGTGGGGGGTGCTTTTGATTACTTAACTGGAAGGATACAGCGGCCTAAAACTCTGTTCAGAACGTGGGGAATGGAGTGGCTGGTGCGGCTAATAAGACAACCCTGGCGGGCCTTTCGACAACTCCGATTGATAATCTTTATATACTTTGTTATAAAGCAGAAAGTACATGAAGCCCTTGAAATCAAAAAATCCGGATAAAGACCTTCTCAATACTATATCCTACTTCTCTTTTTTCGGATATCCTCCTTCACTCAATGAAATCCATACCTTTTTCCCGGAAAGAATAGCAAAAAATAAGTTAAAGGCGCTTCTTGATCAGTTAGTAGAAAAAAAAAGATTAATACTTGACCCAATGTCATTTCGAAGGAATCCTCCGATTCGGAGGATGACTGAGAAATCTAGGCTCAAAGAGCCGCACAATACGCTTCGCTGGATTTCTCACTTCGTTCGAAATGACAATTTAGGTTATTTCAACAACCCAAAACCTTCTTCTTTTCAAATTAAAAATTTCAAACTAAAAATTAACTTGTATACTCTCCCCCAGTATACCACCCACTTCAAGAATAGAGCTTCCAGACAATTAATTTGCCAAAAAAAGCTTATTCCAGTGAAGTGTTACACTGGAATATTGGCAAAGTTCCCCTTTATCCGAATGATAGGTGTTACCGGTTCCGCCTCTATGGGTAATACAAAACGAGATGATGATGTGGATTTATTTATAGTCACAAGGGGTAATTGTCTTTTTATTGGTCGCTTTTTCGCGATACTTTTGGCACATATATTACACGTCCGTAAAGGTAAAAATAGTATCTGTCTTAATTTATTTTTTGATGAAAATAATCTTGCTATACCGCTCCAAAAGCAAACTCCCTATGTGGCTCATGAGGTGCTACAAATGAGGCCAGTGGTGAATAAGAATAATATGTATGAAAGGTTCTTAGAGGCGAATACGTGGGTGAAGCAATTTTATCCGAATATCACATTGTCTATTCGTAGTCATTCCCGCCCTCCGAATCGGAGGGGGAATCCAATCTATAATTTCCTTTTTTTTCCCTTTGAGTTATTGTTAATAAAGATTCAACTTGCCATAATCAGCCGAAACAAAACCGGGCTAATCATCTCCCCCACTCAGTTGTGGTTGTTTAGACGGGATTTTGAAAAGAGAATGAATGGATCGCGGTTGCCTGTACGTCATTCCCGCGCAGGCGGGAATCCATGCTAAAAATTCAAATTTTGTGATAATAGACTGGATCCCCGTCTTCACGTGGATGACATTATCACATCTCGATGCATGTAAATATGATCTACATACTCCCCCTTATAGAAAACGCCTTTTGGAAGTCTCCCAAATTCCTTGAAGCCAAACTTTTCATATAAGTGTTTCGCTCTGTCGTTTATGGCAAACACAGATAAGTCTATAATCTTCATTGAGGGAAGCTCGATCTTTGACCGCTCAATGACAACTCCGAGAAGTTTCGCTCCTAATCCTTGATCTCGATAACTTAAAGCTAATGAAATGCCTAAGTGACCTACATGGCTATGCACTTTCTCTTTGAGATTGATTTGGGTTGCTCCAATTATGCAATTCTCAGATTCAATTACGAGATAAAGCGCTTTACCATCCTTCATTTGCTTAAGTTGGTCATCGACAAATTTCTTTTCTTCTTCATACGTACTTTGCTCTCCTTGGCGTAAAATATACGTCTGTTCAAGTGAAAGTTTATTGATGTAGCGCATCATCGCCTCCGTATCCCCCGCTTCAAGATTGCGGATGACATACGGCTTTCCTTCTTTTGTATTTCCTGAAAAGATGATCATGGAGTAATTATACAGAAGAATAAATAGGTTATTTCTTGTTAATCTGGCCATAGCCTTCTCGTCTGTGAAGTGCGGCCACTGCTTCAATGCGTAAATCAAACTGTTTGACGGGTAATCCTAATCGGGATGAGATATCATTCTTTAACTTTTTCCAGGGAAGAGGTCGTGGTGGCCCAGCAACTATATTTCCATCACCTTCATCTTTAAATGATTTATGCAGATGTTCGTATCCTAACTCAAACCCAAAACGATAACCTTTCTCACCATACCTCATATTATCCTCTTCAAACCCTAAAATATCATGAATAAATTCACGATAACTTAAGGGTAGTTTATATTCCTGAGAAACCGCCATATATAGACCAATGAGGGTTGACTGTTCGATTTTATGAAATGCAATTATACCCATTTTCTCAAGTCTTTCCCTGTTGTCGTCAATTGATTCATGTGAAGAAGGAGCAAAACAAACTACAAGGGGTCGTTCCTCAGGTGACAATAATTGTAGAGCGGGACCTACAACACCTGTTAAAAAATCTATCCCCCTTGCATAACCATCATAAGGATGGGCTGGGTCTGTATGTTCCTCAAAATTATTATCACTAACGATAACTGAATATTTTTTCAGCACTTCAGCCACCTCTTTTAACCATTTTTCGTTATTGTTTGGCTCAAGCTGTAGATTATTTTCTCTTTCAAAAGCTGGTATCGAAAAAAAATGCTTTGTCTCAACTCCTCCAAATACTCGAAGCCCACGTGCCAAAGGAACTACGTCTTCAGGAGAATCATCTAGAATTACGGCGGGTTTTTGGGGCATATTTACGCCCTATTATACCACGTATCCTACTTGAGCCGACAGATAAACAGCTTATTTTTGTTATAATGGGATGTTCTTATCAGCGCTACATTATGCCGGAGTGTTGGAATGGCAGACAAGCACGCTTCAGAAGCGTGTGCTCGCAAGGGCGTGGAGGTTCAACTCCTCTCTCCGGCACAACAATTGTTATATAATCTAAAAGCTAACAGCTAAACACTATTAGCTAACCTGGAGAGTTGGCTGAGTGGCCCAAAGCGTGGGGTTGCTAACCCCATGAGTCGCAAGACTCGCGCAGGTTCAAATCCTGCACTCTCCGCCTTCGTCCGCCGAAGCTTTAGCGTAGGTGGATCCCATAACGTAATTCAGCCTTTAATGATTATCTGTAATTAAGGGGACTACGGCGGACAAAGTCCGCTTTAACTATGTTAAAATTCTTCTAGTATCTATTGGAGAGATCGCATAGTGGCCTAGTGCAGCAGTTTACTAAACTGCCGTCCCGATTTCGGGACCGCGAGTTCGAATCTCGCCCTCTCCGCCTTCGCTCGCCGAAGCGAGCTACGGCGGACAAAGTCCGCTTAGTAGATCGCGAAGGAGAGATTCGTCCGCCTTCGATTGGACGATGTCCACTTTTCTTGCTAAACAACCTAAAAAGAGGTAGGATAAATTTGTGAGAGTCCGCGAAAGCGGGATTCGCTCTAAATATGTTCCACTATGTTTACATTCTAAAATGTAGTAATGGAAAACCGTATATTGGTTGCACTGACAACCTTAAAGAAAGGATAGTCGGGCATAACAAAGGTTATGTTCCTGCTACAAAACCACTTCTTCCAGTTAAACTCATTTCTTACTTTGCCTTTTCCAACAAATATACTGCCTTTAACTTCGAAAAATATCTCAAGTCCGGATCAGGTAGAGCATTTATGAAAAAACGTTTTTTCTAAAAATCAGCCCCTGGTCACCTCGGAGGCATACTTAAATCAGTAGTAAAACAATAATGATATTGATAAAATCTGAAAGCATATGATTTATTATCGAACCAGGCGGATTTCGTCAAGGACCAAGCGACCAGAATTTAACCAAAAATACTTCTCCAATGACTGAAAATAAAACTGTGACTGTGCCTTTATTTATTCGAGAATACAGAGCATTACAAGAAGTGCTTCGTTTAAAAAACCCAGTTATTTCCTACCCTGCCTGCGGAACCGATATTTCTCTTGCAAAAGTTTTTCCTGAAAGCGAAACATACTATATAGATACTGATGCAAATTGTATTGAGCTATTGCGTCAAGCTCATTTACCAGCCAAAAGTTATTTAATTAGGCAATCTGCTTATGAATACGCTCCACCGGATCCAGTAGATTTAGTTGTGCTACGTGCAGCATCAACAGACGCGGCTGACGTTGTAGGTTTAGTAAGGGGACTAAAACAAGGTGGTTATGTAATTGAGTCACATTGGGGATCAAGTAGTGGCGCGCGAAAATTACTTGCTGATCCTCAATTTAAACTTATTGGCAGAATGGAATATGACGACATTAAGGACACTTGTGTATTTGATACCCAAAACGTTGCGGCTATTACCCAACAACTTATTGGAGATACTGATGTGATAAGTAAATATGCAGGAAAAGGGTATGTATTTCAAAAAATAACTTAATCCGAGAAATAAAAAGCTCCAACACTTGTCCACATTCTCCGCAAATTAGCCTCAAATTAGACTAAAATATATAAAAAATGAAGTATTTGTTATACTTTCTGCAATGGATGCAAAAATCATAAAGGCTGTTGAAATTGTTAAAAAAATAGAGTATTTAAATATCGCTTCAATTACACCAGAGGGATTGCCATGGAATAGTCCTGTATATACCGCTTTTGATAAGGAAATGAATTTCTATTGGTTTTCTTGGAATAAAAATCAACACTCGATAAATATCAGGAACAATCCAAATGTATTTGTTACGATATATGATTCATCTGTTCCAGCCGGAACAGGAGTGGGAGTATATTTTTCAGGCAAAGCGATTGAACTCAGTAATATAAAAGACATATTGGTAGGCACAACGGTATGTTATAAAAGAAGTAGGCATAAAGTTAGAGATACCATTCAATTTCTGAAACATTTTCCAAGGCGTGTTTACAAATTTATGCCAGAAAAAGCTTGGATTAATGGCGATAGTGATATAAACGGTAATTTTATAGACATAAGGCAAGAATTATCGTTAGAACAAATGAAAAATCAACTTTTATAATCTGTTTATATTGCAAAAAAGTTCCAGCATCGTACTATACTCTCTGAGCCAAAAATTTAGCTTCTTTTTTTGACAAAATATATCTTCAAAATATTAATGCATTTTGTCTCTCGATGACTTAAAATACAGATAGAATTAATCCCAACCCTTTACTATGACAAACATTTATGAATTAAGCACAGAGCAACTCGAAAATATGGCTTGGGATACAAATTTAAGTCTTCGTGAGCACTTAATAGAGATGCGATTTAATCCACCTCTTGATGGTGTAAATATTGAAAAATTACAAACAGAAACATCTACTCTTATGAGGTCACTCGATGAGTATCAATCTTGTTTATATTTAAGAACATTAGGAGCGAAACAAGATACAACTACTTATTTTGATCAAAAACAAGACAAAAAAATTCTATCAAAAAAATTGGAAGATTATTATAATTGGAGACTAAATCAACTGGGCAAACCAGGCGTGAGTGCTTCAAATTCTTCACCAATAGTAGAAAGAGCACGAAATTTAGAAGATTCAGAACCTAAAAGATATGATAAATTATTTGAAAAAAACTTATACGATAAACAAGCGTATCGAAATCATTGGCATATGGTGATGGAATATGATTCAAATGGAGAACAATTTATAGATTTTGGAAATAGTCATCAAGATATAGGTTTTGTAGACATTATTGCTTCTTATAAAAATGGTTTCTCAATCAACTTTTATTCGGGAAGTGAAATAATGCACAATGGCCAAACATTAACTCAAGGCATTTCTTCAGGACTCTTACTTGAACCTATTAAGGGTACGCAAATTGGCCATCCTCAACCTCATATTACGGTCTCTGGAACAGGATCGGTAGGGTTTAATTTATAAACCATTTGTAATGATGAATAAGTTCCAATATCGTCACTGTAAATCAGATATTTACAGTGTAAACCCACGCTCTCCGCTTTCACCCGACGAAGTCCTCCGAATCGAAGGACGAAGTCGGGCTTTATTTTGTACTACAGATCCTACCTCCTTGTTGCATTTTTTACATTGAGTTGCTACAATAAGCTAATTATGAGCGCTAGAGAAGAAAGAGCAAGGATGCTTGAGGAAAAAAATACTGCGATTGGTGCTGTGATAAAAGTTCTTACTGATGCTGAAAATGTTCCGGCAATGAATATTGCTCATAATGTGAATGAAAAAGAAATTGTTGAACTTTCTGAAATGGGCAACTTCATTGCTGCTGTTTTTAATTCCGCTAAATATAAAAGAAGAATAAAATATGACGGCTCAGCGCTTATATTATCAAATAAGATAGGAGAGCCATCAATGATTATTGATGGATTAAAAGATGGCAAGATAACCGATCAATTCACCGTTAACATGCATGTACCCGTGAGTAATGAATACACACAAGGCCCATATTATACTTATGCTATTAGCTACAACCAGGCTCATGATGGTTTCGTAGGCTATGTTTGTGAACGAACTTATAGGAACAGGTGTGCGTATCTTTTTCCAACACCAGGAGGTCCAGGATTTACTGATTCTGTAGTATCGTATTCTAGCTCCGTCAAACCAAGACTACAAGAGCTCACTGCTAGACTTCAAGGAAGATAAGCTCGTATGAATTTATTTCCCCACCACTAACTCTACCCCCTCCACACCCCCCAACACATCCTTATTCTTCCCATTCATGAGATTGGAATCTTTGAGGGAGTCGGCGGTGAAGTCGACGGATACTTTGATGGGGCCGATGGATGTTGCTTTGAGGCTTAATTTGCCAATTGGATTATCAGTCATGACGGTCGACACGGCGGGTTTGACTCTTTTCACACCCGTTAAACTTACTTTTCCTTTTTTGGTAAAGGTAAACATGTTGAAGCTCGAGTCTAGAGATTCGGATTCCTTGAACTGCAACTTGGTTCCATCATAAGTTAACATGACATCATACCCGATGACCGGCTGTTTGTCCGAACTGGCTGTTACGATCAGCTCAACCGTATCGCCAACTTTATAACTGCGTTTATTATCTTTTGTGGAAATTTTTATCATGCCGTTATCCTTATGCTTGACCGGTGTCACGGGTACTTTTTCTTTTTTAGGAGCAATATCAAAGAGCTTTCCCCCACTTAAAAGATATGCCAATATCGTGAAACACATCGCGAGAATGATAATGTATTTACCGTAAGTTCCTTTGTGCCGATTGAGATGGTGATATGCTCTTTTCATGTCTATTGCTCGTCGTCCTTTGCAGTCAGCAACGTGGTAAGAACCAATGAATAATCCTGACTATCTACAACTCCGTCTAAATTCACATCTGCAGATTGGAGGGTTGCAGAATCCTGTTTTCCTAAGTTGTTGTAAATGAGAGCTGTGTCAAAAGAATTAACGGTGCCATCCTGCGGTTCAAGATCTCCGGCGAGTAATATAATTTTTGAAAAGTCAAGATCATTATTCCCTCTTCGCAAAGTGATGTGCTCCTGAGTGCAGGAATAGCTTCCCGGAGTGCTTTCGACTGGTCGACTGTCACAAATACGTTTTTGAATATTTTTTGCGCCTTTTACCAATACTTTGTAGGTCGAATTGAGGGGTAAATTTTGAAAATATACACTCCCCCACCATACGCCATTTGCGTCTGAAACAAAGTCGGCATAATTGTACAGCGTATCGCCGAAGCTTGAACTGACGAGGGTTATTTTCACTTTAATTTTGTTGTATTCGCTTTTGGGTTGTTTTAAGATGCCCTGAAATTTGAGTTTTAACCGTAAATACAAATCTCCGCGATAGCTGTCTGTGGGGACTACGGTTGAGTATGGAGTAACGGTTGGGTAAGGAGTACTCGTGGGATATGGCGTACTGGTGGGATCGGAAATATTTGTGGGGTAAGGAGTGTAGGAAGGATAGGGAGTGTATGAGGGATAAGGAGTTGACGTAGCGTCGGGACTGGTCGTTGGATTCGTCGTTGAGCCGGAACCGTTTGACCCAACATATGCTAACTGCAAACAGCGCCAATCTTCCCAGGTCCCTTTTGACCCTTCAAATCCAAAACACCAATTACTTGTGTCGGGATTCACGTAGCCGTCATTGGTTTTTTTCGGACATTCGTCATTATTACGACACTTCCCGCTGTCTCCGCAGTTTGCCACCCATTTGTAACCTGATAAAGGTTCCGCCGGATTGTCACGGCACAATCCTGCAGAACTTTGTGCTTTCGGTTTTTTTTGCAATTTATTTTTGAAAAAGACAAATCCACTGCTTGAGATGGCAAGAATGCCTAGAATTACTAGAAGACCAACAGTTATGAATAATTTTTTATGATTTTTCGGTTCGTGATGCCTATTTCGATGAAGTTTACGAGTCATGGATAAAAGTATAGTATAAAAATGTCAATCGTGTGTATAAGTCACATACATTTGAGACTCTTGAGGAAGAACTTGTAAGAGGTAATTAATAGGTGTCACATTGCCCAATGCTTTATGTACCCTTTTTGTATTGTACCAAAGAAGATAATCAATAAGGCGGGAGTTAAATACGGA
>JACRPE010000021.1 GCA_016214055.1 Candidatus Roizmanbacteria bacterium
ATGAGTGTAATTAGTGCCGTCTGAGATGCTGTCAGATCAAGTGAAAAACAAAACAATATCTTTTTCAACCGATGTTTACTTATTGGCTTGTTATTACAACCCATTTCTCTATTTTAGCAAGAAAATGCTAGTCTAGAGCCAAAACAAATATAAAAGAATAGATATTCTCATCAATAACGCAGGCATTACATATATACAGCCTTTTGAAGAAAATACGGAAGATCAATTAAATAATATCATTGACGTTAACCTCAAAGCACCGATATTATTGACTCACGATCTCTATCCCTTATTCAAAGAGCAAAAATCAGGTACGATTATGTTTATCAACTCAGCTGCAGGTAAACAAGGTTATGCAAACCATACCCTGTACTCAGCTTCAAAATTTGCTCTGAATGGTTTCTCACAAAGCTTAAGACTAGAAGCAAAAAAGTTTGGGGTTCGCGTAATTAGCATTCATCCGGGAGGAGTAAAAACATCACTTTATGACAAACTGAGCACCAAGCCAGACGTTGATCAGTATATGGATTCAAAAAAATTAGCAGAAATAATTGTTTATCTCGCAGAAACCGATGGCCTCTCTCCTGATGATATTTCAATTAGCAGAACTTCAAAATGAACACTTATCACTACACGGGCGGTGGTGCAAATAGAAGTATCACCGAAGTTGAACAACTTAATAAAAAGTATGAGGTTTTTGACATCGCATATATTCATAAAATTTTCAAAGATGTTCTTGGTCTCGTCGTTAAGGAAATTCACAAGCCAATAAATACCGGCCTTCCCCATGTGACTTATATCGTACGTTTCGATAATCACAAAGACTTAGTCTTTCGTGCAAATTTAGGTACAGATAAACCGGAGATACAACTCCTCAAGGAAAAAGTTATTGCCGATCTTGCATTAAAACATGATATCCCTTCAAACAAAATTATATACGTAGATATCTCGAGAAAAGAATATCCTTTTGATTTTCAAATTCAAGAAAAATTTGAAGGATTAGATGCAGAAAAAGAATTTAACGGAACAAAAGATGATTACGATACTTATTCTTTTGATATCGGCAGGATCATTGCAAAGATGGGTGATATTACTTTCGCAGGATATGGACACTTCGACGATTCTTTACTATTGCAAAATAAATTAAAAGGAGAAAGCGCTTCATTTTATGATTACATTACTCTTGAACTTGATATGCAGATCAAAACCATCGTATCAAATAAATTTATTTCATTGCAGACGGGTGACGCAATATTGAAAATATTTGAGTCACACAAACAGCTTATCAACTCCAAGAATAGCAACCTTGTTCATTATGATTTGGCCGATCACAATCTCCGTTATGACCCGTTAACGTATAAGGTGGTTGCAATATATGATTGGGAAGCTTCCGTTTGTGGCGACTCATGTCTAGATCTTGCTTCAAGTCCAACTTGGAAAACATTATATCCTCGTGTAGATAAATTAGTGGAAGGATATCTCTCCCTCAAACAAAAACCTCAAAATCTAGAGGAGAAACTTAATATTTATTATCTGCGTACCATTATTTGGAAAGTGGTACACAATATTAAGTTTAATCTTGTAAATCCTGAAAGACTTAAAAGACTTCAAACAGCCCTCGACCCGTATAAATTAAGGATGAGTGTCTGAAAAAACCTCTTCCACACAAAATGAAATGCGGCGCCAAACTTTTGAGGATTCGTTTTTAATTCTTTTTTTATTTGTTCAACCGTAAACCTTTCACAACTTACTGATTCATTGTTGAGAGTTGGCTCTTCATCAGAAAATATTTTATACATAATAAAATAATGGTTTTCTTTTCTTCCCAAAACTTCGCGGTTAAAAATCCCCTTTCCTACTAATTCAAATTTAAAATCTTTTAATCCCACCTCCTCCCACGCTTCGCGCTTCAAGGCATCTTTTAAACTCTCTTTGCTTTTCACATGACCTCCTATAGGTGAAACATATTGCCCCGCATCTTGCCGATCATTTGCCTGTTTCACCAATAACCACTCGCCTTTTGAATTAATTACTTCGGAAATAACGGTCATATGAAGAAGGCCTTTGATATGGGCTTCATCTTTTGAAATAGACGAAATTACGCCACCATTTTCATTGACAACATCAACGTATTCAATTTCCTGCATATATTTATTATAATAAACACTATGAAAAAACCAAACTGTACCTTTGAGGATTTTCTAAGACTTGATATTCGAGTAGGGCAAATAAAATCTGCGGTCCCGATTGAGGGATCAAAAAAACTTCTACTGCTCAATGTTGATTTGGGACCGGACTACGGAGTAGTTGAAATACTTTCCGGCATTGCAAAGTTCATAACACCCCTAGAACTCATTGATAAACGGGTACCTGTAGTTGCAAATCTTGAGCCTAAGCTGATGGCGGGAAAAACATCAAATGGATTCATCCTTATGGGTGATTTAGTTGATCACATCGCCCAGCTTATATTTTTATCCGATACACTTCCCCTCGGTACCGTAATTTGTTAGTAAACTCATACATCGAAAAGAGGGGTTGACTTTTCCAAAGAAAAACGTTTAAATTATCTATTATGAAAAAAGTTGTAAAACACCAAAAACCCGTGTCCGAGGTTATAAATATTGAAGAACCAGCCCTCGCCAAAAGCAATCTTCTGCCCATCGCAGTAGTTGTAGTGCTTGTAGGGCTTTTCCTTTTCCTTAAACTTTCAAAAGGAGGAGGAGCTGATTTGAATACGATGAAAACGAAGACTATTCCTGACTTAGTTAAGAAGGTGGTAAATAATCCTTCTACCAAGATTGAGGTCACCAGTGCTAAGGAAGTGAGCGGACTTGTTGAGTTTGAATTAACAGTCGCTGGACAAAAATATACATCATATGTCACGAATGATGGAAAATTACTTTTCACATCAGGAATAAAAGTAGACGATTTAAACAAAGCTCAAAAATCAGCCGCAGGTGCTAAACCGGCAACTCCTGCCAATCTAGAAAAAGCTGATAAGGCAAATGTAACCGCCTTCATCGTTGCAAACTGTCCTTACGGGCTACAAATGCAAAGAGCATTTAAAAAGGCTTTATCCGAACTGCCTGATCTCGCCTCAAGTTTGATGGTGAGATACATCGGATCAGTCGATAATGGTAAGATAACTTCGATGCATGGAGATAAAGAAGCTCAGGAAAATTTGAAACAAATCTGTATTCGTGAAGAACAGAAAGAGAAGTATTGGCCGTACGTTTCTTGCTACATGCAGGAGGGTAAGACGGAAGAATGTCTTGCAACAGCAGGAGTCAACGTGACCGATATGACCTCATGCACAACCGGTGCAGGGCGAGGTTTGAAATATGCACAAGCTGATTTTGATCTTGCAAACAAGTTCTCAGTATCAAGCTCACCCACTTTGATTGCAAACAATAAACAATCTGTATCCGAGTTTGACTTCGGAGGACGAAATGCGAATGCAATAAAAGAAGTAGTCTGTGCGGCAAGCAAAACGAAGGCCGGATACTGTGCTAATGCTCTGTCTAAAGATGATGTAGCCGTATCTTTATCAAAGACTGATGACAGCGCCGCAAGCAATGCTTCGGGCAATGCTGCTCCTCAGACTGCAGGCAGTAACGCCGCTCAATGCGCCCCTGCAAAATAATTTTAGTAACTTAGTGAGTATAACCCTCCCGCCGCGGCGGGGGGGTTTTTAGGTTTGAGATTATCCTAGCAGAGTGCTACAATTATGGTTATTGGTCCCATCGTCTAGAGGCCTAGGACGGCAGGTTCTCATCCTGCAAACACCGATTCGAATTCGGTTGGGATCACCGTAAAAATTAACTATTTTTACGGTGTAAACACCTATATATGCAAACAGCAAAAATTGAAATAACAAAAGAAGGCCAAGTAAAATTGACCGAAGAATTACAGCGGCTGAAAGAGGTTGAAAGACCACTTGTCGTGGAGAAACTTCATAAAGCCCGCAGTATGGGTGACCTTGCTGAGAATAGCGCCTATACGACAGCCTGGGAGGGATTGTCGATGACGGATGGGCGTATCATGGAGATTGAACATATCCTCAAAAACTCCGTGATAGCGGTAAGCTCAATGGGATCAAGTGTGGTTACGGTGGGATCAACCATCAGGGTTACGATAAATGGAGAAGCAGACACGATTCGTGTCGTAGGTGAATATGAGGCCGACCCTATGAATAAAAAACTTTCCGCCACCTCCCCCATCGGAAAAGCACTCTTAGGAAAAAAACAGGGTGATATAATTGAGATAGTTGTTCCCTCAGGAAAGATTACCTATAACATTCTTGAGATAACCTCATAACTCATGGCTACTATCGATAAATTCAAACAAGACCGCCTCGATAAACTGAAAAAAATCCGAGAACTTGGATGGAATCCCTATCCCTCTTCCTTTGAGAAAAAAACATCTGTACTTGATGCAACAAAATCAGAAGGGAAAACGGTGAAGACCGCGGGTAAACTCTATTCTCTCAGAACTCACGGCAATATAGCTTTTGCAGATTTAAAAGATGAAACCTGCAAAATCCAGTTATTTTTTAAAAAGGATGTTTTAGGAAAAGATGCGTATAAGAATTTAGATTTATTGGACATCGGCGATTACTTAGGGGTTGAAGGAACGGTGACTAAGACGATTGCAGGTGAGATTTCGATCATACCCTCTACCTATTCTCTTCTTGGGAAGTCTCTTTTACCCCTTCCTCATGAATGGTTTGGAGTAAAAGATATTGAGATCCGTTACCGGCAACGCTATCTCGATCTTCTCATGAATCAGGAAGTCCGGGAACGATTCAACACGCGGACAAAATTAATTCGATACATGCGCAATTATTTGGATGGACTTGGGTTTTGGGAAGTTGAGACTCCTGTCCTTCAACATATCTACGGGGGCGCTAATGCCAAACCCTTCAAAACCCACTTAAATGCTCTCGGCTGTGATATGTATCTACACATTGCGGTCGAACTATATTTGAAACGATTAATCGCGGGTGGATATGAACGGGTTTATGAAATCACTAAGAATTTCCGGAATGAAGGAGTAGACCATACCCATAATCCCGAATTCACGATGGTTGAATGGTACGAATCCTATGCCGATTATCACCGCGTCATGGATGTTACGGAAGGATTATTTAAATATTTATCTCAACAGCTTTTCGGAAATACGATGATGAAAGTTGAAAATAAGACGGTTGATATCGGTGGTAAATGGCCGCGCATCACAATGACCGAAATTATACAAAAAATACTGAACATGAACGTTGAGAAAGAAACTGCAGAATCCCTTCTTTCTTTTTGCAAAAAAGAACACATCGAACTTATAGGAGGAGAAACAAAAGGTCAACTCATTTTCACCATCTTCGAACATAAGGTTACGGATAAACTCATCGACCCGACCTGGATCATCGATTATCCGGAAGATGTAAGTCCTCTTTCCAAAAGTCACCCCACCAAATCGGGCTGGGTTGAAAGGTTTGAAGGATACATAGGCGGCAAGGAAATATGTGACGGATGGAGTGAGCTGACTGATCCTGTTGTGCAACGGGAAAGATTTACAAAAGATAATACGGTCGCTCGTAAAGATAAAGAGGAAGCGCAACACATCGACGAAGATTATCTCACTGCGATGGAGTACGGCATGCCACCAACCGGTGGTATTGGCATCGGTATTGACCGCCTTACCATGTTCTTTACCAACACATGGGCAATAAAAGAAGTGATTCTTTTCCCCACTCTCAAACCTGAAAATTCAAAGATAAAAGTTGTTGAAAATGTGGATAAAGAAAATAAAACAGAAACAACTATTGTTTCGCAATCGAAACTTACTCTCACTCGTGAACGTGCGTTGGAATTATTAAACGAAAAAATAAAAAACAAAAATCTTGTCAAGCACTGTCTCGCCGTTGAGGCAACTATGAAGGCCCTTGCCAAAAAATTGGGTGGGGATCAAAATAAATGGGCCATGGCCGGTTTGCTTCACGATGGAGATTGGGAAGTGACACAGACAAATCCTGCCAAACATGCCATTCAGGTTGTGGAATGGATAAAAGAATTAGGAGAACAGGATCCGGAATTGGTCAAGACGATTCTTGTGCATAATCATCACCATAATGGTGAAGAAAAACCTTCAACTCCTATGGAATGGGCTCTTTATACCTGTGACGAGTTGACAGGGCTTATCGTTGCAACCACTTTAGTCATGCCTTCCAAGAAAATTGCGGATGTTTCCGTTGAATCTGTTTTGAAAAAATTCCCTGCCAAATCATTTGCCGCGGGAGTAAATCGGGAACAGATTAAAATGTGCGAAACCGAACTCCATATTCCTATACAGGAATTTGTTGGCATCGCTCTCAAATCAATGCAATCAATTTCAACCGATTTAGGGTTGTAATTTATTAATCTTTTAATCCGTTAATTTGTTAATTATTCAATGATAGCTCAACTTCTCGTCGCAACTCACAATAAGGCCAAACTTGGCGAACTTATGATGGGTATGAAAAAGCTAACTGATCAAGGAGTCAAAATTCTTTCGTTGAATGATCTTAAAATTTCTGAGGACCCTGAAGAAACGGGGAAAACATTTGAAGAAAATTCCATACTTAAGGCAAAGTTTTATGGATCATTAACCAGACTCCCAACGCTCGCCGATGATGGGGGACTTCATATTGAAGTATTAGATGGTGCCCTGGGAATTAAATCCAAACGCTGGTTAGGAAGAGATGCCTCAGACTTGGAACTGATTGAATATACTTTGAAACGTCTGGAAGGTTTACCAAAAAGTAAAAGAGTTGCTTATTTGGAGACATCACTCTGTTTCTTTGACCCAAAATCAAACACATTATTTAATAAGCAGGAGAGAATCAGGGGATACATCGCTGAAAAACAAAGCGGAAGACCTACTCTTGGTTATCCCTATCGAGCGCTTTTTGTGATAGAAAAATGGGGGAGGTATTATGATGAATTGACTGAGGAAGAACATCACGCAATAAGTCACCGGTTAAAAGCGTTGAGATGGATGGTGGATAAAATAGTAAAAAGTTGATAAAATCATCATATGTTATCTGTCGACTTCATTCGTGCCAATAAACAAAAAGTTCTCGATGCTCTCAAGAACAAAAACCGGGTGGCGGATGTGGATAAGATTTTATCCCTCGATGATGAACGAAAGGTCCTCATAATAGAATCTCAAAAACTCCGAGAAGAACGCAATTCTCAATCAAGTAAAAACTTCACCGAAGAGACAATAAAAAGAGGAAAACAAATAAAAGAATCCCTCAAAATACTTGAGGATAAATTAACCGGTATTGAAGTTGAACTTAAAACCTTAGTAAGCTTCGTCCCCAATGTCCCACTGGATGAAGTGCCAATCGGCAAAGATGCCACCGGTAATGTTGTTCAACGGAAATGGGGCGAACCGCAAAAATTTGATTTTAAACCGAAGTCACATATCGAGCTTGGCACCGCCCTTGACATAATTGACTTTGAACGAGGAGCGAAAGTCTCGGGATTTAGAGGGTATTTCTTAAAAAATAAGGGCGCACTGTTACACCTCGGCCTTCTCATGTATGTTTTGCAAAAACTCACCAAAAAAGGTTACACTCCTCTTATTGCGCCAGCCATCATAAAAAAGTTTACGTTATTCGGGTCCGGACATCTCCCTTGGGGAGAGAAGGAATTGTATAAATTGAACGGTGAGGATGATGATGCATACCTTTCAGCAACTGCCGAAATCCCCGTCACCGCCTATTACAGCAACGAGATTCTCGAGGAAAAGGATTTACCTAAAAAATTCGTCGCTTTTTCACCTTGTTTTCGAAGTGAGGCAGGGTCATATGGGAAGGATACCAAGGGACTTTACCGAGTACATGAATTCTGGAAAATCGAACAAGTTATTTTGGGAAAAAATAATATTGATGAGGCGAGAATTATCCACGAAGAACTTCAACAAAATGCCGAAGAGATATTGCAAGACTTAGGACTTCCCTATCAGGTTTTATTAATGTGCACCGGGGATATGGGTGAACCGCAGATGAAAAAATATGATATTGAGACATGGATGCCCTCGCGTGAGGGATATGGTGAAACGATGAGTAACTCAATAATGGGCGACTTTCAGACAAGAAGGTTGAATATAAAATATCGGAAAAAGGATGGGACAAAAGAATATTGTTACTCTTTTAATAATACCGCACTTGCCTCTCCCCGCATTCTCATTGCTCTTTTGGAAAACTTCCAACAGAAGGATGGATCAATCCAAATACCGAAGGTTCTCCACCCTCTCACCGGCTTTGATAAAATATCTGTTGCAAAATAAACAGTCATTATGTATAATCGTAACTTGAGATATGAGAACTAATATATTATCAGTCCTTTTTATTCAACTTATTATCCCCCAAAGGGCGGACTAAGTGTAGAATAAAAAGAAAACACTAACCCGCCCACACAGGCGGGATTTTTTTTGTATGTCAGAATTATTTAATTTACTAGTACTGGCACTTTTCGTAAGCGTATATTTGCGAGGAAAATAATTTCCTTCAGTATTTGTAAAATCTGTTGCTATTTATATGTTAATTTGTTCCAAGCCCTGACTTGTCTGCTTAGCAAGTATTGCGACGGTAGGAGCAGTTTCTTTTGGTAATTGATCTGTCACACTTCCTAATTCGTTCAATACTTTTAAATCTCCAGCTATAGCTGCTTTGTCTACTTTCTCGGCAAGTTCTGCCAATGCGGCAAAATCTACACCAGGTAAAGCCGAAGCTTCCTCCATCCGTTCTGTCAAAATCGCATATAACTCTCGTACTTTATTACTGTCTGGGGCTGTTACCGTCGATGGTTGAGCGGTCATTGGAATAGATTCTTCCGGTTTATTATCTTGAGAGTCTCTGATCTCTTTAGTTGATTGTACACGTGAAGGAGAAGTTGAGTAAACTTGCGGCGAGGATGAAGCGGTCGAAGAACTCGCTTTAGATGACTGCGAGATTGCTGGAGATTTAAATGAAGATGATTTTATCCGAGGTTGTGAGGAAGCTTGTGGTTTAACAAGATCATTGAATGATGGTCTTTGTGGTGTAGGACGTACTGACGGAGAAGTAGTGGCTGATGATCTTCGTGGAGCTTGAATTTGTTGGGACGACTCAGGTTGGAAATATTCTTCATAGACATGAGTATCACCAGACGCTTGTTTTTGTGGTGGTTGAACAGAGGTAAAAGATGTCGGGGTTTTATTTGTTGCAATTTGTTTTCTTGGTTCAGGATGTGATTTTTCAATCGATGGCGCAACTGTATATAATTCAGGTGGGTCTGGCATATATGATTGCGATGATGGAGAGGTTGTTGTTGATTCTGGATCTGAACCATGGTTTGTATCGTTGAGCGGTGCTGTTTGTGAATCCATTTTACCAATGCCACTCAATGCGTTTGCAATACCTCCGAAGAGACCTGCCCATGCCTCTCTACTTTCCCTTGCCTGTGCTTCTGAAACATGCGCATCAGCAAAAGATGACTCAGCTTGTACTCTTTTCATGAGATCTGCATCGCTTATCCACTCACCGAACCCTTTTGCAACATTTTTTAGAGCTTCTGCTGCGCCTGAAATATCTTGAGAATTTCCTGATTCAACAGCTCCTCTATAATTATCAAGCGCTGTATTGACGGCGTTAGTTCCTTCCGCATCCAAACTCTTTGCTGAAGCACTTCCTAATGCTTGAGTACCTTTATACATTCCTTCGAATGCTCCCGTCATTGCAAGTGATACTAAGGCCAACGGTGGGCTGATTATTCCTAAGGCAAGAGCAGGTATACCATGTGCCGCAATATGTGCTTTTAGGCTGGGATGTTCTTTTAGTAATTGTGCGGCTGGGGTTATCGCGGCTTTTGTCAATAAGGTCGCTGCAATCGCAGTATTCATAGCAATTCCAGGTCCATGAGTTGCTATGCCTAATACTGCTCCTGTGGTTACTCTAATTGTGGGTGGCCCTCCATGTTGTATTGCTCTTTTAGCCATCACTCCTGCTCCGGCACCGGCTAGGGGAGCAAATGGCCCAAAGAAAGGAATCAACCCAACTGATGCAACCGCCCCGCTAAGTGCAGCTGCAATATCATCTCGTGGCATTTCCGGATGATGAGCTAATGCTTCACTGCCCTTTTTAACCGCTTCAACGATAAGATCTGTTGATGCGGTCATGATTGGTCCCGCGGCTAGTGCACCAAGCGGTGAAAGTACTAATGATGCGGCAGCAGTCCAAACTACTGTTTTTAATCCTTCTTTTTCTATCCAAGCACGGGCTTCGGGTGGGAGACTTTGCCACATCTCTTTGGCATACTCCGCAGTTTGTTGAATTTGTTCTATAGCATCATGTCCTAATTTTTTAGCCGCATCCACTTGGCCTGGGAACATGTGCTTTTCCTTAACTATCGCGTTTTGAACTGCTTCAACACCCTGTTCCGTTGCAATCTGCGCCATATTTGCTAATTTCCCAGCCTGATGTTGCATTTCCTTCATCCAATCATCCATCGTTTGTTTGGCAAAATTAGCTAATGGCTCTTGAGAAAGTTTCATAAGTTCTATCGATGATCTTGGGACAGAATTAATTCTTACACCATTTGGAGAACTATTCTGTGGTCTAACAGCGGAAATATGATTATTTAACGCATTTTGCATTGCTTTCATAAGACTTGTTGGTATGTTTAGCTTGCCACTTCTTTGAAGGGAAAGAGCTTGATCAACAAAAGATGCAATCATTGCTTTATTTTTGTGTGGTATCTGAGGATCATTTAATGAGGTAAACCATTCACCCAATACTTCTGGAGTCGCAATATTTGAGATAAAATCTTCCATTGTCCCCGATACCCACGGAGGAGAAGGATCATGTGGTGAAGGTGGAAATCTCATGTAGTCTTGCCAAGTTATTCTATTTGTTGAGTCACTAGTTCCTTCCTGACCGGTATTAACTCCTCTTGTTCCAACGGCATTTGTCAATTGTCCACTACGATCATCTCCTCCACCGGCAGACGGCATGGCAGTAGCCCCTCCGCCCGAGCCACCAGCTCTGGGAGTCGGTGCTTGAGGCACACCACCGCTACCCCCTCTACTTGAGCCTTGATACGGAGGTCGCGGAGGTTTTTTATCACTTTTTTTATTATCGTCTTTTGGAAGTTTTGCTTGTAATTCCTCTCGCTTTCTTTGAAATTCTCTACCATCAGCTGATTTTTCGAATTCCTCAAGAAATTTTAAGTATGTTTCAAGTCCAGCTTTTGGATTTTGAGGATTAATTTTTCGTCCTATAGCAACCCAATCATAGAGGGCCCCAATTTGCTGATTCTGTTCCAATAAGTTTGCTGGCACATTCACACCTATATCATCCAGTAATCTTTCATTTTGCGAATGTCTTTTCGTAAAGTCTCGAACATAATCTCTAAATGTCTTTTTACCGACTTGCTCCCTCTTTTCGATTAAGAAGGCTTTCATTATTTGCCAGTAGGATGATAGTGAAAAATCACCATTATTTCCTCCCCCTGCACTTGGAGGATGATTACTTCTGTATGCGTCCTCCCATTTACCTAAGGGGGCATCTATACCTACTTGTGGATAATAAGGTGTCTGTTGCGATGAGATATTATCCATTCTTAAATCACATGCACGAGGTCCAATCCTTTCAGCAGGAAGTGCTTTTCTTAATTCTTTTCTAGCATAGGCAAATTCCATCTCTTTTCCATTTATGAAATTAAAAACGGCGTGATTAGGATTTGGTTCTTCTCCTTCTCGAGCTACATCCGAAAAGTAATTAAGGTGTCTAACAACATATCTTAATGAATTTTTTATTGGGTCTGTAACTCCTTGTTGATGTTGTGATCCTGCTACACATAATTCATATAACACTCTCCGCAAGGGTGGGTTATGTTCTGCTAAATCCATCAGTTGCTCAACTGCTTCATCAGTTTTTGCCAGATAATCATCTGACCATATATCATCATTTTCAAAATTTACTTCTATTCCTGGAGCAAACCTATGGACAAATGCGGTTATTAGTTTATGATTTGTCTCTCGAGCTGCATTAATTAACTCAGTAGCATTTGTTTCATGATCATAGTTGCAGAATGAAGCCGCATTAGCCCCATTAAACACCGTTATTTTAGGCACGGGTAAACCCTGTTCCTGAAAGCGCTTAGCTGCATCAAGCATTGGGCCTAAATATGCGGGAAGTCTGGGAGAAACATCAGGATGACCTCCCCAACCTATTCTAAATTCCCAATCTTTTATAACTTCTGGATCTTTACATGCTTCTGCAAATTTACCAATCATGACGCTAGGATTATCAAAGGCGCTTATCTCACTATCTCCTAGGAAGGCTTGAGCAAGAGCATTCAGAATATCCGGATAATTGCCCGGTAACTCTAACCACTCAGGTAGAGTAGATTCATCAAGTAATCTTGGTGTAAGACGATGTGATGTTGTTATTGAAGAATTATTACTGTCTGAACCTTGATGCTTGGCTATTGCAACTGATTCAGGATCAAATACATCTGTATTAGTTCCATGGATATATGGAATTACCTTACTGAGAAAGTTACTACGACTCACTCGTACGATCTGATCTTTCGCTTTTAATCTTGCATTTGCTTCTGCTCTCATATTTTTATCCCCATAACTAAAAAACCCGCCGGTGGGCGGGTATATAATTTTGTTATCAATTCTTATATCCCAGCCCTTACGGGGTTAAGGAAAAAAAGGACGATAAGAATTGATAAATTTGCTTTGGTCATAATTATTCTTATATTATAGCATACTTTTTTCCAAATGCAATATGTACTAAGTATGTATATAGTTTTTTCCATTTTATTCATTTTTTTGATATACTATCAACTATGAACTTCAAAACTGAATTAGCCCTTATTGAGAAAGTTTCCCAAAAAGCACTTGATAGGGTATTGAAGAAATTTGCCACCTATACACGAAATACGTTAGTACTGAATCAAGATCAAGAAAAAGTGATTAAGAATGAGTTTACCCTGCTTAAAAAATCATTTACTCAGCACCTTTTACTTTCACTCAAATTAGCACACGAGGCTGATGAAGGAAAGCGCAGACAGAAAAAAAGAATTGCTTATCTCAATATCCAAATGAGTCAATATCGAAAGCAGATAAGATCTGTCTTTCCTCGGGCGGGATTAGTGTGGGTATTAGATGGGATCATCTTCAAAAATCAAATCGCCGGAATAAAGAAGCTCGCTGGTCTGCCAGATGAAGATGGAGCTGTTATAGATGTGCTCAATTCTGCTTCATCGGTCAGTCTCGGAGCTGAAAACCCCTGGTTAATTATGGCAGACCGAGTCGAAGATCATTTAGGAATACGGGACAATATTTGTTCAGCATACCATACGGGTCTTCGCCAAGGATTTGTTTTAAAATCCCTTGCGGAATTATATCCGGGTAATAAAAAACAAGCCCTTACCGTACATACAGAATCCTCAGGTACTATAGTTGATTCTATCGCGATAGAGTCATGCGTTGCATATGCAGAAAAAACATTTGGAGGAAATACATCAAGACGTATATTGGCAGTAGATGGTACTTGGGCTGGTGGATATGGATCAGCACGTGAAGGTACCGGGTTTGGGATAGATAAACAACAAGTATCAAGAATCGGTAAAAATGTCTGGGTTGACCGATGCCTTCCTCCCCCCATAAAGGAAAATGGTGCCCAGTTTCTCAGCATATTAAAGAATAAAATAAAAACAGGAGAAATAGCGGGAGTCTATCTAGAGCCTGATAGTATTGGCGACCTTGGTATTATCATACCTGATAAAAATATATTAAAAAGGATGATTGAATTGCTCATGCAGTATGGTATTCCAGTGATTGCAGACTGCGTACAACAGTTAGGCAGAACAGGAGGATATTGGGGCGAAAATGTGGAAAAAATATTGAATAGGCATCCTTTGTTGGTTGTTACAACCGCAAAATCCGCATCAAATGGTCAACCATTTGGGTATGTAATTATGCCAAAAATTATAGCGGACGCGGCTTATGCTCTCACTCAAGTTACCACTAATCAAATGAATGGACCCCTTCTTCGGGCTTTAGTTGTAGCTGAGATACTAAGGGATTCACTTATACAAAAATGGCTCATTCAAAAAGGGGAAGATCTTGAACAAATCGCACTTTCATATGGATTGGAGTCTGGAGAAAAAGGATTGAGGGGTAAATTTATGAATAGAGGTATTTATGTGGGTGATAATGAAAAAGTTAAACTGGTGCAAATTGCATTGTTGGTCGAAGATGGTATATTGGTAGGTGCACTACCCCAGTCTATACGCTATCAACCCATGCTACTTGATTTTTCAGAAACAAATTCGTTAGTTGCTCATATAATTTGCAGAAGAGTGCTGAAAGTTCTTGCAGGTGATATTTCTCAGGAAATAAAAGATATTTATAAAACAATGCAAGGAGTTGCAAGTGGTCTTGCGAGAAAAAATACCTAAGATGGTTACTTTTCCCGATTTCAGGGAGAGAAAATTAATATCTCCATTAACAGTAAGGCAATATCAAGAAAAAGATAAAGATGCGGTGTGGGCACTTCATGTGCGGGCAATGTCTGTTATCGGTGTGAATACCGGGAAAAAAGGACGTCATAAGGATTTTGACTCAATTACTGATACCTATCTAAATAACGGAGGGGATTTTTTAGTTGGGGAAGTTGACGGTAAGATAGTTGCGATGGGAGGATTAAAAAAAACAGGCACTGAAGGGGTGGGTGAGATAGTGCGTATGAGGGTTGATCCTGACACTCAACATGTTGGATACGGCAAACAAATACTTAAAAAATTAGAAGCTCACGCCTTACAACTAGGTTATCACACGTTAACGCTTTCAACCTCAAATCTCCAAATTGCCGCGTTGGCATTTTATCCAAAAATGGGATATCCCGAAATAAGAAAAGAGCTATCTCCAATACCTCAACTTGCAGAGAGAGGAATAATGATCTCCCACTTTCAAAAAGTTATAAAGTGATATTGGGATCTTCCAGGTTAATATTCTGGGAAAGATATTGTCTAACATTTTTCGCATACGGCGCAGCAACCGTCAATGTCCGTGCAATACATCCATCACCACTATTAGATGCAATGCCAAGGCTTTGTCTTACTGCCGGTTGTTTTAACTCTTCAAACGGTTTTGTATCTAAAGTAAGCACTCCATTAATGAGCCATCCCATTTGAAGCTCAGGAGCCCGAACCTCAAGACATGAAAATACCATGTGTTTACCATCACGTTGAGGAACGATAGTAATCTCACCTTCCGGCAATCCAGCGGGACATTCATATGCAGGTTGTCCGTTTTTTTTCAGCGGACGGTGGAGTGAACCGAAATCTCCTGATACGCTAACCATTTTCTGAGTTGAATTTTTTGGATATTTTTTTCGAATTTCGTCAACTATTTTATAAAATAAGATATGATCTTCATCGGACAGTACCAGGTCTGACTTTGCCCCTCCGATTGCTTTATGGCGATTAAACCTAACGCCATTGCAATCTAATCCTCCTAAATCTTTATTACCAAGTACTATATCTGCTATTTCCTCAAGTCTGTCCAGGTTATGTCGTCCTACTGTGACATTGAGTACGATACCGATATGGGTTTTAAATCGTTCATTAAATTCACGAATATTTTGTATAGCCTTTCGTACCATTTGTGCCGGTACTCCATTAAATGTATTAACGCCATCATCAAAAGGGTCGTGCAATGACATTTGGATATTGTGTATGCCAGCCTCCGCAATTAAAGGAAGGGATTTCTCAGGTGCCATGGCAACTATGGTACCGCTTGTGAGAAAATACGGTTTCTCATTCATAAGTCCAGCCTTAAATATATCCGGTCGAGTTAATAGGTCGGCCCCGGTAAGTACCACGTTAAATTCTTTGGCCTCGAGAGTATTTTTCATATCCACTATTGTTTCAACAGGTACCCTATAGTTTGGATTTACACCTCCTTTTATAAGATAACAATTGTTGCAGGCGGCACCACAAGTATGGTCGATCTTTTCCAAAGATGCAGGAATTCCCGTTTTAGCTTCAATGAGAATATATGCCGTTCTATTATGAGGTGGCCTCACGAGAGATTCAGGACTAAAGGGCTGTAATAATGCGGGGTGGATACGAGTAGAATCAAAGTCAAAATACCGATCTCCCCCTCCTTGACCCTCTTCTAATAATGCCTTGTATGCAATTCTCATATATATAAAAAACCCGCCTTTGTTGAGGGCGGGTATATGTTTATTATTTATAATACTCATAATCCCGCTTCTAGGCGAGAATAAAGAGAAAATTGAGTATTTTTGACATAATTATCATAGACTTATAGTAGTGTATCATATTTCGTCTTTATTCTCAACTTCAATCTGATTTAACGTACAGGCGGAAGTACCGGGCTTCTATGAGGAAGCTTCATACCTAGAAGACAAATGGGATATAAAGTTGTAGCCAATAACGAACTAGCCTGAGCCTGTGCATTTCCAGAAAGAAGTGTCAATACATTAAGGACAATAAGACTTGTAGTTACCGCAATTCTCACTCCTTGTTCTACCCTATTATTTTGCATAATACACGAATTATATCAATCCAACAGCCCAAAAACAAGGAATAACCTACTTTTATACAAGAAAAAAAATACTGCCATATCTTGCCGAATATTACCGAAATTATATTTATAATGACAGTGGTGTATAATAATGGCATGATTGCGAAAATCCTTTCCCTCTCAAAAAAACTCATCTCAGTCCCCTCGACCAAAGAAAACCCGAAGGAAATTCTGAAAGTTTTGGAAGTGGCTGAGGCAGCAGTTGGAAAAGGATTTGCCGTTGACCGATTTAAAAAGAATGGATCGCCAAGTCTTTTAATTCATAACCAAAAACCGGGAACAAAGAAATTCAAAATAATTCTTGATGCGCACTTGGACGTAGTTCCGGGAAAAGACTATCAGTATAAACCGTATGAAAAAGACGGAAAGTTATATGGACGAGGCGCCTATGATATGAAAGCTCCCGGCGCCGCTGAAATATTAGTTTTCAAAGAACTGGCTAAAAAAGTTTCTTATCCCCTTGCGCTCCAACTCGTCACCGATGAGGAAATCGGGGGATTTAACGGAGCAAAACACCAGGTAGATGAGGGTGTGCGGGCAGATTTTACGATTGCAGGTGAATCGACTGAGCTGGGGATAAAGAACGCGGCAAAGGGCATCGTGTGGGCAAATATCAAGGCGCGCGGTCAAGCCGCACACGGCGCTTACCTCTGGCAAGGAAAAAGTGCCATCTGGATGATCCAATGCGCACTCAATGCTCTGGAAACGAAATTCCCTGAACCGAAAAAAGAAATTTGGAAGACGACAATAAACGTTTCAAAGATATATTCTAGCAATGATACTTACAATAAAGTTGCTGAAGATTGTACTTTAGGAATTGATGTTCGATTTATTCCTGAGGATGCAAAAACTATAGTAAATAAAATAAAGAATCTTTTGCCTAAAGAGGTGGAGTTGGAAGTTCTCGTAAATGAACCTGCTCAGTTCACCCCAGAAACAAATGAATACGTTACTCTGCTCAAAAACGCATCAAAGGAAATAACCGGAAAGAAGGCCGAAATAATTGTCAAACATGGAGGTTCAGACATCCGACACTTTAACCGAGTCGGTTGTGAAGGAGTTGAGTATGGACCTCATGGTCATGGTATCCATACCGATGACGAATGGGTTGATATAAAAAGTCTTGAGGCCTATTATAAAATACTGAAGGCATTCCTTTTATCAGTTGAGAAAAATATATAATTTATGAGTTCGCAAGTTTTAGAACTTACCAAACAGCTTGTTTCTATTGAATCAATTGATGCAAAAAAAGATAAATTACAGGAGGTTATTGATGTTGCGGTTAAACACCTGGATGGATATACGATTGAACGATTTAACCAAAATGGAAGACCCAGTATCCTTGCTTATTCCGGAAATAAAAGACCGGAAAAATTTAAGATCATTTTGAATGCTCATCTGGACGTTGTGTCTGGAAAACCTGAACAGTTCACACCCGTTGAAAAAGAAGGAAAATTATATGGTCGGGGAGTGAATGATATGAAGGCAGGAGGTGCGGCTGAGATACTCGTCTTTAAAGATCTTGCAAAGACTCTTCCCTACCCGATAGGCCTTCAATTAGTGACTGATGAGGAAATCGGCGGATACGATGGCACGCAACTTCAAATTAAGCAAGGGGTGCATACTGATTTTGCAATTGCAGGGGAGCCCACTGATTATGGAATAAATAATAAAGCAAAAGGCATCGTCTGGATGAATGTGAAGACAAAAGGAATCGCGGCACACGGTGCATATCAATGGCGAGGCGAGAGCGCAATCCTCAAGATGAAAAAAGCGTTGGACGCAATAGAACGCGAGTTCCCAGCCCTCACCAAGGAAGAATGGAGAACCACGGTTAATATTGCAAAACTGGATACTACGAATACGACCTACAACAAGGTTCCGGATAATTGCGAGATGAAACTCGATATCCGTTTTATTCCCGAAGACTGGAAAACAATTAAACAAAAAATAGAAAAGATGTTTGAGGGTATGGAACTTGAATTTCTTGAGTTTGAGCCTCCCCAGTTGACCGATGAAAATAACAGCTATGTAAAAGCTCTACAAACATCAACCGGAACGGTGACGGGAACTCCTGCAAAAATAATTGTCAAACACGGCGGGTCAGATATCCGTCATTACAATGGAATACATGAGGATGGAGTTACTTTTGGACCGATTGGCGCCGGATTACACAGTGATAACGAATGGGTGGATATAAAAAGTTTGGATGAGTATTACGAAATCTTAAAGAACTTTTTACTGTCCCTTAAATAAGTTAGGGAGTTGGACTCGGAGTTACTCCAAACAACGAGTCGCGGCATGAAGCTTTTGCTTCGGTACCCTTCAGGAAGTATTCGATTTTTCCAAAGTAACAAATCTTCTCTGTTATGTCGGTTGGTTTTTGAAACCAGGTGTTGTTTCCATACTTGGTCAACATCAGTTTCATAACCCGGTTCCAAATGGGGGCGGCGCCGGTGATACCGGATGTCAGATACGGATTCATCGGGGTATTATCATTATTCCCAACCCATACGGCAACCAGAAACTCTGGCGTGTATCCGATTGTCCAGTTGTCTTTTTTTTCATCTGTGGTTCCCGTCTTGACCGCGACCTTATATCCGGGGATTTCAAGGGCTGAATTCGTACCGAATGCCCACCTGCGCGCAAAATTATCAGAGAGAATGTCAGACATGATATAGGCAATTCCCTCATCCAACACTTTCTTTTTTGCGGGCCGGAGTTCATACAATCCTCTTTCCTTTGTGTCCTGTATTTTTAAAATATCAGTGACATCTATTTTATTTCCTCCATTGGCAAAAACTCCAAAAGCGGTTGCCATATCCGTCATGTGAACTTCACCACCTCCCAAAGTCAGGGAGAGTCCGAAACGGGAAGGATCATCCCACGTACTAATTCCCATTTTCTTTGCATGCGCAACAAATGAATCTACTCCAACCGCATTCAGTGCGCGGACTGCAGGAATGTTAAAAGAGTTTGCCAGTGCAAAACGTAAGGGAACCCTTCCATGATATGTCCCGTCATAGTTTACCGGTTGGTAGGGTCGGCTTCCGGGTATGGAAAAGGAAATGGGAGAATCATCAAGTATAGTTGCCGCAGTAAATCCCTTTTCAAGAGCAAGGGAATACATGAGGGGTTTTATCGAGCTTCCCGGTTGGCGAAGAGCCGTGGTTACATTAAATGCGCCGGAGGGAGCCGCAAAATAATCAGCAGATCCGACCATGGCAAGTATTTCCCCCGTACTCGGTTTTGTTATCAATATTGCCCCATTGGACACATTTAAATTCTTAATTTTTTCCAATTCCTCCCTCAGAATTTTTTCTGTTTCTTCTTGAATATCCAAATCAAGAGTTGTAACTACATTCAACCCTCCTTCTTCAACTGTCCGCTCACCATACATCTCCTCAAGATTTGATTTCGTATAAAAAACAAAGTGGGGTGCCTTTATGGAAGTGGTAAGAGGAATCGTTTCCACGATTGAATTTTGAGCCCTTACCCGTTCGTTTTCATCAATAAATCCCTGCTCCCTCATTTTCTTCAGCACTTCGTTCCGTCTTTGTAATGCAAGATCAGGATTCACATACGGGGAATATATCGACGGTGCCTGTGGCAATCCGGCAAGCAGGGCCGCCTCTTCCAAGCTCATTTCTATAGCGTGCTTTCCGAAATAGGTTTTTGCCGCCTCCTCTATTCCATATGAAGACCCTCCGTAGGGTACCTGATTTAAGTACATTTCTAAAATTTGTTCTTTACTGAAAAGTTTCTCCGTCCACAGGGCAAGAATAATTTCTTTTATTTTACGTTGAAATGTCCGCTCAGGAGTTAAAAGAGAGCTTTTTACTAATTGCTGGGTGATAGTTGACCCTCCCTGAAGAGATTTGGTAACCAGGGTTTCGCGGAGAGCCCGCAGGACACCGCTTGATAAGGAAACGCCGTTGTGTTTAAAAAAATCTTTATCTTCAATTGCAATTGCCGCCTGTTTTATATATGCCGGCAACTCACTTACTTTTATAGGCGTTCTGTTTTCATCGCGGTATATTTCATAAAGTAATTTTCCGTTACGATCATACAGATGTGTTGATTGCGCAAAATTAATCTTACCAATACTTTTGGGAGACGGAAGTTGCACAACAAATTGATATGCAGAGTAGAATAAAATTACCACCAAGCAAATCAAAAACCCCAGGATGGCAAACCGGAACTCACGGGAAAATAGAGAAACAAAAATCCGGTAAGGCAACAATATAATCCAAATAATAAAAGACACCGTTTTTTGAATAAAATGAAACATGAGCATGATGAGAATCTTTAAAAAAGGAAGAAGAAATTTTCCCCAACGGGGAATGTGTGTGAAAGGAAAAAGAACGATTTTCTGTGAAAATTCTCCGATAGTGATAAACAGATTTACGATCAAATAGCTACAATAAAAGAAAGTGCGCAATAGTTTTTGCATGATGCGTATTTTACCAGATATTATAGGCTAAATCAAAGGTAAATATCTTCAGGGGAGTTGGACCAGTTTTGACCGTACTACCAACCGTTTCCAATAGGTACCAGGTGGAACACATGTTATAAGGGTGATGTAGGATGCATCATAAGTCTGATCCAGAACCGATATTTTTTCAGGACTGACCACATACATGTCTGTAACTTCGTATTCATACTGCAAATCGCCAACCTGGACCATAATCTTATCCCCCTTTTCAAGCGAGGGAAGATAGGTAAATATTGTCTTGTAATCCTTTTCGTTATACAACTGGGGCAAAGTGGAGTGCCCGAAGATGGCAACGTTGCCGTATTCCCCCGGCATGGTTTTTGGAAGATAATGTACCAAGCTTTTTGAGAGATCCTCTCCCCCGACCACAACGTGCGCGCGGGTGATGTTCAACTTGGGTATAGAAATATAGTAGTCTTTGATATTGAAATTGCTGGAGTCATTTTTTTGTCCGCGGGAGGGGAACCACAAACTTGCCTGAGTAAAATCGCGTAAATTATTTGAATACACATCATAGCTCCCCAGAGTTGACCCTACCGAATTCAATGAGGACCCATTGCCAGTTGCCGGAACTGGAGATACAGTATTTGACTGCATAAAAAGACGCGAATAAAGCTCAAAGGATATGACCGGATAAAATGACCAAAACAGCAGAAGCATTCCCAGTATGAGGGATATGTAGGAAAAATGGTTCACCACCCTCCGCTTCAATGAATTATTTTTTTTGAGATAAACGTGAAGTGGCATAAATATGGCTACGGTGATTCAATCGTAAGGGTTATATTTCTCTCAAATAAGGGAAGCATGTTTTTGATAAAAATGAGGGGCGGCTGTACTTCAATACTGCTTGATTTTGTGCCATACTCTGATTTTAATAATTCTTCAACTGATGACACCTGTTTTCCCCGTATTTGAGTCATGACGTTCTTGGTATCAATTTTTTTTGTTCCCTTTGCCTTTAAGCTAAGTTGAATAGTAAGTCCTGTTTTGTCTTTGGTTGCGGATATAATTTTAAATTCAAGGTTTTTATCTTCAAGAGTATAGCCGGAAGGTATGTCTTTCCCTATTTCTTTTTTAAGAATCGCATTCATCAGTGTCGTATCAAAATAATAATACTTCGCCACTACCTTTGCCTGAAGTGACAGATTCTCTCCTTCCTCCCCCAGTTCCTTTGAAAATTTGACATCGGTCAACTGGAAATCCATAAGGGAGTCAAGAAGGGTGACCTGCTTATCCTGTGTTTTCAAAATTTCCTGTTTCTGTTGGTCCTTTGCTTTTTGCAAAAGAGAGACCTTGAGATCTTCCTGATCACGGCTTGAAACCGTTCTTACCGTTTTTCGGGTACCTCCTATAAATGCCACATCATTCATAGCAAAATAAATTGACTGAGACAGGTCTGCAATTTTGAACCGTTTGGATTTGTCCACATTTGACTCGGTGCCGATATCCTGCGCAGTCACTTTTACTTTTGACTTACCCGGTAATTTAGCCGAGGCATCACTTGCGAGGGTTGAGGCCGCAACTTTAACTTCATCATCTGTTACAAATTTAAAATTATCCAACTGGATAAGTGTTCCTTTACTGAATACTTTGTCCTTATCGTCAAAATTATATACGGTTACCTCCCCTTTAGCCTTTTCTCCTATGTCCCGTTTGCCAGTGGTTATCTTTACGTCCTTCATCGCAACTGAAGAAGACGCGGATTGAACTGTGAGGAATCCGTCTTTAGTTTGATCAAATACTCCGCTCGTGGTTATTTTCTTCTCAATCGGAAATGATGCAAAAGTTGCGGTAACAAGAGCTTTGTGCAGATAAAATTCAAAGAGAAAGAGTGATGCCCCAATACCAAAAACAACGAGTAGGGCCCAGAGATACTGCTTTTTGAAACCTCCCTTCGTTGAAAAGGAGGGAATCTTCAAATTTCTGAAAAATTTCTTTGGAGATGGGGGAGGAGTGCTTTGTTTAATGACACTCTCCCCTACATCCTGACCCACTACAAAGCCCAAAACTTCCTTAGGTTCCACCTCAGTCAGCGCAGACTGAGAGGATGGCGCGCTTCGATAAATTTGTTCTTCAAACACCGCAAGTAGCCCTTCAAATATATGCTCTTCCTTCAGTATTTCTACCCGGGGAAGCTGTACGAACAGATCAGGACTCCATTTATGTGATATTATTTTTGTTGACTCTTCAACCAGTCCTGAGGAGTTATATAAAATGATCCTGTTAGGAAGGTTCGTATTTCTCCCCACATCATCGAGAACCGAGTGAAGATCGTCTATGATGTTATCCGTTCTTGCGATCACATAATTATGCATCTTATGTCCGCCCTTATAGATGAAAATGTCAATATTGGTGTCGTCAAGTTCGATGAGAATGGAGGTGAGGGGAGTCCCCTCTTTGGTTTGCAAATATGAAGCCACTGCCTCATAACACTCTATATAACCTATCGGCTTTATTTCAATACTTTTGGTGAGCTCCTTTATTTTTTGAAGATACAATTTCTTTATTTCCTTGGTCTTGCTGTCAACCAGATGAGAAAACAGAAAGAAAATGGTTTTCTCAATTCTGCATTTCGTTTCATTTTCCAATTTGAAGAGGGCGTCGTCAACATTTTGAGTAAGACTTTCCCAACCGTTGGTGTAAGTAAACTCCTTTTTTGCAACGAGTGAGAGTTTTTTGTTTGCTCCGCTAATGATATATCCAATCCCCTTATTTTCTTTCAAAAAAAGGCCGAAATAATAATCGCGTGGAGGCGTGTTGTCAGAAAAAAAGGGGAGCTTCATACTTCATTTTAGCATAATTCTATTCAATCTTGTACCGCCCGATAACCTGATCTACTCCTTTTTTTGCAGTCTGCAGTGCCTCACTGTAAGATACCCCTTTTATCGTTGCATTGATTGCGTTTTCTATATATCGGACAATCTCATCATTGAGGCCATTATCATAGGTGCGCGACATGAGGGGAAGGGAAATATAAACATCATCCTGAGCTTGTTTGATGACCGCGCCCGTGTATTCATTTTGTATTATAAGATTTGCTAAATCGACCCGAGAATATGGTTCGCTGAATAACCGGGTCGCACTTTGAGTTTCGTACATTTTAGTCATGGTTTCCTTCTCTGTCAGGAATTTAAGAAACTTCCATGCTTCCAGCTGATTCTTACTCATCTTTGAAACGCCCTCCACCCAATAGGTGGCAAGGGAAGCCTGTTTCCCCCCGGGAGGTTTAGGAATAGGCACCACTTTCAGTTTCAAATCGGGGTCGGTACCCTTTATCGTCAAAATTTCCCAAGAAGGGACGATAATCATAGCTACTTTTTGCTGGATAAAGGCAGAAACTGCATTCGGGAGTGCCTCGCTCCACGTGTTATTAGGGGCCTCAGCAAAGCGTCGGTATGCCTCCAAGGCTCCCACCGCCTCCGGCTCATCCAGCTTCATGATGTCGCCCCCATTTAAAACTAACAGCAATCCAAAAATGTCTGAAAAGTGTTCGATATTTGACGCAGTTCCGATTGCGATCCCTGCCGTAATAATCTCTCCTTCCTTTCCCGGCACTTGTATCCTGTTTGCGTCTTCAATAAGCTCGTCCCAATTGGTAGGAGATTTATTGATTCCTGCCTTTTTGAACAAATCCTCGTTATATACCAACACAAGCCCGTCAACACTTAAGGGCAGACCATAATAATATTTGCCTATCTTGAGATCTTTTTGGTGGATGGGATAAAACGTAAGTTCAAATTCTGAACCCGTCATCACTTCAGGAGGGAGGGGTGCGGTAATTTCTTTGATTTGGGGAAGCCATGTGTTGTGAAAACGGAAAATGTCCGGCCCCTGTCCTTTTTGACTCCGGACAATCAATTTTTCACGATAATCCTGAGGGGTTTTCTTTTCATAAATGATTTTGACGCCAGGGTTCTTTTGTTCATATAGTTTAATTACCGGATCCATCATCTCTTTTTCTTCCCATAGTCCCCAATAAGATAAAGTCACTTCTTTCGGTTGAGCTGTCTCTTTTCCCTTTTTCAACAATAATGAAAAAATAAATATTGTTATGATGATAAAGAATAGGGCTCCAAGTGCCATCACGATATATTTGACTTTATTCTCTTCATACACCATCGGCTCACCTGAGGCGGCTACCTCAGGAGTAGCACCGCCCGCCATAACATCTTCGGTTGCGGCAACATCAGGTGCAATTTCTTCCGGATTCAGGTCGGACGGGGAAGCACTCGGCTCGGAATTCCCGATGGGGACTGTCTCAAAGACCGGCTGTGGAACCTCCTGGTTCACGGGCAGTTGATTTTCTCCCCCATTTTGATTATTATCATCCATAAGATCATGATAACAAATCCTGCAAAAAATCACACGCTTTTCGTGCGTGTGACAATTTCGTTAGTCGCCGCGTTATTTTTTGGAATAATAATAACCTCAACCCTCATCCGCAGCGAGGAAAAAAAATACCTGAATAAAATTTATCCCCATGTCTTTATTGACGACATTTCCGTTGGAGATAAAACAAAGAAAGAAGTCTTTGCGCTGTTCAACAGTCGTCAAAAAAAATTAAAAGATGTCACCATGTTAATCTCCTATAACAATGCGATCATTGCAACATTCTCTGCCTCAACTTTAAACATACGGTTAAATATTGATGATATGTATGAAAAAGCATATCTCATCGGACGATCGCCCCATACTCCATCCCGTATATATCAACAGTTGGCAACTATTTTTAACCTCCAAAAATTCACATTTGCCTCTCAAGTTCAGTACGACAAAGGTGTGCTTGATGACAGTATAAATCAATTTAAGGATGCGTATAATCGGCCTGCAAAAAACGCTCTTTTTAAATTTGAAAATGGACGCGTGGTTAGTTTCCAACGAGAAGAAGCGGGAAATATGCTCCTAACTGACCCTATGTCGTATGACCTGGATCAATATATACGAAGTCTTAAATTCAGACCCCAAAGCTACACGATGACGCTCCGCGATAAACCGGTACAACCTGAGATTACTCTTGCAAAATCTAATAGTTTCGGCATTGAGGAGCTCATCGGGGAAGGTGTGTCAAATTATACCCATTCCATACCGGGGAGAATTCACAATGTCGTCTTTGGAGCTTCTAAATTTAACGGGGTGCTTATACCAAAAGGAAAAACTTTTTCCTTCAATGATACTATCGGTGATATATCAGCAAATACCGGATATCAACCTGCATATATCATAAAGGAGGGGAAGACAGTACTTGGAGATGGGGGAGGAGTTTGTCAGATATCAACCACTCTTTTCCGCGCGGCGCTTAATTCAGGTTTACCTATCATTGAACGGTATGCCCACGCCTATCGTGTTTCCTATTATGAAAATGGTTCAAAACCGGGACTCGATGCAACTGTCTTTGCACCAACTGCAGACCTTAAAATTGAAAATAATACCCCTGCGGCAATATTAATTCAAACAACGGTTGATGAGGATAATATGCTACTCTATTTTAGATTGTATGGAAAAAAAGACGGCCGCAATGCCGAAATATCAACCCCCCTTCTCTGGGATGTTGCCCCCCCACCCACTGCGCTCTATCAGGATGATCCGACATTAAAGCGGGGAATCACCAAACAAGTCGACTTTCCCGCCTGGGGAGGAAAGGCATCGTTTAATTACAAGGTAACGAGAGCGAACCAAGTAATATTTGAAAAGAAGTTTGTATCCATATACAAACCCTGGCAGGCAATTTATCTGGTGGGAGTGCAGGACTAAAGTTGATCTAAATTTATTGACGATGATCGTTATTCCTGCGCAGACGGGAATCTAGACAAAATTATTCCTATTTAAATGATAGTAGATTTTCATTTTTGTTACACTAAATTTATTCATGTTTTATTGGCAAGGACTATCTTGGCCCAATAAAAATTAATAAAATCGTTGGTATGACAATGTATAAAAATATAATAATTACCAATTTTTTAAGGTTTGAGAGATTATTATTTCGGATAATTTCCAAACCTTTTAAAATAATCCAAAGTATAATCGAGCCTGCAATAATGGGGAAAAAAATTACGCTCATTAGACCTTCAAGCCCACCACTATATTTTCCTTGGATAATTTGATTGATAGTTACCGCCAATACTCTTGTCGTCGCTATTATTCCTACAGAAAGAAGAGCATTTGTGGGAAATGAAATAAGAAACCAATAAAATTTCCTTATTCCATAGATCGTGTGCTTGGTTTTATCTTTATCATCTAGATAATCAAGATTTAATCCAATTGATTGACCTAATTTTGATGATACTACAATTAAAATCGCCTGAATTACCAATAAAGTAATATAAAATTCTGATTCTGACCCAGACAAATTTAATACTTTCCAATTAAGCTGGTAATTCTGAAAAATTGATATAAAAAAGACGATTACTAGAAATGCAAGAGGGGCAAAAAAACCCACAAGCAATCCAAGTAGTAAATATATATAATACCTCTTATCTCTTGATAAATAGGCATATACCACCATTGACAAACCAACCAGAATTGAAGTCAAAATAATTTTTATTAAATTCAAAGATAATAGATCTCCCCAAAAAAGGACTCCAAACAACTTTTTTTGACCAATTAGTTCTAAGGCTATATCTCCAGCCCATTTTGTTATATTATCAATAGCCCAGACACCAATAAATATGACAAATACAATATTTTTACTTATTTCCCTTTTCTCGTTATGAATTAGTGTGTTCATTTTTTTCGTTTCTTACGTTAAGAGCATGACCAATTAGACTTATTCCTCCAATAAATAACAGATATTGTACGCCTCGTTCCACAAGATATGGAATATTCCAATAAGCTTTTCCATTCTCAATATTCCTTGCATTACCAAACCCATCTTCTTCTATTCCTTTACCAACTTTGGAAATCATATCAAGTTGAATAATGAAATATAGCGAAACTAATATAAATCCTACACTTACTGTTATAAGGAAATATTTATATATATATTTCATATGGTTTTCTACAGAATTATCGAAATAGATCGGCTCTTCCTAAGACGTAATGGGGGTTTTTATTTTTTCGCTCCCCAATGACCTGTGCTGGTACTCCTCCCACTATTGTAAACGGGGCTACATCTTTCGTTACAACGGCACCCGCCCCTACAATTGCACCTTTTCCAACGGTAACTCCGGGAAGAATAATGGCGCGGGGACCGATAAATACATAGTCTTCAATGGTAACCGGTTCATTTACTGCCTCAAAATGCTCACTGTGAATATTGTGCTCACTGTTATATATCATTACTTGAGATGCTACATCAACATGGTTGCCGATGCTGATTTTATTTCTTCCGTCAAAAACAACTTCTTCGCCGATGATGCTGTCATCGCCAATCGAAATATGTTTTGGGTCATAAAACCGAGCTCCGGTATGAATGGTTGAACCATGCCCAATATAAATTCCCGCCAGATAATAAAATAATTTCCGTATTGAATGAATAGGAACGCACCCAACAAAATGAAGAATAAATACTTCCAACTCGACGACGACTTTATAAAATCTCCTCCCTATCTTGCTCATTGCCTCTGACGTCGTTAATTGTTTACCTGTTTTATCTTTAAACATAATAGTTATACGAGGTCGAGGCTTTTTTATGAGGTTGGGGTGACTTGGGGTCCCCAATTGAAATAAAAAAGGCTCGACCGAGTACCAGAGCTAATTATACAAAATTACAACGTTTGATACAAACTACCAATCAATTTTATCTACATCTTCACCCAAGAATCTTGACTTTACCCCCTCTCCCCTCCTCCCATACAGAAACCTTCTCTTTGCATAACTTATGTGCAGTTTATCTTGAGCACGGGTTATGCCTACATAAAAAAGCCGTCGTTCCTCCTCCATTTGGAAATAGTCCTCCGTCGCCCTTGAATGGGGTAATATCCCCTCTTCCACCCCCACGATGAAGACGATTGCAAACTCCAACCCCTTTGCCTGATGCAACGTCATGAGTCGCACTCCTTCATGGGCCTTTCTTTTTTTCTCCCCTTCTGAGTATTCCGATTCAACGAGTGCAACCTGTTGGAGAAATTCGGTGATGTGGGAAAAATGGCTCGCAACCGATTTTAACTCTTTTATATTTTCAAGCCGGCCGTAATCTTCTTCATCGTCTGCGCTATATTGGTCCAGATATCCGGTCTTTTCAAAAATACTTTCCATCAAACTCAGGGTCGGTTTTTCCTCCACGTTTGTTTTAAGTTCATCGTATGCACTTTTAAACAAATCCCATTTCCTTTTTCCTATTTTAAGGATTCGTTCCCTGGCAAGCTCATCAAGGGGGTTAATAAGGAGTCGTAAATAGGAGAGTACATCCTTCACTTCTCTCCGTTCATAAAACCGGGTACCACCTATTAATACATAGGGTATTCCGTAATGAAGAAATGACTCCTCGATTGCGCGAGACTGAGCATTGGTTCGATATAAAACAGCAATTTTTTCATAGGGACAACTGTCTTTCAATCTCTCTATTTCACTTGAAACATAAAACGCCTCATCCTCTTCATCCCGCGCTTCATAGATGGGTATATCCTCCCCGCTATTATTTTCGGTAAATAATTTGAGTATGGGATGTCCTTCGTTTTCCGCAATTACTTTATATGCAAAATCAAGAATTTTTTGAGATGACCGGTAGTTTTGTTCGAGGTGGAATGTTTTGCAGTTTGGGAAATCGCTTTTAAATTTTTCCAAATTACGTATATCAGCCCCCCTCCATGAATAAATACTTTGTGAGAAATCACCCACCACCGTAACAAGTTGGTGCTTTTCCCCTAATAAACGCGTCAATGTGTACTGAGCATAATTAGTATCCTGAAACTCATCGACAAATATATATCGGTACTGATCCTGATATTTTTTGAGAACGGAGGGGTATTTTACAAACAGTTGGGTTACTTTCATAATAAGATCATCAAAATCAACCGCTCTGTTTTTCTTCAATCTTTTTTCATACTCAGTGTACAGCTCAAACACCTGTGTCGCCGAGTAGTCTGAAAATAATTTCAAATAACGGTCGGGTGGAATCAATTGATTTTTTGCCGCCGAAATTCTGTTAAGAATAAAGGATGCGGTGAATTTTTTTATTTCTTTTTCTTTGAGGATCGTTTTCATAAGTGAGTCCTGATCATTGTCGTCGTATATGACAAAATTCCGGTCAAGCCCCACATGTATTCCGTCTTTTCTCAAAATGAGGGCACAAAATGAATGAAAGGTTCCCACATATCCTAAACTTTTTTTTTGAACAAGTGCTATTCTCCGTTTCATTTCTCCCGCAGCTTTATTCGTGAAGGTAATCATCAGAATGGAGGATGAGTCTATTTTATGATTTGTAATCAAATTTACAACTTTATGTATGAGTACTCTTGTCTTGCCCGATCCGGCCCCCGCGAGTACGATTGAAGGACCGTCAGTATATGAGGTGGCCGCAGTCTGTTGTTTATTTAATCCCTTGAAGATATCAGTGGTCATGGACTATAATTATAATCTAATTAACTGATTAACAGATTAAAAAATTAACGAATTCGTTAACACGTTAATTTGTTAATTAAATCGTATGAGATACGTAATCGGAAACTGGAAAGCTAACAAAAATTTTGATGAAGTAAGGGCGTGGTTACAAACTTTTTTTAACTCCTACCGTTCCCGGTCTGAAGTGTCCGTTATCTTGTGCCCCCCCTACCCTTTTATATCTTATCTCTACGAGAAATTGGTGTCTATTGAAAATGTTTTTATTGGAGCACAAGCTATTTCTTCGATCGAGTCAGGAAGTTATACGGGTGAGGTCACAGCCAAATCACTTGCAGGAATGATTTGTTACACCATCATTGGACATAGTGAACGGAGAATTGTTTTTAAAGAAACGAATGACGACCAAATACAAAAAACCTTGCAGGCAAAAAAATACGGAATTGAGCCCATTTATTGTGTGAGAGATGAAAAGGATTTGATACCTGAAAACATAAAATTCGTATCGTATGAACCGGTTTATTCAATAGGAACAGGTCAAAATGAAAGCCTGGAAAAAATACTTGAAATGAAAAAAGTGCTCAATTTGTCTAAAGACACCGTCTTTCTGTACGGAGGAAGTGTGAATGAGGAAAATTTAAAAGAATATACCGCCTCAGATGAGGTCAACGGTTTCATCATTGGTGGAGCCTCACTCGATGTAAATCAATTCCTGCGAATCGTCAACTCTCTTTAGAATAAAAACGATACAAAGACTGTGATAGTCGCCACAATAAAGAGTATGGTGCTCAGTTGCACCCACCCCGTCTCGGGAAGTTTATTGTCAGGTAATTTTGTGACTGTGGGAGCCTTTGTGGGAGATACTGTTACCGTTGGTGAGACTTTTGTTTGTTCTCCTCCCGTATTTGCAACCGGAATAAGGGTCGGGGTAATGGTGGTGGTACGATAGGCAAGGAGAGGTATGGTGGGTGAAGGCACCGCTGTGGGTGTTTGAGGAATGCTGGTGGGTGTCGGCGCAATAGTCGATACAACAGTTGGAATAATGGTCGGTGACGGAGCAACAGTCGGGGTTATGTTGTTCTGTGCAAGAAGGGTGGGTGCCGCAGATGGGACCACAGATGGTCGTTGTGTCGGTAGCACAGCAGTGCTTGGAGCGGCTGTTGGAACAATAGTTCCGCCTCCAGATGGGCTATCGAGAGCGAATAGTTTATGATATGTCTGTGCGCTCGCCTTTGTTTTCTTAATTTGCGTAACAGAAGTTCCGCTTTTATTGCTTAAAAGCGTACTGAAATACGCAATGGCTCCCACAAGTCCGAACGTCATCACAAGGAGAAATATTGTCGTAACGTTACTTTTCTTCATGTTAATCCCCCAACCATCCGTCGGTTTCCGAATGGAGCTGAGCATCAATTTTTAACTTTGACTCACCTGATGCGACCGTGTATTCTCTATAATACACTTTTTTGTCTTTATTAAATTGACTGGTAATATGGGCCACATTCCAATCTTTTTCATTCACTTTTATGCGTGCCCGGTCGATGTCAGCCTCGTCAATTGTTTGGATCCCAATATATAATTTTACTCCAGGCTTCAACACACGGCCTGAATCTGTCTCGTTTACCTCAACCCATGAATTGGTAAATATTTTTAATCCCGGCGAGGAGACTTCCTGGATAACAATTTTAGGAGCGTTACTGTCTGTTTTTTTACTTGGAGCACTCGACAACACCATGTAGAGAGTGAATCCGATAAAAAAGAGGGCGGTGAGAATGAGTATGGCGATCAGAAGCGGTGATATTTTTGTTTGCTTAACCTGATCCGCTTTTTTTGGCAGTTCAACTGCCGCCGCGGCCTGCTGTTGCATGACGGCTGTATTCACAATACTTGTAGCATTAAACTGCGGTAGGACAGGTTTTTGCTTTTTAATTCGTTCATTACGAAGTAATATGATTTCGTAGATCAGAAATCCCAGGACGCCTAAAAACGCCACCAGACTTATTTTATTTACCGAAAGTAAAAAATCTATTATTCCCCCCATACATTCATGTTAATAAAATTGATTTTAAAAAACAAGCATGAGGCCTACGCCCATAATAATGAGTGAAAAGCTTGTAATAATTGGTATCGACGAGCTCCCTCCGGTGCGGGGTGTTTGCGGTGACGGTTGGACCGTCGGATAGGTCATGACAGTGGTTGGTGATATGGCCAAAGTTGGTTTTGGAGTAACTGAAAGGGATGGGGCAGGAGAGGGAGTGACTTGCGGTGTTGATGTTATGACGATGGTAGGAGATAGGGAGGGAGAGATAACTGCGGTCGGTACTAAGGTTGGCTCTCCAGTTGCAACTCCCAAGACCTGTTCTCCGCTTTTGGCAATGGTAAAATTCCGCTGTACGGTGACCTTCCCTCCCCTTTCATCTTTTGAGGTGACGGTGGCAATATACGTCCCCGCCCCCATCGGAGTATCGGGTAACACTCTCCACTTTCCGCTTTTGTCAACATTTGTTCTGAATGCAAATTGCGGCTTTGAATTGATAAATACGAATACATCATTCCCCGGAATACCGCCGCCATTTATGAGGGGGCGTGATGCGGGTATGATGCCATTTTCAATCGGATAACTGACAAAAAATACCGGTTTTGATCCTGAACTTTCCTTGTCTGTTGCGGCAAGGACTTCTCCTTTTGCCAGTAAACGGTAATTTTTACCCAAAACGATAGTCTGCTGCATTGGCGCGATGCCCGCAAGGGTTGAGGTAACAATCGAACTCTGATTTCCTTCTCCCAAGTATTCAATCTCAACTTTGAGTTTGTCTGATATGTCTGATACTATTTTACCGCTCATCCGATCGACCAGAATGTGGAGAGGAATAAGCCACTCCCCTGTCTCCTTTGTGAGAACAAGTAATGGTCGCTTATCTTCAATCTGTAATAGAACGAAAATGTTCCGTGCGGAGAGCCCGCTTGCAAGCGTGGCTTTTCCATAGGCCGGTTTGAAACTGTATTTCTGTGAGTTCTGATGAGGAGTTTTCATAAAAAAGGGCTTACTTCGGTTATCAGCATATGCGCCCTTACTATTCACTATTTGATAATAATAATCCGTATTTGCTTTGAGATTTTTCAGTACCGCATAATGATACGTATATGCTAGTGTTGCGGGTGCCAAATCACGTTCATCGTACGCAATTTTATCCAGCTCATCCTCTTTCTCGCCGTACCTGACCCAGCCGCCTTCAGCACTCGCTGATTCCCAAAAAATACCTATCTGATTTGAGGTTAAATTCACAATTTCACGTCTTTTTAATGTCTCACTTATTACCGGCGTTTGAAAAGAAGTTTTTTGTGATCTGATAACCAAACCGAGAAATAATAAACAAATACCCCATACAACAAAAAGGGGGACGAGGGAAGTTTTTTTTTGAAGATAAAGTTTGCTGTAAATCATGTCTATTCCACCTTCTGCTTTAAAACTTCAATTACTTTTTGATCCATCTGATAATTGGGAACTTCTACGGGTTTGAATCCTATCTGCATATTAATCTTCTGTTGTATGTGGTAAATATCTATGACTACCCACGCAACAATCGTCAAAAAAACCGCAATAGAGAAAATAAATACTTCTGTCCTTTTCATAGATAATACCCCTCCAAATCAATTTTTATATCCAACTCAGCGCTTGATGAAGCGCTTTTTTCGTTTCGGTCAAGAGTGACGCTTTTGAGTGTTTTTAATCGCCTTTCGGTTATCAGATAATTGACAAACTCTCTCGCGTCTCTAAAGCCAGCGTGTGTTGCGATATTGACCGTGAGGATATTCTTTTTTGTCCTCACTGTCTTATCTTTCAGATCAATTTTGCTTATATTAATTTGTGTCACAATAATCCCCGATGATGATGCGGCGGCTTCGATGTCCTGAACAAGCTTATTTATCTGGGGAGTCGACGATACGGCCTGATCCAACAGGTATAAATCACTTCTGTTTGTCTCGAGAAATGTCTGGATATTGATAATTTTTTTGATGACATTTTCATATCCCGTATCCAAAATCTGTAATTTCCCCAGTTCTTCCTGAAGAGAAAACACATTCACCAAGTTGGGTCGGATGACAAAAAAAATAAAGAAGGAAAAGATAAGAAAAAAGATAATGGCGTAGGTATAATCTTTTGCCTTTTTTGAAGTAAATTGTTTGATTAAAGATTCTTTATCCATTTTGTCTATTTTTTTGGTAAAAAATTGTAGAGCTTAAACGGTGTGCGGAAACTGTCCTCCTCACGCCGTATACTCCCTAAACTGATGGTTTTAAATACTTTATCAGCTTTTAGTTTGTCTAGAAATATTTTGATGATGGCCGAATCTTCAGATATCCCTTCAAATTCCATCCCTTTCTCATTTATAACCATGTGCGTAACTCTCATCTTGTCAGGGAATACACTCAAAAAGTAGCTGAGCATCTGTTGAAAAGAGCTTTGCTTCACCAGTATGTCTTTTATTTCCCGTGTTTTCAGATCTATGGCTTGAGCCTCCTTTAATAAGGGGTTTGATACCTGGACAATCTCCTGCTTTTGCTTCAGCTCATCCCGCAGATCAATCACTTCCTGATCAATCTTAAAACGGTAAAAAAAGACGGCAATTACCACAATTTGAGTCACCACAAGAATATACCTCAAATAATGAAGTGCAAAGTAAATGATCTTACCTGAAATATCCTTTTCTTTTTCTTGGAGAAGGTTAATCTGATATTTCATTTTTTTACATTCGATAATTTCATAACTCTTGATTTGAGTCTGGCGGCTTTATTTTTGTGGATCAGTTTTCGTTTTACGGCACGGTCGATGATGGAGACCGTTTTTTTGGTCTTATCCGGCGTCCGCTCCTCACCTTTCAGTTTCGTTATTAATTTTATCGCTTTTTGCATCGCTTGTACATAAAAGGCGTTGTGTTTGGTACGTTTTATGTCTTTTCGCATTTTCTTCTTCGCAGATTGAATATTGGGCATACAATATCACCTCCCTACATAAAACTATTAAATAACAATTAATCACTACCCTTAAAGTAAGTATATATCATCCGGGCCTACATTTCATATTCTTTTTCAAATATTTTGTCCCCATACGAACCGCTAAATTTCAATGTCGCCTTTACCTTCCCAACCACCTCATGATACACACATCGTCCCGAGGAACAAGTCCCGAGCGTAATCTGCTTATTAAATTCTTTTTGGTTTTCACCCAGTGTGACCGTACCCAAAACTCCTTGTAGACCTTTTTGTTTTTCCTGGTAGGACAGTTCATATTCAACCGTCTGCGTACCCGGGGGTACTTCTTCGACTTTTAATTCGGCGTCTTTTTTCCCCACGCCTGAGGTAAGTTGCACCTTAACCGATGCGTCAACAGTAGGCGCAACATTTTCACCCTGGTTTAAGACGTTGTTCGTTTTCAAAGCATTTTCATTTTGGCCGTTTTTCGGCATAAAAAAATAGTAGGAAGCCGCGCCTATTATCAATACAACCGCCCCTCCAATCAACAGTGTTTTCTTCGAAGTCAGTAAATTCATATAAAAAAATTAAATTGATAACTTTTCTTTCATAAATGCGGATACTTTATCCAGGGGAACCCTCTCTTGTTTCATCGAATCACGCTCACGCACGGTTACCATCTGATCTTCAAGTGACTGATAGTCCACGGTGACGCAATAGGGAGTCCCTATCTCATCCTGTCTACGATACATTTTACCAATATTCCCCGCGTTGTCATACTCAGCCGTCATATCAACCTTAAGGGAATGATATAACTCTTCAGCTAATTTTACGAGTTTTTCGTCTTTTTGTAAGGGAAACACTGCCACTTTAATCGGAGCAATCTTTGGATCTAATTTTAAATATACCCGCTCGGAGTCATTCACTTTGTCAACCGTGTACGCATCTTCAAGCACGATGCCAACCAGGCGGGAAAGTCCAAACGTAGGCTCAATAACATGAGGGATATATTTCTCCCCCGTCTTTGCGTCAAGGTACTGGAGGTCTTTTCCTGAATGTTTCATGTGATTTTTAAGATCAAAATCGGTTCGATAGGCCAATCCGAACATTTCTTTCCAACCGAAGGGAAAGTTATACTCAATGTCCATCGTCTTCTTTGAATAGTGAGACCGCTCAAACTCCTCATGTTCACGCCACCTGAGTTTGGATGCGGTTATCCCGAGAGATAAGGCCCATTCCCACATGTTTTTCTTCCAAAAGGCGTACGCCTCTTCCCATTTTGAAGGATGTATAAAATATTCAAATTCCATAAGGTCAAATTCCATGGTGCGAAATACGGACCGGCCCAATGTAATCTCGTTTCGAAAGGCTTTTCCTTGCTGTGCTATCCCAAAGGGGATTTTTACACGTAAAGAATTCAGGACATTTTTAAAATTGAGGAATATTCCCTGGGCAATCTCTCCCCGTAAATAGAGAGTAGATTTTTCGTCTTCGACTATACCCATTTTCGTCTCAAAAAGGAGATTGAATTTTCTGACGTCGGTGAGGTCTTCTTTTCCGCATTTTGGACACTTTAACTTATGTTCCCGAATTATTTCGGTCAATTTTTCCACGGGAAGTCCTTCAACTTTTATACCTTTCACTTTGTCTTCTATGAGATGATCGGCACGAGTCCTGAATTTACAATTCCGGCAGTCTACTAAAGAATCGGTAAATCCGGATACGTGTCCTGAGGCCTCCCATACCTGGGGATTTAAGAAAATACTCGCATCCAAGCCCACCATATCGGACCGCGAGAGTACAAAGGTGTGCCACCAGGAATCGCGGATATTGTTCTTTAACAAAGTCCCGTAGTGTCCGAAGTCCCAGGAGTTTGCGAGTCCTCCATAGATATCTGATGACGGATACAAAAAACCCCTTCTTTTACACAACGCAATAATATCATCCATACTTCAATTATATAATAAATGGGGGGATTTTTTTACCCGTTATCTCCTCAATCTTTTGCACCACCTCAGATAAAGTCTCGGAATGGGAACTGTACCCAAAAAGCTCAAGGAGTTTATTACAGTAATAGGCTGTCCTGACGCGTGAAAAATTATTTTTTGACAGCTCAATGAGGAATTTTTTTAATAATGTATAGACGGTATCTTCCCGTGCGCGTTCGGGAAGAAGTTGGTCAAGAATATATAAAAAAAAGTAGAGTTCCTTTTGCAGATTGGTGTCTTTCTTTATCTGAGAAAAAATGGAGGTAATCTCCGCACTTTGAAGATAATAGTGGTCCAGTCTGCGATACAAAACTACCCGGATGAGGTTGCCTGTCATGAGGGATGAGATCCTTCGGCTTACCATGCTCCGCACCCCTTTTGCAGTTGCCGTTATCTTCCCTTCCTCTTGGGTAAATAGGGTTATGAAAGCGTCCCGGTTCAGAAGATATTTCCTCTTGAGCACCACTGCCTCAGTTTTGAGATGCCTTTGCATAAAACTAATTTTTTATCTCCACGTCTTTTACTTGATCGCCGTTGTACAGCACCTTGCCGTTCAGATCTACTTTCAGTTTTTGACTTATGACACCCGGCTGTTTTTGTACATACAGTTTGTAGTTTTGAGACTGTATTTTTTCAGGCAAGGTATAGGTAACGACAATTTTAGCAAGCCCCTCAGTCGGTACTTCAAGAAAACCTTCAAACACCGTTTTACCTAACTCATCGTACGTTTTTACCGGTTTGGTTGATCCTTTGAATTCGACAAGCTTCGAGCCTGCCGGAACATATACCCGTACCCAATTGCGGAGTATGGCGTTGAGACAAAGAATCCGTTCCTGATTCCGGTTGCAATTTGAAGCGGGAGCCGGGTTTTTATATTCAACAGTTACCTCTCTTTTAAGTTTTCCGCCCTCGTCTGTGGAATGGGATGTAATCGTTTCTGTTACGAAAAGGTTCGATTTTGCACCAGCAAAGTTCACATTATTAACATGAAGGAAGTCCCCATTATACTCACGGATTCGTCCCGCAAAATTGAGCTTTTCAATGGATTGCTGGATTTCCGCATCGGTAAAGTAGAGAAGAATGTGCTTTTCCTCGAGATTGCGGAACATCATCTGTACCAATGTCCCCCAGTACTTTGAAGGAGAAAAACCAATTGCTTTATAGAAGAGTTCATACATCAGACTTCCCAATATTCCCTTTCTGTTTTCTTTTTGGTAACCCACCTCTTCTCCAACGATGTTGAAGAGTTTCCAAAGGACCTGAGGACAGTTACAATTTTTATTGATCTCGGCCGAAAAATTAACTCCATTTGCCTGCGTATCTCCAAATATCGTCAACATGTCAACCAGTATCTTTGAGTCAAGAAAAATGATACCGTCATAATTTACCCGAGCGCCACTTTTTTTATAAAGACTGTTGAATATCTCAACTGACTTGACAAGATCGGGTGACAGATTACTGTCCCGGATCCAAAACGTATTCACACCTTTGTGGTAGGTCAATATTTCAGAAGGAACCTTGGGACGGTCGTTAATGGTTGCGTCAAGCGCATAAATATCATCAGAGCGGTCAATCGTGATTTTTCCGTTTTTCATTTTAAATACTGCGTACGCGGTTAAGAACCCCCCCGTTGCTCTTCTTTCTTTATCGTTTTGAAAAAGAAGGAGATATGTTTTTTCTTTTTTTGCCCCAAAGATCGTTGGAATATTTTTGAGTAAGGGCTTCGCATCAACAAACAGGGATGCCATACCGGTAAACTGATCTTTTATGTTGGTAATTTGACTCATAACTTCAGTTTTTCCAATTTTTTCCGGGTAACGGTGAGGGTCAATTTGATCTATTTTCTCCCCCGCGATTTTAATATTGTCAGAAATTGAATCAATTTTTCCCAAAACCTTATCAAGAGTTAAAATGGCAGTCTGCAGTCTCCCCTCGGTAGACTTCTCCACAAATGAACTCTGGCCTTTTTTAAAACCGATAAGGTCAGCATAGGGAGTGATTGCGGCAATTGCGTCCTCTCCGGCTTTGATGACATAACTCCCTGCCTCTACCCCCCGTTTAAAGTCGGCAACATAAGGAATAAATGAAGCCCAATAGACCGTCTTTGATTCATTCTCGAAGTCGGTATAGGTTTGGACAAAACCTTTCATCTTTGAATTAAGAAGATCAATGTCATTTTTGGAAAATACCTGCTTCATGTCACGCGCCGCGCTCAACACGGCATTTCCTTTTGCTTTTATTTTCATGGCAGGAATATAAGCCACAAAGTAAAGGAAACCGGCTAAGGCAATGACTATAATGAACAAAAATAGAAAAAATGATTTTTTCATAAGGTAAAAATTAGCCTAAATCGCTCCCCGACCTGTGATCATCACCAGAGGGGTTTGCAAAATTATTTTAAGATCCTCCCCTAAAGATATATTATGCACGTATCGGGCATCTATTGCAATGCGTTTATCAAAATTGATCTCTGACCGGCCCGTCACCTGCCATAAACCGGTAATGCCGGGCTTGACGGAGAGTGCATCTGAAACATACTTTTTTGTATTGGGATGTTCTTTCTGCTGATTTTCAAGCTCGTCAGGGTAGTATGCCCGTGGTCCGACCAGACTCATCTCTCCCCGAAGCACATTCAAAAGCTGGGGAATCTCGTCGAGGGAATGTTTACGGATAAACTTGCCAACGCGAGTGATGCGTGGATCATTTTTAAGTTTATAGCTTCCCTTTTTATATTCCTCATATAGTTCTTTAAAACGCCGGTCCGTGCGAAGAAGAAGGTGTGCGTTTTGTATCATCGATCTGAATTTGTACATTTTAAACTTTTTTCCCTTTTGTCCGACCCTCTCGGGAACATCGGCAAATACGGGGCCGGATGAATCAAGCTTTATGGCGATTGCTACCACCAGACATACCGGTAAAAAGAAAACAAGAAGAACGGATGAGGTGAAGATGTCGAATACTCTTTTGAAATATATCTTATACATGATATCAGATAAGGTCTTCGTTTTCGGTCCCTTCAAAATTTTCAACGAGGGTCTTTATCTTGGAAACGGATGACTTCTTTGCGATTAAAATCACATCGTGGGTATTGACGATAATATGCTCATCCAGGTCTATTCCTACAATGAGTTTTTTTTCGTCATAGTTATATATGAGGGAGTCCCGCACATGCTCAAGGTAGGCTCTCCCCCGGATAATATTTTCATAGGGATACTGCTCGAGAGCTTCCTTTAACGCCTCCCAAGCTCCTATATCGCTCCACCCGATGTCTTCAACGATAACCAACGCATTTTTCTTATCCAGATTCTCCAGTATGGCATTATCAAAATTAATACTTTCCACCCGTCCATACTGCTTTTTCAAAACAGAAGTATAATCTTTCTTTCCCAGATGGGAGAGTATTTTTTCCGTATTCTTATAAATATTGGGAGCCAGTCTTTTGAAAGATTCATAGATAAATGCGGGGCTGGTTACAAAATAACCCAAATTCCAAGCATAATTCCCCGCTTTGAAGAATTTCTTGGCAGTTACAGCGTCTGGCCGGTACTTAAACCCCTCAAACGATAGAATATCGAGTTCATGAAACGTGTGGGCCACTTTACCGGTATGAATGTAGCCCAGATTCGTACTTTCATACCGGGGTTTATGCGCAATAAAAATGATGTTTTCCGGATTCTTTTGAATATACTCCCCCGCGGCTCCCAGTATTTTTTTGAAGAGCGCCACTTTTTTTACCAAGTGATCGCTCCACAATATGGCAACCGGCTCGTGGGGAAATTTTCGGTACAAAGTCCCCATCACGAGGGCTATTGCAGGTGCAACATCTTTCTTTTCCGGTTCAAGGAAATAATTTCCTTCAGGAATCTGGGGAAGTTGTTTGCGGATGGTATCGATATAAAGAATATTGGTTGATATGTATATATCCTGAGGTGAAAAGTCCGGAGAAAGACGCTCTACCGCAAGCTGTAATGTAGACTTGTCACCCACCAGTTTTTCAAACTGTTTGGGTGATTTTTTCCTTGATAAAGGCCAAAGTCTCGTACCCGTTCCGCCTGCAAAGATGATTGCTTTCATAATATGTGTTTTAATTTCTTAACAAATTCTTCTGTTTCAAATCTCTGAGCCTGATTATGACCTAAGATCTGCATGTTGCGTTTAAAATTGTATGATATTTTATCATATCTTTCAAGCGTAGCCACGAGATCACCCTGCGTCTGATGGGAGAAAAAAAAACCCGTCTTCCCCTCAATTACTGTCTCAAGTATTCCTCCTTTTCCATAGGCCAGTACCGGACATCCGAAAAACTGCGCTTCAAGGGCGGTATAGCCGAAATCTTCCACCTGCATCATGATGAGTGCTTTTGCTTTGGTATAAAGTGACGCGAGCTGGGAATCATCCATATCCTGAAGGAAGGCGGTATTTTCCCGAGCAAGATTTTTATACTTGTCTAAAAGTGAGCCTTTTCCCACAACTACCAGCTTACTTTGAGGTAGTCGATTAAATGCTTCGATGACTAAATTAGCTTTCTTATAAGGTTCAAGTCTGGAAACTACCAGATAATAATCTTCCCACCCCACAGGCAGTAATTGGGATTGTATGTTTGAAGCAGGTCTTAAACTCTTCCAATAGTTTACATCAAAGGGGGGATATATGACCGTACTCTCACGGTTATAATATGTATTACATCTTTTTGCCACCTCTTCTGAAATAGTAATTATTTCGTCGGGTCTTTGTGCGGCAATTTTATCCCATCGACGCATGAAAGAAAGATATGGGCGAAGGAGGATTGAAAGTAATCCTTTTTCAAAAGGATGGGGATATAACAGAAGATACCTGCTCGGAGTGAGAAGTATGCAAATATGTTTTGTTTGCGGTTTGGTGATAATCGATTTTGCAAATGATGAAGTGACCGATATGACAACGTCATACTCTTCAAACGATAGCGATTCAAATGCAAAAGGATAAAAAAACAGGGACATAATCCTGCTTTTTTTTATAAAACCCGGGAGACGTTGGAGGAATGAAGTTTTGATAGTGAGCCGCTTTGCCCAAGGTGCTTTTTGAAGATCGGCTGCCGAGGTAAAAAAATCAGCACCAGGAAAGAGATGGTTAAGTTCCAATAATAGCCGCTCAACTCCGCCCCACCTGTCGATCCAATCATACACAATTGCAGTCTTCATATCTTTACATTTGATTCCAAGGCTTTTTGATAGAGGGCTACTGTTTGTTGAGCCATGGTCTTAAATGAATATTGTGCCAATATTGACCCGTAATCTTGCTTGTCCGGATGGGAAATGAAACTTTCAATTTTATTTTGAATATCCGAAATATCATGCGGATTAAATGAAGAATACCGTCCCTTAAGAAGTTCCTGAAATACCGGAATGTCTGATGCGATGATGGGAAGATTAAAATAGGCGGCTTCAATGATGGGTAACCCAAATCCCTCAGACAGGGATGGGTGGATAAGCGCTTGCGCGTGCTTATAAAAGAAAACGAGATCAGGTGTCGTTGCGTTATCGACGATAATAACGCGATCCTGCATTTTAAATTGCTTGATGTGGTGCTGTATTGAAGTGGCAAAATGATCCCGGGGACCGATGAGGATGAGTTGGTGCCCCGCCTTAATGCCGGCAAAGGCTTCAATAAGTCTTATTATATTCTTATGCGGATAAAAATTTCCGACGTAGATAAAAAAGGGGTTTTCATAACGGGGCTTGAGAGATTCGTTTTCTTTCATTTGGGCAAGTTCATACCCGATCCCTTCATGGAGAGGAGTTATTTTATCTTTTAAATGAGATCCATACATATGAACTATTTGATTTTTTACTGTTTCCGTAGGAGTAATAATCGATACTGCGTTTTCAATTTGCGATCGCAGGATGAATTTGAAGAAAAAATGTTTTATGCCATAGATAAGAGAATTTTTTGTTGATGCTTTTCCCGTTTTGAATAATAAAGGAGTAAGGTCGTGGACTGTTGCAATAAACTTCCGTCTGTAAAATACCGGATACCCGAAGTAGGTAAAATGCATGAGGTCAAGATGCTCGTCATTCAACATTTTCAAGAATGCAAACTGCTCCGAAAAAGAATGCCACAAGTATGGAGCTTTTTTTATAACGAAATTTGAAGGTAATGGTAATAATTTCTTCTCATCAGAGGGGAGAATATACACATAAAAAGTTATGTCTTTAGGAGAGTGCAATGAAAGCTCATGAATGAAATTTCTCAGATAGGTACCAACCCCTGTCTGAGAATAGAGCCTTGCGTCAACGCCAATTTTTTTCATATATGCTTTATCTTTATGTCTATCAGGAAATAGACAAAACGGTTAAGAAAAGACGGGTACATATGAGCATAATGCTTTTTATAAAAGATCGTCATAGCCTCATAAAAATACTTCCTAATCTTCTTACGAATTATGTCATTGTCTTTGTTTTGTATCCCGCTTTGGCCCTTATGGTGGACTGCGCTATATTGGGGAATGTACAGAGCCTTATATCCTTCCTGTTTTATTCTGAAGGAAAGATCTAAATCTTCCCCGTACATAAAAAAATCTTCATCAAATCCCTTTACACGATTTAATACGTCACGCGGAGCAAGATAGAAGGCTCCTGTTGGGGAATCAATTTCATGAGTAGTACCCATATCCAAATGAATCAAATGATACCCCCCAAATACTCTGTTTAGAAAAGGAATGTGTGCGAATATTTTTTCCAACCCTAAGAAATAACATGATGAGCGCCAGAGGGTGGGGAATCCACGATGGGACGCCGGATCAATCGACCCATTGGGAAGATTGACACGCACGGTTATCACACCGACTTTTTTTTGACTTTTAAAATAATGCAGAAGATCGGTAAAATCCAATTCTTTCTCCACAATAACATCAGAATTTAAAAACAATACATACGCGCCCGATGCTTCTTTAAGACCCTGATTATTCGCTTTTCCAAAACCGACGTTTTTTGAATTTTGAATAATTCGAATTTCGAACTTCGAGTTTCGAATTTCCTGAATGGTCCCATCACTTGATCCATTATCAACCACAATGATTTCCCATGAAAGAGAGGATTTGCTCAGACATTCGGCCAATGAGGACACGCATTTGACCGTCATGTCTTTTGTGTTGAAGGAAGGAATGATCACGGACAGATCTTTCATACTTACTATTATAGTATAGGAAGTGCGTTAACGCTTCGGAGACTGCTTGACACGTCTTGCCTTTCCGCCCGTGCCCACATGTCTTCGTTGACGTGTGCGGGAATCACGAGTAAGGAGGCCTGCTTTTTTCAAAAGGGGTCTCAGGGCGTCTTTATCTGTTTTTTCAATGGCACGTGCAAGCCCATGGACTAGTGCGTCAATCTGACCATTTTTACCTCCACCCCGCACAAGTGCTGAGACGACAAACCGTTCTTCCGTTTGCGTTATCTTAAAGGGCGAGAGATATAAAATCTTTTCGCGAAGGGAAGGAAAGGTTACTTGAACTGGTTTTTTGTTGACCACCATCTCCCCCGCCTTCATCTTTACACCAGATACAAGTGCTGTTTTATCTTTCCCAACAATATAAAGCCTGACTCGGGCAACAGACTCCCGCCTGCGACCAACCGCTTCATAATAGTGAATATTTTTAGTCTTTTTTACCATGATATAATTTCAATTTTTAATCACTTTTTTTCAATTTGTGTTGATAAGAGTGTTTCTCTGTTGGAAATACAAACAATCGTGCAAGTCTTCGATCCCGTAACTTGTTCTTGGGTAGCATTCCGGAAACCGCCTCTTTTATGATGCGGCATGGATTTCTCCTCAAAAGTTCCCCCGCAGTAACTTTTTTCAATCCGTCCGGATATCCCGAATAATTCGAGTACACCTTCTCCAGCATTTTGTGTCCCGAGAACTTTACAAGCGATGCATTGATGACTACCACGTTGTCTCCACTGTCAAGATACGAGACAAAGTTTACTTTGCCCTTACCCTGAAGAAGTGATACGATTTGGGGGGCAACCCTTCCGACGATTTTACCTTTAACATCGATAAGGTGCCATGCGCGCTCGATTGATTTCTCAGAAACCGGTTTAGTGCTTTTAGTTAATTCTTTCATAGGAAACATCAGGCTTTTGCCTCGGTCTTTTCGATAACTTCCGTCTTCACTTCCTTAACTTGTTTAACTTTTTTAACTTTTACTTTTTCAACCGCCGATACGACCGGGTATGCCCACTCTAAACGGGCTTTGTCAGCTCCGTCAGTCTGTCGTACACCAAGGTTAACTATTTTGGTATATCCATTTTTTGCTTGAGTCAGTTGCGGTACAATCTGAGTGATAAGGATCTTCATCGTGGACTGGTCCGTAATGTTTCTCAAAATAAAATTCTGGTCCGCTTGAGTGTGTGTCTTTGCTTTAGTCACCAATCTTTCTACAATGGATTGGGCGGCTTTGGCTTTTTGTTTTGTGGTGCTCATTTTTCCGCTCAATAAAAAATTAGAGGCAAGCTTGCGCATGAGCATCTTGTTTGCATCTTTTCCCCCTCTAAATTTTATTTTGTGACCGCGATTTTTCATATGATTAGCTCCATTTGACCCCTAACTTTTTCAACTCGTCTTTGATGAGTTCAATTGATTTCTTCCCTAGCCCCTTGAATGCGACCAATTTATCTTCTCCAATTTTGATGAGGTCGGCAACTGTTTCGATATTTTCACGAAGCAGTGCATTGACCACTCGGGATGGAAGGTTAAGTTCATCAATGATGAGATCAAAGAATTTTTTATCTATTTCGACACTTCCGTCTGCATTTCTTGCCTCACTCGGTTCACCTTCTTTTGCAGTATCTTGAACCGTCAGAACATGATTGAATTGATCGGATAAAATCTTAGCAGACTGCTTCAGAGCTTCCTCGGGAGTGATGCTTCCGTCAGTCCATACGTCTAAAATAAGCCGGTCAAAGTTAGTCTTGCGACCGACGCGTGCGCCTTCGAGTTTGAAATTAACTTTCTTGACAGGAGAAAACGAAGAATCAACTGAGATATATCCGAATTCTTTTGTTTGCTGTTCATCTGCCAACACGTATCCGTACCCGTCTTCAACGAGCGCCTCAATCTCAAGCTTTCCCTTTGTATCCGTTATCTCTGCGATATATACCTCTTTATCAACTACTTCGCACTCCCCTTCAATATCTTTAGCGTATACTTTTCCGATTCCTTTTTTTGAAAGTTTAATTTTAAATGTACCCTCTCCGGATACCTTGAACTTAAGTTGCTTCAGATTCAATACTATCTCAAGGGCTGTTTCTTTTACTCCTTTTAAAGAGCTGAAAAGGTGGGGAACGTCGTCAATTTTTACCGCGACTATCGCCGATCCTTTAAGCGAGGAAAGAAGTGTCCTGCGGAGAGCATTTCCAAATGTCTGACCGAAACTGGGAGCCAATGGCTCAAAAGTAAACTGATCGCGATCGGTTGAAACAGCTAATTTTTTAGTAGTAAAATTTGGAATGAGCATAAAAATAAAATAATAAATAATAAAGACGGATCAACGAGAAAAATATTCAATTACTAATCTTAAGATAATTTGTTTTTCGATAAGTTCTGCTCCCGGTACTCCTGTTAATTTTCCTATTGCCCCTTTTCTTTCAAGCCAGACCGGTGCAATTGCGTCTTTATTTTCAAGTGCTTTTTCGATTGCCGGAATTTTCTGGGAATCTGCTTTTGCAAATGATACTAAGTCGTTGGGCCGAAGTTGTAAAGATGCGATATTTACTAACTTATCATTTACATTAATGTGCTGATGGCATACCAACTGACGTGCTGAGGCTCGGGTTGGTGCGAATCCCAAACGATATACAACATTATCCAGTCTGCTTTCAAGAAACTGACACATGAAAAGTCCGGTATTTCCTGTCTTTTTAACTGCCATTTTGAAATACTTTTTTAACTGCTTTGATGACAATCCAAAAATATATTTTAGTTTCTGGGTCTCACGAAGTTGCTTGCCCCGTTCAGATACTTTTTTGATACGCCCTCCTGCGCCATGCTGGCCGGGTGGAATATTTATTTTCTTGAGAAGGTTTGCGTGAGATTTTGAACCGGGGGTTTTAAGTCCAAGGTCCATTGCTTCTCTCCTTGCAATCCTATTTTTTGGTCCTATGTGTCGCATAAAAGCTTAGCAAAAAATGGTAAATTATACTCGTCTTATCTTGGGTGGTCTTACGCCATTATGAGGAACCGGTGTAACATCAATGATAACGTCTATTTCCAGGTTGGATCCTTTTATTGCGCGAAGCGATGCCTCACGACCCGGACCAATTCCCTTGACAAAAATAACCGCTTTTCTCATGCCGTGGTCTAACATCGCCTTTTTGATTGCCGATTCGGTAGTAACTGTTGCCGCGTACGGAGTTGATTTTCTTGTGCCGGCAAAACCATGCATACCGCTTGAGCCCACCACTAACGTTTTGCCTGCCTCGTCTGAGACGGTAACGAGTGTGTTGTTAAACGTTGCGGTAACATATATTTTTCCGTTTTCGACTATCCTGTTATTTTGTTTCTTGCTGGTTTTCATATGATATTATTTAGTGCTTTTTGCGGCGGTTTTTGTATCAACTGCTGTTTGGGTTTTTTGCTGTTCCATCTTTGCCCATACTTCCTTCTTTAATGCACCGACTGTCTTTCGTTTTCCCTTTTTGGTGCGTGAATTTGATTTGGTTCTTTGTCCTCGGGCAGGTAATCCTCTTGTATGTCTGGATCCCCGGTATGATGAGATTTCCTTAAGTCTTTTGATATTTCCGGTAACCTCTTCACGAAGGTCTCCTTCGACTTTATAGTTTTTTTCGATAATATTCACAATTTTCCGGATATCCTCTTCTTTAAGCTCCGATAGTTTTTTATGGCGGTCAACACCTGAGGCATCACATATCTTGCCTGAGGTCATCCATCCTATGCCATAGATGAGGGTCAACGCATACTCAATCCTCTTATTGTCCGGAATTACCAAACCCATTATTCTCACCATAGAACCTTAAAAAAAATAATAAATTACCCTTGCCTCTGTTTATGCCGTGGGTTGTCACAGATCACATATAACATCCCTTTTCGTTTAACCATCTTACATTTCGGACAAATTTTTTTTATTGATGATTGGATATTCATGATATTACATTCGGTAAACTATCCTTCCTCGATTAACATCGTAGGCAGTTACTTCCGCTCTTACCTTATCTCCGGGAAGTATTTTGATATAGTTCTTTCTCATTTTCCCTGAAAGATAACACAGAATCACTTTTTCAGAGTTAAGGAGCTTAACCCGGAAAAGGGTGTTGGGCAAATTCTCAACAACCTCGCCCTCCACCACAAGAACGTTATCTTTCATAAAGATATAATTGTACCACAAAATTACGTTAAAATAAACGTATTTTTATCCGTAATTGCGACCGTATGTTCAAAGCACGCTGAAAGGCTTCCGTCAGCTGTGATAATCGACCAATTATCCCCTTTTTCATTTGTGATGTGCTCGGTGCCCATCGAATAGATGACCTCAATTGCCAGGACCAAACCTGCCCGTATTTTCAAAGTTTCACTCAAGGGTTTGTCTAAGTAACCCGGTACAAACGGATCCTCATGAAGCTCCTGGCCCACCCCATGGCCGGTCAACTGTTCCATGATATGATATCCGTTTGAATAGATACCATCCTCAATCACTTCCGATATGTTACCCAAGTAATTGCCTACTTTCGCTTGTTGTATGGCTTTATCAAGAGTATCCTTCCCGACTTTCAAAAACGTTTCCTTCTTTTTGTCGCCTGACCTACCAACAACAAATGTCGTGGCATAATCGGTATGAAATCCCCGATAATACGCCCCAATATCTATTGTTAAAACGTCGCCTTCTTTTACTATTCTTTTTCCTGGCGGTGTGTGAACTACCTGTTCATTAATCGGCAGACAGGTCGTCCACGAATATCCCTTAACTTTATTAAATGATATTTCAGCTCCCTGAGATAAAATAAGCTTTTCTGCACGTTTATCTATTTCCTGAGTGGTTTGCCCTGGACTGACTGTCGGAAGAAGTAATCTTACCGCTTCACGTAACTTGGCACCACCCTCCTTCATAATTTGAATCTCTTCCGCTTGCTTGTAATGTATCATGGCGCCGTGCTTTCGATTAAGAAAAATATACCTGACGGTATACCTCCTCCAACTTGTCATGGAAATCTTTCATCGAAAAATTATTTTTTACCAGAAAATCGGAAAAGGCGATGGTTGGTCCCATATTTGTTCCAATCAATTCATTAATATCCCGCTCCTCCCCATAAAGATCGGCCCGGTATTCGCGTTTGGATGACCGCTCATAACGAAGTTGTTTATTTGCATATAGTACCAAGATATAAACATGTGTTTTTTTGAGTTCTTTCTTTAAATAGAGATATTCCTCCCACGAACGCATACCGTCGATTGCAATAATATTTTTAGTTTTTAGCAGTTCGGCTATCTTGTCTTTATTTAAAACTGCCAAGGCTTCTTTTCCATATTTTTCTCTCAACTCTTCACGGACTTTTTTATGTACTGCCTCTGTGTGTCCGAGTTTGTGCTTGTCAATGTAGTCATTAATAATCTTGCCGAATGAAATAACCGGGAGTCCTTTTTTGGTAAAAAAAGCCGCGGCTTCACTTTTGCCTGCCCCAGGTAAACCAACAAGAGCAATGATCGCTTTTTTATTCTGCTTCCATTCTTTCAACTGATTTTTGACCAGCTGCTTCCCCAGATTTTCAAGAATTTCTTTGTTCACATGGTGGATAGCCTTTGTCCCGTCAAGTTCAATTAGCTTTCCCAGCTTCTCGTAATATTCAATCACCGGCTCGGTAAACTTATGAAACAGCTCTATTCTTTTTCTTAAGGCCGGCAATGTCTCATCAGCCCGGTCTTGGTGCCTGTTCATCAGACGCCATAGCGCTTCCTTATCAGGAATTTTTAAATAAATAACCTTGTCAACGTTGTTTGAAAATTCATGGGCCTGTTTTAAAGTTCGGGGAAAGCCGTCAAGGATATATCCTCGCGCATACTCGGGCCGGGATAAATATGTATTAACGATTTCAATCGTCTTATCATCCGGTACCAAAATACCCGCATTGATTGTTTCTTTCATGTAGCGCCCTAAAGATGTTTTCTCTTTGGCTATTTCACGGAAGATATGTCCGGTTGACAGATAAGGAATCCGAAACAGATGTGACAGAATATTCCCCTGTGTCGACTTCCCCGAACCTTGGATACCGATGAGTACCAGTTTCATAAGTGATGCAAAAAAATATTAATCGAGTTTTTTTGTTTCTTTATGTGCGGTGTGTTTTCGACATTTGTTACAGTATTTTTTCAGCTTTATTGCGGTTGGAGTATTTACTTTATTTTTCTCCACTACATAGTTCTGCTTATTACAAATCTCGCAAATGAGTCCAATCAATACTCGTGATCCTTTTTTTGCCATAATATATCTTTAACTTATAACTTATCTCGCAAACTTGTCATAACTTTTCATGATAAGCTGGGCTTCCATCGTCTTAAAGGTTTCAAGTATAACCGAAACTACGATAAGAATACCTGTCCCTCCGATCACCAATCCGCTCAAACCGGTCAGCTTTGAAACTAAAGCGGGAAGCACTGCGATGATACCAAGAAATAAAGCTCCGACGCTGGTAATTTTATATACTATTTTTTCTAAAAATTGTTTTGTGGCAAGACCGGGTCTGATACCGGGAATGAATCCTCCGTTTTTTTGTATTTCTTCTGAAATTTTCTGAGGGTTGAAGACGATTACCGTATAGAAAAAGGTAAAGGCAACTACCAGAATGAAATAAAAGAAGTTGTAAAAAAATCCGGATGGATTGAATGCGTTTGCCAAAAAAGTTGCAACACCAGCGATAGCCGGATTTTTAACATATTTGAGAAAGTTGCCAATTAATTGAGGCATCAGCACAAATGAAACTGCGAAAATAATGGGAATGACACCGGCCTGATTAAGCTTCAACGGAAGATAATTAGTGGCACCCTGATATACTTTATTTCCCTTGATGCGCTTTGCATAATAAACCGGTATTTTACGTATCGCTTCGTTCACAAAGACGACGGTTGCAATAACAAGCACAGATAAAACAGCAAAAACTCCCATGTTGAAAATGAGCTCCTGATTTATGGTGAGGGCCGTTCTTCCCAAAAGGACCGGCAACCTTCCGACGATACCGACAAAGATGAGGAGAGAGACTCCATTACCTAACCCAAATTCAGATATGAGCTCTCCAAACCAGACGAGAATGAATGTACCTGCTACTAACGTAAAGATAAAAGAGAAAAACTCAATAGGTGACAGATTACCGATAACTTTTTGATTCTTGAGAAGCATAAAAATTCCGATTGATTGCAGTACGGTGAGGGGGACTGTCAGGAACCGGGTGTACTGATTCATCTTAAACCGTCCGTATTCACCCTCTTTTGCCAACTGCTCAAGCTGAGGAAAAATGGCGGATAAAAGTTGCAGGATGATGGATGCGTTGATATAGGGATTAAGTCCAAGCGCCATAACGGAGAAGTTGATGAGGGTACCTCCCGAGAACATATCAAGAAGTGAGAGAAACTGATTCTGTGAAAAAAGAAGCTTCAATCTTGCCAAGTTGATGACTGAAACGGGCAAAAAAGCGAATACCCGGAAAAAAAGAAAAATGGCGAGTGTGAAAATGGTTTTCTTTTTGAGCGCGGGATCACGAAGAAGGAGCTGTAGTTTTTCTGTTATGTCCTTCATGCCGATACAACTGTTCCCCCGATTTTCTCAATTGCCTCTTTCACGTGTCGGGAAATTGATAACTTAACAACCAGTTTCTTTTCCAATTTCCCTTTCATGATCAACTTTACGTGTGGGCTCTTTGCCTTCTTTTCCACTAGGCCTACTTCTTGAAGTTTTTTTATGTCAACGGTCTCCCCTTCTTTGAATTGGTTCAGATCTTTGAGGTATATGACATAATTATTACCTTTTCTTGATTTGTTTTTTCCCTTTCCCCGAAGAAGAGGAAATCGTTTGGTGAGTCTGCCTTGTCCGCCTTCAAAACCAAGGGGAATGTTCTCACGTGCTTTTTGATGACGGGTGGTTCCCCTACCTGATTTTGCACCGCGTCCACTACCTAACCCACGGCCCAATCGCTTTTTTTTCTTGGTACTTATTGTTTCAAGGTTTGATAAAAAATTATTCATGGGTTGTTTGTTTTGCAACTGGTAGATTTCTCATTTTTAATTTTTTCAAAGCAGCCATCACCAGATAGGTATTCACTGTCTGATTGCGTGAACCGATTATCTTTCCCGATGCGTTGTGAATCCCAGCTAAATCAAATATCGCCCGTGCAACACTTCCAATTTTTAAGCCCGTTCCTTCGGGGGCCGGCTTTAAGAATATTTTTCCTGCTTTAAACTTCATTTTAATCTGATGAGGGATGGTTGACTTATATAAAGGCACAGTAATCATGGTTTTTTTTGCCTTCAGGATTGCTTTTTTTATTGCCTGTGGCACCTCAAGTCCGCGACCAAGTGCGATACCCACATTCCCGTGTCCGTTTCCAACCACGACAAGCGCCGTGAAGGTAACATAGTTTCCTCCCGTGGTCTTTTTAGTGACTCTCTTAATCTGTAATATGCGTTCTTCTAATTTTACCTCACCGTTTTGATCGTTCATACAAAATTCAAAATATAATAATTAAATTTGCAATCCACCTTCACGCAAACCTTCTGCAACCTGCTTCACTCTTCCCAAATAGGTATATGCTCCCCGGTCAAATAATCCTTTTAATATCTTTTTTTCTTTGAGTAACGCTGCAAGTTCAACCCCCACCTGACGGGCTGTTTTTGATTTGTTCATTTTTTCCTTCGGGGTAACCTTTTTTGAAGAACATGAACAAAGGGTAACACGGTTCACGTCATCAATTGCTTGAGCGTAGATAAATTTACTTGATCTGAATATAGAAATACGGGGAGTACTCGATGTTCCATGGATGTTGCGGCTCACGCGCATTTTCCTTCTTAATTTTCGGTCTACATTTACGTGTTTCATATAATTTTAAGCTGTTGTCTTAGCTTTCTTACCGGGCTTAATTCTTAATTTCTCTCCCGCATATTTAATCCCTTTTCCTTTGTATACATCCGGTTTTTTAATCATCTTTACTTTAAAGGCAATCTCTCCGACCAATTGCTTATTAATTCCCTTGATGCTTACCTTATTATTTCCCTCAACGGCAAACGTAATACCCTCAACCTTGGTAAATACAACCGGGTGATTATATCCGACCTTAAAAACGAGGTCTGCCCCTTGTAATTTTACATTAAATCCGGTTCCCACTACTTCCAATTTTTTCTCCCATGGTGTTTCAACACCGGCAACCGCGTTTGCGACCAGACTCCGATATAACCCATGAAGTGATTTTTGATGTTTTGAGTTATTTGCGCGTGAAAAAATAAGAGTATCTTTTTCCTTGGCAACCGTGATCCCGGGAGTCATGGGGATAGCAAGGGTACCACCCGTTCCTTTGACGGTGACTTTTCCCTCTGCGATCTCAACAGACACAGACTGCGGGACAATAACTGGTTTTTGGCCTATTTTTGACATATTACCAAAGCGAAAATAATAACTCCCCTCCTAATTTAATTTTTTTTGATTCCTTATCGGTCATAATACCCTTTGGCGTTGAGAGAAACGAGTATCCCATACCGCCTAAAACTGATTTCAATTTTTTGTAAGCAATATATTCCCGTTTTCCGGGGGTTGAGAATATCTGAACTCCCGTGATGGCCGGTTCACCGTTTTTGTAAAGTAACGTAACGGTAATTCTTTTTTTCAAGTCTCCCACGACCTCAACCTCTTTTATAAATCCCAGTTTCTTTAACTTTTCAATTACCACCATTTTATACAGTGAATGGCTCATGGCAACTGAGTCCTTGCGGGACATGTATCCGTTTTTTATATTTATTATCAAATCTACAATCGGGTCATTCATAAGATCATTTCCTCAATTATTAAGTTTTATCCATGGTCTTCTTGGTAATCTTTCCGTGTCCTTTAAATGTGCGGGTAAAAGAAAACTCGCCTAACCGGTGTCCCACCATACCTTCTGATATGAGGACTTCAATGTGTTTTCGTCCGTTATGCACTCCAATTTTGTGTCCAACAAACTCAGGCGCTACCTGTGATGCGCGCGCCCATGTCTTAAGCGTCTCACGTGCTCCCGTTTGCTTCTGTTGCATGATTTTCTTCATTAAATTTTCATCGATATAGGGGCCTTTTTTCAGTGATCTACTCATAGGTTACCAGGAAATTTTTCTAACTCCGGGAATATCCCCGGCGAGTGCACGTTCGCGAAAACATATGCGGCACAAACCAAACCTTCTCATATATGCACGTGCCCTTCCGCACAATCCACATCTGTTTCTGTGTCGGACCGTGTATTTTTGTTTGTGCAGGAATTTAACCTCATCTGATGTTTTTGCCATATTAGGTTTTAAACGGAACTCCAAGTAATGTAAATAATTTCTTTCCCTTTTCTTTGCTTCCGGCTGTCGTCACCACAGTTACTTGCAAGCCTCTTATTTTATCAATTTTATCAAACTCTATTTCGGGAAATATTGTCTGTTCGGTAAATCCAAGATTCAGATTACCATGCTGATCGACTGTGGTATCAACAATTCCCCTGAAATCACGAAGCCGGGGTATGACTATGGTGACAAGCTTCTGAACAAAGTGATACATCTGGTCTCCTCGAAGAGTAACCTTTACTCCGATTGCTTGACCCATTCTGATTTTGAATGCGGAAACTGATTTTTTTGCTTTAGTAACCACCGCTTTTTGACCAGCAATGAGGGTGATCTGCTCCTGAATCTTTTCGATGACGTTTTTGTTGGAAACTGCCTCACCTGCTCCCACATTGATAACCACTTTAAGCATGCGAGGAACTGCCATCGGATTAGTGATCTTTAATTCATCCATCAATTTTTTCTTGATCTCCGTGTTGTATTGTTCTTTAAATGTCATATGGTTTTACAATGTTGACTAAAGTGCGCTTTTGCATTTTTTACATATCCTTGTTTTCTTGTTTTTTTCGACCTGGTATCCGACCCGTGTGGTGCTTTTGCACTTAGGACACAACAGCATTACTTTGTTAGTCGCAAGGGGACGTGGAATCTCCACTACTCCACCTTGGGGCATTTTTTCATTTTTTCTTATATGTTTCTTATAAAGATTAATACCAGGAATGAGGACAGTGCTTTGTCTTTTATACACTTTTTCAACCACACCCTCTTTTCCTTTATTCTTGCCTGAAATAATTTTTACCTTGTCTCCTTTTATGATTCTCATGTTAATATATCTCCTCTGCCAAACTTGCAATCTTATTAAAGCCGCGGTCTTTTACCTCTTTTGCGATGGGACCGAATATCCGTGACCCCTTGGGATCTTTCACCGCTTTTTCAAGTAATATTACGCATGCATTATCGTCAAACCTGATATAACTTCCGTCTTTTCGTTTGTGCTCCTTATGAGTTCGTACTACCACTGCTGATAATTTTTCTCCTTTTTTAACTTGACCATAGGGAATCGCTTCAATTACCGACACGTTTATAACCTCACCAACACGTGCGATTTTCTTGTTTCCCCGCCCGGGCATACCAATCATACTCACCTTTTTGGCGCCTGAGTTGTCTGCCACATTGAGCATTGATCTTAATTGCAACATACTTTTGCTTTAAATTATTGAGCTTTCTTATCTAATTTTTGTATAACAATAAATTTTTTCTCTTTTGACAAGGGTCTTGTTTCCTGGATGACCACGTAGTCATTCATTTTTATGCCTTTGATTTCATTGTGTGCCTTATATTTTTTGTGTCTCAAAATGACTTTGTGGTATTTGGGATGGCGAAACTTCCTCTCGACTAAGACAACCACAGTCAGACTCATTTTTGTTGAAACTATTTTTCCGGTCAATGTTTGTGCCATGGTTATTTTCCCTTCATTTTCTTTTGAACCAGTGAGGTCAAAAGAACTGCTAATTTTCTTCTTTTTTTTGAAATGCTATTTGTGTCTTTTGACGGGTTGACCCTTGAACTTAAACTCATAGTTGCAATTTCCTGTCTTGCACTCTGTGCTTCCTTTTCCAAAGATGCAATCGATTTATCGTCGTGTTCTTTAATATTTTTTTTCATGATTATATTTCCTTTGTTACAAACTTTCCCTTAACTGACAATTTTGATCCTGCGCTTTCCAAAACATCTCGGGCTTCCTGTTGGCTTATACCGTCAATTTCAAACAAAATGCGACCCGGGACAACTGACGCTACAAAATATGCAACGTCACCCTTACCTGCACCCATGGTGACTTCGGGCGGTTTCTTGGTAAAGGGCTTATCCGGAAAAATCCGAATCCAGAACTTCCCCACTTTTCGTGTCGCACGGGCTAATATAACTCGGCATGACTCTATCTCACGATCTTTAATCCAACCGTTTGACATCACCTTATATCCAAAGCTCCCAAAAGAAAGATTTTGTCCTTTGACTGCAATCTTTCTCCAGATTCCTCTGAATTGTTTCCGATATTTCTGTCTCTTGGGGGCTAACATATATTTATCTACAAAGCCAAACTTTAACTCCTATATATCCTGATTTTGTAAGTGCCGGGAATCGCGCAAAATCGACCAGCTCGCGGATGGTCGAGGTGGGAATAGTCCCTTGAAAATATTTTTCCCTTCGGGAAATCTCAGCACCGTTGATACGTCCGCCAATTTGGATCTTGACTCCCTTACCCCCTGCCTCCATTACCCGATTCATTGCCTGATGGATGATGGAACGATGGGAAAAACCTTTTACCAACTTCTCGGCGATAAGCTGTGCGACGAAGTATGCGCTTAAATAGGGCTTTTTTACCGGTTCGATCTTCAATTCAATTTTAAGCTCTTTGTCTTTCTTATTGATAATTTCATCTTGGATATATTTTTTTACTTCCTCAAGTCCTTTTCCACCACGACCGATTATCATACCCGGTTTGACTGAATAGATGATAGCAGTAATTTTTTTTATTGCCCTCTCTATGTCAATCTGAGTGACTGAAGCAAAAGCGAATTTTTCAAGGAGCTTCCTACGGACTCTGATGTCTGATACAAGGGTTTCCCGGAAGGTTTTCTTATTACTGAAATACCATCTGGAATTCCAGTTATATACGATACCGATTCTTAAACCTTTTGGATCAACTTTTTGTCCCATTATTTTTGCTCGCAACCTTCTTTACTGAAGGCAATACTTTAACTTCTTTTTTCGATTCAATTTTTAATTTCGTATTCTCAATCTTAACTGATGGTATGTTCTTTTTCGCCTGCTTTACAGTCAAAACAATCTTTATGTGAGAGTATTTTTTCTTGTAAGGTTTTGCGGTTCCTCGTCCTCCCGGCCTAAAACGTTTCAATGCATTTCCTTGTTCTACCGTGAAAAGCTTAAATTCTAACAGATCATCGCTCACTTTTAAAGCATACTTTGCATTATCAATTGCCGATTTGATTGCTTTATAAAAAACCCGTGCGCCTTTTTTGGGGGAATAAAACAATCGGACCAGAGATTCACTCGGGGACATTTTTTTTATTTCAGGTAAAATAAACCGTAATTTTTTTGCCGAGATGTGTAAATTTTTGAAATATGCGGTTGCTTCCATAATAGATTATGCGTGTCTTGATATAACGACAAACTTATTACTCCATTTATTTTTTGTGCGGGTTCGTGTACCCCGTGCCGACTTGCCCCAAGGAGTCTTGGGATGCATACCTTCACCTACGCGGCCCTCGCCTCCACCATGCGGATGACTTCGGGGGTTTTGAGCGGTGCCACGGACGGTTGGCCTGATGCCCATGAGACGTGAACGACCTGCTTTTCCTATGATTCGGTCTTTAAACGGAATGTTTCCCAGGATACCGATGGTTGCATAACAATCCTCGTGGAATCTTTTTACTTCTCCAGAGGGAAGTTTGATATGAACGAATGGGCTTTCTTTTGCAACGATTGATGCTGTGGTTCCCGCTCCTCGGATAAACTTCCCCCCCTGAAGAGGATGGATTTCAATGTTGTGCACTTCAATACCTATGGGAATATTTTTTATTGGTAGTGCATTACCCCTTTTGATATCTACATTTTCCCCCGATACCACTTCATCCCCTATTTTCATATCATGGGGTTGAAGGATATATCTCTTTTCTCCATCGGTATATCCAATGAGCGCAATAAATACGTTACGGTTTGGATCATACTCTATACTCTCTACCTTACCGACTACATTAAATTTGTCTCTTTTGAAATCAATCTCGCGGTAATATCTTTTTTGTCGGCCTCCTTGGTGTCTGACTGATACATGGCCAAAAGAATCACGTCCTGAATGTTTTTTCAGAATTGATATCAGGCTTTTTTCCGGATTGTGTGTTTTTGGTATGTTATATGCTTTCATGTTTATTAGTCCTCAATTATACCTGCGGAAAGAGAGATATCGTCCCCTCTTTAACTGTTACCATAGCAAGTTTGTTGTCCATTGCTTTTTTTGCGGTCATTTTTTTTCCTACTCTTTTAATCTTGCCCTTACGAATTACTATTCTGATTCCGGCAACTTTTACACCGTAAATCGTTTCCACGGCATGTTTGACCTGGTTTTTATTGCTTTGTTTATCCACTTCGAATGTATATACTTTTTTCTGCGCCGCCGAGGTGGCTTTTTCCGTCAAAACAGGTGCGATTAAAATCGTATTAATTTTCATGCTTTTTTACAAAATGATTTTCTAATTCCTTGATTGCGTCTCCTAAAAATATAATTTTTGCCGTCTTTAAAACAGTGTAGGCGTTCAGTGAGTGCACGGAAACTGACATGGCATTTTTTAAATTACGTGCGGCAAGACCAAAATTATCAGCATCGGCTTTTGGAAGCACAAACAAAACCTTCATTTTTTCATACTTCATGACGTTTAAGAAATTTGAGATTACTTTCGTTTTTGAGGTAACTTTCTTCATGTCGGTAGTAAGACTGTTTATCGCGTCCTCTTTCAGTTTGAGAGTCAAGGATCCGAAAAGAGCAAGCTTTTTTTGTTTTTTATTCATGAGAAGCTTATATTCCTTGGGCTGTGGTCCTCCCACTACTCCTCCCCCTTTAAAAATAGGGGCGCGCTGTGAACCATGGCGCGCTTTACCGGTGCCTTTTTGCTTGTATATTTTTTTTGTGGTTCCGGCAACTTCAGCACGGGTTTTGGTTGCGGCGTTTCCTTGCCTTTGATTGGTCTGATGGACCCGTACGTACTGAGTAAGTAAAACCGGGGAAGTTTCCACATCAAAAATTCCTTTAGGAGGAGTTATGTCTTCTAGGCGTACACCATTCAGATCAAATTGAGCTATGACACCTGATGATTTTTTTACTGATTTTGTTATTTCTTTTTTTTGAGTTGCCATATCTATTAATTAAATTCAAGCCTTCTTCCTTACCTCAAGGAGAGCTCCGGTTGCCCCAGGAACAAGACCTTTCACTCTGACTCCTAACTCTGTTATTTCCATGACTTGAAGTCCCTGGAGGGTCACTCTTTCATTACCCATGCGACCGGCCATTCTTTTTCCTTTAAATACACGTCCCGGAGTGGTGGTCATACCGATTGCACCGGGTGCTCTTAACCGATCTGACTGTCCGTGAGTCTTGGGTCCTCCTTTAAATCCATGTCTTCTTACCACTCCTTGAAAACCTTTTCCTTTAGATATGCCGGATACGGAGACCAATTCACCGGGTGCAAACATATCGGCCGGCTTAATTTCTTGACCGATTTCGAATTTTTTCTCACCAATTACGATTGACTGTTTTCCTGCCTCGTTAAGATATTGAATTTTGCTTTCTCCCTTATCCAGACGAAACTCACGCAAAAAACGAAGCGGGTCTTTTACGCCCGCTTTTGTGATTAACCCCTTAACTGATTGTTTGATTTGTCGTACTTTCTTAAATCCAAGCTGTACGCTCCCATATCCATGAGTATCGGGTGACTTGATGGAAATGATAAAGCAGGGAGAAGTTTTGATGAAAGTTGTTGGAATACGCTCACCTTTTTGATCAAATAGTTGAGATTGTGTTGACTTTTCTCCGAGAATAAACCCATTCATAGCTTTTATTTAACCTATAATTACCAAAAAAATAAGCCCCAGATTGGGGCTTTATTCCAATCGTAGGAAAAACATGCGAATCACATTATATAACACATATATCAATTGTTCAAGAAGAAAACTACATCTTTACTTCTATCTCAACTCCGGCAGGCAATTCCAAATGCATAAAAGAATCAATCGTCTGATTGGTCGGATTGACGATATCAATCAGTCTTTTATGAGTTTTCAACCCAAAATGCTCACGCGCATCCTTGTCAATGAAGGGAGACTTATTTACTACGAAGACCTCTGTCTTTGTAGGCAGTGGAATCGGACCGATGATTGAGGCACCTGTTCGAATAGCGGTGTCAACCAGCTTCTGACACGTATCGTCGATGAGACGATAGTCATATGCCTTTAATTTTATCCTAATCCTCCCTTTTGACATACCTGTAAAAGTGCAAAATAAATTAAATTCTTATATCACTTGGTGATCTTGGTCATTACGCCTGCTCCAACTGTGTGGCCGCCTTCGCGAATGGCAAACTTCATACCTTCCTCAAGTGCAACTGGATAGATAAGTTTTCCGGTAATCTTTACGTTGTCACCCGGCATAACCATCTCGACTCCTGCGGGAAGATTCAACTCTCCCGTAACATCTGTTGTTCTGATGTAAAACTGGGGTCGGTATCCTTTAAAGAATGGAGTGTGTCGTCCACCCTCTTCTTTTTTAAGTACATAAATCTCTGCCTCAAACTCCGTGTGAGGAGTGATTGAGCCCGGTTTTGCGATGACCTGTCCCCGTTGTACGTCTTCCTTTTCAATTCCTCGAAGCAAAAGGCCGACATTATCACCCGCTCGAGCCTCGTCCAGTGTCTTTCTAAACATCTCAACTCCGGTGATTACTGTCTTTTTGGTTTCGGTAAGGCCAATCAACTCGACTTCATCATTAACTTTAAGAATTCCTCGTTCTGCGCGACCTGTTACAACCGTTCCTCTTCCTTGGATCGTAAATACATCCTCAACCGGCATAAGGAATGGCTTATCAAGGGCTCGAACCGGATCAGGAACATAATCATCTACCGCCTTCATAAGATCTTCAATTGCCTTAATGGATTCCGGATCATCTTGAAGGGCCTTCATGGAAGAACCTTTGATGACGGGTACTTTATCTCCGGGGAAACCGTATTTTGTAAGAAGATCACGGACTTCCATCTCAACGAGGTCAAGAATTTCCTTATCAGCAACCATATCCACCTTATTAAGGTAGACAACAATTGCCGGAACGTTAACCTGTTTTGCAAGAAGAATGTGCTCTCGAGTCTGAGGCATTGGACCATCCGGAGCTGAGACGACGAGAATTGCTCCGTCCATCTGAGCGGCACCGGTGATCATGTTCTTAATATAATCTGCATGACCGGGAGCATCAATGTGTGCATAGTGTCTTTTCTCAGTTTCGTATTCTGAGTGATGGAGATTAATAGTGACGCCACGTGCCCGTTCTTCGGGGGCTTTGTCGATATCCTCATATTTCAAAAATTTTGCTAGACCTTTTTTGGAAAGTACGTAGTGGATTGCTGAAGTGGTTGTGGTTTTTCCATGATCCACGTGACCAATGGTTCCAATATTCAAATGTGGTTTATTCCTTTGAAAAACACCGTCTGCCATAATAAAAAAATAAAATTATAATTAACAATAAAGAAAAAGCACCAACCATAAGTTTGACTTTTGCAAACGAAGTTGATTTTTTTTCCTGACTTCTCTATGATAATTGGTATGAGGAGAAAAGTCAAGACCTTTTTGCATGTATTTGTCAGCAGTGTTGTTCCCCAAACATCCTATTATGCAAAAATTCTTAAAAGTAAATTCACATTCTCTCTACTATATTCATTTATTCTCTTGTCACTCGTCACAGGTATTGTGTTCGTACTCATATCCTATCAGGTAGCACGAAATAATATAGGAAGCATAAAACAGTGCCTTAACAGTTCTATGAATGAAATACCTTCAAATTTCGTTCTGAATGTCCGGGATGGATTACTGTCAACCAATCATGAGCTGCCACTTTTTGTGTGGTTTAACTGCGATGAGCGGGTCCAACTTCTGGCGGTAGTGGATGAACGCGGGGTAAGTAAAAATATTAATTCTTTCGGTGCCCAGCTTTTGGTAACCGGATCAGAAATAGTTTTGAAGTATAAAACAAATACCTATACCGTTCCCATCAATAAATATATTTCCAACCTCCATCTGGACAAGCAGAGCATAATCGCTTATGTAAATCAAGGATTTGAAATACTCTCGTTTTATATTCCTTTTTTTGCCTTGGCTTTGGTTTTATCAACCCCTCTTTTGGTGTATTTGGCAACCATCATGACTATTTTATTTTCCAGTCTCTGTGTCCGCCTTTTCTTCCACCTGTTTAGAAAACACTACTCGTTCAAAAAAACTATTCAGATCGGTCTTCATTCCTGTACTCTTCCCCTGCTCACCCTCATCCTTTTTGTATTGTTTCCCATACACATCCTCAACACCTATATCTTATTCTTTGCACTCGTTTTTATATTCCAACTTGTTGCAGTCTATGAAGGTCACTATATAAATATACCTCACCACCCGTCACCCCATCATAAAAGAGCGTAGTCTGCAATAGTTGCATGCGGGATCCTCACATGTTTTGTCAATAAATGAAAGATTTTTGATTTCGCCGGCCACCGTATATATGAGTTTCTCTAAATCATCCTCTTCCTGTTTACTTATCGTAAAACGTTCACTCTGATACTCGCCTTTTTCATTTTTTTCGACAAATTCAATAATTCCTTCAACCACATTCATTTTGAGCTTTCCTTCTTTATACCGGTCGATAAGTATTTTGTAAAAGACAAGCTGGCGTTTGTAATCACCCTTGCTTGATTTGATGGTACCTTCAATATAGGAACGTGTTTTTGGTTTTCCCGTTTTAAAGTCATATACCGCAACGTCCCCTTTTTTATCCAGTCTCTCAATCATGTCAATTTTACCGTTTAAGAAGATCCCTTCGGCAAAGCGTATTCCCTTTATATTTAATTCACTTTCCAAGCCGTGCGGCCAGCGGAACGCTCTTGCATTTACATACTCCTTCAAAACGCTCTCTCCTTTTTTTGTCAGTTCCGCAAGTTCCTGTTGATTGAGGGGTTGCTTATCCAGGGCTTCTCTGTATTTTTGTATGACAAAGTTCTCATCAACCTTGTTTTTTTCCCGTTCAAGAAGATATAAATTCAGTGCCTCATGGATGGCTGACCCGAATATCATGCTTTTATTTTTTACATCGGGAAGAAGCAGTAAATTCCGGAAAAAATACTTCCAAGGACACTCCAAATAATTATTAAGACCGCTCACCGAAAGCCCCCGCCGGACAAAAAGCTCGTTGAAGAACTGTTTGTTCTGAAGCAGATCCTTTTCAATCTTGGCTCCCTTGTCTATTTTTTTCTCTAACATCATTTCGGGATGAGAAGCAACGTATTTCTTGAACGCATCCGTATTAATCCTTTTTTTAAAAAGCGAGTTGATTTCCTCTGCAAACTGGGAAAGAACCTGCTCCCGATCATCGGCTCCCTGGGAGGAATAGGAAAGGGTTATTTGTTTGCGACCCCGGGTGAGGGCTACGTAGAAAAGCCGGCGGTCGTCATCATCCCCGGTGCTTTGAGTTACGGTATCAAATGTTACTGACAGGTGCCGCCAGGGAATATCAAACAGGTTGCCTTCATGCCGCTTATTGCCCCAGTGACCATCATGTACATTGATGATATATACGTAATCAAACTCCTGTCCCTTTGCTTTGTGGGCGGTCATGAGGCGGACCCCTGATTTATGTATCAGTTTGTGTGCCGTTGAAGGGGAAATTTTATGCGCCTTCAGAAGTTCGATGTAGGCGATAAATTCATGGAGGTTGAAGAGATGGTTGCGGGAGACCAATTTTTTTATTTCAGTATAGAGGAGGGAGACTTTTTCAATGACATCAACCCGGTGCCGGTGACTCAAAATCCGCTTCAAAAAGCCTGAATCGTTTAAGACTCCGATAAATACATTGTCAAATGTGTCATTCATACTTATCGTCTTCCACTCCGTTATTTTTTTTACGAAATCCTCAATCTTTTCCTGCTTTTTTAAGATGACATTTTTCTTGTATGTCTCGAGTGAAAGAACGTCCCAAAGAAAGGTATGCTTTTCGCGGGCAAAAAGTATAAGTTTGTAAATGTCAATCGGATCTATTTCAAATACATCAATATGCATGACGTCAACCAATTCTATGTCAGACCCAAGCCGGTCGATGGCATAAAATAAACTGAGCAGTTTTTGCACGGTCAGGTCCTTAAATATATTTTGATCTGATTCAACAATATAGGGAATAGATAAATTTTCAAATACCTCGGCAAACGGATCGATATCCCGGTTATTTCGAGCAAGTATCGCAATCTCACGGGGATTTGCCCCTGCTTTTATTTTCTTCTTAATTTCCCGTGCCACATAATAATATTCTTCATAAAAGGATGATAATTCAGCAATCTCTATCTCTCGCTTTTTTTCCAGACTTGCGGCAGAAAGAAAACTATCAGGCAAAAGTATTTGAGATGCGGAATTATGCTTTATTAAGCTATGGGCCGCGTCCAGTATGATTTGGGTTGATCGGTAATTTTTTGTCAGATTAATAAGAGTAGCGTCTTTGTACAGATGCTTAAAATAAAGAAAGTTTTCAAGAGTTGCCCCCTGAAAACGGTAGATTGCCTGCTTTTCATCGCCTACTACAAATAGGTTTGGATTGGGATAGTAGTTACACAGATACTCAATAATTTTATTTTGCGCTTTGTTGGTATCCTGATGTTCATCAACCAGAAAATACTGGAATAATTCCTGCATTTGTAAAAGAAGGTTCTTGTTTCCTTCAAAAGAAGAAAGCACTTTCAAAAGCATGTCGTTGTAATCATATTTTTTTTGACTGATGAGCGCTTCTTCATATTTTTTATACACGGTAATCAGTTCTTTATTTTTCTCTATCTTTTTCTGAAGGGTCATATATTTTCCCTTCATTTTCCCGGTATACGGACCCTTGGTGTTGTATAGATCCTCAACCCCGTCAAAGTCTTTTTCCTGTTCTTTTATACCTTGTGCAAATGCCTTTACGCTAACTCCTTCTTTCTTAAGATCTCCTATTACATGAAGAATTGATTTTGCAAAATGAAGGGGCGCCCCGAATGGTTTGATGTGGGTAAAAGAGTTTTTTTCCAGGATGGACTCAATTATTTGCAACTGTCCAAGCTCCTCAATGCTTTCGCTTTCGACCAGTTCTTCAAATTCCGAAGGATTGTGTTGGATAAGTTTATTGCAAAATCCATGAAAGGTATTAATCTCGACCCGGTAGCCGGGAGTACCGATGAGATCGACCAGTCTTTTTCTCATCTCATACACGGCAGAATCGGTAAACGTAAGGGCCAATATGTTTTCCGGCTCAATCTGGGTTTCAAGAAGTATTTTTGCAATGCGTAGGATGAGTACTTGTGTTTTCCCCGTACCGGGACCGGCAATCACCATAACGGGACCTTCAATAGTATCAACCGCTTTTTTCTGCTCGGTGTTTAGCTTCCGGTAAAACGCTTCAAATTGCTTGGATATCATAGGGTAAGTTTTCCCATTATATACTATAAAAACGATATGCGTCTTTTAAGAAGATTGGTATACAGGAATTACTTTATTGTTAGTATCTTTTTGTTGATTAAAAAGAGTATTTTGACTTTGGAGATATTCTTCAATTCTTTTTCCTGCTAACTCGCAATATTTTTGATCATTGTCGTATGCAACATATCGTCTTTTAGTTTTTAATGCAGCAAGACAAGTAGTTCCACTACCAACAAAGGGATCAAGGATAACTTCATCTTCAAAGGTATAAAGTTGAATTAAACGATACGGAAGTTCAATAGGAAATGGAGCTGGATGACCTATTCTTGAGGCTCTTTCGGCCGAAAATGTCCAAATACTTTTCGTATATTCCATAAATTCTTCTTTTGTAATTGTTGGTTTTCGTGCCACAGGTTTTTTTCTTGCAAAACCGTCTTTGGAGAAAATAAGAATATATTCATGAATATCTCTTAGAGTTGGATTAGTCGCCGATAGCCAGCTACCCCAGGCAAAGGACTGACTGGCAGACGATGCTTTATTCCATATAACCTCACCCCTCATAAGAAATCCTAATTTTTGCATGTCCTCAATAACATAGGAATGAATAGGTAAGTACGGTTTTCTGCCTAAATTAGCAATATTAACACAAACCCTCCCACCAGGAATTAAAACTCGATAAGTTTCTTTGAATACCTTTGTGAGTAGATCTCGATACTCATTCATTGACAAATTTTTATCGTAATCTTTTCCAACATTGTAAGGAGGAGAAGTCACCATCAAATGAACACTGTTATCGGGAAGTTCTGTCATCTGCTCACTACTTTTACAAAAAACTTTATTGATATTTTCCTGAGGAATAGGATTTTCTAAATCTTTGGCAAAATAAGTGTTATTTGATCCGGCATAGATCTTGCTATTGTAGAACTTTGAAGAGTCATGGTTTATTCGTGTTCCTACTCCAAAAGAGGAAGTTTGAGATCCATTACTTTTTCCGTTTGGTTTCAAGATGCTATTCATATCAATCCCCTGAATTTTTTATAAGTTGTAAAAACTTTTCTGCCTTTTGTTCGTAAGTTTGTTCCTTATTGGCAATTTCAACAATTTCACCTAATTTCTTTTTATTTTGCATACTGGAGAAAAATTGTCGTTCTTCTTTTAGAAGCTCTAATGAATTTTCTTTCAATTCATCATAGGAATCAAAACGATAGAAACCATTCTTGGGTGTATTTTTAATATCTTCATCGTTATTGTCTAAAGGTTTAGAATTAACGGACCAAAAACCCTGAATAATACCATTTTGTTTTAGGTGGTCAACTTTTTTGTAATATCCGGCGTTTATAGGTGTGTTACCAATGACGATAATAGGAATTCTTGCCGCTTTATCACTGGAAACCCGAATATTGATGCTTTTACCTATCGCTTTAAGCATTGAATCGGATCGGCGAATACTTGGTTGTCCTGTATGCGTTTTATAGTCGCCAACACAAATGATCTCTGGTTGTCCCTTAGCCTGTTTATATTCCCAGTTCCAGACAATAGACATTTTAACCTCGGCTATCATGAGAATATTTTCAGGTTTTTGGACAATATCCTTGGATGTGCAAATTGCTACATCTGCCGGTGATTGACTAGTTAGTCCGATTTCTTCGCAAATTGCACCTTGAACTGAATAGCCACTTAATTGTTTGGCAATTTCAGAAAAAAGATCAGTAGACCATTTTTCAGTATACGTACCAATTAAAGAGTTTCTACTTTGAAGGGTTGATTTAGTATCGCCATAATCTTTTGGCCAATAGGCATAAAATTTTTTATTAGAGGTAGCATAAAACAGTTGTTCAGGAGTGGCAAAGTTTAACGATTTAATAAAAAAGTCATATTCATCTTCTTTTTTCCATAACATCTTCATATAAAAATAATTATAACAGTATTTTCTGAAAGAACATTGTAGATTACAAAAAGTTAATTCATATCATTTTGTATAATACATATAATGTCCGAATATATTATCAAGTCGCGCTTCTTTGGGCGCCTGTTTGAAATAATCATCCCTATCACCTCGTGGGTGATGATTACATTTCCCCTCTGGATGTCCCCTTTCCACCCTGCCCTCGTTGCTTATTTTATCATTGCTTTTGATCTTTATTTTTTTTATAGCTGTTTGCGTACGGTCTACTATTCAACCCTCTCATATCGCCTCATTGAAGAGCATGATAAAATAAATTTTGCTTCTCTTCTTAAAAAAGTACCAAAAACAGAAGACTATCATCACTTCGTTATCATTCCTAATTTTAAAGAGCCCCTTTACAAACTTGAAGAAACCGTGAAGGCCATAGTAAAAAGTGATTATCCCTATAAAAAAATCAGTCTGGTATTGGCTTTTGAAAAACGTGAAGAGGCGGCCACTGAAAAAGGAATTGAAATCCAAAAGAAATACGGTGATTACTTTGAATCAATTCTTTTTTCCTACCATATTCTGACTTCAGATGAGGTCGCAGGAAAAGCAAGTAATCAAACCCATGCCGCCCGTCAAGTGGACGAATATGTCACTAAAAAAGGATGGGCCCCGGAACAGGTAATTGTCACCATATGCGACGCGGACAGCCTTTTGCCTGCAAATTTTTTCTCTTATTTGACATATGTATATCATCGGGATGAAAACCGGAAGTATCATTTTTATTGGGCTCCTGTACTGCTTTATAACAATTTCTGGAAGCTCTCCTTTTTTGTCCGTATCCAGGCAACTCTGTCTTCTATTCTCCGCCTCTCCTTTCTTTCCCAAAAAGAAAAATTGATACAAATCTCAACATACGCAACCAACATGTGGCTATTGAAACAAATCAATTTCTGGGATGTGGATATCATACCTGAAGACTGGCACGTGTACTTTCAAGCCTTTTTTACGTTTGGTGAAAAAGTGAAGACCCTTCCCCTGTATACCATGGTAAGCGGAGATGCAGTCTACACGGGCAGTACAATTAAAACATTTGTAAGCAGATATGAACAGGAAAAAAGATGGGCGTGGGGAGTGTCTGATATCGGCTATACTCTCAAAAAATTCTTTACCACTCCCCATATAAAACCGCTGCCGAAAATAAAAAAAATCCTGTATCTTGTTGAGAATCATCTTTTTTGGCCTACCTCCTTTTTTATTCTGACCATAAGCGCGTCCATTCCCCCGATCATCAATCCCTCTTTTAAAAGGACAGTATTGGGATTTTTGCTTCCGCAACTTTCGGGACTTATTTTAACTCTTTCAACATCGATGATTTTAGTATATATTTATCTTGACGTGAAACTTCGTCAGAAAATAAATATCGGCACCAAACTTATCAATGTTCCTCTTTTATTTGTTCAGTGGTATTTTCTTCCTTTCATTTCTTTTCTTCTCTCTTCCCTCCCCGCCCTTGAATCTCATACGAGAATGATCATCGGAAAAAAGATTGAATATAAGGTGACTGAAAAAATATGAATACTGTCCTAAATTTATTATTTTCCTTCACTCCCCTCAAATTCTACGTGCAAAGTATATGGCGCGATGAAGCTTTTTCATACCTCTTGGCAAAGCAAAATATTCTGCAGATATTATCATTGACTGCAAAGGATTTTAATCCTCCTCTGTACTACCTCCTGCTTCATGTTTGGATGGGAATGTTCGGATCTTCCGAAATTGCCATGCGGACTCTCTCATTCTTCTTTTTTTTGGGGACTTTATATGTGGTGGGAATGTTTCTCATGGATATATTTGAGTTTTCCATAGGGGAGATACTTTTATTTCTTCTTCTTTTCGTACTCAATCCTCTACTTCACTACTACGCGTTTGAAGCACGCATGTACAGTCTCTTTGCTTTTTTGATTACGCTTTCATTTTATTTTCTTGCGAAAAAATCATATCGGAAGTATGCGCTCACCGTTATCTTTTCGCTCTACACTCACTATTTTGCGATATTCCCACTTTTCGGTCAAATAATATACTTCATGCTGACTGACAGAAAGAATATGGTCCAACACATAAAAATGTTTATAAAAATCGGGTTCTATTTTCTGCCCTGGATCATCTTTGTCATTCTTTCCAAACCCCCCTTCGGCCAGTCATTCTGGATCCCACCCCTTCGCCTTGACACAGTCTTAAATACATTGGGATTATTATTCACCGGGTATGAAGATATGCTTGGATTTACCTATTCATCTATATCTATAATTTCTTTGACGATATTCTGCATTATCGCTTTCTCTTTTTTCATCCTGCGTAATAAAAAGTTACACGAAACAAATTATAAAAATGTATGTCTTATGCTACTCTGCTGGGTGGCAGTTCCAACGATTTCGATTCTTCTTATCTCCTTCTTCAAACCTATGTTCCTTCCACGTTACATGATATTTATCACGGTGGGTCTTCTCATTTCTCTCACATATCTCATCCATCGTTTTCCCGGGAAGTTGAAGTATCCGCTCCTTTTTATTTTAATGATTTTTTCTCTCCATTATGGCATGTATCAAACTATCATGAGGAATAAAGGAGATGTGAAGACCCCCCTGTTACAGATGAGAAATCTGTTGAAGAAAGACGATGTGGTTTATGTGACCCATGAGTATAATTTCCACCCCGCGGAGTATTATATAAACGATCAACAAGTGTTTCTTTATGGCAAGACATATGAAGAAGTCCCGTCATTTGTAGGAAAGGTGCTTATTCCGAAAGATAAGATAAAGAACTCACTTCCCCTCTATCCAAAAAGGGCATTTGTCTTCAAGGACGATCTGAGCTACTCAATACAGGCACTCTATTAAACTGTTTACGGTATCTTATACTTGACAGCCATCCGTTTTATTTGATTCCGTAATAATGTAAGTTTCTTGTTTTTTTGTAAATCTACCAGAAACTGTTTGACGTACGCCCCCTTTTCGAGTTTTTCTTTTGGTAATCGGTATGCCTTAACTTCATCTACCACTTTTAAGATCATCTCACCGATGAATTTCATTTCTTTTTCTTTCATCCCCCGAGTGGTTGAAGCAGGGGTTCCCAATCTGACTCCAGATGGATAGTAAGGGGAAGATAGTTCCTCCGGTACGGTATTTTTATTTAGGGTAAGACCAACCACGTCAAGTGCCTTTTGGACAAAAACTCCGGCTCCCGGACCCATCGTCGGGGTTAGGTCAACCAATAGGAGATGATTCTCACTCCCTCCTCCGACTAATGTAAGACCTCCTTTAATCAAGACCTGTGCCAATGCTTGAGAATTTTTAACAATCTGATGTGCATATTTTTTAAACGAGCTTTGAGCCGCTTCATGAAGGGCAACGGCTATTGCGGCTGTCTGATTATCATGAGGACCTCCCTGAAGACCGGGGAAGATCGCTTTGTCAATCTTTGAAGCCAGATCGGCGTCTTTCTTTATCCCTTTGTCAGTGACCATAATCATGGCCCCCCGTGGACCGCGGAGTGTTTTATGGGTGGTAGTTGTAACTATGTGAACATGGGGAACGGGTGAAGGATGTGCACCTCCTACGATGAGACCGGCAACATGAGCAATATCTGCGGCAAGATACGCACCCACCTCATCGGCAATTTCTGCAAACCGATCGTAATGAAACTTTAACGGATAAGCCGTTGCACCAACCCATATTAATTTTGGTTTGCACTCAAGTGCCAATCTGCGGATTTCTTTGTAATCAAAAAGGTCTTCGCTTTTGCCCGACGAATTCTTTTTTAAGCCATATTGCACCGTTTTATAAAAGATACCCGTTGCAGACACGGTGTGTCCATGGGTTAAATGCCCTCCGGCTATGAGTGCCTGACCCATCACCGTATCTCCCGGTTTACAGGTTGCAAGATAGACTGCAAAATTGGCGGGTGATCCTGAATAAGGCTGAACATTGGCAAAGGGGACTTTAAACAATTTTTTTGCTCGTTCCTGGGCGAGGATTTCAACTTCATCCGCATTTTCATTCCCTCCGTAATATCTTTTTTTCGGGTACCCTTCAGAGTATTTATTGACCAGATATGACGAAAGAACGCTTCTCACCTCGGTTGATGCATAGTTTTCAGAAGGGATGAGCTCAATACCTTCCTTTTGTCTTTTGATTTCCTTTTTTATAAGAGTCGAGATTAGTTTATCTTTCATGCGTTATAAATGAAAATAATAATATCACCATCATATTAAACATATTTTTGTATTGCAACTGAAAATGGCTCATAAATCGGGTATAATGAGGACTATGTTATATGCCCTTCTCGGAAGTAACGCCATCATGATTCTTTCCTTCATACTGCGCTACAAAACATTCCCCCCTCAAATACCACTTTTCTATACCCATTCAATTGGTGAGGACCAGTTGGGCGAGTGGTGGATGATTTTTCTATTGCCTTTACTGTTGAATGCGTTTGTATTGATAAATCGTTTTATCTATCGAAAATTTTTTCTCAGCAATACATTTGTTGCGCAGATGATATATTATCTCAATCTCTTTTTCATGATTTCCTTCACCCTCATATTTATAAAAATTGTCCTGTTGGTCAGTTGATATGGATAGTATTCTTGCCCTTCTGTTTGCGGTACTTGTGTCATATGCGGTCACGCCATATGTGATTGCCTGGGCGGTAAAACATAATCTGGTCACCGACCGTGCCAAACGCACTCATCCAGCCCATACTCACAAGGGGATCATCCCTCGCGGAGGGGGAATTGCCATATTCGTAGCTATTCTTCTCGTCACCGTCCTTTTTCTTCCCTTAAACAAGATTATGGTCGGCATTCTGATATCCAGCTTCCTGCTTCTCATTGTGGGTTTATTGGATGACCGTTATGATCTCTCGCCCTATCTCCGTTTTGGGGCAAATATTTTGATATCAGCGATCGTCATCGGCTTTGGATTGGGTATTCCTTTTGTATCAAGTCCCTTTGGGGGCGTTTTGCGCCTTGATCAATGGCGGATTGTCTTTGATTTTTTCGGAAAACACTCCATTCTCGTATTTGCAGACATTGCCGCCATAATTTGGCTGACATGGACCACAAATATGATTAATTGGAGTAAGGGGGTGGACGGCCAGCTTCCGGGTTTTGTGGGGATAGCTGCTCTATTTTTGGGAATTTTGGCAAACCGTTTTGTAGGTCATGATGTATCTGCTCAAACGGTCATGACTTTTGCTTTTATTGTAGGCGGAGCATTTATCGGGTTTCTTCCTTACAACTTTTTCCCTCAAAAGATTATGCCGGGATATGGAGGAGGCGCACTGGCCGGATTTTTACTGGGCGTACTATCCATATTATCTTTCGGTAAATTCGGTACTGCATTTCTCATCCTGGCAATTCCCATGCTTGACGCGGCATACACCATAATCCGTCGCATAAAAAATAAAAAGTCACCATTTAAGGCGGATTGGGGACACCTGCATCATAAACTTCTTGACATAGGTTGGGGAAAAAGGCGGATTGCCGTATTCTATTGGTTTATTACCTTTATTCTCGGGCTTTCCAGTCTCTTCCTTGAGGGGATTGAGAAACTTATCGTTTTTCTCATGATTGCCGTTGTTCTTTTTGCCTTCATCATGATTATTGAACGCATGAAAAAAGATTCTCTATGAAATATTTTATCCATACGTTTGGTTGTCAACAAAATGTTGCGGACTCGGAACGTATTGCCACCTCCTATGAAAACCGGGGAATAAAACCGGCTAAGGATTTCGAAGAGACAAATTATGCAATCATCAATACCTGCATGATCCGTCATGCACCCGAAAATCGGGTGCGGGGTCTCGTGCAAAATCTGGCAAAAATCAAGCAAAAAAAAATAGCCAAAAAACAAGTGTACAAAATTATTGTCACCGGTTGTATGACCGGTATGGCGACGAGGGACGCGACCGGGAAATACCTGAAAAAACTCCGTGATGAGATGCCGGAGGTTGATGAGTTTATGCCGATTGAAGAGGTGGGTTTTGACCACCCTCCGGTGCGGACAGACAAGCTCCATGCATGGCTCCCCATATCAAACGGGTGCAACAATTTTTGTTCATTTTGCGTCGTGCCGTTTACCCGGGGGCGTGAAGTAAGCCGCCCTTATGAGGATATTATAAATGAATGTAAGGAACTCATTGCAAAAGGCTACAAGTCGGTAATTCTTTTAGGGCAAAACGTCAATTCATACGGTTCGGATCTCGTACAAAATTCAAAAATTAAACCTGTAATGGTAAAACATTTGGGAAAATATCGTATCCCCACCTTATTCCCCCATTTGCTGGGTGAAGTTGCAAAGCTCGGCTTTGAACATATAGATTTTATGTCCTCAAACCCGTGGGACTTCTCTAAGGAACTAATTGAAGTAATTGCAAAAAATAAAAATATTACCCGGACCATTCATCTCCCCATCCAGTCGGGTGACAGTAACGTGTTGAAACGAATGAATCGGTGGTACACACGAGAAGAATACCTGAAGCTGGTTTCGAATTTGAAATTTGAAATTAGAAATTTGAAATTGACCACCGATATAATTGTTGGATTTTGTGGAGAGACGGACGAAGAATTTGAAAACACCGTAAAGCTATGCAAAGAGGTTGATTTTGATAAGGCGTATGTTTCGATTTACTCAAAACGCCCCTTTACCCAAGCAACAAAAAGCATGAAAGACGATGTTCCATACGCAGTAAAAAAAGCACGTTGGCAGATACTTGAAGATCTCATCTTCCGCTCCAAGGCAGGAAAATAATTTGTTACAATATACGTATGAAACTATTAGTCACAGGCGGCGCAGGTTTTATCGGTTCAAATTTTATCCTCAACTGGCTTAAAAAATATCCGCAAGACTCCATTTTAAACTTAGATAAATTGACCTATGCCGGCAACCTTGAAAATTTGAAAGAGGTTGAAAAAAATCCCAACTATGAATTTGTTCAAGGAGATATTTGTAACCCGCAACTCGTTAACTCATTAACTCGTAACTCGGATATAATTGTCCATTTTGCGGCGGAAACCCATGTGGACCGCTCAATTCAGGATCCTGCACCGTTTATCAAAACAAATATCGAAGGAACTTATGTCTTACTCGAGGCCGCCCGCAAGAATGGGAATAAGCGTTTTCATCACATATCAACCGATGAAGTTTTTGGAGCTCTCGAATTAAAATCGAATGCGAAATTCTCAGAAACAACGCCCTATGATCCTCATAGTCCCTACTCTGCGTCAAAGGCGTCATCAGACCATCTGGTGCGCGCATATCATGACACATTTGAACTGCCGATTACTATTTCAAATTGCGCAAATAATTACGGTCCGTATCAATTTCCCGAAAAATTATTCGGGCTTTCCATAACAAACATACTTGAAGGAAAGAAAGTTCCTGTGTACGGAGACGGTTTGTATGTGCGTGATTGGTTATATGTTTTAGACCACTGTGAAGCAATAGACCTAATTATTCAAAAAGGCAAAATCGGAGAAACATACCTCATCGGTGGACTCACCCAGGATATATCAAATATTGAAATTGTGAAAAAAATCGTAAAATTTATGGGTAAAACGGAGCAAGATATTGAATATGTCAAAGATCGTCCGGGTCATGATCGAAGGTATGCAATCGATTGGACAAAAATTAACAAGGAGCTTGGTTGGTCTCCAAAACATTCGTTTGATGAAGCTCTCCAAGATACCATTAAGTGGTATAAAGAAAATGAAAGTTGGTGGAGGAAATTAAAAATATGATGAAAATTGCTTTAACCGGTGCAAGTGGTCTGGTTGGTTCACGAATAGTTGAGTTATTGGGTAATGATTTTGATTTTATCTCGCTTTCTCAAAATGACATGGATATAACGGATAAAGAATCGGTCGTAAAGAAAATAATGAATACCGATTTTGATATTTTTCTTCACCTGGCCGGATATACTAATGTTGACGGGGCAGAGAAAGAAAAAGAAGTTGCCCTTAAGATAAACAGGGATGGAACAAAAAATGTATTTGATGCGGTTCGTCAAAGAGGAAAAAAGTTTATATATATTTCGACTGACTTTGTCTTTGACGGAAAAAATCCCCCTTATTTCGAAGACTCAAGTCCGAATCCAATTTCCAGTTACGGGATTTCAAAATATGAAGGTGAAAAGGTATTGGATGAAGGTGCTATGATAGTCCGAATTTCCTATCCCTACCGTAAGTCGTTTGAACTAAAAAAAGATTTCGTCCGGACAATCCGCTCATTACTTGAGCAACATAAACCTCTCACTATGGTAACCGACTCACTCATGACGCCGACGCTTATAGACGATATCGCCTATGCATTAAAATATTTATTTATGAATTTCTCAGGCGGCGCATATCATATCAATGGGGCAGACAGCCTTTCGCCCTATGATGCAGGTAAATTGATTGCAAAAATGTATGGGTTTGACCAATCTTTGATTACTCCCACAACATATGAGAAGTACTTTCAAGGAAAGGCATTTCGTTCGCAGTACAGTGACATGAAAAGTAAAAAAAATAATTTTTATAAGATGAAGTCGTTTAAAGAAGGATTACAATTTATATTAAAAGATTAGTATGACTATTACTATTGTCGGTCATGGATATGTGGGACTTGTTTCGGCTTGTTGTTTTGCGGATTTTGGAAATGATGTGTATGTCATCGGGCATACCGATGAAAAACTGAAGCTCCTGAGAAGTGGTGACCCCATCATATATGAACCCGGGTTGAAAGAACTGCTTGAAAAAAATAATAAAGCAGGACGACTCCACTTTATAAAGGAGTATGAAAAAGCCGTATCACAATCTGACATAGTATTTATAACGGTAGGAACCCCCCCCAAGGAAAATGGCGAGGCAGACCTTTCAACTGTTTTTCATGTGGCGGGACTTATTGCCCCTCATCTCAAAAAAGGATTTACTGTGGTATCATGCAAAAGCACGGTGCCGGTCGGAACGAATAAAGAAATAGAAAAAATACTTCAGAAACTGAAACCGAAACATGCAGATATTGCGGTTGCCTCATGTCCGGAGTTTTTACGGGAAGGATCTGCGCTTAATGATACCTTTTTTTCCGACCGAGTCGTCGTCGGGTCCGCGTCTCAAAAAGCCATAGACCTTCTTCTCAAACTGCATGCCTCAGTCCCGGGAAAGAAAGTAGTAACCGATTTGGCATCAGCAGAGCTTATCAAATATACCTCAAACTCCATGCTTGCGGTCAAAATATCTTTTGCAAATCTTATTTCCTTTTATTGTGAACAGACGGGGGCTGATGTAGAGATGGTATTGGACGCAGTTGGTCTGGATAAACGGATAGGCCGGGTTTTCATGGATCCGGGAGTCGGATATGGAGGATCATGTTTTCCCAAAGACGTAAAGGCACTCATAAGTACCGGCAAAAATTTAGGAATTGATACGGGGCTTCTTCAGGCAACTGAGGATATTAATCAGCAGACGCGAGTCAACTTTCTGAAAAAAGTTCTGAAGACCGTGAAGGGGAAAACCATCGGTATTTGGGGGCTCAGTTTTAAACCCAACACCGACGATATCCGTTTTGCACCGTCACTTGACATCATAGACGCTCTGTTAAAAAATGGCTTCACCATTAAAGTGTACGATCAGGAAGGTATGGAAAATATACAGAAAAAATATACGGGAAAATTGACGTATTGTTCAAACCCTTATGATGTGGTGAAGGGAGTCGACTCACTCGCGATTCTGACTGAATGGAATGAGTTTAAACAGATAGATCTGGATAAGGTCAAAAAGGCTATGAAGACTCCGCTTATCTTTGATGGTCGAAATATTTATGACCCAGCCGTTATGAAAAAATTAGGTTTTACGTATTACTCAACGGGTAGACAACCGGTTGTTTAAAATTTTATGAAAATACTTATTGCGGGAGGTGCAGGGTTCATCGGATCACATCTGTCAGCTCATTTGTTGAAAGATAACCATGAGATAATCTGTGTGGATAATTTTTTGACCGGAAGTAAAAAAAATATAGAAAATCTTCTAGATAATAAATTGTTTACTTTTTTGCAACATGACGTCACCAAACCATTACCCCAAAATATAACCGCAGATGCAGTGTTCCATCTTGCCTCTCCCGCCTCCCCCAATCATCACAGCCGTTTAAGTTATCACGCTCTTCCCGTGGAGACCATGATGGTCAATACGTTGGGAACGCTTGAATTGTTGAAGTTTGCTGAAAAGAATAGGGCAAAATTTTTATTTGCATCCACTTCCGAAGTGTACGGCGATCCTCTTGAACATCCCCAACGGGAGGAATATCGTGGCAATGTGTCGACAACCGGCCCCCGGTCGGTTTATGACGAGGCAAAACGCTTTGGCGAAACGTTGACCGCTTATTACGGACGAGATAAAGGGGTTGATGTCCATATTGCCCGAATTTTTAATACTTATGGGCCCCATATGTTACCGGAGGACAAGAGGATGATTGTGTCATTTATCATTGAAGGTCTTTTGAATAAGCCAATCCCAGTTTTTGGCGATGGTACTCAAACACGTTCACTCTGTTATGTGGATGATATGGTTGAGGGACTCATTCGGCTCATGTTTTATCCTGGCACAAAGGGACAGATTATAAATCTGGGAAGTTCTGAGGAACACACCGTCCTCGAATACGCAGAAAAAGTTAAAAAATTACTGGGCTCAACAAGCGAAATTGTTTTGACCGAAAAGTTACCCACCGATGATCCAAAGCAACGTCGTGCAGATATCACCAAAGCAAAACAACTTCTGAAATGGGAGCCGACTGTATCATTGGATGAAGGGCTTTCGAAATTGATAACCTATTTAAAAGAATTCAAAACATGAAAAGAGCATCAATCATCATTCCAACATACAACGAGGAAGGAAACATTCAGCAGCTTGTTGAGCAGGTATTTGACGTCTCCTCTCATGTGCCAAATTGGGTGGTGGATGTGGTGATAGTCGACAGTAACTCTCCCGACGGGACCGGTAAGGTTGTTGAGTCGCTTATCCAAAAATATCCCCATCTTCATTTATTGAAAACAGAAAAAGAGGGGCTCGGAAAGGCATATATGAAAGGATTCAAAATTGCCATTGAGAAGCTCCAACCCTACCTTTTGTTTGAGATGGATGCGGATCTTTCCCACGATCCAAAACTCATTCCTGCATTTCTTGAAAAAATTGAAAAGGGCGCAGATTTTGTGATAGGGTCACGCTATATCAAGGGTGGCTCTATCCCCGCTGACTGGGGGCTTTACCGAAAGGTGCTTTCATCTATTGGCAATCTTATTATCCGTTTTGGTTTTATGAAATTATCAATAAGCGACTGGACTTCGGGGTACCGCGCAATCAAGGTGTGGATTGTGAAGGACGCGTTCACCCATACAGAGAAATACGCAGGGTATGTTTTTCAGGTCGCACTTCTTGATCGGGCAATTGCCAAGCATGCAAGGATAGCCGAAGTACCACTCAAATTTATTGACCGGAAAAGTGGTATATCAAAAATAGATTCGGTTCAGTATATCGTACAGACGCTTTGGTATGTGTTTACCCATTCTTCTTTTATCAAGTTTGTGATCGTCGGACTTTTGGGGTTTGTCATAGATTTCGGGTTTGCTTATGCGTTTATTAACCTGCTTAAAATTGCCAAAGCACCGGCAAATATGTTATCTGCCGAGGTTGCAATTGTGTGTAATTTTTTCATCAATAATTTCTGGAGTTTCAGGCATAAAAAGATTGCCGGAGGATTCATGGCTTATGTGGGAAAATTCTTTATCTTCAATTTTGTTTCCCTCGGTTCAATCCTGATTCAGGGAGGAGGAATGTTTCTTGCCCTTAAATTCCTGGGGGATACCAAAATACTGCTTCTGGGAGGTCTTTCCTCTTGGATTCTTTATAAAGTCTTAATAATCGCCTTCCTCATCATCCCCTACTCCTACGTGTTGTATAACAAGGTTGTATGGAAGAATAAATAATCCCTTATGCATCAGCTTGAAGAAAATAGTATAAAACAATTTACGCGGTGGGCGGATAATTATGACAACCCCTTCACTTCGATTACTTTTCGGCAAACTAACTCTCAGATTGTAAAGCTCCTTAACCCAAAACCGAATTCATCACTTTTGGACGTAGGTTGTGGATCGGGAATATTAATCCAGAAGCTACTATCTTTAAACAGGAATATGAAATTATATGGATTGGATATTACTCCTAAAATGGTTGAGGTTGCAAAAAAGAAATTTAAAAATAACCCGAATGTAGAAATTACACAAGGCTCGGCAATTAACATGCCGTATGAAAATAATTCGTTTGACTATGTAACTTGCGCCAGTTCCTTCCACCACCACCCAGATCCTCTGCAATCGGTAAAAGAAATGGTTCGGGTATTAAAACCAGGCGGAAAACTTCTCATACTTGATATGTGTATTGAAGGACTCCTCCGCAAACTACTTTTCAAAATCGAGAATGTTTACCACAATGAAGGAAAAGTATTCAGGCTTACCAATAGGGAAATGTATGACCTTTATGAAAAAGTGGGACTAACTCAAATCAAACAATCAACTTTCCTCTATTTTACCCTTATTACTGAGGGGATAAAAAAATAAATTAAAGATTTGTTACTCTTGTTTCTTTGTATACTGGCTTGAGATCCAGCCTTGTTTTCCGGAAATGTATTCGATTTTATACCACCCGCTTTTTTCTTCAAGCACTGAGAATTTATCACCTTCATTCACGGTCGCACTTTTGGATGCGGAAACTGTGGCATCTTCGCGCACATTGAGAGTGCCCTCAGGTGTACCCTTTACTAGGATGGTTAATTTTCCTGGCGTGGTTGATGGAACATTCGAAGATGGTGTTGCATCTTTTATCGTGTCGACAATTTTAAACGTTGGAGACTGCACGGGGTCAACTGCAAGCTTCATATACGCATTTACCCGATATCCGGGTACTGCTACTATCTTTTTAGTCCTACGGAAAAATCCCGGCATGAGGACTGATAACTCGTGGTCGCCCTTGGAAATATTGGAAAGAATGGCAGGCGCAACTCCCTTTTCATCGTTGTCCAAGTACACGATGGCACCCGTTGGCTCGGTTTCCACGCTCACTTCCCCCTTATCACTTCCAAATGCAGTATCAGTCTTTGCTACATCAAACACGTCTCCAGTCGTTGAAATGTCATTACTTCCCAGCTCAACTGACACGGTGGTAAGCGATTTTTTTCGTACGGTTATCTTTCTCTGCCAGGAGGCGGTTTGGGTCGCGTTTTCTTCAGGAATGAGTTTAAGCAGATACTCACCCGCTTTGTATTTATCATCGAAGGGAATTTTTCCTATTGCAACGTTGTTGATAAAGACCGTAGCATTGGGTGATGACACAATCCGTAATTCTCCAAACGTATTCTGGGTATCAATGAGAAAAAAACGTATTGCAACAAAGAGAAAAAATCCAAGCAATAACAGAAGTAAAATTCCTATCTTCTTTTTCATAACCCTATTGTATACCCGCCCTACTCCCGTTTGCAACCTGACCAATCTACTCCAGATTGTCTGATAAAATATTCGCGTTTCGTTCCGCACCAACTGACACCACTTTTGCAGGTAATTTCAAATACTTCTCAATGAAGCGTATATACTTTTGACAATTCTTCGGGAGTTTTTCAAAATCTCTTACTTTACTTATATCCTCTTTCCAGCCGGGAAAGCTTTTATAAACAGGTTTGAGTTTAGCCAATTCCTCATATCCGCAACTACTGTATGCTATTCTCTTTCCTTTATATTGATAACCAATACAGATCTTAATCTCCTTTATTCCTGTCAGAATATCCAATTTTGTAAGTGCAAAACGATTTGCCCCTGTTATATCACACCCAAACTTCACAGCCTCCAAATCAAGCCAACCAATGCGGCGAGGTCGACCTGTTGTCGTACCATATTCAGCTCCATTCTCTCTTATTTTTTTTGCGGTTTCATCGAGGAGTTCTGTGGGGAGAGGGCCACCTCCGACTCTTGAAGTATATGCTTTTATGACAGTCCAGATATTATCTATATCCGATACCAGCACCCCTGAACCGGTATGTACCGACCCGCTTATAACATTACTTCCTGTGGAAAATGGATAGGGCGAAAAATCAATATCCAACATCACTCCGTGAGCTCCTTCCAAAAGGATGTTTTTATTTGCTTTTATCGCATCAACGAGGGTAAGATATGTATCTTTTACAAAAGGAGAAAGTTTTTTTGCATATTTTTTATACTCTTGTAGAGATTTCTCGATGTCTACGGACGCTACACCAAAGAGTTTGAGAATTTTATTTTTGATTCCACACTGGAATCTAAACTTATCTTCAAATAGCTTCCAGTTCATTAATTCATATATCCGTATTCCGTTATAACTGACTTTATCCGCATAAGTTGGACCGATACCACGTCGAGTAGTCCCTAACTTATTCTTTCCTCTTGCATTTTCATAAGCTTCATCTAGCGCTTTATGGTAAGGCATGATAAGGTGACATCTCGGTGAGATAATAAGTTTATTTTTGAGCTTGAAGCCCTCAGACTCTAATTTATCAATTTCTCTGATCAATACTTCAGGGTCCAATATAACACCATTGGCAATTACTCCTGTAACATTTTTATTCAATATTCCGGAAGGAATGAGGTGAAACGGATACTTCTTGTTACCGATGACAACCGTGTGTCCGGCATTATTTCCCCCGTGAAATCTGACCGCGAAATCAGCTCTACGTCCAAGAAGATCCACTATTTTACCTTTCCCTTCATCTCCCCATTGCCCTCCAATGATTAAATTGATCATATAAAAATAGATAAATTGTTAATGTAATCGACTTGTACTTTTTTACGAAGGTCTTCCCCATCCAGTGGGGTTAAAGAATAAGTATTATTATGAATAAATAGCATTTGTTCCACCAAGTTATAGTTTATATCAGATAACAACTTGATTGTCAAAAGAATATGTGATATAATTAAGTCTTATGAAAATATTATCTATATCCAGTTCAGCAAGGAGAACCTCTGGGGAAGGTAATATTTTTATGAGCTAAACTCGTAAATCTCAGTTACTAACCCCTCCAAATCGGAGGGGATTTTTTTTACATTAAAACAATCTATATGAAAAAACTCTGGCAGAAGGATGAAAAAGATAGTAGTAAATTAGTTGAAGATTATTGTTTCAGCGACGGAGTTGCATTGGATAATAATCTGGTTAACCATGATGTGTACGGCTCAATTGCTCATACGTGTGCATTGGCAAAGCTAAAAATTATTACCAATCTTGAGCTTGAAAAACTTGTTAAGTGTTTAAAAGAAATAATAGATCTCAATAAAAAGGGGAAATTCATCGTAACAGGAGGAGATGAAGATGTTCACACTAAAGTTGAGAAATATCTGACTGAAAAGCTTGGAGATTTGGGTAAAAAAATTCATACAGCTAGAAGTCGAAACGATCAAATAGCGGTTGATATGAGACTGTATACAAAGGAGGAATTATTGAATATTGCAGTATTGATTAATAAATTAACCGATACTTACTTACATTTTGCAGAGAAATATGAGTTTATCCCTATGCCTGGATATACTCACATGCAAAAAGCCATGCCGTCATCAATTGGCATGTGGATAGGAAGTTTTGTTGAAAGCTTGATGGATGACTCAAAAATGTTACAAACTACCTATGAGCTTAATGATCAGTGCCCATTAGGTGCGGGAGCGGCTTATGGCTTATCATTACCCATTGACCGGGAATTGACAGCCGGATTACTTGGCTTTTCAAAAGTACTTAATAACTCATTATATGCGATTTTATCACGCGCAAAATCCCACACCGTGGTAATGCAATCTTTGGTGCAAGTCATGTTAACTTTGTCCAGATTTGCTCAAGATATGCTTTTATTTACTACTTCAGAGTTTAACTTTTTCAAAGTTGATTCCCAGCTTTGTACCGGGTCAAGTATTATGCCGCAGAAAAAAAATTTAGACATTATGGAATTTTTACGTGCAAAAACCCATGTGGTAATCGGATATGAGCAAATGGTTAATTCAATATCGGCAGGCTTGCCTTCTGGTTATAATGCCGATTTCAGTGAAACAAAGGGGCCTCTAATGAAATCAATTGGAATCGTAAAAGAATCTCTAAAGGTTGTTGATCTATTGATAAATTCCATTAAACCTAACATTGAAATATTAAGTAATTCTATGACAAAGGAATTGTATGCTACGCATGCCGCGTATGAGTTGGTCAAGAAAGGAATACCTTTTCGCGAGGCATATGTCAAAATCGGAACATCTCTGGATGAGTTGCCACAATATAACAGTCAAGAAATATTAAAAATGTCTACTCATACAGGGGGAACAGGCAATTTAGGATTAAAAAAAATCCAAAAAGATTTCAGCAAGCAAGAAAATTACTGGCTGAAGGAAAAAAAGAAATATATGTCTGTTATTAATAAATTAATTGCATAAGCAAATGTTAAAAACAAAACTGAGGTGATATTGATCGACGGGCATTTATTATTAATTATTTATTAAACAATATTATGAAAAACACAACGTCCTATCAAAAAGTCGCCTCATACGAGGCCAAAGTCGGTGAAGTTAAAAAAGTTTTACTTCTCTACTCGGGAGGTTTGGATACTTCAGTCATGTTGAAATGGATTCAAGACGAGTACAAAGCGCAGGTCATTGCGGTGACTTTGGATATTGGTCAGCAAAAAGATGATCTTGAATCCATAAAGAAAAAAGCACTTAAGTTTGGAGCTGTGAAAGCCATTACGTATGATGCAAAAGATGAATTTGCCGAAGAATTTCTTGCAAAAGGAATAAAGGCAAATGCGTCATACCAGGGTGATTATCACCTATCAACTCCCATGGGGCGTGCAATATTGGCAAAAAAAGCCGTTGAGATAGCCAAGAAAGAAGGGGCGGATTGTGTCGCTCACGGTTGCACCGGCAAAGGGAATGATCAGGTCAGACTTGATGGATATATCCTCACTTTTGACCCGATGATGAAGATAATTGCCCCCGTTCGAGAGTGGCAAATGGACCGCAATGAAGAAATAAAGTATGCGCAAAAATATCATATCCCCGTCCCGGCGAGCATGGATTTTCCCTACAGTGTGGATGATAATATGTGGGGTATGACTTGGGAAGGCGGAGAAATTGAAGAGCCTCATCTCATCGCTCCCATTGAAAAATTTTTGACCACCTATACCTTGGCAAAAAACGCACCTAATACAGAGGAATTTGTCAATATCCAATTTGAAAAGGGAATACCTGTTGGATTAAACGGAAAAAAGATGAAGCTTTCTCAACTGATTGTAACGCTTAACAAAATCGCGGGTAAACATGGCGTTGGAGTTGTCCATATGTTTGAGGACCGATTGGTAGGAGTCAAAAATGGTGGGGTGTATGAGTTACCAGCGGCTCATGTGATCATAAAGGCACATAAGCACTTGGAGAAATTTGTATCGACGAGAATGTTGAACGAATTAAAAGAGACGATGGATCTCAAATGGGGATATCTCTGTTACGCCGCTCTATGGTACGACCCGATTATGAATGCGATTAACGCGTTTAACGATAAAGTAAATGAGAAAGTAACGGGTGAAGTCACAGTAAAACTGTATAAAGGAAGCGCAAAGGCGGTAGCGATGACATCTCCCTACGGTCTAGATCATACCTCATTCACCAGTATCGGAGGGTATTCGTTTAACGTCAATGCAAGTGCCGGATTTACGGAGATTTATACGTTACAAATGAAATTGGCAAATCAAGTGGGGAAGAAAAAGAAATGACCTAGAGAATTTTCAGGATCTTATACCATTACTATTTTTATCTTATGATAGAAAAAATTAATTTAGAGAAGTTGGCTGGCAATTCAAAAGGAAAGAATCAGTTGGCTTTCATGTCGGCATATACAGGCATAGAAAGCTCCCAGATTAATGCACTCTCAGATGAACACGCCAAGAAGGTCTTTCTGGGATTGTACAAACAACTGGATCTCATTACTATGCTCCATGGAAAACCAACTCAGGAAGCACTTCATCACTCAGTAGATGACTATTTCCAAGGTACTCAGGATATGGAAAAAACCGCTTCTCAGATCAATTCCCTGATGGTATTTGGTGATGTGAGACCTCTTGAAGGCACCGGACTTGAACATCTTCATAAACGCCTGGGGCATTTCTGGCGAATTCTGGGATGGGAAGAGCTGGGTCAAATGGAACAAGGTGATACCAAATTACAAAGTGGTTCCATTGAAGAAGTACAGCGATCCTCGGGAAATCTCATAAGAACACTCGATCTATTAGCTGAACAATGGAAGGAAAACCATATCGGACCCCATCTTATATATCCGCAAAGTAATGAAGGCGATGCTAAAGTAACCAGACAAGTAACAACTGGATATGGACTTATCAAGCGTCAAGATAAATATAGCAACTCAACAGTGGTTTTAAGCTCACAGAAACAGTCATATCCATCGGAGGATGATAAAAAATTTTACGATTCCCAAACAAATTTACTTCAACGGCTCCTTGATCGCTATCCTATGGAAATTGCTATAGCCGTGTATGATTATCATGCTTTTGTTGAAGGATTGGGTGAAAAAAAACTCAATATTGCATATGTCCAAGAATATAAGCAGAATGGCACACTTAAAGTAAAGGGGGTTATTAACGGTAAAGGCATGATTTTGTTGGGAAAACAAACCAATGATGTATTTAATTATCAGACTATAGCCGCATCAATAAACGAATCAGTAGTCGGCATGACACACGAATCTCCCTTTGAAACTTTTAATATTGAAACGGACTCTAATAGCTTTGTTACCTTCGTCCAAGGAAAAGCGGCAGTTTTACTTGCGGAAAACCCCGCTGATGTTGGACAACTTTCAGTGCATCCGACCAAAATCGCCCAACATTTGCTTAACTACACTAAACAATCGGAAGGTGCATTTTCCAAAAATGTTCCCTACTCAAGACAAGGTAAACCCATATGTTCGACAAAACTTGTCGGGGTATCCGAATATCAATCTACCCCAATTACTGTTGAGTCGATCGGTAAAGCAGGAGAATCAATTAGTCAGTATTTGAGAAAACACAATGTCCAATTCGTTAATATCGAAGCCGGACATATTCATGCAGATGCAACACCCACTACTAGACAAAAAACAGGTATCTCAATAGGGGCGCAATTGAGTAAAATATTATCCGGTGTGTGTACTGTGAAAAAGACGACTATGATAGATGAAGATCATGTCCCCAATGCATTGGATCATGTGGGTTATTCTAGACTTATGCATGAATTGGGTTTCGAATTGGACGAATTGATTTATGAATCATCACCGGCTATCCGGGAAATCGCAATATCAGCGATTGTAAGTCTCCAACAACAATATCCTGATCATGTATATAAAAATGGTCAGGCATTAATGTTCAATATTCCAGATACGGACTTGCAGGTTGAACTCATCAAAGACATAGCGGAACCGGATGTCGAGCTGGGATGCGTCATTTTTGATGTAGGCCTTACCTTGGCAAAAGTTTATCCACAACTGGCCGATACATATTTAACGGGAGGATCGGCGGCTGTTCATGCGGCTATGCAAAAGATTTATACTGATATACAATCACCGTCAGAGAGACAAAGAGCAGTAAAAAAAGCATTCCCAAATAAGACCAGAACATATGAGGAGGCATTAGTCGCAAAACCACTTCCTGAAGTTGATAACGTAAATTCGGCTGTCATCAACGTTTTGGAGCGGTTTTATGATGGACAACAGGTAAAACTTGAGGGAATGCTACGTGCGCTTAAGATTCCAATTCACCTTGTCGATGTTACCTTCTCGGATCAAGGATTACACGTTAACATGTCCACAAATGGGTTTTCAGAGAGTAATTAACTGACCCATATGATATACCATTCACTCTTTTGCATGACATGCAAAAAAAAACTTAAAGACACCCAGATCATTTGTCCCAAGTGTAAAAATGTTTATTCGTTAGTCACGTTGAAATACTTTGTCCGAAAAAAATTATCGACTATTGAAGAAATGTATAGATATTTTCTGCCGTTCCAATTATTCAATCATAATGACTTCAAGAATTGTTCATTGAGTAAATATGGAGATGGACTTTGGCTTAAAGATGAAGGACTCAATCAAAGCAAATCAATCAAGGAAAAAGATATATTGATAGGCCTTAAGTGCGCCTTTTATCTGGGATATAAGAAAACGATGTGTGTATCCGGAGGAAGTGGCATTCAGGTAGTCAGCTCATTATCAAAGAATACTATTCCTGTTACATTATATTCGCCAACTTCAACCCGTATACTCGTCGATAACCAAATTCTAATGGGTAATGATTACGAGGAAACATTTCGTATGTCCCTAAAGATGCAATCCGATGATTTATTCAATATCACCCCAGGAATCAATCCATATTCGCAAGAGGGGTGCAAAACAATCAGCTGGCAGCTTATCGAGTCAAAAATCAAATTTGACATTATTATAATTCCATGTGGAAATGGCTCCTCTTTATGGGGTATTTATAATGGTTTTAAAGAAGCAAAAGCCAAAGGTTTCATAAGTAAGATACCCAAGATATTCGGTGTGGAGCTTGCTCATGGGCCTATCCATCATATGTTGCGCACTGGAAAAATAAGAGTGAACAAGAATATTCTGAACAGTAAGGCAATAAGTGTCGATGTAAAGGAAAGCTTCTGTCTCCAAAAAGCATCATATGCAACAAAGGACAGCCATGGCGGCATAGTCAAAGTATCAGAGAGTAATGTCATAGATTCATATAACCAAATTCGTCTTGCAAACAAACAAATCTCGTTTACAGCGGCGACAGCTTTTGCAGCGGCACTCAAGTTAAGAAAGAAAAACCCTAAATCCATTATGTGTTGTATTATGACATCCCATCACTAAATTGATTTATGTGCAGTTTTTATGTAGATCTATTTTGTGTTATCATATAAGCCATGTTAATTGAGGAAGTTCAGTCCATAGTTCAAAAAGCGGCGGAGAAGATTGGAATAACTGAAAAGGTTGTCATAGATGCCCCCACCCAAAAACAATTTGGTGATTTTGTGACGAATATTGCCCTGAAATCGGCAAAAGTTCTGAAGAAAAAACCTGCAGATATTGCACAAGAGCTTGTGAAGAATATTCCAAAAAATGATTTGATCACCGAGACAAAAATAATTGGTCCCGGGTTTATCAATTTTTGGATTAAATCGGGCATTAATTTTGATGTAGCAAAAAAAATTGCAGAAAATGTTTTTGACATTCCCTCCTTTCACTTTGGCCCCGAGAAAAAAGTGATGGTTGAATTTGCACACCCTAACACTCTTAAACTTCTTCATATTGGCCACATGCGCAACCTCTCAACAGGTGAGGCGGTAGTTCGCCTCCTTGAGGCAACGGGGAATAAAGTGGTGAGATCAAATTATCAGGGTGATGTAGGATTGCACATTGCAAAAACGATTTGGAAAATCCGACAGGTGGTAAAAGAAATGGGTGATAAAGAGATCGACGCTTTATCTTTACGCGATAAGATTGCGCTTCTTGGAAAAGCCTATGCTGAGGCAGAGACCGCGTATGGCAGTGACGAAAATGCAAAGAAGGAAATACTTGAGGTTAACCGCATGGTATATGAGGAGAATCCAAGCGTCATGCCCCTTTGGGAAAAGACGAGAAAGTGGAGTCTTCAATATTTTGGCGAAATTTATAAAAGAGTTTATTCCCATCATGATCGCTTATATTTCGAAAGTGAGTGTCATAAACGGGGCACCATCCTTGCGGCAGATCTATTGAAAAAAGGAATTCTTGAAAAAAGCCAAGGAGCCATCGTTTTTATGGGAAAGAAGTATGGAGTTGATACGAGGGTATTTATCAATTCTCTTGGTTTTCCTACCTATGAAGGTAAGGAATTAGCACTTGCCGAGATGGAGTTCAGCGAATTTGGTAGCCTTGATAAAACTATTCATGTAGTCACCCCCGAACAGACAAGCTTTTTCCAGGTGACTTTTAAAGTAGAAGAACTTATTGATCCAATAAAATTCAAAAGCAAACAATATCATCTTGCGTATAATTGGGTTAAACTCAAAAAGGGTAAAATGTCATCACGCCTTGGAAACGTAATTGAGGGATCTTGGCTTATTGATGAAGCAAAAAAATCCTTAAAAGAGAAATTTAAACTTGATGAAGAAACGGCGGAAACGTTGGCCGTTGCCTCGATAAAATATTCTTTTTTGAAGGTATCCCCTCAGATTGAAATCTTTTTTGATTTTGATGAGTCAATATCACTTGAGGGAAACTCAGCTCCTTATCTAATTTACACCTATGTCCGCACTCAAAGCGTCCTGCAAAAAAATATGGAAAACGCGAAGATTGAAGAAATAAAAGATCCCAACGAAGATGAAAAAATGTTACTCCGCAAGATTTCACAATATGCTCCAACCGTATATGAGACAACAGCCAGACTTTCACCAAATATTTTAGCAACGTATCTCTTTGAATTAGCGCAGGATTTTAATCTCTTTTATCAGAAAAATCCTATACTCAAAGCAGAAGGTGAAAAAAGATCAACTCGCCTCGTATTGACAAAAGGTGTAGGAAATATTATCCGACATGGCTTAAATCTTTTGGGAATAAAAACAGTGGAGAAGATGTAATTATGGCATTTTATATTTGTTCTAACTGTGAATACGGAAGCGCTTCCTGGATTGGCAAATGCCCCAACTGTGGCGCATGGAATACCATGGCGCAACGCCAGGAGGTTGCAATCAAGAACAAGGAAGGAATTAAGAAGATCACCCTCACCCCGTTAAATAAAGTAAAAATAAATAAGAAAGAGCGGATGAAGACCGGCATCTTCGAATTTGACCGGGTATTGGGGCAGGGATTTGTGCCGGGGGAAGTTCTTCTCTTAACCGGTGAACCGGGTGTGGGTAAGTCCACTCTCTTACTTCAGGCATTACAAAAATTAAACACTATTTATATCTCAGGCGAAGAGTCTCCTGAGCAAGTCAAAGACAGGGCGGAGCGATTAAATATAGGACTTGAACATTTTTCATTTAGTAATGATTTGCAGGTTGATGGAATCACTGATTATATTGAAACGGCAGAAGAAAAACCGGAAATATTGGTCATTGACTCGATTCAAACTGTGTACAGTAAAGACGTTGACTCACCCCCCGGAAGTGTCAACCAACTGAAGGAGTGCGCAGCTAAACTGATTGATATTGCAAAAAGATTTCATGTGACGGTCATACTTATTGGCCACATCACCAAAGATGGTGATATTGCCGGACCAAAGACTCTGGAACATCTGGTTGACTGTGTCTTGAATTTTGAAGGAGAGCAGGTGTCGAATTTCCGGGTGCTCCGGTCTTCAAAAAACCGATTTGGTTCAACTGATGAGATAGGTATATTTGAGATGAAGGAGGGTGGACTACGCGAAGTGACGAATCCCCTCGTATTTTTGGATAACATGAACGAATTGGTTCCGGGCAAATCGATAGTTGGGGTGAATGAAGGGAAGCGACAGCTTTTTTATGAGATCCAGACTCTTGCGGTCACAACGATTCTGTCTAATCCCCGTCGAGTGGTAAAAGGAGTTGACTACAATAAAGTCCAACTACTCCTTGCGGTGATAAAAAAACACTTATCCCTGCAACTTGACAGCTATGATATTTATGTAAATGTCATTGGCGGAGTTAAGATAACGTCACCACTTGCAGATTTAGGAATAATTGCCTCCCTTTATTCTTCATTAAAAAATATTCCCATATCAAAAAAGACGGTATTCATAGGTGAGGTCGGACTACTTGGAGAAGTCAGAAAAGGATTTCAGGAAGAAAAAATAATACATGAATCAAAACGCTTGGGGTTTAATAACATTTACTCTTCAAAAAATATTGATTCAGTCAAAAAAATAATAAATATTATTGTTCGCGGATAAACTCTTTTCTCAGAATCGTCTTCTTCCCGTTTGCTCCGATGATTTCGATAACAAGAACGTTCTTGCCTTCCTTAAGAGGGTAATCATATTCAAAAATCCCTTCTTTGTTTTGATACACCCGCTCGCCAAAGATGGTAACCGCGGCTTCCTTTTCCGTCTTTCCAACAATTTTAACCTTATCAATACGTTTGAATACTGACTGCATTGGCTCAATGATGACTACTTTAGGAGGAGAAATATAGAGGGAAACCTGATAGCCGAAATAAGATAGAAACAACAGGGAAATGGCAATAAATATTCCAATGATAACCCATCGGGTGTCGGAGATGAGATAAAGACTTGATACTTTTCTTTGGAATCTTACATCGTCTTTACTTTCGTATTCTCTCCTAAAGAAAGAAAGAATCTTTTTATGATCAAGCCCTAAAAATGTTGAGTAATTTTTTATTATGCCCGTTATGTAGATTTTAGATGAAAAAAATTTCCAGTTATTTTCCTCAATAGCCCGCAGAAATTTTTCCCGGACCTTTATCTGTTTTTCGATGAGAGAAAGGGGATATCCCTTTTTGAGGCGTGCTTGTTGTAGAATCTGACCAACTGAAAGCATGAATTTAGTTATAAATTGAAGTTACTCTTTCACCCGTTCCCCATACTCTCCTGTCTCAGGATTCACCGTAATCAAATCCCCTACCTTCACAAACAAGGGAACCATGACTGTGACACCTGTCTCAACTTTGGCTGGCTTCTTGCCGCCAGATACCGTGTCCCCTTTGATTGCCGCATCCGTTTCGACTATTTTTAGTTTCACACTGAGTGCAGGCCTCATGGTAAGGGCTTTATCATCGTAGACATACACAAAATACGATTTACCGTCCTTGAGAAATTTGACAGGTTCGCCAACTACCCCGATGGGAAGTGAGTACTGGTTATATGTTCTTTGATCCATAAAATAAGCATTTTCTGCATCTTTATACAGATATTGCATCTCTAGACAATCAACTTCAAGAGTTTCAACATCCTCGTTAGATTTGAATGCATAATCAATGTTTTTTCCGGTGATGATATTCTTTATGCGCGCTTTCATGAGGGCGGATCCTTTGCCCGGAGAATAAAAGTCTGCTTTCTGAAGCATCCAGATTTCTCCCTGATATCTGATAAACTCACCCTTCTTAAGTCCTCCCGCGTTTGTTTTCATATGTATGGATAAACCCTATTGTAATACCTCAGGTAGTAGTTTTCAATTCCTTTTCTAATTCTTCAAGAAGTCTCCGGGCCTTTGAAGTAAGATGACCGGGAACTTTTATTTTGTAGATGACATATTGATCACCCTTGCGTGCTGTCTGGGGATACACAATCCCCTGCCCTCTCAAACGCACTGTCGTACCTGACTCGGTGCCGGGACGGATACGAAGTTGCACTACCCCATCAAGGGTGGGAACTTCGACTACCCCACCTAAGGCGGCGACTGAATAGGATATCTCTTTGCTTAAAGAAACATCCTGTCCATCGCGCCGAAAATAAGGGTGTGCTTGTACTCGGACCTGTACATCAAAATCAGTAAATCGAATTCTCATCCCATCATCTACTCCAGCCGGAATTTTGATCGTTTTATTTTTTCCTTTTATTACGGTTTGTTTCTCAACGCCGTGAACTGCTTCATCAAAGGTTAACACCAATTCATATATTTCATGGCGCCGGGCGCGTGTTCTTCCCGCTCCTCCAAACCCGCTGAAGAACTGTTCAAAAATATCAAAAGGGTCAGAAAAACCACTTGTATCAAATCCCTCAAAAGGATTCCCCCCACCGGTGGAATAAGAATAAGTAAAAGGTCCTGCTCCTGCATTGGGATTTCCTTGATTCGCATTAGTTCTTCCATATCCCCCTTTTTCAAATGCATCTTTTCCGTACTGATCATACATGCTTTTCTTTTTGGGGTCATTTAAAACCTCATATGCATGATTTATCTCCTTAAATTTTTCGGTTGCCCCCGCCTCTTTATTCCGGTCAGGATGCCATTTTAACGCCTGTTTTCGGTAAGCGGCTTTTAGTTCAGCCTCAGATGCTCCTTTTGAAATTCCTAATAATTCGTAATAGTCCATATTTGTTACTTAACAACCTCGCCCTCTTCGACGTCTTTTTTATTCTCCGAAGCCTTGGCGGAGGAGGACTTGTCCTCCGAGTTAGCTTGCCCGGCTGGCGGTGTTGCCTCAGGCTGCTTTTGATACATATACTGACCAATTTTCTGTAAAGAGTCGGATAAATTCTTTGTTTTTTCTTCAATTACTTCTTTTGATTCTTTTTCCTTGACGTCCTTCAGTTCTTTGACTAGCTTTTCAATTTCTTCCTTAAGCTCTTTTGGTGCCTTATCCCCCGCATCTTTCAAAGATTTTTCGCTAATATAGATCATGTTCTCGGCTTTATTCTTTACTTCTATCTTTTCTTTTTCAGCCGCGTCCTCAGTCGCGTGTTGTTCTGCCTCTTGTTTCATTTTCTCAATCTGCTCTTTTGTTAACCCGGTTGATCCGGTTATTTTGATTGCTTGAGTCTTTCCGGATGCTTTATCTTTTGCAGTGACTGTGAGAATTCCGGATGCGTCAATGTCAAAAGATACTTCTACCTGAGGCACTCCTCGAGGTGCGGGAGGAATACCATCCAGGATGAATCTACCAAGCGATTTGTTATCTTTAGCAAGAGGACGTTCTCCTTGTACGATATGAATCTCAACCTGCGTCTGATTATCCCCAGCTGTTGAAAATATTTCGGATTTAGTAGTGGGAATAGTGGTGTTGCGCTGAATAAGAGGTGTGGCAACTCCACCGAGTGTTTCCACTCCAAGTGTCAATGGAGTGACATCAAGTAACACAACATCCTTTGTCTCTCCGGTAAGCACACCGGCTTGAATGGCGGCTCCAACTGCGACTACTTCGTCAGGATTTACTGAACGGTTCGGCTCTTTTTTAAAGAACTCTTTTACTTTGTCAAATACCATTGGCATTCTGGTCATACCACCAACCAGCACTACTTCATTAATTTTAGACACATCCATTCCGGCGTCTTTTAGACATGCCTTTACCGGTTCAAACGTGTTCAATATGAGATGCCCGACTAAGGATTCCAGTTTAGCACGAGTTAATTTCAAAACCATGTGCATGGGCTGACTATCTTTGACAGTAATAAATGGTAAATTTATTTCCGTCTCGACGGATGAGGAGAGTTCAATCTTTGCCTTTTCAGCTGCGTCCCGTAATCGTTGCAACGCTTGCGGATCTTTTTTCAAATCAATCCCGTTGTCTTTTTTAAATTCGTCTGCAAGATAATCTAAAATTAACCGGTCGAAATCGTCGCCTCCCAGATGAGTATCTCCATTAGTGGCTTTAACTTGAAATACACCCTCTCCGAGTTCAAGGACAGTGACGTCAAAAGTTCCTCCTCCAAGATCATACACTACAATGGTTTGGGCATTCTTTTTATCCAATCCATATGCGAGTGCAGCTGCAGTGGGTTCATTGATGATGCGGACAACCTCAAGTCCCGCGATTTCTCCCGCCTGCTTCGTTGCCTGCCGTTCAGAATCGTCAAAATATGCAGGCACCGTAATAACTGCCTTATCAACTTTTTCTCCTAAATAAGCCTCTGCATCGGTCTTAATCTTCTGCAATATCATCGCTGAAATTTCTTGAGGAGTATACATTTTTCCTGATACTTCAACAGACGCGGCGCCGTTTTTTCCTTCAACTATTTTATATGGCAACCATTTCTTATCCTGTTGAACTGAAGGATCGGCAAGCCTTCGCCCCATCAACCTCTTGATAGAGAAGATAGTGTTCTGTGGATTTATCGCCATTTGACGCTTTGCTACATCGCCCACTACTCTCTTTACCGGATCCACCACCGAAGGAATAACATTTCTCCCCTCTTGAGAGTGGATGACTTTTGGTTTACCTCCCTCCATAACCGCAACACACGAATTAGTTGTTCCAAGGTCGATTCCTATTACTTTTGACATAGTTAAATAATTTTAAATTTATAATTTTTTACTCACCTTCACCTGTGCTACCCGTATAACTTTCCCGTTCATCTCATATCCCTTACGTAAGACATCAACCACCTGATTTGCCTTTTCTCCCTCAACCATATCGATTACTTCGGCAGTGTAGGGATCATACTCCTTTCCTTTGACTTCAAGTTCTTTGAGGCCTTCTTCTTTTAACATTTTGTGAAATGAATCTTTAATTAGTTTTAAATGGTTGTCTTTGACAAAAATCTCTGCCTGATCCAAATTGTCCAAAAAACTGAGTAGCTTAATTATCAGATGTTTATTAGCGTTGTTTATCAATTCTTCTCTCTGGGATGCTACCCTATTTTCAAAATTTTGATAGTCCGCCAATGCTCTCAGATACTTCGTTTTGTTCTCTTCTGTTTTCTTTTTTTCTTCCTCAAGCGCTGATTTGAATTGTTCAAGTTCATCCTGAAGCTTCTTAACTTCATCATTTTGCACTGATTTAGCCTGTTTATTTTGATCTTTATCTGTCATATTAATTATGAATTTTGTGTTTTGATAATATCTTGTAACAAAGATGAAAAGAATTTTAACTGAGGCGAGACCGTGTCATAATTCATGCGCTTGGGACCTACCACACCGATAATTCCTTTTATTTTATCCGTCTCAAATTCACAAAACACACTTGCACATGATTCATACATTGGATCCCGAAGGTCATCGTCACCCAGTAAATAATATATTTCTCCATCCAGTTTTCCCATACGCTCAAGAATTCGTTCCCAATACCCTATTTCGTCAAGCCGTTCAAACAAATACTTCTCAAGTTCACGGTCGATAAACTCATGAATACTCAGTAAGTTTGCAACGCCTGAGTAGTACATATCTCCACCGTTTGTGGCCGCAACCGAAACCAAACCGGTCCGGTGGGCTAATACTTTAGTCGCCTGAGCCAACAACTTATGCCGCTCTCCCCGCTCATCCCACACGCTGTTTTTATATGCCACTTCATCCGCGGTAGACATTTCCTTCTCTTTCATAATTTTATTTATGTAAAAGCGAAAGCCTTTAGCTGAAGGAACTCTTCCCGATGAAAAATGAGCTTTTTTTATATATCCGTTCTTTGCAAGCAAAACCATCTCGTTTCGTATCGTGGCCGGTGATACTCCCAGCTTATATTTTTTTTCAAGGATCTCCGAACCCACGGGCTCACCGGTTTCTGTATATTCTTTGATGATAACCTTCAGGATATCTGTTTGTCTTTGAGTTATATCTTCCATAGTATTTTGTTGATTTGTCCTTTAGCAATGATAATACATCTCTGCTAATTTTGTCAAGAGGATTTTTATATTTGTTATAATTACTCCATGTACGACAAATACCCCATCGTCCTTGCGGTAGCCGCATTTATCAGAGATGCCAAAGGAAGAATCCTCATAATCAAAAAATCCCTAAACGAACAAATTGACCCGGGCTTATGGACAGTCCCCGGTGGAAAGGTTATGCCTGAGGAGCCGATTGTGTCAGCCTTGAAAAGAGAGGTTAATGAAGAAGTGGGCCTTCTTATTGATACGTTTTCATGGATAGGAGAGGATGTGTTTACCAGTAATGACAGATTTTTCCATGCTCAGCATTTTCTGTGCGAAAAGGTTAAAATAACACCCATAAAGCTCGAAAAGAACCTGACTGAATATAAGTGGGTTTTGAAAAATGAAGTTGAGCGTTTTCAATTTCCGCCGAAAATTAAAAAAAGACTTCTCAACCTTTTATGATTACTCTAGGTGCCCATGTTTCAACCGCGGGAGGATTTGAAAAAGCCCTGACTCATTTATCAAACATCGGCGGGAATGTATTGCAGATTTTTTCTGCCTCTCCTCGGGGATGGAACTTTGCAAAGACAGACCCGATTCAATCATCTCACTTTAAAGAAGCAAAAACAAAGCTTCATGTGGATCATGTTTACTTTCATGCCTCATACCTCATCAATCTTGCCGATGGAGAAAAAACAGGGCACATGTCAAAACTATCCCTCATCGCCGAACTGAAGGCGGCATCTGCACTTGGAGTGAGAGGGAGCATCGTCCATTTAGGCTCCTTCAAATCAGGTAGAGACGTGATTAATCACGTCTCTACAAACCCAAAATACATTACCTTGATTAAAAATATCAAAGAAATACTTGATCAAACACCTGAAGATACTTATTTTATTGCGGAGAACGCAGGAAACAAAAAAATAGGTCAATCCCTCGATGAACTTGCTTCAATTATCCGTGATGTAAACAATCCCCGCTTGAAAATTTGCCTTGATACATGTCATCTTTTCAGCGCGGGATATGATCTTCGGGAAGAAAATAAATTATCCGCATTTCTTGCTGAATTTGATAAAAAAATCGGACTGGAAAAGCTTGAAGTCTGGCATTTAAACGATAGCCGCGATTCCTTCGCCTCCGGGCGGGACCGCCATGAAAACATAGGAGAGGGTACGATTGGTTTGGACGAATTCAGATTTATACTTAATCATCCCAAGTTGAAACATCTTCCCTTCATCATTGAGACGCCGGGTTTTGACGGAAACGGTCCGGATAAAAAGAATTTAGATATATTGAAAAGTTTCGTATGAATATAAAATCAGTCCTCCTAAACAGGATAGAAAAACTTGCTAAGAAATCATACGTTGACCGAGAGGTCCTTAACGAATGCAGGGATGCATTGGAATATAATAAGGGGTTGATAAAAAAGGACAATATTTCTCATCATTTCTGTTGTTTTCTTGTTCCGCTTTATCTTCCAGCTAAGTCCATATTTCTTGTCCACCATATCAAAGCAAAAAGCTGGATACCACCGGGCGGGCATATTGATCCGGACGAAACACCTGAATCTACGGTCAAGAGGGAATTCCAGGAAGAGTTGGATTACTCTCTAACTGATGAAAAAGTATCTTTATTTGATGTAAGCATAGCCCGCATCGAAGATTCCAGAACATGCGTAATACATTACGATCTATGGTATACCATTCTATGTAAGGAAGAAACTCGCTTTATCATCGAGAAAAAAGAATTCCATGACGCGGGTTGGTTTCCAATCGATGAGGCAATTAAGAAGGTTTCTTTTGAAAGAATCAGGACCGTGTTAAACAAAATAAAAAAACTGACCCTTTCTTCTCCTGTATAATAGTTCCATGATCTCACTGTCCGAAGATATTAAAAAATTCATGGCGGTTTTTGAAAAAAAAGGGTTCCAGATATACCTGGTTGGCGGTGCTGTGCGCAATTTGTTGCTCAAAAAAGAAATTACGAACTGGGATTTTACAACTGATGCAACTCCTGAGGAAATGCTAAAAATGTTTCCTGATGGGTTTTATAACAATGTGTATGGGACGGTGACTGTACCCGTAGAGACGGGGCATGCCCCGTCTCTACATAAATATATTTTTGAAATCACTCCCTTCCGTAAAGAGTCAGATTTTGATGATAACCGTCACCCAATGAAAATCGAATGGGCAAAAACCGTTGAAGAAGACCTTGCCCGACGTGATTTCACAATAAATGCAATAGCTTTTAATGGTAAAAGAATGGTCGATCCTTATTCGGGTCAAAAACATTTGAAGGAAAAAGTAATTGTTGCAGTAGGTGATCCAAATAAGCGCTTCCAGGAAGATGCTTTGCGCCTCATGCGCGGAGTTCGTCTGGCGGCTCAACTGGGATTTCTTATCGACGAAAAAACGAGGGTCTCGATCCAACAAAATTCTTTTTTGATCAAAAATATTTCTTGGGAGCGGATAAGAGATGAGTTATTAAAAATTGTGGAGAGTGACCATCCGGGAGAAGGTATATTATTTCTTCATAGCGCTGGGTTGTTGAATTATATACTGCCAGAACTGGAAATTTGCTTCTCCATACCCCAAAAAAGTCCAAAACGGCATCACATCTATGATGTAGGAACGCATTGCGTTGAGGCTTTAAAACACTGTCCTTCAAAAGATCCGATTACAAGACTTGCCACACTCCTTCACGATATTGGAAAAGCTAAGACGTTTTGGAAGGATAAAGAAACTGAACTGATTACATTTCATAACCATGAGGTGGTTGGTACAATTCAAGTGACTGAAATTGCCAAACGTCTCAAACTTTCAAAATCACAGAGTGAAAAATTAATTCGCCTCGTGCAGTTTCATCAATTTACCGTATCTGAAGAAATAACTGATAAAGCAGTGCGCCGATTTATCCGTGAAGTGGGAAAGGAATATTTGCAGGACATGCTTGATCTTCGTACTGCAGACCGAATCGGGTCAGGGGCGACTCCCACGTCGTGGAGATATGAGCTATTCAAAAAAAGGGTTATAGAAGTCCAAAAGGAGCCATTTAAAGTTTCAGATCTGAAAGTAGATGGACATGACGTTATGGAAATATTTAATATAAAACCAAGTAGGCAAATCGGTGATATATTAGATAAATTGTTTAACGAGGTTATTGAAGGAAAGCTCAAGAATGATAGAGAGGTGCTTCTTGCTCAATTGTCGTCTCTGGCCCATGCCCCGGGTAAATAACCGTCTCCTCAGGGAACGACTTAATTAATTGATTAATTGAGTCGTTCAAATCTTTTTTGCTGGAATAGGAAAGATCTGTTCTTCCCACTGCTTCTTTGAAGATAGTGTCACCCGTGAATAAGGCTTGCTCTTCGGGTAAATAAAAACAACAGCCGCCGGGAGTATGACCGGGTGTTTTAATAATTTGAAATTTGAAATTTAAAATTTTTAAACTACTATTTGGCAGATTTTTTATTATCGTTGGATCAATTATCTGTGGTTCGTATCCTAAAAAATGTTTGGCCGTTTCTTTTAATCTGTTGATGAGGAATAAATCTTTTTCGTGAATATAAAATGGCACTTTCATACTGAGCTGAATCTCCCCTACCGCCATCACATGATCAAAATGTCCATGGGTCGCCAACATTGCGATGAGATTAAGATTCTGTCGAGAAATCTCCTCAAGTAAAAAATTCGCATCATCTGCCGGATCAATAAGAATACATTCTTTGTCTTGAATAAGCAGATAACAATTTGCCTGAAGCTGACCTAGCGGATAGTGTTTTATATGCATAAAGATGTAGCAATCTCGGACCAGCTGGTGACTCGCTTAATATTCGGATGAGTAATTGATTCATTTTTATTCCATGGCATAGGCAACAACAATACCTTAATACCCTCATTAGCACAATCTAATGCATATTCTAAGTGATCTTCGATCATAATATTAATTCCCTCTTCTATACATATCTCGGATTTTCTTCTTCTTATTTCATGCTTATGAGATGTCTGATTAGTATGAATTACTTTTGAGAATTTTCCCTTAAAAAAAATGTCTAACCACTGGTGCGATTTATGTTCGATAATATTAGGTCGGGAAGTAATAAGAATGAGTGTGTGTGATTTTGATAAAATATCAATGTTTCTTTTCGCGCCTTTCATCGGTACAATTTTATCAAAATAAGGAGATTCATAAAATTCATAGATGCGCTTGATTACCTCTTCTCCTGAGCAATTCCATATTTTACTCAGGTCGTAATCGCCATGACTGCTGTTTGAGATTGAAGTTTTGTAGGTTGCATTATGAAATAAATCAAGAGGGGGTATGATATCGGCCAAAACTGAATCCATATCTACACCAATTTTCATAGGAATATTCTTTTACTTTTTACTGTTACTTCCCTCGAGCCATACGAGGATAGGGGTTGCGATGAAGGGAGATGAATACGTACCAGTGATTGTTCCAACTAACAGTGTTGCTACAAAAAAACGGATACTGGCACCCCCTAAAAGAGTAAGGGACAACAACATGAACATGATCGTCATCGAATTGTTAAGCGAACGAACCATAGTCTCAGTCAACGCACGGTTTGCATAATGGGTGATGTCCCCCCTTCCCTCATTCTTGAGATACTCTCGGATTTTGTCGAAGATGATGATGGTATCATGTACTGAGAAAGACATCGTGGTAAGGACCGCGGTCACAAACATGGTATCAATTTCTGCACCAAAAAAGTGGGAAAATATCGAATAGGTGCCTATGACTACCAAAAAGTCGTGAATCATCGCCAGGATAGCCGCAAGGGCAAAATTGAGCCCTTTAAATGCGAAACTCATATAGATAAGGATCCCAAGAGTTGCAAGAAATGAAGCAATGAGTGTTTTCTGCATGGTTTCGCGACCTATGACCGGTCCGACTGTCTCAAACCGTAAGGTTTTTATTTTTAATTTAAGGTTTGTTTCCAAAACTCCTCTCAGTTTTGCCTCCTGTTTTTCATCAATGGGCTTTGCTTTAAAAAAAACATTATTCTTCTCGAGTTTTAATTGAGAAGTTTTGATTTTGTTATTTTTTATGATCTCGGAAACTTTTTTTAAGTCTGTCTTTTTATCCAGTTGATACTCGATATCACTTCCCCCTATAAAGTCAATTGAATAGGTAAATCCATACCGTATGATGGAATACATACCGCTACCGATAACGATCGTTGAAATAAGTACGTAAAGCCAGGTGAATTTTAAAAATTTGAGCATATTATTTGTTCATTTTTTTCTCTTTATAAAAAGCGTCGATTAACCTTCGGGTTATCACCACTCCTGTAAACAAACTTGTCCCCACCCCGATTGCAAGCGTCAAAGCAAATCCGCGCACCATACCAAACTGGGGTAAAAATTCCCAGTTCATAGGATTGAATAAGATGAATGCAACGGTTAAAGTGGTGATATTTGCATCTTTTATGGCATCAATTGCCCGGCCAAATCCAAGACGCACCGCAACTGAGAAATTCTTTCCTTTTCTCATCTCTTCCTTAATCCTTTCAAATATAAGGATGTTTGAGTCAACCGCCATACCGATTGAAAGGATGAAACCCGCAACTCCGGGAAGAGTTAGTACGACCGGAATTGCCCGGAAAATTGCAAACGTGATAAGGCCATAAATGATAAGCGCCATGGATGCTATTATTCCCAGTTTGCCGTAATATACTACCATGAAAAGAAGAACCATGGCAAGTCCAAACACTCCTGCGATTAAACTCTTTTTTACTTCAAGTGCCCCAAGTGATGGGCCGATATTTCTTTGCTCAACTAATTTGATAGGTAAAGGCAGCGCTCCTGAATTGATGGAAATGGAAAGACTTTTTGCTTGCTCCACGGTAAAGTTTCCCGTTATAACTGCATTCCCCTCCGTAATTTTTTGTTGTACGGTGGGCGCGGATATGGGAAAATAATCCAAGAATATACCGACCGGTTTGCCTACGTTGCGTCCCGTAACATCTCCAAAAAGTTTTGCTCCGTCCGGTGTAAATTGGAGCGCAACTTGAGGTTGACCGTTTTGTGAATCAAATGTGACACTCGCTTTTTTTATATCCTTCCCGCCCAAGCCGGTATATTTCGTAAGTCGATTGATGATCGGCGTAGTTGTTGCAATTTTAGGATCAACCTGTCCCTCTTCCATAAACCGCAATTGGGCCGTCGTCCCGATAAGTCCTACAGCTTGCAATACATCTTCAATTCCGGGAAGATCGACGCTTATCCGGTAGATATTTCCTGACTTAAGCGTCTGCACTACGGGTTCCGAAACCCCAAAAAAATTGACTCTCTTTTCAATCACATCCCGCGCAGATAATAATGAATCCTGGAGATCGGCTGGCTTTATTTTTGAAGTATCCGTTTCAAACACCAGATGGCTCCCCCCTTTCAGGTCGAGCCCCAGTTTTGTCTTGAACTCTTTTTTTATCGGTACTCCAAAAAGGCTTGTATTAATGCTGAGAGGATTTATCGTGAAATCTATCTTGGATTTTTGCACGCGGAAATGAACAGGAATATTCTCAGGTAAACAAATCCATATCAATACCACCAAAAGAACGGCGTAGAAAACATGCTTCATTTTCATTTAAGAAGATCCTCCTCGAGCCCAACTAACATAACTTTTGGCTGCTTTAAAAAATTCCAGATAAAAGGATCATTGTTTTTTTTGCGGAATGCAAACTCCTCTTCGGTCATGGCAGTATAATTTATCTCTCGTTCAAACTCTTTTTCCACTTCATCAACAATTGCCGTCAGTTCCGGTACTACAACGACGCCCACAAATAGTAGATATATTTCCCCTTCCTTTATGGGAATTTTCTTTGAGTATTTTGTGGAGATGGCGATAAATTTGATTTTCCCCAGTTTTGAAAGATTCTTATAGATGAGAGTTGATAGGGAGTTTGTCTTGGTAAAAATGCGCAGGAACTCGTCATACAGTAAAACGCCTTTATTCAGTGAATAGAACACTTTATTCAATCTCTTCTCTTTATGTAAAACCCGCGCCTTTTCTAGAATATCGAGTTCCCGCTTGACCGCATTTACTTCTTCATTTATCTCACGGACAATTTTTCTCAAATAATACGTTTCCCCATAGTGATGGAAAAAAAGTTCGAGTATCTCTCTCCTTGTCTTTGAAGTAATGATGTACTGCAACATAGTTAATACTTGACTTTATTTCCTATCGGTAATATTTCTATAAATACTTGCCCACGCACTATTGATAGTTCCTTATCTTTTTCATCAAAGAATTTCATACGAGTTTCTTCGTCTTTTTTATCCCACGTACCCTTAACCGCGTTTCCATTTTGAAAGATAAGAGCGTCACCCGTACCGCTTAACTGATACAGGATGTGTCCCCCGTCATACCCATCGTTGGCGGGTGACTCTTTTGCAAACACCACAATCACGTTTTTTGAAGTGATTTGTTTTCCGGTATTTTTATCATTGTGTGGAGCCCCTCCGTTTACGCGTTTATATGTGTTTGCCTTTGCATCATAGTTCCAGACGACACCCATTTCGCTTGCGAAAGAGTTCCAGAATCCAAGTTCAATCTTTGATGTGGTTCCTTTTTCAGAGGCTTTTGCGTCATCCTGAAATTTCCAGGAGGTAAATGTTTTATCCCAACTTATTCCGTCTTCATCGACATTGGTGAGCTTTCTCTTGATCTTTGCATAGTCCCACAACTTTGATGTTGATGAATAGACAGTGTGTTCGGTTGCAACATTCGGCAATCTTTCATAATCCCGCCAATAGTAGGGAAAGGGAACTCCGAATTGATTTAAGTCATTGTATCCGTCCCACCCGAGCTTACGGATGATACCTAAGGCGTCAGCTTTTGCTCCATTAGCACACCCGGAGCCAGACTCAGCGTCACAATTTGCCCCTCCCACATGCGCATATAATGGATAATCTCCATATTCACGAAGGACTTTCATAAAATGAACACGCGCTGACCGGACCGGACCCACAAAAGGAGCGTCTTGACAATAAAATATGCCTAAGAAGCGGGTGATTCCCCCTTCAGCAACTGCCTCATATATCACATCGGCACTGCTTAAACCCGATTGCGGACGGGCATCCTTACTGTTCTCAATGGCAATCCCCATGGGCCGCCGGGTAACCCATTTTTCCTTTTGTTTTTTTGTTTGCATTTTGCCGTTCAGAGGACATTCTTCCGTTTTGGGTTCAAGAGACTCGGGATCAACCACCCCGGTCGGAGTCACGTTATTTGAAGACACCGATTTTCCCGATTGATTGGAAAAATACGAATAGGAAGCGTAACTTGTTGCAAAAAAAAGCACAAAACAAACCACAACCGCAATTTTTTTATTTATCATGACTTATTCAATTAATTAATAAAGGTTGTTCACTTTGCCTGTTTTACCGCCTCATTTTCCTCAACCGACAACTCATGCTGTTCTCCTTTTCCTGCCTTCACCGGTTTTGCATATACCCGAATACCATCGTGAATATAGATAAAATTCACCACAACCCCGTTTCCTAATTCATTGAGAAGTGCCAGCACAAAGCTTTGCTCTCCTTCCGATTTACCAAAAGCGTTAAACCTAACAAGCCCCATCTTTTGGTAACTGCCCTTCAGATGTGATTGTACCTCATCAAGTTCTTTTTTCAAGTCTTGCTGATTATGTTCAACTGCCTCTGCCTGTCGGATTACTTCGTCCAAAATATCGTCAATACTTCTCCTTCTGGTCCGTGATGTTAATTGTACATAGTGATTTCTGATTTTGTAAACTACAAAGGACAGAACCACCAGCCAACCGAAAAAAAAAGCCATCGCAAGATTGGTAATCATGTACAAATGATTGTAACCTCTTTACAAATGGGTGTCAATATGGTTACAATATCCGAAGTATACCTATGCCCAAAAAATCTAAGAAACAAAAAATGAGAGCCTTTGCACATTTTCAAGCAAAGATGCAAGGCGTACCTGCCGTGACAAAAACAGAAGAAAAAGTCATTGAACATCCCCTCAGCCAGGAAGAAGTCGTGACCGCACATTTTTTTAAGATTGATTTGAGGAAAAGTCTCCTTCTTATCTCAGGCATAATTGCGCTTGAAATAATTTTTTATTTTGCTAGTATGAGTACAGTTTGGTTCAAGCTATTTAACTATTAGATAGCATGGAGGGAGGTGAAAAAACGTATGACATCGATGTACTGTGTAAAATGTAGAGCAAAAAGAGAAGTTTCCAATGCAGAAAAAGTTACCATGAAAAACGGTAAACCCGCTCAGAAAGCGAAATGCCCAGTTTGTGGAACAGGTATGTATAAAATAGGAGCGGCATAATTTTTCATAAATAAAAAAACCCTCCATCTCGGGGGGTTTTTTTATGGATTAAATACTCTGCAGGGGAATTGTTTCAATTTTATGAAAGCTATTCTTCTTTATCGTCTGTACACTGTCAAACAATATTAATTCCGAAACTTTAAATTCAAAATCTATATTTGTTCTTTCCAATTTTTTTTGTAAAAGAAAATATTGTTGTTTGGATGAAGTGCTTGACCGGGACACCGTGATATGGGGGATGAATTTCTTCCGTTCCAATAAAAATGCATCCTGTATTTTTTCCGCAATCGCCTCAAGAACTTTTTCCCGACGGAAATGCACGTAGATCATGATTTGATTTGTCATAAACAAATCCAGGTGGGAGGCGTATAAATAAAAAGATTCCTGGTCGTATAATGCGTCCTTTGTTTTTTGTATGATAGCTTCCTTTTTATGATGAGGTGCAAAAAAATGGATGGGAATATGGTATTGATCTTTATCCACCCAACTGTATGCGGGGTATACTTTTTGAAGATCCTCAAGCTGTTGTGATAACTGCAGTTTAACCTTTTTGGGTAAATCAATTGCCAAATTAAGTGCCATATTGTTGTATATACGAACTTGAATAACCTTTCATAAAATCTATTTGCACAATCTCTGCGCCAACTTTTTTTGCTTGGACACTCTTCTCTGCTAAGTGCGGATCCCCCTTGGTCAAGGCAATGACCTGTGGATGAACCACCTGAACCATGTCATAATAATCCTTTTCCGTAAACAATGGCAGTAAAATAATCACATCGACCAAATCTAAATGTGCCAGTATTTCCGCCCTCTGCTCTTGTGTATGAATTGGCTTTTTATTTTTAATTTTTCTGATAAATTCGTCCGGTTCAAGGGCAACAGCGAGCACCTCGCCGCATTCTTTTGCCTGTGACAGGAATCGAAGATGTCCGTAATGTAAAATGTCAAAACAACCTCCTATCAGAACCGTTTTTTTACCTTCAATTAATTTTTTTATCGCAACACTATTTTCATACCGTACTATTTTATTGCTTATCATAGTTCATTGTGGATTGCCCTATTGTAGTATTATAGTATATCATCTCGATATACACTTATGACAGACAATTCCAGCATACTTCATGGGCGGCAAAAGATACTCATTGTGGAGGAGAGCCAAAGCCAATTTGGATTAAAATTGAAACAGTACCTCAGAACGTTTGATAATGATATTTTTTTGTCTCCCCGAATACCCTTATCTATAGCGCAGTTTGATTACTGTTTTTTTATCAATGAGGAAGCATTTTTAAGAAAAGCAGGGTATTTTGAGCACTGGAAAAATGTCGTACTTGTCATAGAAAATAATCTGAAAAAGGCGGCCGATGCATCAAAACGTATTCATCTGAAAAAATTAAAAGGTGTTAAGGTTGTAGCGATCCCCCATCTTCAATCTTGCAGTCACAGTCAGGTTGAGGAAACGGTATGGTTTGCGCTATCCAAGTCAGCAGAAGTTCTTTTTACCTTGCGCCCTGAAACAAATCAAACCACCCATACACGGCCCATGGTTAAGCAACTTAAGGTTCACCCTCCCTTCCTCTACCGGCTCTACTTGTATATCGAAAAAACCATAAGTAAAAAAAATGTGACTCTCTTTGCAATTATCACGGTATTGATTTATCACTTTATGTTTGTAATTCCTCTTCTGTACGGGGGTGCCGTTCTTTATCAGGCGGTAAAAAAAATTCAGGCAAAGGATTTTTCCTCCGCGGTCGTATTGATACATGAGAGTCAACCCCCTGTTGCGATCGCAAAACAACTGTATTCATTGGCCCGTCCGACATTCCTCCTCTTTTCATTAGCTCAGACCACCGACGATCTCTTTGCCGCGCATGAAAAAACAGTATTAATAATGAACATATCAGTCGATATACAAAATAATGCTCACCAGGCATTTACTCTCCTTTTAAAAAAAAATAAATCAGATAAGGAAAAGCTAAAAACTTCTTCACTTATTAAGTCAATAAAAGATTCATTGTCAGCCCTTGAAGAGAATCTTATCTTTCTCAATCAAAAAATTCCTTCCCGCATCCTTTTTTTCAGTAAATATAAGGGGCAGATGGCGGATGCAATCAATATGGTTGCAAAAGCAAAAAAGCTTTCCTTTTATTTGCCGACTATTCTCGCGCAGGGCGGTGAAAAAAAATACCTCCTTCTTTTTGCCAACAATATGGAGCTCCGACCCGGAGGGGGATTCATCGGATCATACGGCATTTTAACCATGAAGGATCTCACGTTTGAAGGGATACAGGTGTATGACGTATATGATGCGGACGGCCAACTCACTGCTCACGTGAAGCCTCCGGACCCCATCCGCGACTATCTTTCACAACCGCATTGGTTCCTGCGGGACTCGGCATTTTCTCCCGATTTTTATGAAAACTATTTTCAGGCTAAATTTTTTCTTGATAAAGAGAGGCAGCTGTCCGACTTTTCCGGAGGGATTCTCATAACAACCACCGCCATCAAGAATATTTTATACGCATTCGGCAATCTCTACCTGCCTGATTTTAATGAAAAAGTGAATGCCGATAATTTTTACCTGAAGACGCAGCTCTATGCGGAAAAAGGTTTTTTCCCCGGCTCCACCCAAAAAAAGAGTTTTCTTTCTGCCCTTACCCGGCAGATATTGACCAGCCTTGACTCTATACCCGAGTTGGAGCTTATCAAGCAGGTGTATAAATCTGCTGAGGAAAAACAGCTGGTTTTTTATATTGAGAATGAGGACCTGCAAAAAGTCATCGATTCCTATTACTGGGCAGGCCGCATCATTGAACCCCACTGCCCGCCGAACATTGACAACTGCTATACCGATTTTCTTTTTCCCTACGACGCCAACCTTGGAGTCAATAAAGCAAACTTTTTTATGAACCGCGCCATGGAGGTAAAAATTAATATTGATTCCGAAGGTATTGTACACAGCTATTTGAATATCAAATTCAAAAATGAATCGATCCAGGACATTTTTCCGGGAGGCTCATATCAGAATTATTTCCAGATTCTTATCCCCCGGGACAGCCTGGTGAAAAGAATCATGATCGATGACCGCCAGCTTGATCAATATGATCAGGATATGGGCCAATTTAAAAAGATTGGATTCTTCTTCGATGTGCCTATTCAATCAAAAAAGGAGGTCAGCATTGAATATCAATCCATCAAAAAGTTCCTACCCGGCAAATCCATTTATCAATTTCTTCTTCAGAAACAAATTGGCTCAATAAACAATGATGTAAATCTTGAAATTACTCTCCCCCCTAATATGTTTTTAGTTAATCAAAACTTTTCTGCTCTTGTTAAAAATAACCAGATCCTCTATAATACTGAGTTATCAGCAGATAAAATTTTTTTTATTGAACTGCTAAAAGATTAATATGAAAAAAAGTGCTCAAAACACCTCAAACCAAATCGGTCTTTCGGTTAGCAACAGAACTGTTTTAGGAAAACAGGTCAGGAAATTAAGAAAAGAAGGAACCCTTCCGGGTAACGTCTACGGCAACGACTTCAAATCAGTGGCGGTGAGCATGAAATACGCCGATTTTGCACACGTATATAAAATTGTGCATGAAACGGGAGTTGTGTATCTACAACTCGATAAGAATGAAATTCCCGTCATGGTGAAGCATATCCAAAGACATCCTCTTGATTCGAGTGTTCTTCATGTTGATTTCAGGAAGGTTGACCTTACTAAGAAAGTGGTCGCAGAGGTTCCTGTTAAGGTTGTTGGGGTATCTGAGGCAGTTGCTCAAAAAGGCGGAGTACTTCTCTATCAATCAGCTCATCTTTCAGTCGAAGCCCTTCCTCAAGATGTTCCCAACGCAATCGAGGTGGATATTTCAGTCATGAAAGAGCTAGGTCAGGATATCAAGGTGTCAGACTTACCCAAGAATGAAAAATATTCAGTTACTACAGACGCAAACAAAGTAATTGTGTCCGTCACCGCTCATAAAGAAGAGAGCGTCATCGCCGAAACAACTGCCACAGCCGCTCCTGAAGTCATAACTGCAAAGGTTGACGTAGAAGGCGCAACTGAGGTTGCCGAAGGAAAAGAGGGAAAGAAAGAAAAAGGAGCTCCAGCGGCCGCACCGGGTGCTGAAAAAGAAAAAAAAGAACAAGTTAAAAAATAATATGACTATAATTAAAACAGAGTTTGCCCTTGCACTCAATCAGGTAGCCGGAGAACGCGGTATCTCCCCTGATGAAGTCATTGAATCCATTGAGTTGGCGCTCGTTGCCGCATATAAAAAAGAGTATCAGGGTAAAGAAGAGGAAGTGTTGACCGCCAAACTCAATCGTGAGACGGGTGAATCCAAGATTTTCAAGGAAAGCAAAGATATTACTCCTCCCGGATTTGGCCGCATAGCTGCTCAAACCGCAAAACAAGTCATCTTACAGAAAATCCGCGAAGCAGAAAAACGCACAGTTATCTCTCACTATAAGGGACAAGTTGGCACCGCCATACGTGGCCGGATTATCCGGTTTGACGGTTACAATGCCCACATGGACATCGGTAAAGCTGAGGCTGTCTTGCCTCATGAGGAGCAAATTAGAGGTGAAAATTACTCAGTGAATAATTCATTTACTGTTTATCTCAAGGAAATCGCTGATGATAAATTCGGTAATCCCCGCATTATCGTCTCGCGCAACGATGCCCGCCTGATTGAGGAACTCTTTAAAAAAGAAGTGCCTGAAATCGGCAATAAAACAGTTGAAATCAAAAAAACAGTTCGGGAGCCGGGAGAACGTGCAAAGATCGCAGTCGCCAGCACTCACGGATCGGTTGATCCGGTCGGAGCATGTGTCGGACAAAAAGGCATACGGGTACAAACGGTGACCGATGAGTTTGAGAGAAAGGAAAAGATTGACATCATCCAATGGAACAAAGACGATAAGCTTTTTATTATCGCCGCTTTATCCCCTGCTAAGGTAATCGATGTTGTAGTCGATCGGGAAGCTAAACGGGCAAAAATTACGGTGGATGAAGCTCAGGCTCCTCTAGCTATTGGAAAAGGCGGAGTGAATGTCAACCTTGCATCCCGACTAACCGGATATACTCTCGACATAGTCCAGACAAAGCCTGCATCCCCCCCTGAAGCTAAAACTGCAATCACTGAAGTAAAGCCGCAGGCATAACGATAATTACTCTGCGGAATTAATTTTTTTATTTTTTTATGCAATCAAGGTCGCCCGTCGTAGCCATTTTAGGTCACGTTGATCATGGGAAGACTACCCTTCTTGACTATATCCGTAAATCCCGCATTGCAAAGGGTGAGGAGGGTGGTATAACACAAAAAATAGGTGCTTATGAGGTGGAGACGGGCATCAAGGGTTATCCGATAAATAAAATCACATTTATCGATACTCCCGGACATGAGGCATTTTCCCTCCTCCGCGCGCGCGGTGCACATGTTGCAGATATTGTCATACTTCTTATCGATGGACGGGATTCAGTCATGCCACAGTCAATTGAGTCCATCTCCCATATCAAAGCCGCAAAAGTTCCCTATATCGTAGTCATCAATAAAATTGATCTTGAGGATGTTGATATAGAAAAAGTCAAGAATGATCTTTTGAAATATGAGGTTATGGTGGAAGGTAAGGGTGGCGACGTTCCGGTCGTTCCCTTGTCTGCCAAAACCGGAAAGGGAGTAAGTGACCTGCTTGAAACAATTCTCTTTATATCATCAGATAAGAAGCTCGAATATGACCCGCTTGCAACCCCGCAAGCCTTTATCATAGAGACGAAAAAGGATAGACGCGGTGTTGTCATGAGTGCAATCATTAAAAATGGAGTACTTAAAATCGGCGACACCATATATGCAGACCAGAAAAAAGCCCGTATCCGAGCTCTGATCAATGATATGGGTAAAAATATTCAATCTGTTACTCCATCAACTCCTTTTGAGCTTCTTGGATTTGAGGAGGCCCCTACTGTCGGGTCTGAGATATCGAGCCTGCTTGTAGCCCCCCCGGATGCAGTTTCTGAGGTGGTAATTCCCGGAGAAAAGGCGGTGTTTGATATGGCCGCGATGATGGCCGTTCCCAAAGAGGAAAAAAAACTTGCCCTTGTCATAAAGTCCGACTCTCAAGGCTCCCTTGAGGCTATCCATGCCGCACTCGTAAAAAACGAGCACGTTGATATTCTGTTAAGCGCAGTCGGGGACATCCACAAATCCGACATTTTCCTGGCTAAAACAGCCAAGGCCATCGTGATCGGCTTTAATGTGAAGCCTGATCCTGAGACAAAAGACCTCGCCAGGCAGGAAAAAGTCATCATTAAGACTTACGGCATTATCTATGAACTTTTGGATGAATTAAACGAGGTTGCAGACCTTCTTCAGGAGAAAGAAGAACAGGAAAAACACCTCAAAGGCGAGGCTAAAATCATTGCAACCTTTACTATAGAAGGAGAAAAGATATTCGGTGTGAAGCTAACCAAGGGTAAGATTACGGCTGGAGACGAGGTTCAGCTCTATAGAGGTGATAATCTTATAGGAAAAATGAGGCTTGTATCCCTCCAGGTACGTGCAAAGAAGGTTCAGGAGGTCAAAAAGGACCAGGAATCAGGCATGGTCTTCTCTCCACCACTTGACATACGGGTAGGTGATGTGGTAAAATGTATCCTATAATATGTTTCCAAACAACAACTCTCAAACCACATCCCGCATCGTTGAAGTAATTGGAAAAGCTACAAGCGGTATTATTATTTTGCCACAAAATCCTACCGTTGACGCAATTGCGGCAACTACCTCTCTCTATTTAGGCTTGTTGAAACTCGGTAAAACCGTAACTATCGTATGTACTTCACCCGTTCAGAGTGATCTCATGGGCGCCGATAAAATTCAGGCCAATCTTTCTGTAGGTGGGGACAATTTAGTTGTTTCATTCCCCTATTCTGATGGCTCTATAGACAAAATCGACTATAACATTCAAGGTCAATTCTTTAACTTGACCATTGCCCCCCGCGCCGGATTTCCCAAATTGAATCCCAACCAGGTTACCTATTCATATACGGGTGGTTCTTTTGACTTTATCGTAGCTGTTGATATGCCCAATCTGAATAGTGCCGGGCCTCTTTATGCCGATAATCAGACCATGTTCCAGGGAAAAAACATCATCAATATTGACCGTCATCTGACCAATGGATTTTTCGGCACCATCAATTTCGTAAATAAGACAAGCTCTTCAACTTCAGAACTTGCGCTGAAAACATTGCAGGCTCTTCAAGTTGAATTGGACCGCGATATTGCGACTAATCTGTATGCGGGTATTTCAACTGCAACGAATAACTTTACGGCTTATTCAGTAAATGCAGAGACTTTTGAAACAATTGCAACTCTTCTGAAGGCGGGAGCTATGAAGAAAAGCTTTAAGCCTGCAGTCGCTCCTCCCATCTCACCTGTTACTCAAGGCTCTTTTGGGATGTCTCAGGCGGGAACACAAAAAGCGTTTGAACAAAAAATGGGAGGAAGCATTGATACCGTTGAAGTAGCGGGATCCTCACAGACAAAAGAGGGAGTTCCTCCAGCCCAGGATTGGCTCAAACCTAAAATATTCAAAGGTGGCGGATTAGTCTAATAAAGGTTTTTCATTCACAGACTGTGCCCCTTCTTCCAGTTTTATTTTCTCAGCAGTTTTCATCAGCTGATTAGTGCGTGTGGTTCCAACCATGTTATATTGCTTCGTAAGGGATTCTATCCGCTCTCCGAGTTTATCGAATTCCAGGTTATATTTATTAAATTCTTCGACAAACATTTTGATATGACCGATTATTTTCTGAACATTTTTTTGATATTTGAAATTTTCATACGCCTGACTTACCATACGCAGGATGGCGGTAAAAGTAAACGGACCGGCCAGGACAACCTTTTGCCTCATCGCCTCAACCCACACCTCACTCATGCTCTCGTAAATAAAAGAGAAAACCATCTCATTGGGAATAAATAATATGACAAAATCAACCGTGTTGTCTTCGGGATTGATGTAGTCCCGGGTGGTAACCTGCTTTATCTTTTCACGTACGTCCCTCTCAAACATCTTTTTCAGGTCCGCCTTCACCGATATATCATTTGTTTCCGTCATTTTTTTCAGATTCTGATAGGGAAATTTCGCGTCCACATTGATCTTTGCCTTATTGGGAAGAAAAATAGTAAAGTCAGGGCGCCTCCCCGTGTCCTGTTCCTTATTGAATTCATAATTTTGCCCCCGCACAAACCCGTTCATCTCAAGAAGGTCCCCTGCAACTTTTTCACCCCACTGCCCCCTCATTTGATTACTCGATAGTACTTTACTCAGGCTTTCGGTCGTCATCTTCAGTTGGTCTGTCAATTTGCTTTGATTTTTGATCGCTTCATTCAGTTCGCTGAAGGACCCGATTCGCTTTTCTTCCGCATTTCTCAATCTCTGGTCACTTTCTTTCAACTCCTCATGAATCCGTTTGACCATTTCTCCGATTATTTCTTTTTTATTATCAAGATCAGTTTTTATATCCTGTTTCTCCGACTTTAATTGCTCTTTAGCCATCATGATAACCTGTTCGTTGGATGACTTGGTGAAACCGGGGAGGGCGGACTTTAATATGAATTGTGTCACGGCAATTCCCACGATAACTGCAACGAAGATCCCGATAACGACTGCAATAATGATGGTAATAAGCATAGCTATATCATACCAAAATGAATTTTTTTATTTTGATACAATAAACCGTATGAAAATTACGTGGAAGAAAGAAATCGGGCCTGGGGAGAAGCCAAGTGCGCAGGAAATCGTAGACATAATCCTTGAGAACAGAAAAATAAAAGATTCAAAAGAGTTTCTCTCACCAACCTCTCCCTTAGAAATACCACTCACCACTTTTGGTTTCAAAAAAGAATTAGAAAAGACACTCAAGCTCCTTGAAGGGATAAAAAAGGAAAATAAAATGATAGTCGTCTACACCGATTACGATGCCGACGGAATAACGGGGGGAACTATACTTTGGGAAACGCTTCATATGCTGGGGTTTAAGGTCATGCCCTATGTCCCCCACCGCCGTCATGAAGGATATGGGTTTTCGGTAAAAGGAATTGATCGGGTGAAAAAAGAATTTGATCCGTCACTCATCATAAGCGTCGATCACGGGATAAGTGGGAAGAAAGAAATCGCCTATGCCGCGAAATTGGGAATAAAAATAATCGTAACCGATCATCATCTAGCTCCCGCAGAACTTCCTGACAAAGCGGAAAGCATCTTTCACATCCCTGCCCTTTCCGGATCCGGTGTTGCATATTTTTTCGCAAAAGAAGTCTTCAATCATTTTGGAAAAATTTCAAATTTCAAATTTCAAATTTCAAATTATTTTAAATCCGATTATCTCGCCCTCGCCGCAATCGGTACCATTGCAGACCTCGTCCCTCTGGTTGGACCATCTAGAAGTGTTGTGTATCATGGATTAAAAGCTTTTAAAGAAACGAAAAGACAAGGAATAAAACACATTATAAAGGAGGCGGGAATTACGGATAAAGATATTACTCCCTACGAAGTAGGATTCATCATTGCGCCGAGAATAAATGCAGTTGGAAGACTGGAGCATGCCATTGATGCTTTACGTTTATTATGTACACACAACGATAAACAGGCGGAGGAAATCGCATCGAAAATGGGGGGGACCAATAAAGAACGTCAGGATCTTGTGACATCCGCGGTTAAACAGGCAAAAGGAATGGTTAAAAAAATAATTGAAAAGGAGAAGAAACTTCCTCTAATCATTACGTTATCTTCCGAAGAATGGAATGAAGGAATCATCGGGCTTATATCGTCAAAAATTACGGAAAGTTATTCCCGCCCCTCAATTGTCATGACTAAATCAGATGGCTTTTGGAAAGGATCCGCCCGCTCCATGAACGACTTTCACCTGACGAATTTTTTGAGATCGCTTGATACATATCTGATAAGCGTGGGCGGTCATAAAGGCGCCTCCGGATTTTCGATACTTGATGAAAAGAAGGAGGCCTTTTTAAAAAAAGTGCAGACGGCGGCAAAGAAAATCGTGACGGAAAAAGATTTTGAAAAGAAAGTGGAGGCGGATTTGAAGATTCCCCTTGCCCTGGTGAATATAAAACTGGCACATGAATTAGAACGCCTGAGTCCGTATGGAATCGGCAATCCTAATCCTTCATTCATCAGTGAGGTGACAATACTTGAAAAAAAATTATTCGGAAAAAAAAGTGAGCACGTGAAACTCTTTGTCAAAGACGCCCATACGGGCTCTTTTCCCATGGAGTTTATATCTTTTTTTAAAGTTGAAGAATATAAAGATATTGACAAAGATCAAAACATCACCCTCGTCTATAATTTGGATATAAATAGGTGGAATGGGAGGGAGAGTTTGAGGGGGAGGATTAATTTTTTTATTTCTTAAGTGGTTTTATTTTGACAACCCTATCTTTTCTCGCATAGCGTTTAAGGAATATTCTCCACATTTTGTCCTTTTGTATTGGATCTAAGAAGAATTTTTTATATAGTCTGTCTTCCATCATTTCTTCAATACTTTTATCCATAAATTTCGTTAATATTTCTCCAGTTGTTGGACCAACCGGAATAATGGTTACATTTGGCATACCCTTAAAGGAGTATTTTGCTTCAGGGATGGTGTCTGTCATAACAATTCTGTCAACGATGGGGCCATTTGCTTGAGAGCTTAGTGCTGATTCAATATTTTCAACACCAGCTGCAATTTGATCAGAGATAGATAAATAATTAGTCAGTCGGTCTCTTTCTCTTATATATTTTCTCCATCTTTTAGATCTTAGTTTTGCGGCTAATACTTCATCATGATCTGTTAATACATCGGTTATTGTCTGCCAAGCAGGATATGACAGTACTCCATGCGTGGCTATTATAGTGATAGATTTAACACCATATTTATTTTTCAAACTTTCACATGTTTTTTTCATCGAGCCAAACGTATCAATAATATCGTCATAAATTATGATGTCTTTTCCTTTTAAGTCGTCAGGTGAGCCATAAACCATCATTGAATCATTCACCATATTTGGTCCTTTTCTTGTTTTATCGAATGCTACAATATGGGTTGATGGGCTCATTCCAAGCAAATTTGATAAGTGCACACACTGTTGCAAACTCCCTTTATCCAACGCAACTATTCGTGTATTTTTTGGCTCAATTCGATTTTTATTTTCCTTTTTTGAAAGGTCATCTCTTGTAAAAACTTGTTCTTTAATGTGCTCAGCAAATAATGGAGCTGCGGTCATCGCAACAGTCCCAATTTTATTTTTTTTAAAATATTTTAAACCTTCCCAACTATGAGGCCCCCAGATATATACTCGTTTGAATTTTTTAAAATCTTCTGCCGCAATCTCTACATTTATGGCTTCCCCTGCTAACTTTTCTTTCGCCTCAGTAATTGTTGCTTTGTCTTGTCTCATTTCTACATAGATCCCTGCACCATGAACCTCGTCAACCATTGGTAAATTTTTTCCTTCGCGATGAGTCAAAGCATTAAGTAACTGCTTTGTTGCAAAGGAAACCTTTTCATAGTCACCGAAGTGTGGAGTTAACCAGAACGGAAAAAGGGCTCTTACTGGCGGTCTATCTGTTATGTCATTTTCTCTTCCCCTATCGCCTGAAAATCGCACTTGCAACCAAGGAGTTTGGTCTTTGAAATTAGTTTTCATAACCCTGAGAGTTTCCATCTGATTTGATGGAGGAAGAGCGGCTACCAGACTATCGATAAAGGCTCCGTATTGATAGAAAATTGGGTGTACAGCAAGTGCAGGAATTGGAGATTCTTTTGAACCATGAAAAACTTCTCTAAAAGTCATATATGTTTAGCCCGTATTATACCCCTTTTTTCCAAAAAAACAACTATAAGCTATTGGTCAAAACTGAGGTGTAGTTAAAGAAAGAGTTTGTCTTTTGTAGCTACGAGGGAAATACCAGAGGCATAATCTTCTGAAAGTGCCGCTTGTCTATCTCGATATACTCCAATATCCATTATCCTTCCAGTCTGGCCCATCATTTTTCTTATTACCTCAGACAGCTGAGGTGAGGCTTTTTGTAAGCTTCGTTTTATTTTACCGTTTTTTCTATCAACTAGCCCGTACGTCTTCCTTCCTCCCATTTTAGGAAATTTTCTTTCGGGTAATATGTCGTACGGATCTGCTTGTTTTATTTTTTCAAAAAGAATTTTATCTACTAAGATAAAATCGGTGTCACTTTCCTTGTCTGGGCTATTTCCCCAACGCGCCAAACTTGTATTTGGATTAAGGGTTCTTCCACCTCTCATACTACCAACAAGGGCAATCAAGCCTACAGGGTCTTCCAAACAACCCTGCATTTCTTCCATGTATTCAACTGCTTGTTCCATATTACCATTAAACATTCGCTCAAAAGCCCGGTATAGGGTCTCGTGATATTGATCATAATCATATGGTAAATTTCCCTCGCCGCCATCTATCATAAAATTGATTTCTCATTTTACACTAATTCTAGCTTGTAAAGAAATGTAATTATTTGTATCATATACAGATATGAAAACTTTGGCAATTGCCGATGTCGTGCATAAAATTGGGCAGGAAGTTGAGCTTTACGGCTGGGTGAATATAAAACGCGATCATAAAAAGATAGTTTTTTTAGATATCCGAGATCGAAGCGGTATCGTGCAGGTTGTTGGTGGAGAAGAATGTAAGGCTCTATCTATTGAAGATGTAGTGAAAATAAAAGGGTTGGTCAAAAAAAGACCGGACAAATTGGTGAATGACAAGATCCCAACAGGCTCCGTGGAAATTGAAGTAAAAGAATTGACAATCCTCAGTAAAGCCCAACCCATGCCATTACCAGTTACCACAGACGGATATGAGATTGACGAGGAAATACGGATGAAATATCGATACCTTGATATTCGTCGCCCTCGCATCACAAAGAATTTAGTATTAAGATCGAAATTTATCCAACTTCTCCGCGAATATCTTTTCGAAAAAGGATTCTTGGAGGTTGAAACCCCTATTTTAAGCGAGACAACACCTGAAGGAGCACGCGACTTCGTCGTCCCCTCCCGTCTTCAAAAAGGTAAGTTTTATGCTCTCCCCCAGTCACCTCAGCAATATAAACAATTACTTATGGTTGCAGGGCTAGAGAAATACTTTCAAATTGCCCGATGCTTCCGAGATGAAGATCCTCGAGCTGACCGGGCATATGGGGAATTTACCCAGCTTGATATGGAAATGAGTTTTGTGGAGCGGGAAGATGTGATGCGATTGGTTGAGGACATGATTATAGGCGTCTATCAGAAATTAAACGTTCCCATCAAGCAAAAACCTTTCCCTGTCTACAATTATCAGGATGCCATCAAACAGTTCGGGGCAGATAAATTTGATTTACGATCCGATGAAGACAAAAAAAATAATGTACAGGCATTTGCATGGGTGATAAACTTTCCCTTTTTTGAAAAAACGGAAACCGGAGGGTGGACTTTTACTCATAATCCCTTTTCCGCTCCCCTTCCCGAGTTTAAACAAGATTTGTTGGATAAAAAAAATATCGGGTCTATTCTCACGTCTCAATACGATTTAGTCTGCAATGGTTATGAGGTTGGGGGAGGCAGTATCCGCGGACATGAACCGGCTGTTTTGAAAACAGTGTTTGAAATCATGGGATATGCCGAAAAAGATATCCAACATCAATTCGGTCACATGCTTGAGGCATTTTCTTATGGCGCACCTCCTCATGGTGGGATCGCCCCCGGTATTGATCGTTTACTCACTTGTATAACAGGCGAAAAAACTTTGCGGGAAGTTATTCCATTCCCGATGACAAGCGGAGGAAAAACATCGGTCATGAGTGCTCCATCCACGGTACCCGATGATAAGCTTCAGGAGCTGGGGATTAAAGTCAATACTGATTAACGTATGCGTACAAAACTGGTGGTTTTATTCTTTTTCTTCACCCTCCTTTTTCTCTTTTATCCGGGGGATTCTTACTATTTTCACATCTTTGCCTATAATCGCGAAGTATTTCATGACCCCTTAGCTCCCAAAGAAATCAACATTCAACCTATTCCCCGACTCAAGTACCCTACTTCTCCTGATATAACAGCACAAGGAGCATACATTGTAGACATCCCCACTTTTACCCCCATCTTTGAACGAAGCGGACATGACCGGTTTTTCCCCGCTTCAACTACAAAAATAGTGACTGCGCTTGTGGTGAATGATATATATAACAGCGATGATATATTAACAGTCAAAAAGGCAACATACGAAGGACAGATTATGAATCTCGTATTAGGCGAAAAGATTACTGCAGAAAATCTTCTCTATGGCATCCTCGTGCATTCGGCAAATGATGCGGCTTTTACTTTTGCAGAAAATAAAGGATACGATACTTTTATCCGCCTCATGAATGAGAAGGCAAAACAGATTCATATGACCGGCTCGTCATTTGAAAACCCTGCGGGCTTAGATAATCCGAATCAATATACTACCCCTTTTGATCTGGCACTCGCCGCCCGTGAACTTTTAAAAAATAAATATCTTGCCAAATTTGTATCTACGAAAGAAATAGTTATCTCAGATGTTGATTATGTTTATTTTCATAAATTGACAAATGTAAATAAGTTGTTAGGAGAAATTCACGGGATTGGAGGATTAAAGACAGGATATACGGAAATTGCGGGTGAAAATCTGGTAAGTTTTTACAAGAAAAACGGACATCAATTTATCATAGTAATTTTAAAAAGTGAAGATAGATTTAACGATACCAAGAATATTGTCCGCTGGATTGACGACAATGTTACCTACTTCACCGTTGAATAACTGAGGATATACTCATCAGTTACTGCCGGAACATATGCGACGAAGTTGAGTTTTTGATTCCAGAATACATAGATGGGCTGCATATATTGCTGATAGGTTTCAGGGTCATAGTAGGCTAAAAACATATTAGTTATGGGAATTTGTTTATCTTGAATGTCCGCCCCGGCCACAATATATCCGCTTCCCGTTGCAAGCTTTTCAAACGCTGTTTTTCCGTCGATGATGGGATAGGTACCCACTTGACCTTCTGATTTTTCAAAAAATTGGACCTGTGCTCCGACTACCTGATACCCCTGGTCACCCATCTGTACCATGATCACGTAATTTTGACTGTTGTAGTAGTTGGGAGAAACAACCTGATAATCATCAATATTTTTCCGGAAAAAATCTACCTCCACCATGTTTGCTCCTTTATTGTCTTCCAAAATTGCTGTTTGACTGCTTTCCTTATCATACTGCATGAAGGTGACAATCATCCGCCCCAGAGCTAAATCTTCAGGATAGCGATCCAGCGATTTGAGGAAGTCAACCGCCTTGTTCTCCGCTGATTCTTTATCCGGAGTACCATTTGTTTCAAACAATTCAGGACTATGCACGATATCCTGCCTATATTTAAAATTGAAATTGGTTATGTCTATTTCCAATTTTCTTTTACTATCCTGAAAGATGCCTTCTGTTTTTTTTGGTGACAGAACATACTCAAGACTTGGTCCTTCAAATCCCAGATTCTTTGCGATGAGGGAAATTTTTTCCTTATACCCAAACCTGAATTTTGTTTCGGGCAAGAGAAATACTTTGGCCGCATCCGACGCCGTGACCGGCTCTCCTTCCACCGTATCCATAATGTAAGTATGTCCGGCACTGCTTGATGCCTCTGCAAACTCAATCGGTTTCAGTTCTTTAAACACGGGGTTAAGGGTTGATACTTGAGTAGTGTTTAATTGCCCAAAAAGAAGTACGAGCTTGAAAGAGTAGAACAAGATGAGCATGACCACAAAAAGAAGGATGACAAAAGGCGCCAATTTACGACTGAAATAAGATACCTCTGTAAGGGTCATGTATCTATGATAGCAGAAATCATATTTGAGATGCTACAATGAATTATATGGCGAAAATCCGAATCGGGTGGTTTACTTTCACGTGTTGTGAAGATTCCACTATCGTCTTTACCGAGCTCCTGAACAAACATTATAAGGAGTGGTTTGAGAAGTTCGAATTTGTCCACGCTCGGATACTCCAAAAAGACGACTCAAAAGAAATACAACAGATGGATTTTGCTTTTGTGGAAGGGGCAATCAGCTCGGATGCACAAGAGACTAAACTCAAGAAAATCAGGGAAATGTCCACAACACTTGTGGCAATTGGGGCATGTGCGGTCACGGGAGCCCCTTCAAATCAACGGAATTTCTTCAATGAAATGCAAAAAAAAGAGATTAGAGATGTCCTAGATAAATTCAAATACAAGGATAAGGTTATGAAGTTGTCAGAAGTAGTAAAGGTTGATATAGCGGTCCCGGGATGCCCGATGAATGAGCAAATATTTTTGGAACTTATAAAAAAAGTTATAAATAATACCACTCAGTCATCCTGAATTTATTTCAGGATCTGGGTAAGATGCTGAAACACGTTCAGCATGACTTATATGCACGACGGTAATTTTGATATTGGCGATATTAATAAAGATACCTACTCAATTAAACTGGATGAAATATCCAAGATTGAGGGCGCGGCTTCATTGGAAATAAAGGTAACTGATGGAAAAGTTGAAGATTTGAAGTTTAGTATCTCTGAGTGGAAACGGTTTTACACCCAAGCTATTCAGGGAAAGCCGGTAACCGCCATCCCACCACTTGTGGCCAGAATTTGCGGCACCTGTTCGAATGCTCATCTCCTGGCGTCATTGGAGGCGGTTGAAAATGCCCTGTCCATCAAAATCTCAGATCAAACACTGCTGCTTCGCAAACTTATTTTTCACGGCCTCATCATCCGTGACCATGCGCTTCATTTATATATTTTTGCTCTCCCTGACGTGTTTAAAAAGAACTCTATACTCGATTTTGACATGAATGACCCCGTACAACATGAATTTCTCGATGATGCATTTGCGGTAAAGGAGGTCGGGAATCAATTATCGATAGTGGTGGGAGGAAGATCGGTGCATGCCCCCTACCCCACAGTCGGTGGATTCTTAAAACTCCCGAAGTTGGATGAAATAAAAAATCTCGTAACAAGTCTTAAGTCCATACGTCCAAAAGTTCTTAAATTAATTGATTTATTTGCCCATAGCTCTTTTTTCCATGAGGTCCAAGCTCCTTTTGTCTTTACTTCACTTGTCTCAAAAGATTTCTCTTACCTAGAGGGCACCATTCAAACATCGCGGGGTGATATGATAAATGAAAAAGAGTTTGGTAATCACTTAAACGCGGTCGTCATCCCCTATTCTCACGCGCGCGGTTTTTCCTATGACGGACAGCTTATGATGGTGGGGGCAATTGCACGTCTCACGTTGGGAAAACAGTATCTGAATCCAAAAACAATTGAATCCGTGAAAGATCTGCTACCCTTTTTCCCCACTAAAAATCTTTTTTATAATAATCTAGCCCAGGCAATTGAAATACTCCACTCCATCGATCAGTCCATTGAAATAATTGAGAGTTTACAGGCGATCCAACCGGAGGCACCGATAAAGGGAGCCATGAAGGAATCAACGGGGGTGGGGGTGATTGAAGCACCCCGCGGCACTCTTTACTACAAACTTGAAATAGATGAAAAAGGGGTGGTGAAGCGAGGCGAAATCGTAGTACCTACCGGTCAAAATCAAGTAATAATGGAGCGGGCAATTCGAGAAATTGTCGAAGAACTGTTAAGTAAGAATGCGGTTCAGGAGAAAATAATCTATGAAGTTGAGAAATTCATCCGCGCCTTCGACCCGTGCATGTCTTGCGCTTCACACTTTTTGAAGGTGAAATGGAAGTGAAGGGCTAGGGAAACCAATTATCTTCACCTTGTCAATCCTTCCCATCTTTTTGAGAAGTAGTAAATGGAGGAGGAGATCGTAGTCGTGAGGTGAAATAGGACTTTTCTCAATCAACGCCAGATCTGAATAATCCAATAAAGTTACTTCTGAGATTCCCTTAACTGTATCAAGAATAATTAAATCACGTTCCCCCTCGGGAGGGAAATTTTCATTGGGATCAACCACTATGAAGTGTATGTCCGGAAATTGTTTCTGCAAATCGGGAAGAATATGAATGGGTAGGGAGTCTTCTGCAACTAAAGGATTACCAAAGATATAAATTTTCATATTAATCATTGTAAAACCGTATCGCTTCTGAGGTATAATAAAACAAATTCTTCGCCTGCTCTGATCCTATTATGTCACACACCTGCCCCCAATGAAAACTCACCCAGTCTCCGACTTTCGGTTTAATAAATTGTTTTTCCTTATAAGAAACATTAAGTGTCTTTCTTTTTTCTCTACCGAAAATGAGGGTTTTATCACTCATCATAAGTGGTCGTGTCGTTACTATAATAGTTGCGTTTTGAGATTTAATATTTGGATTCTGGGCATGGAGCACCTTCCCCCACCCTATTCTACATTCATCCATGGTAGAAAGGGTATGAAAACTGGGGTCATACCCTGTTCTTTTAAAAATATTGAAAACGTGGAATGAATGATGGGGATAAATTTTATTTACTAATATTTTATGGGAAAGTTTACTGAGATTTTTTGAACCTAGTTTTTTTTCAAGATTAAATTTCTCATCGAGAAGATCAGTATAATCCTTGCTTGAAATATTTTGAAGTAAATAATTTCCAACCCAATATGCCTCAACCACCCGCTCGTCAAATATATCGTCAATCTTATTTTCCTTGGCTATTAGGGTAAGGTTCAAATAGAGTGTCTCAAACTCAGAAAGTATGGACTGAACCTCCTTATCACCTGAATTTTCTTTTAGGTGGTCCACGAGAGATTTATTTTCATTAGGCCCGCAATACCCGAAGTAATTGGGAGCCACCGAGTATTTTGCACAAAGCAGTAATCCTTGTTTATTCATGTGACCGTACAAATAGTCTCTGAGTCAATATTCCCATGGCAACGGTTATGAATACCATCGTATACCAATCATTTCTTTGTAAAGTTATATGAGCAAAAGATCCGTTGAGAATATTTCCTACAACCAACGAAAAGGTGAGAATCAAAGCCACTACGCTTGCGGGGGCATATTTAAGTGCTTTGTACCAAGTGAATACATAGAAGAATAAAATACTTCCTCCTATTATGATAGTATGCCATTGAAGGACGTTTAATCCCGTCAGTAACTTTCCCTTGCCCGAAAGTAAAGTGATTATCAGTAATACTCCACCTCCAAGGACCATGCGGAATAATCCAACCAACTCGGATGAGGTATTGTTGAGGACTTTTTTTGCCAAAATATTTTCAAGTGACCAGAATAAAGTTGCAATAAGTATAAGCTGCTCCCCTCTTCCAAACATTAACTTGAATGGAGTAAAGAAATAAGTTCCCGTAAATACCAGAAATCCTGCGATGATGTACTTCACACTTACTTTCTCCTTTAACAAGAATACACTCAGGATTGCCACCCAGATAAATAGTGATTTGTGAATAATATTTGCTGATTGAGCACCAATTAATTTTATTCCGGTGAAGAAAAGATAAAAAGGAATGCTTCCTCCTATAATTCCTATTCCAAATAATAGAAGCAGTTCTTTTTTTGTAAATTTTAATAATTGTTTAACATTATTTGTTGCGAGAAAATAAATAATAAAGAATATTCCGACCAAACTATTTCTCGTGGTGGCAAGGATAAGTGGGTCAATTTTCGCAACAGATATCTTCGAATAAAATATCGCAAAGCCCGATATAATTGCGGTAAGGAAAGCGAAAATAATGCCTTTATGAATCTGTTTTAAGTTTTTCATGAGATTGAACTTTGTTGATGATAAGATTCCCGTACACGAGAACTTCATCATTAATTTTTAATATCCCGACTTTTTTGTCATAATATGCCTTCATTCCCCCGACTAAAACAACTTCTGACCCTTGAATTGATTTTACTTTATGGGGAACTAAATAGCACATGGGTATTAATTTGAAATTTGAAATTTTTAAGTTATTCCTTACAGCAATCCAAAACTTTCCCAATCATACTGCTCATTTTACCTAAAAAACTACTTCCTTTTTCATCCACAAACTCAACAGGGGCTTCTTTTTTATTTTCAAATGCTTTACTTTTAGAAAGGGAGTCGGATTTTACTACTCCTAAATTCAAGCCCCAGAATAAATTGTATAGGTGATAAGATTTCTTGAAAAAGTCATAGGCCTTAACTTTATCTCCGTTCTTGAGAGCCTTCGTACCTACTTCCATTACCCGCATGGAAGCCGCAAGTAGATGCTTACTGATACACCAAACCTCCCCGTTATATTCTTTAATAATTTCTTTAAGAAGTGACACCCGCATCTTGCGGACTTCATCAAGAAGTTCGAAATATTTCACATCCCCCGTCTTATTTCCTGAGAAAAAAAGATGTTCTTCGATGGATATGAGATTCATGATGCCAATTGACAAATCCTCGCCCGACGAAAGGTCAGGTTTCTCCCCTTTTTCCATCTTTTTTACCTTCTCCATGAATTGCCTGACATCTGCATCATCTGTCATAGTTATCGGCGGAAAACAGTAATTAAATATTTAAAAATAACGGTTGTTATTATGAGTAAAACGAGTGGGATGATAACCTTTTGATAATAGAAGAGGATTTTCCCTTTATTTTTTATCCGGATAAGCCTGTCAATCAAGATTGCAATGAGGGAGACGGCAAATCCCACCGTCAATCCGACTAATATCTTATCTACCCCCACGTATGTGTTTCCCGGGTGACCAATTTGTTTTGTGTAAACGAGTGAGCCAACAGTCAAAACAAAAAATGCTGTAGCCCACCCATAACCATTTTTTAGAAGTTTGTTTTTCATGATTGAAGCAAACCAAAATGCAATAGCAGTATTCAAACCGGAGAGCCAGATGGATACAAGAAGATCGTCTATCCCCAACTTTTTAGCGATGAATAACCCGCCTCCAACCGTGATGACACATACCGGACATTGAGCATAAACTGAAGGAATAAACATAAAATAAGTCTATCACATCTCCCGTATTTCACCACCGATGATGTGATGAAAGAAGACAAGTTCATTGTTCAGGTGAATCTCTTCATATCCCTGGAATTCATTTAGGTCGCCTTTTTGCGAATATGAATATTCCCAATTTTGGTCTTTGAATACGCTTGGTCCTCTCAGCGTTTTGAAGCCATGAGTATCGGCAAGAAAAACTTTCTTTAGAAAAGTAAACGTTTTATATGCAAGGCTTTTATCTGGCTTTATCATACCTCCTCCGTATGAGCACATCCATATGGGGGAATTTTGAAATCTGATAACCTCAAAACCTCTAGACTTAAAAAATCCGGAGTAAGAATCTTTATAGGTTAACTCTCCTTCACTAAAATGCAATTCTTTAAAACCGTCAGGATTCATCGATACTTCTTCAACTCCAAGAGAAGCATACGTTTTACGTAGGGCTTTAGCTATGAATAAATAGAGTTTTTCTGAATCTGGTTTCATTTTTTCATTATAGCAAATTCCATGAGGAAGACCCGAGGGGCATGTTATAATTTAGATTGTTGATGTTGTATACCAGAGGTACCCAAGTGGCCAACGGGGGCAGACTGTAAATCTGCTGGGCTTGCCCTACGAAGGTTCGAATCCTTCCCTCTGGACTTAACGGATATTATTTGTCAAGACTACCTGATAAATAGAAAACATTCCAACATTTAACCTGTGTAATTTTAGCTTGCTTGGTTTGCTATAATTTAATTCATGTCTTACGTTATTTATGCTTGGGCTTCCTCTATTACTTATGGTCTAGGGAGTATAATCGGAAAACTTGCTACAAAATATCACATAAATAATCCTTGGTTGTATAATATCGTTTGGGCTTTTCTAACATTAATTTTTATAGCACCAGTTGCCATAACTCAGCACGTTGGTTTTCCTCAAGAATGGTCAACAATAATCTTGTTAGGACTGGCTAGCGCTGTTTCATCCATAGCTTTTACAATGGCCTTTTATGCTATAGACCTTTCGATCTTATCACCTCTCTCAAATATGCGCGCTCCAATTACTGCATTATTTGGGGTCTTATTATTTCATGAATCTCTATCTTTGATCCAATGGGCCTTGATAGGATTGCTCTTTTTTGCAGGGTTATTTATCCACGTCGATGAGAATATGAGTTTAAAAACCTTCTGGACAAAGGCAACCCTACTTGCTTTTATTTGGATATTATCATCAGTTTGGTTCAATTCGATGATCAAAGTAGCTTCAGTTCACAACGGTTTCTGGGAAGTGTCACTATGGTCAAGTATAATTACGGTTCTTCTCTTAATGCCAACTATACCGCTTTTCATAAAAGACATAAAGAAAACTCCAATCAAAAACTATTCTGGTGTAGCTTTATGCACAATACTTTATACGGCTGGATTATTATTTTCCATTCGAGCTCTTGCAATCAATGTCAGTATTTCCATGGCAATTATTTCTGTTCCGCTCACTTTAATCTTAACAATGTTACTGTCTTTTATTGCCCCTAAACTATTGGAAAAACATTCCTTAAAGATTTATCTAATACGTTTAACTGCGGCAACCATTATGTTTACTGCAGCTCTATGGCTTTCGAGATAGGAGTCTTTATAAATAAAAAGTCTAACTTCCTCCACCGGTCTGGACCATCCTTCGTTAAAAGGACGGGTCGTTTGATATAATAAACTAATGCATAAAATAACAAAAGCTCGGGCTATTCATCACGGAAGACCGGGTGTTGATGGGTATTACTATCAACTTCCACAAATAAATAAGGGCACTACCATTGCCTATGCGGAATTTACCGGAGAACATGGGGAACGAACTATTAGGAACAGGGAAAGAATATATTATATTTTAGAAGGAACTGCTGAATTTCTTGTCAATGGAGAAAAATTTTTAGTCGAAGCTGGTGATTTGGTTCCAGTTCCAACTAATGCAACATATAATCTGTGGCCAAAATCTCCCATACTCAAGGTATTACTTTATATGGAATATATTGACTTCGATAAACTGCAGCAAAAATAATTTACCATTCTAAATTTGTGTACAGGAGTTTCTGATATCTTCCAGTAATCTTATCTTGATAAATACAAACTGTCATGACAATCTTATAAAATAAAAATCTTCAGTATTTATGCCTGACAATTATAGATTAGGTACTTTGATATAATTTATTCAAAGTAGATATGAATAAAAATCACAATAATGACTATTATACTTATAAAGCTCCTGTTTCAACACATATCTTTACAGGACAAATTAAAACAAAAGGTACTTCGGGCGTTGAAAGACTAATAGAACAATTAAAAAAATATTATAGATCTTCAGATAATGTGTTGGAAATTGCTTGTGGAAGTGGCAGAGCTACATTTAGAGCTATTGATTTCATGAATAAAATAATAGCAATTGATATATCAAAAGACAGAATAAATGAAGCAGGCAATATTCTTAAAAACATGAAATCTAAAAAAGCCCGTTTTGAAGTAATGGATACTAGGAAATTGAAATTCCAAAATAATTCTTTTTCACTCATATTTACTCTCTTACCATCAGTAGATTTAGATGAATATTTTTCTGAAGTAAAAAGAGTTTTAGAACCGAAGGGACTATTTATTATTACTCATTCAGGATCACATCAAATGGCAGAAGCAGGTAGATTCCGTAGAATGTACTATCTTCAAAAAACTTTAAGATTAGTAAAAAAAAATGATTTCTCTGTATTAACATATTTCGACGATATCCAAAAACTTTGGTTTAACACGGAAAAAGACCGTTGGAACATCGTTACCATACCTTATTGGAACCATCCTAAACTTGGAGAAATGAAGAAATTAATAAAAAAATTCAAAGATGAAATTGGGTACCCTCTAACACTCGATAAAGTAACTTTAGTATTACGCAAAGAAGGATAATTTCAACATATTAAATATTGGGTTTGTATAAGTAGGGATTAATATTCTCAAATTTGATACAATACAGCTTATTATAACAAGCTTTGTTGTATGCAGATAGAGCAACTATTTAGACGAGAAATTCTCAATTATCCAAATGTTATTTTTTGTCCTTTGGCTCAGGAACATACCCCTCTCTACTTGAAATGGTTTAAAGACCCGCTCGTAAGGAAAAATCTTGATAAAGGTACTCCTTTTTCTGATACCGATATTATTTCATTTGTAAACTGGGCTACATCATCAAATAGATGTCATTATTCCATAGTTTCATATAATGGAAAACCTATTGGTCATGCCGGTATAAAAGGTTTGAACGATGTTTTATCAATAGCCGAAATATCGTGTGTTATAGGAGAAAGAGAACATCTTGGTAGCGGAATCGGTATTGCAATCGTAACTCAGTTTGTCAAAGACGCTTTGATTCAATATCCTAAATTGAATGAAATTGTATTCACAAGATTAAACGACTTGCCAAGTAAATTATTCAGTAAATTAGGATTTCAAAAAAAACAAGAGAATGATTGGAATATTTATTCCATCTCAAGGAGACAAGCAGAATTTATTGTCACAAAGTGTTTTACCCAATAATCTCAATGCGAAGTATAGTTATCAAAATGAATTTTATTTTCATCAAATTCACTTTCCGTATGCGGTCTTAATTCTTCATCACAATATCCGATTTGTATTAAATTAATTAGCAAATAATTATCTGGAATATTTAAGATTGTTTTTATTTTATCTTCTTTCGACTCAATAATCTCTATCCAAATGCTGTCTAATCCACAATCTTTAGCCTGCAACATGATGTGTGTTGTCACTGTTGAAAGCTCCTCGATAGGACATACTGATGTTGACATATCAATTATTGGAAAAAGAAAAATAGGAGCGCTTAAACCAAACCTTTCATGCACAACTTCAGCTATATGGCGTTGAATTTGTTTATCACGGACTACTACAAATTCCCACCCTCTCCAATTTTTGGCTGTCGGAGCATATTGGGCAGCCTTTAAGATTTCATCTAATAAAGCATCATTGACATCATTACTTTTGTATTTACGACAAGAACGTCTTTTTAGAATTGCGTCTAACATAGCTGAATAAATTTATATTATGCACAGCCCCCACAAATTTCTGGAGAAGGTGAGCAATCACAATCACAGTCAGATTTACAGTCGCCTGTATATCTCCTTACTCGTCGATACGCCGCTTTGCGGGTATTTTTAATTACCAACAAACCTTCTTTATAAGCGCCCCTATTTGGCAGTGCTGAGAATAAATTTGCTAATTTTTGATTCCCGACTTTCATTTCTCCTATTGTCATATTGTGTCACCTCCTTACCATTTGTAAAAATTGGTGTCTATGTTTTTATTGAACCAAAATAATGGACAACCCCCACCCTGACATAATGCAATCTCAGGACAGGTTTTGCATTGCTCCAATCTATAAACTCTCGTTTTTTCTCGCATGAATTCCATCTGTGGTGCATTCCAGACTTCAAGAAATCTTTTTGAATTATACTTGTCTAAATCATTTTTTTTCATTACAGGAAAATCAAGAAGATGATTGCAAGGAACAACATCTCCGTCGATATTAAATAATACTGATGAACCATTTCGAATACTACATCCAGCATCAATTAAGCCTTCTTTCTTGAAGATATCTAAAAGTTTTTTAGGTAGTGTGCACAAAGGTGCTAGATATAAAAAACGTGCAGTAAAATTTATTTTTTTAGCATGTTTATATATTTTTTCAACTGTCTGCGCTAATTGGTCAAATTTTAAAACAAATGATGAGTCCGTACCTTTTTCTGAAACTGCAGGAGAAGCTAGATTAAAAAATCCATGATTAATATGATGTTCTTTTAACCAATCCATCATTGGAACTACCTTATTAACTGTTTGTTTTGATATAACTATATTTACATGTAATTTCAATTTTTGCTTTACAAAATTACTGATTCCTTTACTAAATAATGAAAAATAGACAGATGATCCAGTTAGCAGAGCTGAATCTTGTGGAGAACTTGCATGCATTGAAAAGGCGATCGAACTCGAAGGTAAACCTGCATCTTTCAATTTTTTATAGAATTTTTCATCGGCAAAGCGACTACCATTGGAGACGAGGCTAATTCTAATTTTATTCTTTTTTGCGTATTTATAAATTTCAGCAATCTCAGGATGTAATGTAGGCTCTCCTCCAATAATTATGCATCGTCTAATCTTTAATAATGCCAGTTTATCCAATATGTTTTTTATATCTTCAATTGGCATCATGCGTCTTCTGTCATGGAGAGAATTTTGTGCGTAACAATAGGAACACCGATTATTACACATCTCAGTAATATTTATCCATGCCTTCCCTGGCTGTGCCATACTTCAATATATTATAGCAATAACCAATAAAAAATTAAATAAACTATTACCATCTGTAAAAATTTGTTTCAATATCCTTATTGAACCAGAATAATGGACAACCCCCACCCTGACATAATGTAATTTCAGGACAGGTTTTGCATTGATCCAGTTTGAATACGTTAATATTTTTTTGAATATCAATTATTTTGGGCGACTCCAGTATTTTTAGATACTCTGATTTATCTGTGAGGCTCTGGAACATATTTTTTTTAATTATGGAAAAATCCAAAAGGTGATTGCAGGGAACTATGTCACCGTTGACATTGATGGTGATGCCTGTTCTCGTACGTATACTACAGTCGTTTTTTATCAGACTGTCCTTGATAAGCGGGTACAGTTTTTTCGGTAAAATACAGTGAGGTGCTAAAAAGAGAAAATGAGTTAAGATACCGATTTTCTTCCCGTAATGGAAAATTTTTTCTGTAATATCAGCCAGGTCTGCAAACGATAACACTTCTGTTGAATCTATTTTATCAACAGATACAGCTGGCGAGCACAGATTAAAATGGATTTTTTCAACTTCATTTTTCTTTAGAAAATCCATCATTGTAAATATGGTGGCTTTATGCGCTTTGGAAATAACTAGATTAATATCCGGCTTTGCATCATATTTATTCAGATTCTTAAGGGCTTTTTCAAAAAAGTTTAAAATACATCTTGTTTCTAGTTATGACATATGAATCTGCTTGTGAACTGGCATGCATAGAAAAAATAGCCGACCCTGCCCCAAAACCAACCTTTTTAAATTCGGTGCAAAATTTTTCATCAGCAAATCTTGTACCGTTTGTAATCAAATTTATCCCCAGATTCTTATCCCATGCGTATTTAAAAATATCAATAATATTGGGGTGAAGGGTCGGTTCTCCTCCCATGAGAATGCACCGCTCCATTTTGATTTGGGCAAGTTTATCAATTATTTTTTTGATTTCGTCAAAAGGGATTATTTTGCGTCGCTCATGAAGGGAGTTTTTCGCATAACAGTATGTACAGCGATTATTGCACCTTTCGGTTATATTGATCCAAGCCATGTGTGGCCTATGCATAGGACTATCGATTGCATTTTACATTATTTTAATGATTTTGGATACTTCTATCATTTAAACTATGAAATAGATATACTTTTTTATACAATCAAATATCAAATTTTTTCAATTGCGATCACATTTTAAGAAATAATTATATCCAATTTTATTATTTTTGCATATTTTCCATGTATAAATTTCTTTATAATTGAATATGCATCATAAAAAAAACATCGTAATTATTATCTCTCTTGTTTTACTTTTCTTTATTTTTATTCCTCTTCCCACCCATGCCGATAGCACTCCGGACAAGGATCATTCAGATTTAAGCGTGAGCTCTTCAGTTCCCGCAGACGGACAGACAACGGCAATTGTGACCGTAACTCTTCGTGATAGTTCGGGTAACCCGATAAACGGCCATTTAGTAACGCTTTCGGATTCAAGTAACAGTGGGGTCACCATTTCCAGCATATTGGGTACCACCGATGTAAACGGCCACGCGCTTTTTTCAATAAAATCATCAACTCCTCAAACAGATAACCTCGATGTAACCGATACGACTGCAAATATAAAGTTTTTTACTTTGGGTAAAATTACTTTTACCATAGCGGGCTGTTCCGATTCTCCACCCGGAGGAACACCTCAACTCCTATCTGCCGTTGCAAGAGGTTCAAATCAAATAGTGTTAAGTTGGACCACTGCTTCAAATCCGGTAAGCAACTATCTCGTATCGTATGGTTTAACATCAGGGCAGTATATATATGGAAATCCAAATGTCGGCGGCCAGGGAACTACCTCATATACCGTAGGTTCGCTAACTCCGGGACAGAAATATTATTTTGTGGTCAAGGCGGTCAATGGATGTACTCCCGGAAACTTTTCAAATGAAATTTCAACCACTGCCGGTGGAATTGTGACAGTTAATACCCCCACACCGGAGCAAATACCCACAATAGAAATAACACAAAAATTGGATAGTCAAAATAATATTGTGCCAACAAATATCCAAAATCAAAGTAGTGTTATTTCATCGGATACACCGATTCCTTCGGTAATAATATCTCAAACGCAAAATTCAACATCAGATGAGTCCAAACCCATGGTGTTACTATTTATTTCAATAGGTGTTGTAATTATTGGGAGCATCGGAAATTTTCTCTACTGGGGGCATGAAAAGAAGTTACAAGAATCCAGAAGTGGAAATGAAGCAAATCAACGATTTTAACTTACTCTATGAGTCTATAATCTCTAATTTGAGCCTTCATATTACTTTATTTAATTAAACTTTGTTCAAATTGCACGAGGGCATCAGAGGGCTCATAGTTCTTTTTTATATAGGTGGCCGCTTTTTTTGGACTTCGCTCTTCATATACGGGAACGAATTCATTTGACATAATGGTTCTAGCTTTATTGAAAAATACTTCAAGTTTTGATTCACTATCATCATAATGCCATCCCGCATCATCATGAAAGACAATACCTGTCTCCAACATTTGATTGATAATAAATACTGCAGAATTATAATAAGGCCTTCTGGACTCATCATTTTTTAAAGCAAGACTCCTTACTTCACCGGCAAATATTGCCTTAAGAAATGTTTTTTGCTCGTCTGGATTGAGCCAAGAAGGTGCGGCTGTAAGAATCGTCATATCTGATTTTTGTTCTTCTATTTGCGCATAATTATCAGCACCAATGAGATCTCTTGTTCCTTCTTGTACAAATGCGTTATGAGCAACTTCATGACCAGCCACATGAATACCTGTGGCAAACGGGATAAGATTGGGTTCATTATCAAATTGATTTTTCACAAATTCCTCCCCAAATATTCCGACTAATAAATTTCTTTGAATTTTCCATCTTTGATGCATTGTTTCCATATCTAAAAATATTTTTACCCCATCATGTATCCTTATAGCAGTCCTATTTGGAATATTTTGTCCAGCTGGACGAAAGTCTAATCGTCTCCCAGCGCCTTGTGAGGAAAAAACTCCTGCAATTGACGATGTCATTGGGCCTATTGATGTCTTTAAAGATGTTTTGTCTCCATACTTGTCAGATAAATGACCAATCATATTTCGTTTTGTTACTTCAGTAAGATCGTTCGTGGCAGCGGCTTCAGCTCTGTCATCACGAAAAGTAAGTGCTAAATCAGGCTCTACTAATAATCCATTAGGATCAACGTACGACTCCATGGGGTGAATGGGTTGCATTCTCCCAGAAACTTTCATCCATTTTTTATCTACTAACTTCCATAGCCTGTCATGATCTTTTGGGTTTTGTGAGGTTATTGCAGTGCCGAAGGCTTCATAATAATCAGCAAGATTGCTTGATTCAGCATCATCAATTTTACGTAGTTCCTGTGACATTTGTGTTACAGTAACAACAATTGCACTCATCTCTTCTGGAAATGCTTCGGCATATGGAGTGAGAACGACATCATCAATGCTTCCTTTTAATATTGAATATAAGTAGCCGTCTGGCATACCTTTCAGATTACACCGAGCTAAGATTTGACCTTTGGCTCTTGGGTTATTTTTCAATTCAGTCAATAATTGGTTTCCTACAACTTCTTTTCTCCACTTACGATACATTTCATCAAACTGGTCCCCCAAATCACAATGGCCTAAAAGAACGATTCTTTCAGCTTCAGAAAGACCCAAATTATTTTCTCTTTGTACCACATTGCGAATTACTTCGCGTTCAATTTGCTTTTCAAAGGATGTTGCGGCTAGGAGATTATCATAATCTGGACTTGCCGGATCGGTTTTTCCAAAGTCCTGGTTTTGTACTGCTTTTTCAATTAAAGTTGGGTCGAGTGATCCTTCAATACGTCGTCTACGTTCAAGGATTCCCGGTTCTTTTGAAGTAAAATAAGTTGTTTTGGCAATTGCAGAAACGAAGTCGAAAAAAGATCCAATACTTGTTACACTCTTGAGCGAATCAACTCTTGGAGAAACTTCGGTTGATTGCAACCCTCGTTTTATAATGGCTCTATGTACTGCTTCTGCCATAACTTTGTGAAAGATTATAACAACGACCTATTCCTATTGCAAGGGAATTTTAATCAACTAGATAAACCAGTTATTAACGCTTTTACAAATCTATAAGTTCTTTCATTTGTATCAAAATAGGTTTTTTCAGTTGTTTCATGTGCATTCTCGATCGTTGAACCAATAGAAATGATTGATTCTGAAAGATTAGGATATTTATTTCCTATTAATCCGCATTCTAAACCGCCATGGGTAATTACAGTTTTGAGATCATCCCCAGTCAATTCGTTATATACCCGTTTTGCAACTTCAACGAGCTTTGTATTTTCTTTTGGCTCCCATCCTGGAAATGGTTCCAGCTGTTCAATCATAATTCCCGGATAACTTTTATCATTAGCGGCTACTTTAATATCTCTTCTTTGATCACTTAAATTTTCGACAATTGCACTTCTACTCATCATGCTTATCCTTAGGCTAGTTTCGTTTGTTTCTATTCTGGCCAAATTTGTTGAGGTTAAAACACTATTTCCAGTCATTTCTTTAACGCCATGAGGCAAGTCTGAAATTAATTGCAAAACTTTTGATGAAGAGTCAGATGAGAGCATCAGTCCAGTTATTGTTTCAGAAGGTTCAAACTTGGCATTAAAACTTTCTTTTTCCTCATCTAATCTTAATTCACTTCTAATTTGTTCCTTGAATTGTTCTATCAATGTATTTAATTTAGCCACCTGATCTTCACGAACTGCAATAATGGCTTTTGATTCTTTTGGAATAGCGTTTAATACATCACCACCGCCGATTGATACGAGGTTAATATCCGAATCTTTTGAAGCTTCAGATAATATTTGTGCCAATACTTTTATACTATTTCCCCCACCTTGATTTATTTTCAAACCTGAGTGACCTCCGGCTAAACCCGAAATATCTAACGTATAAAGTTTTCTATCTCCGCTTGAAATTTTTTCTAATGGCATTGTTATATGAGTGTAACCGCCACCAGCTGAACCAATAGTTGCCTCACCTTCGACTTCACTGTCTAAGTTCAACATATAATCAAACTTTCTCATCGATTCAAAATTAAGTTTCTCTGCACCACCTAACCCATCTTCTTCTGAGGATGTCACTAATAGGCCAATTTCACCATGTCGGATTTCAAGATCGGCAACTGCGGTCAAAGCCATAGCTACACCAATACCATTATCAGCACCCAAAGTGGTTTTATCGGCAGTAATGGAACCGTCATCATGTACTATTGCATGTACTCCATCAATAGTAGGGTTATATTCCGCCCCTTTATCCTGTTGAGGAACCATATCCGAATGACATTGCAAGATTATTTTAGGAGCATTTTCATAACCGGTCGTCGCCGGAACATGAATAAAAATATTATTGTGAGGATCTCGCTCATACTTCAAATCAGAGTTAACCGCCAGTAGCTCTAAGTAGTCAACCATTGGTCCTTCAGAATGAGAAGGCCTGGGAATCGTAGTTATTTCGGCAAAAGTTTCCCACAACCGAGGAGTAATTCCTGGACGTCTATGAATTTCTTTTAAAAACTCAATTTGTCTCGACCTTGCGTCTATGACTGCCATAATTTTGAAACAATCACTAACTTTTGAGCTATTCTAACAAACTAATTCATATCTGTCAATATTTTTTTAACTGAATAAGTTACGATACATATGAGACTTTTAGGGATGTATTTTATTCATGGGAAAAGGTATTGCAAATCACTCCATAAAGATCTTCTCTCTGTTTGAAAACATCCCTCTGTACAATAGTGCAACTATGAAATCTATTCG
>JACRPE010000025.1 GCA_016214055.1 Candidatus Roizmanbacteria bacterium
AACGGAGGCTTATGAAATTTAACGGTACCAAAAAGAACTTTCCTCTCCACTTAAAAGAATGTGAGTGGAGATGGAAACAATCCCAGGAAAAACTGTTCGAAAATCTGTTACAAATTGTTAAAGTGCTAGTCTAGAGCCTATCTTATTTCCCAAGTCAGTAATAAAATCATTTTTTTTGTCATTTCCTTTCTTTACATTAACGGTGGTAAAAGGATATGCGCGGAGAAGTTTTTCTTTTACTGCTACAACTCCGCCTGGAATAACCTCAATAGGTAAGTGAAATGTTTCACCAAGATTACTTACAATCTTTGATTCATCCACGACAAAAACTTCATGCGCTGTCATGTGGGCAATAATTTTTTCAAGCGTATGGGCTCCTCCTCCTCCTTTGATTGAATAAAATCCGGTGATCTTATTCTTTTTATCAATCAATACTTTTATTTCGTCTGCCCCATCAAAACCAAATGCGGTCGTTTTCTTTGGTAATTGATCTTCCCTTATAGATTTGATGTTGCGGAGAGTGTCATCAAACGACTCCGTGTTTTTCAAGCCAACCTGAATGGCTAGTACACTCAATTCTCGAGAAGTAGCAATAGCTTTCATCTCATGATTAATTCTTTTGGTTTTGATTAACTCTCCTATTGCCTGAACAACCTTTTTGCTTGTCGACCCTGACCCAATAGCCAGACTCGTTGGTTGGATTGACCCAATCATATCAGCCATGTGCCAGGCAACATTCATCTTCATCAATTCTTGTAATGATATTGACGCGTCTTTTTTTTTTAATCGATTAAAGATTTCAGTGCGTGATACTAACGGAGTTACTCCTATAATAACCATAATGTTGAGTCATTATACCGAATAATTATGCTATATAAGACAGCTTTATAAGCGTCTCATTTATGGAGGACTTATTCACTGATTTGCAAAACGGCCCGCTATGGTAGACTGTGTCTACCTTATGTTTTTATTAGCAAAGAATTCGTTGTGTATAAAAAAAGTGGGAGGAAAGGGCTTTGGAGTCTTTTCAAAAAAAAGTATTAGGGCTGGCATGGTGATCAGTGATTATCTTGGAAAGGTTATAAAGACAGCTGAGTATGATCTGGATAAAGACCGGGAGGGACTATACCTCATGTATCTTACCGATCAGGCGTCCATTTATCCCAACCTATCAAAACCCGGACCTCATCTCATCAATCATTCCTGTACACCTAACTGCTGGATATATATCTACCACGGCCATACGCTTTTTTTTGCATTGAGAGATATTGATCCTGATGAAGAGCTCACCATTTCCTATCTATTAAGCCCTGATGAGGAGACTTGTAAACCCTGTACCCACATTTGCAATTGTGGAAGTAAAAATTGCAATGGCACTTTTCATCTGACGAAAGACAAATATGAAAAATGGCAAAAATTTCTGGATAAAGAAAAGAAAAAAATGAAAGTAGCGAAATTTGCCGTTGGAAAAAATCTTTCCAAACTCCCCTCCTACCCAAAAACGATTCCACAAAACTTTATTTATGAGTTTATGAATAAATAGACCTTCCTATAATCCTCTTCTTTTAATCTCTTCCAGCATTTTTTTTCCAAGAGGTCGACAGGCGCAGTTTCTCGAATGGTTTATGTGCCAAACGACTCGCTGATCCAGGGTCGGGTTCTTTGGCATCCTGTTAACTCGATGCCATGAGGCATTAATTTTCATAGCTCTTTTTCCACCCCATAGCTAGAGGGATGGTAAATGTTAGTAAGTAAATAGTAACTTAGAGACTATTTTTTTATTTTTTTATAAATATAAAGTGCAATTACCAGGGCACCCAACAATACAACAACAATAACCGCCGGGGAATAGTCTGTTTTTGCCGGTTTTGTCCATTTTTTTTCCTCCTCAACCGGATCAAATACACCTTTCTTTCCCAGGCCTTTTTTATCTGCCATCATCGTCTCTCCTTTTTGTATCATTTCAGATCTTCCGCTGGTTCGAGAGGTAAATAATATGCTTCCATTAATAACTTTGAGGGTTGAAGTCCCTTTTCGTTCTTCGACTACAAAGGTCGTCCCTTTAATTCCCAGTACTGCCTGACTCGTTTGTACCTCTATCGTCTCCCCGTTTGCAATTTTTTTAAAATTCGACCAGATTTTCCCCCCTATTAACATCAGCTGGCTTTTTGATTTAAAATTTTTGATGACGATCTCTGAATTAGGGGGTAATTTATATGTTGACATGTCCGCAAATGTGATGATGACATTGCTGTCCTCACCGGTAAAAATATGCATTCCCGGTTCAATTTTCACGCCCATTTTGGCAAACCTTCTATCGTCCGGGTTTCCGTCCGGGTACATCTCAACTTCTCCTTGAATGCTTGCAAACCTTGCCCCCGTATCCACTCCGGGCTGATACTCAATATCGGGCACATCATAAATCTGTTCTGTTTTATCTACGCCCCCGGGAGAAACTCCCGCATAAGTCACCCTGCCTAAGCGGGGAAACTCTATTTTCATGCCGTCACCGTCGACTTTACCGGAAAAGGAGGATTTGGGAAGATTTTTTGTCCCTTTCAGTTCGGCAACATTGCCGCTTGTAAACGTATGTATTTTCACGCGACTATGATTGTATGAAAAATTTCCCTTTATGCTTTTCTTATCTGCGTCATATGTTCCGTTTAACTTGATGGCTGCACTTCCCGAATAGCTATCGCCATTCAGCTCAAAGTTGAATGGTATCTCCGCTTCTCCCGATACTTCTCCGCTTTCAGAAATATTGATCGTCAATTGGGTAAATAAGTCCTGGCCTATCACCCGGTACTCTTCACTTTCCCCTGAAGCATTTTCAAACTGTCCATTGGTAAGAATAAAAGTATCTGCTGCATGTATATATGGGGTCCTCGCAAAGCCAAAGAGAATAAAAAGGGTTCGGAAGGAAATAAAAAGTAATAGTACCATGCGTACTAGTTTCTTCATTCCTCAATGATACCACATACAACTTTGATACAATCATATCTATGAGATTTAACAATATCCTCCCCGAGTTATACGTAATCGATTTCAAAAAAAGTTTACATTTTTATACTGTCCTCCTGGGATTTAAACTTGAGTATCAGCGCACCGATCCCCTCTTTGCATTTCTCTCCTATCAGGGTAGTCAGCTTATGATTCAACAGGAGGATGAAGATGAAGTATGGCATAACGGAAAACCCGAATATCCCTTTGGACGGGGGATAAATTTTCAGATAGAAACTGACGATGTCCAAAAAATTATTGACTCCCTTGCAAAACATAATTATCCGCTGAAAAGAGGGGCAAAAGACAGTTGGTATAAGGTCAAGGATACGCTTCACGGGTGCCGGGAAATTCTCGTGATGGATCCAAGCGGGTATCTTCTCCGTTTTTCACAAGGATTGGGGGTAAAAAAGGAGTAAATTATTTTATCTCTCTCGTATACACTACAAAATCTTTGTGGAAGTGAAAGTCGGGAAGAGTACCCACCAAAACAAAGCCGAGCTTTTTATAGAAAATATTTTCTGACCAATCTTTTCCCGTGATAAGCCACGTCCGATGTGCTCCTAATTTTTTGCCGAACTCTTCTGCTTTTTTGATGAGCATCGTGCCAATTCCTTTTCCCCGTGCACGTTCTACCGTGATAAGAGAATCAATATAGATGACGCCAGACCCGTGTTTTCCCTCAACTGTACCTACTATTTTTCTCCTCTCAACCGCTTTTAATCGGAATTCTTTCTCCTTCCAATCGATTCTTTTTCCATAATGGGGGACGTCCACTCGGTGCCATTCTTCAATAAGGGCTTCTTTACTGGTGGCTTTTGATATTTTTATCATAAAGACTATTATATCTTGAATACTTCAAATTTTTCCTCCTCAATGAGCAATAAGGGTGTTTGGGGGTCTTTTTCTTTTAACATTGCAATCTTCCTCTCTTTATTTGTTTCCACATTCCAATGACAAAGGATATTGTATGGAGCAAGGCCTAGCCCGCCATATACCGTATTTTCATTTTGACTACTGAGTGATAATACATAATGCTTTGATGCAAGAAAGGCTCCCATTGAGCTCCCTATAAATACTTTATTCTCAAGCGCTCCTTTTAAGAATTGTAGGTTTGACATATATTGTCTTAAAAACTCTTCTTCACCGCCGGAAAAATATATCACATCTGCTTCTTTTAATTGCGAGGGTAAATTCTCAAATGCGCTAATAATATTTATGTCAACTTTCTTTGTTGCTTCTTGTAAAATCTTGGCTTTATCTGCTTCAAATAATTCATTCCATTTTTTCCTATCTCGCGCCCAATAACACAAGAGAATCTTTACGTGGTTTTTTTGAACCGTGTCTGTGAATTGTTTAAAAAATAATTTATTGCTCGCAGAATCAATTTTAGTTCTTCCTCCGTGGAGGATGTAGGTGGTCATATTTTTAACAAGCCGCGAAATCCACGAGAGGCATAGTAAGAATCCGCTCCGTTGTGATATATGAAGACGTGATCGTAGCGGCGATCGGCAAAGATAGCTCCACCGTGTTTCCTGATTTCTAGGGGTGTTTTCACCCAGCTTGATGTCTTCGTGTCGAATTCTCCAAGCATCTGTAACTCCCGATACTGTTCTTCCGTCAAAATCTCTATACCCATGGATGCGGCCAAATCAAGGGCGGTGTCTTTTGGTTTAAATTCTTTTCTTGACTCCAGTGCCGCGCGGTCATAACAGAGGCTTCGGCGTCCTTTCGGACTTTCTGAGGCGCAATCATAGAAAATATATTCATCTGTCTTTTTATCGTAGCCAATAATGTCCGGCTCTCCACCCGTTCTCTCCATTTCTGAAAGTGACCAGAGTTTTTCAGGGTTGGCTAATAACTTTGCCTGTACTTTATCCCACACAAGACCTTTATGGAGGTTCATGCCTGCCTGCCGGCCAGGCAGGTTTTTCTCAAAACGTGTTTTCAATACTCTTAGTAGTACTTTGCTTTGCTCAGGAGACAACTTGTTTTTATTACTACTCATGCTTTTATTTTATCACTATTTTCACTTCATTGCTTTTGGCACCCCTTGATGATTTTTTTCCTATCATTGCGCAGTGTAGTGGAAAGTTAAGCACACCTCCGAGGTGTATGGGGTCGTTATAACAGTCTAAAACAATAAAACACTTCATTACTTATGATATTCTTGATTCTGCAGAGTGCCTTTATAGATTTACCTTCTTTTCCACCACCCACCAAAAACATCCCTTAAATCCAAACCAAAATAAGCAAGCGATGAAAATACGAAAAAAGTAGCAACGCTTTCATCCAGATTCCCAATTAAAGGAAAATTATCAGGAATGATTTCAAATATTCCCAATCCCGGGTTAAGAAGATATAAAAAGGAAAGTATACCGATTATTGCAACCACTATTTTTTTCATAATTAAATCATTACACCTCCGAGGTGTGGGAATCTCTTATATTGGCGCATTTCCCCCATTATTTATATTCACTTCACCAGTGTCTGGGGAGTCTTTTGAGATATTCTCATGTGCCGGCAACCCTTCATTCAAAATAGTTGCTCCGTCCTTTGTAAGCTCAACTGCCGCATTATCCAATACAGGGGGAAGATTTTCGTTGGGTCCCTTATGAAGATCGCTAAGTGCGTCACCTAATTCCCTTAGTGTTATTTCCGGTTGAGATTCTGGTGTGGGTGGTGATCCATGACCCGGAGGTAAATCAGGACTACTACTTGATTCTTGCATGATAAATCCTAAAAAGATTAACTCCTTTTGTAAAATATGCAGCTCCCCCGACTGGACTCGGACCAGTAACCTTGTCGTTACACTTTATTCTCATTTTTCAATGAGGCGTGGACTATCTCATTCCCGTTAACATTTTGTGTTAGGGCGGGACCGGGCGTATAGTCTCTGAACCTTCCCCGCCTTGGCGGGGCTTGGCTGCGGATTACCATATTCCAATTAAGTTGAAATGAAGGCTTCCCGACAGTTAACCCGGTTTTCATCCCGATATTTCTATCGGGCGCTGCGATATTTCACAGCGACCTGCTCTACCAATTGAGCTACAGGGGATCGCTAATTATTATACAGTAAACACTCCTGATATCCAACCCAAAATCCTTCTTAATAAACGCACATCGCTAATTGTGACGCGACAAACTCCAAATTCATGTTTTGATTTTCTGAACCTATTTGGGTTATTTTTTACAATATAACTTTTAGTAAATTGTGCTTGCGGGATATGTAGTAGGGTTGACCAATACTTTTTAACTTTATTTTCGTTTAGATTATCGTGAAGGTATAAACTACACCTCATTCGTTCTGGTTTAACCTCACAATATGTTCTTAACCACTCAACCATGAATACTAATGCTTTTGCATCTGTGTTTGTAAATGCCACATTGTGTCCCGCCTTATCTCCTTCAGCAAAATATAGCGCTATACCAATTAAAAAGCGCTCTCTGTTTTTAATACTCCCTATTTCATTCTTTGCTCCATTAATTATGTTGGTCGTTTCTGTTATTCTTTTTTCTATCTTCTTTCGTGCAGCGACCAAGCTTCCTTTTAGCCCAGCTTTTTTCCTATTCTCTTGAAGTGTTTTTAATTGATCCTTTGCAAGAAGTATGTCTCGGGTCCATAGTGAAACGGATGATTTTGCAACTTTAAGTTTTTGCTGTATCGCCCTTACCGATAATCCAGATTTTCTTAATTCAATAGAATCTTGTTTTAGTTGAAGTTTGCCAGAGTACCCCATTTAATAAATATACTATTTTGGACCAGGGATTTCAATGTGTGCGCTACTTTTTCAAAACGGCAAAGTCATCGCAGTCTCGGCCTTGCCCTGGTCTTCCATGTACTTCCCCCACTCCACACGTATCGTTGCTTTCCCATTCTCGGTGAGGTAATTAATTTCTCTAAACTTAACTCCGTACTCAAATAATTGTTTGGTAATCATCGTGTCATCCAGGCAGTATTTTTTGAGTTCATCCCATTTTCCTTCTTTGTAAAAGTCGATCGCCATAAGGCCATGTCCTGATTTTTTTATCCCGAGGGTTGCACTTGCCACATCATTGAGGGCTAAACGGCGGCCGATTTTTTCTTTAATATAATCAAGGATATCCATTGTTGCAAAATGAGTGACGTCGCCCGGATAGTAAGCCTGAAGAACCTGGAGGTCGAAACTAATTATGTTGTATCCGATCAGGTATGATGCTTTTTCAAAAAAAGGAAATACGGCGGGGAGTTCTTTTTCTGTAAACACATGGCTTTTCTCTGATGCATAATCGTAAAGTGATATGACGGTTATGCCGAGTTTTTTTGCCTCATCAAACTCTCGAAACGTGTGTTTCGTCTCCAAATCAAATACTACGGGAAATTTTTTCATGAAAATATAAATTAATTGGTTTTTTTGCCTCTTGTCCGCTCTTTGAAGATCTCCATCTCCAGAATAGATGGCTTTACGGTGCTGAATCCCTCTCTTAAATTAAGTCTATTGAGGTCATCCTGAAATTTTTTCTGTAAAGAATCAAAATAATTGTAGAATGTCCCCCGCTGTCCCACTTTGAGAGTGGAAAACCGTGATTGGAAGAATTCATCCATTTTTCCCAGACTCCATAATATTTCAATAAGTTCATGATCGTTGAAGTTTACCCGTGAAAAATCGCCCTGTAAGGGCTTAATCTTGAATTTCATCATGCGAATCTCGCTTATCATCTCCTCAAGTGGCGGCTTGTTTTGCAGGACGCTTTTCTGAAAAACCTCAAGGAGCTGTAGGGCGTCTTGTTGATTCCTTTTTTTCATACGCTATAATTATAATATGCTAGAACAAAAACTTCAGACCGACCAGATCGTAGCCCTCAAGGCAAAAGACCAAGTTAGGCTTGATACAATCAGATACATTGTATCACAAATCAAGAACAAAGAAATTAACACCCAGAAGGAATTGACTGACGAAGAGGTTGTCTCCATACTCCAAAAGGTTAAGAAAGAACTACACGAATCCATCGACTCCTTTACGAAAGGCGGCCGGATGAATTTGGTTTCTGAATACCAGAAGCAGCTTGATGTTCTTCTTGCATATCTTCCTCCCGAGATGTCAGATCAGGACCTTGAGCTGGCAGTCAAGGAGCTCGTTGAAAAGAACAAAGAATTATTTGCATCCAAACCCCAGGCACTCATCGGCATCTGTGTCAAGGAGTTGAAGGCAAAAGCTGACCCCGCGCGCATCATGCAAGCGTTGCGGAAGATGTCTCCCGGTCAATCCCCCGCCTAGTCTTTGCTATACTGGATATATATGCGGATTATCCGAAGTATCTTTTTCATCATTCTCTTTATTTTTCTCTCCTTTTCCCTCATAAAGAACTTTTCCGAATATCAAAAAAACATGCAATTTTATAAAAATTATAAAGAAACGGCCGAGGCTGAAAAAAAAAGAAACATTCAGCTTAAAACCCAGAAACTGCAAAAAACAAGCCCCCGTGAAGTAGAAAAAACGATCCGCAATAAACTGGGGCTTTTACAGCCGAGTGAGGTGGCGGTCATCATCCCTCCCCCATCCCCCTCTCCAACGCCGGCAATTACCCCCCCTATACCCGTGTATAAACAGTGGTGGAATGTGTTTTTTCGCGTTGATTAACGTAGGCAAATTGAGTATAATGACAGTAAATACGGGGTAGTGTACGGCTGCACAGGAGGCTCATAATCTCCTAGACCATGGTTCGACTCCTGGCCCCGTAACACGGTAGCTGTAAGCCGTTAGCTTCTAGCTATTAGATAAAATATGCCAGAATTCATGCTTTCAGTCATTGTCCCTGTTTTCAACGAGGAAAAAAATATCCATCCCTTTCTTGACCGCCTTCTCCCGGCGATTGCCCCCTATTCATATGAAATTATTTTTGTAAATGACGGATCATATGATCAAACTGCGCTGACAGTAAAAAAAGTTGCTCTCAAAAATAAAAATATAAAACTCGTGTCATTCTACCGTAACTTCGGTCATCAGATGGCCCTTACTGCAGGATATGAACACGCCAAGGGTGATTGTATTATCACCATCGACGCAGACCTCCAGGACCCGCCGGAAATCATTCCGAAAATGGTTGAAAAGTGGGAAAAAGGATCCAAAGTAATTTATGCCCGCAGGGAAAAAAGAGACGTCGACTCATTCTTTAAAAAAATGACCGCATCCCTTTTTTACCGGCTCATTAATTTTCTCTCCGACAGCCCCATCCCTCAGGAGGTGGGAGATTTCAGGCTTCTTGATAGAGAGGTGGTGGATTTCTTAAATAAACTTCCTGAGCGTTCCCGTTTTTTGAGAGGATTGGTTGCCTGGGGAGGCTACCCGGCTGATTATATTTATTTTGTCCGGGAAAAACGGTTTGCGGGAACAACCCACTACACCTTTTCCAAAATGCTCAACTTTGCCCTTGAAGGAATCACTACTTTTTCAACCAAACCGCTTCGTCTTGCCTCATACTTGGGGTTTTGTGCCGCAACCATTGGTTTTTTAGGAGTTCTTTATGCCATTTTGGGAAAGATATTCCTCCCCTCATACTGGGTAACCGGTTGGACTGGCCTTTTTGTCGGTATCATGTTTTTAGGGGGGGTACAGCTTATCACTATCGGCATCATCGGAGAATACATCAGTAAAATATATGTTGAAGTTCAGCGACGCCCGCAATACCTGGTTCAGGAAAAAATAAATCTATGAAAATAGTCGGAATTGTTTTGATCGGCATGGGTCTTGCGCTTCTTCTTTTTACCATCATGGGCTTTTTTTTTGATTCAAACAAAACCATATCTCCCGTCCCTGAAAGTCAGGGGGTAAAAGTAATATTTGTGAGTCCTACTAAGTAGTCATTATTCCCCTATCTTAAACTCGAAGATCTTTCCTTTCCCTCCCAGAAAGAGGATGTCAATAATGTTTAAGATAAGAAACGAGCTGATAAAAAAGATAAAGCCGATGAGGGCATACTTGAGTGTTCCTTGGGCTTTCTTTATTTTTTCCGGGTTGCCTAAAGAGGTCAAGTAGTTAAAAGAGCCGATGACGAACATGATAAAGAGGGCGAGAACAATAAGTGCTGACGCCATGAAGAGAATATTACCGAAGACTACTTCAAAACATTTAAGGGTGGGAACACCGTCGACCATACAACCTGAAGTTTGCCAGTCCTGAATACCTGCGGCGTTGACTATCACCTTATTTCAACAACACGTAACTCGAGAAGTTAACCGGACATGAAATCCCGAGACAGAATTTTTTATTGAATACAAACTGCTCGAGAGTTACCATGATTGCTAAAACAAACACGATGATGACAAGTCCGATGACTGCCGCCTGGATTTTATCCTGGGCTTTTTTTACATTTTCTTTATCTCCGGAGGAGGTAACCCAGGCAAAGGCACCCATCAACAAATACAAAAGCGCCGCCATTCCCGCAATAAAGAAGAACATTTTAATGAGAAACGAAATCATGTCTGGAAGGGAGGGAATCTGAAAGTTTGTCGCAACATCTGCGTTTTGCGAGACATTGGCCGCATATACTGCAAAAGGGATAAATGCAAACTGTATTTTATTTCCGATATTTTTTAGAATTTTCATAATTAGCTCAAGTATAGAAGACAGGGTAGCAGTTTGTCAAGTTATAATACATAGATGAGCAAAATAACGATAGTTACCCAAAGTAATATTGTCACAACGAGCGGTTTATCCTGGGTTATTATCTTCTCAGGCCGCTCTCCCTCATCGCGCTCATAAAGGAGTTGCGCGTAACGGGCCACCCCGTAGACGACGAGGGGCACCGTTACCATAATCCATTTGCGAACCTCCATCGTCGGGAGAAATGAACCAAACGCGTTTACTTGTGGGATCCGCTCAACATAGGTATAGGTTGCATATGCGATGATGGTTGCGGTTGCAAAGGTGTTTGTCAAAAAATCAAGAAAGTGCTCTTTATATCGATAGAGAGACTCCCTCGTTCCTTTTTCCTGAGTAATCAACTCGGCGTGCCGCTTTATGGTCGCCATAAATAGGGATATGAAAAATATCGTAAGCAAAAGCCAGATGGGTATGTGATACCCCGTCACCACCTCTCCGGCAAATGCGCGGACCATAAAAGAGAATGATATGGAAAAAATATCGATCGTCGGAAATTTTTTAAGATAGAGAGAGTAAAAAAAATGCAGGAGAATAAAAAAGAGGGCCAAAAAGAAGAATGAAAGCGACACAAAAAGCGAAAGCAAAAGGGATATGATGGTCAAGGTAAATACTAGAAATGTTGCGTGGGGTATGCTTATCTTCCCTGCCGCAATGGGCCGTGTTTTTTTTACCGGGTGCTTAATGTCGTATGGATAATCGATTATGTCGTTTAAGAGATAAGACGTTGAGGAAAGGAGGCAGTAAATAAAAAATGCGGTGAGGCTTAAAAGAAAAAGGCGTTGATCAAACAGAGTTCCGGAAAAAATAATTGCCGTAAAGATGATGGAGTTTTTTATCCACTGGTTCACCCGTAGGGCTTTGAGGTAAACAAATATTCTTTCGCGCATGTGTTCCACTCTTGTATTATACAAGATTTTTGTATAGGATTATTATCCCTATGTCCCTCGAGCTTGATCGTCCATATCTTGTCATCCCCCGCTTCATCGAACAACCTACGTGGGGGGGTTCGTATATTGTCTCATATAAACAAATTCAAGATGAGGAGTTGCGCGCCCGTAAAATCGGACAAAGCTACGAATTATACGGCGGCTCTCTTCTATCTCTGTCCTCATCTTCTGCCGACTCTCAGTTCCAGCAGGACCTTATCGAATATAATAAATTAGGACGTCTTTCCTCCTCCGCAACCCACGTCAAACTTCAAGACCTTGTAGACCAAAACCCATCTCAAGTGCTAGGATCTTCTTTTCCCCACAAGACCATGCCTCTTCTTATTAAGTTCACCCAGGCCCTCGGAAACTCCTTTCAAATCCATGTAAAAAAATCCCAAAAGCAGTCCAAATGGAAGCCCAAGCCCGAGTCTTGGTACTATCTGGAAGACGGAGTTATAACCTATGGGCTAAAAAGAGGGGCAGATCTGGGAGAATTCAAGCGGGTATGTCTTGCGGTTGAAGAAAAAATGATCACCCTTTCAACCTCATTAAAAAACGGGGCTCTTTCTTATGGCCGTGCAAAAGAAAAAGCGGAGTCTTTTATTAAAAGCGTTAATCCCTGGCAGTTTATAAATATTCATAAAGTTAAAAAGCATAGTATCGTTGATTTGAGTCAGGGTGCAGTACAACACTCCTGGGAGGAGGACCCCATTCATTTCCCATTAGGAAATATTGTGTATGAGGTTCAGCTTGATGTAACCGATGACGAGTCAACCATTCGCGCCTTTGATAAGGGAAAAATTCAACCCGATGGAACTATTCGTAAGATTCATGTTGAAGATTACTTCGCATTTATCGATACTGACCCTGAACATAACGACTTAAATCTTGCGATGAAAAAACGCGAGGGCCAATCTCTCTTGCATACCCCTTATTATTCGTTGGACGCGGCTACAATTCAAAAAGAGGTTGTGGTCGAAAACCCGACGTCATTTATTCACATATTTGTCCTTGAGGGAGAGCTTCGGGTTGAAACCCCAACTCGTACCTTGTCCGTTGAAAAAGGACATTCGTGCTTTATTCCCCGCGCAGTTAAAACATTCGCCCTCTCCCCCACGCAGGAAAAGACAAGCATATTGAAGACGCATATTGGTTAGAAGGTGGAAAATTGAGGGTTGATTAAATCAAAATTTAACCCAATAATTTATTATCCCTAAACCGATAATTACCGTCACAACAAGTGTGGTAATTAATAGCCCAATTTGCCCCGCTTGCTTATATGATTTCCATGCGGAATAAATCCAAAAGGGTTGTGCGAGCATGTTGATTATCAGTCCCCACTGAGGAAGCTTCAGCGCGATTGCAACTTGAACAGAAATTGTCATAAGGGGTAGGGCTATCTGTGTTATTTTATTAAACAAACTTTGTTTACTTTTCATAATTATTTAGCCAAGTTCAAAAGTGGTAACACCAAATATTTTTTTTAAGTCAAGTGTGGGCGGCTCTCTTGTATACATTCTAGCAGTTTTAAATATTGGGAGCAGGTGATATTTTTGGGCAAGATTAACCGCATTCTCATTAACCTCGGGGATATCCAGATAAAATGGAGAACTCTTACTAATAAAGGCCCTCAACTTATTTAGCAATCTCTCTGCTATTTTTTCGTTATTGGCAAATAATGGCCCAATTTTATAACCTCTTTTACACTTACGAATCATTCCATACCCCCTTAATTCGTTCTTTTCTACAAATCCTATTGTTAAACTTTTCGGTTGTTTCACCCATAAACGCAGAAATTGAGATCGTTGGGCTGGAAAAAATTGAGTATCGTATTTGAGAAGTTGTTCAAATGGTATGGTTGAAATTTCAAGTATGTTTTTTGAGTCGTGTTTTATGTTTGAGGTTCCTTTTCCTTCGTAGCGAATATTATTATATGCGAGTTTAAATCCTGATTTTTTGTAATTTTCCTGCTGGGCAACTACACCATCCAATCCAATGTTTTTATTTTCTAAATATTCAACTGCCTTGTTCCAAACTTGAATACCATATCCTTTCCCCCGATGTTCGGGTTTGGTGATATAAAAACCAAGGAATCCAAATTTTCCGTTATAGGAGACTGCAGAAATACAGGAGACCGGTTCGTTTCCTAAAAATCCCATAAAGTAACCGTTGGGATCGGTTTCGTAAAAGGATTGAGCATCATAAGGTCCCGGATTCCAGCCTTCTTTTGCCGCCCATTTAATAGCGGTATCAAGATCTTTACGATTCATTGCTCGAACTCGATAAGTATTTTTCATACTGTTTTTCCGTTCTACTGGAAACCCGCGCTCCTTCACGCTTGAAAAAATCTGTCGGGTTTACCCGACGAAGTCCTCCGATTCCCACTTCGCCAAAACTTCGAGGGACAAATCGGAGCACGAAGTCGGGACGGCGAGACTTGAACTCGCGACCTTACGCTCCCAAAGCGTACGTTCTAGCCATCTGAACTACGTCCCGTGACCGGCCTTCATTATACCAGACCAGCCACATCTTTCCCCAGCTTAACCGCATAATTCGTTCCCCTATCGTAGGGATAGGTCATGTCCAGGTTTGCAATAAATAAATTTTTTATTGGGGTTTCAAAGTGCGGCATTCGAGAGGGAAATTCACGGTCAAACAGAGGTTGGGCAAAGGGCGCCCTGAATACCCGGGCTTTTATAATCGGTTGGGTGTTTTTTGTTATTTTTTGAATATAGGGTAGGTGGTATTGTAATACCCCCTGCCCGTTCATGCTCCAAAGAGGGTGTTCTTTCTCAACGTAGTTTGCACAATAAAGAACGTGGTGATTGTTGTAGTGTTTTTTATCAATGAAATTGGTGTGTTGGACCAGCACCATCATGGGGGCTTTTTTATCACACATATTTACCCAGTATTCTTTCTCAAAAAAGGGCTGATCCGTTTCCAGAATCAGGTTGACGGCGTTTAGATATTTAATTTCACTTAGTTGCTTTATATAGGGCGCTGGCAGTTCTCCTCCGAAAACAGATAGAAATATGGGGGTGGGGAGAGTTGAAATAACAACATCAAAGAATGCTCCTTCGACCAGGAACCCTCCCCCACCTTTATCAACCCGTTCGATTGTTGTCTTTGTTTTTATAACCACCCCCCTTGCTTTGTTTTTTTCCGCCACAAAGTTTATAAATTCCTGAAACCCCCCCTCCGGGTATCCGAGGGACTTTGTTCTTTTTTTTATTCTCGCCCAGATAAATGAGGCTAATATATTTTCCGCATGTTTACCGAACTTTTTCCGAAAAAGCTCTTCCCACAATACTTCCCAGACCCTATCGCCCATCGATGTGCGTAAGAATTTTTCGGCGGTTCTTTTTTCATATAAGGATAAAAAGGGGGAAAGCTTTAAAAAAGCCACCACCATACCCGCCCTTATTTTTTCAGGATAACTAAGGAGCGGAAAGGAGAGAAAATCCTGCGGGGTATCTACGGAAAATGTGCGGTAATTGTTTGTGGGGTTTACTTCATACAGTGCCGCCGTCACAGGCTCCTTGAATGCAAAACCCCCAAACCCCACCTCTTCAGCTAAGGAAAGAATGTCCCGATCGTTTGAAAATATATGATGGTATGTCCGCTCCAGATACCAACCCCACCCCGGCTCTTTGTAACCGCTCGCAAGACCTCCAAGCGACTCGTTTCCTTCAAGAAGAGTTACGTCATGTTCTTTCCCGGACAGATGATAGGCGGCGGTAAGTCCTGTGAGCCCGCCTCCTAAAACCGCTATTTGCATTTGTATTTACCGCAGATTTACCGAATTATTACCGTGTTCTTTTCCTTGTTTTTTAATTTCGGTGAGAAGCGTTTCTAAGAATAGCGCAAAGGGAATGGCCAAAATCATACCCAACACTCCGAAAAGCTGGCCCCCGATGATAAGGGCAATGAGAGTTACGATGGGGCTGAGACCAACGGCCTTTTTCATTACATATGGGACAATGAGATGATTCTCGAGTTGTTGGACGACAAAATAAAGGACTATTGCCACAAGACCCAAAAGGGGGGCCTGTGTAACCCCAACTATGAATGCGGGCACGGTTGAAAAAATGGGGCCAATGTTGGGTACCGCCTCAAGCAGGCCCGCGATGATAGAGAGGGGAAGTGCGTATCTGAAGCCAAGGATGGTAAGACCCAGATAGGTCATACACCCTATTACAACCATAAGAGTAAACTCGCCCAACAGCCATCGGCCAAGCCGCTTCTCGGTTTTTTCAAGAAGAATTGCCGCCCTCAGTGCGTCTCTTTCGCTTAAAAAATAACCGAGGGCGTTTTTTATAAAATCTTCTTCAAGCGTGAGGTAAAAACTGAAGAATAGGGTGGTGACCACAAACATAACGTTTGAAAAAACCATGCGGATTATGTTAAATACCTGGTTTGTTATGTTTGGCGCATATTGGGAAAATGAGTCGACGTTTATATACCCTCCTATGAGGGGGTCTAACGACTTAATCATTGCGGGGAGGTGCTTTATGAGAAGTGCGGTTTCTTGAACAAAAGGGGGGATAACCCAAACAAGCATAAAGACGAAGAGAAAGATAATTGTGATGAATATTCCAATGACGGCAAGGCGCCGGGGAACCCCTTTTTTCACAAAAAAAGAAGTAAGTGGCCGCACTGCGCTGACAATAATAAATGCAACAAAAAGGGAGAGCACGAGGTTTTTTAATACCCAAAGGAGGGTAAGAAAAAGAATAAATAGTGTCGTATATATTACCGTCTTCGGCGAGACCTCAATCTTATATGTCTTGTTGTCCTGCATGTCATAATGATATCAGCCGCCCTAGCCCTTGGCAACGGAGAAAACATATACTTTTTTGGCCCCTCCTATTTTTAAGATTTTAGCCGCCTCCTTTACTGTTGACCCGGAGGTCACCACATCGTCCACAAGAAGTATCTCTTTTATTCCTATCTGCTCCTTGTTTAAGGAAAATGCCCCTCGCATATTTTCTCTCCTCTTTCGCCTGTCTTTTATTTTTGCCTGTATTTCGGTATTTTTTTGCCGCTTTATCAACTCCGCGCTTTTAATATTTGTGAGAAATGAAAGGACTCCTCCAATAATCTTTGCCTGGTTAAAACCCCGAGTCCGCTGTTTTTCCTCCGAGAGGGGAACGGGCTGGATAAAGAGGTTCTTTCTCTTTTTATAGTAAATGAGCGGGTCCTGCCCGTACTTTGCGATGAGATAAAATAAGTCATTTTGGGCCGCGGTGACAAACGAATATTTAATTCCCTTGATGATTTTTTTGAGGAGGTTATCATAGTGAAAAAGAGAGACGAACCCATCAACCCCCTCATGTCTCCTGCATTTGGGATGAGTTAGGCCGTAAAGACTTGGTTTATTGCAGTAAATACAGGGCTGTTTTTCGATCGGGTGGAGCTGTTTTTCACAGGAGGGACAAATATATACCCCCAAATATCCGCACCCGAAGCATTTTGCAGGGAAAAATATATCCAACAGGGACATGATTTATTATAACCGAATATACCCCTTGCAAATTCGTGTACATATGTTTATTATTTGTGGATAAGTTATCCACATGCGTAGTTCAGACCTATGTTACCATCTCTCTGGAACGGTTTTTTAAACAGCTTTGCAAAAGTTAATGGCGAGGCCCCCGTTATTGTCTCCATTCTTAAACAACTGTACCCGATTGAGCTTACCGAGGGCGGTCTCGTCTTAGGTTGCGGAAATAATGGGGTAAAGATATATGTAGAAAAAAGAATAAAGGAACTTGAGGGCCTCCTATCTCTTCATCTTAAATCAAAGACGCTTATCACTATCGTTGTCCAACCAAAAAAACAAAAAAGCGAGAGCCCCGCGCCCCTTCTGACCTTCCAACCCAGCATGGACGATGTTTTTACCAAGGCGGGTCTCCACGCAAAATACCGTTTTGAAAACTTCGCCGTCTCTTCAACTAACAATGTAGCATTTGCCGCGGCGCAGGCTGTTTCAAAAAATATAGGGACCTCATATAACCCCCTTTTTTTGTACGGCGGGGTGGGGGTGGGGAAGACCCATCTGGCGCAGTCTGTTGCGCGGGTTGCCCTTGAGAAAAACCCAAACCACAAAGTATATTTTTGCCCGGGGGACCGGTTTACGAATGAGCTCATCGAGTCATTTCAAGACAAAAGCACCGTGCGATTCAGGAAAAAATATAGAAATCTTAATATTCTTGCAATCGACGACATCCAGTTTATCGCGGGCAAGCAGGCCGTACAGGAAGAGTTCTTTCACACCTTTAACACCATTGTGTCCTCCGGCGGACAGGTTATCCTCACCTCGGACCGCCCCCCGCACGAGATAAAAAATCTGGAGGATCGCCTCCGTTCGCGTTTTTCGGGCGGGCTCATCGTCGACATCCAGTCTCCTGATTTCGAGCTCCGCACTGCCATTCTTCTCATCAAGGCCCGGGAAAAAGAGATTGAGCTATCAATCGACGCCGCAAAAGTGATTGCGGAACAGGTTTCAGACACCCGCGCCCTTGAGGGAACACTCCTTTCGATCTATGCAAAAACGTTGGGAAAAAAAGAGGGGATTGACCTGGAGGATATTGAGGGTTTTTTTCAACATACGGATGAGCGGAAGAAACAAAAAATTTCCCCCCACGATATCATAAAAGCCGTTTGCTCTTACTATAATGTAAAACAGTCCCAGATAAAAAGCCCCGAGAGGACGGAAAATCTTTCTTTCCCCCGGCAGATTATCATGTTTCTTTTAAGAAGAGAGCTTGGTCTCAAATACGAAGAGATTGCCCATATGCTCAAAAAGAAGGACCATACCACGGTGTTGCACGGAAGCGATAAGATCGGGGCCCTCCTCATAAAGAACCCTTCTTTTAAGGAAGAGGTTGATAGGATAATTAAATCGCTTTCCCTTTCCACATGATATCCACAGTGAATGAACAGCGTTTTTTCCGTTTTTAAGGCGTGTTGAAAACACAAACATTATTTTATACACTTATACACAGCCTCTAATACTACTATATAGAAGTAAAGAGAAATAAAAAAAGAACATGAAAACAACCATACAGGGAGATATTCTTCAGGAAAAGCTAACAACCGCCTCTCACTTTACTTCAAGCAGGCTTGGATTAAGTGAAGCCCTCCAAGGAGTTCTCCTGAAAGGAGACAGGGAAAACCTACACATATACGCGACAAACCTCAGCTCTTATTATCACGCAGTCCTTCCTCTGAAAATGGATGAAGAGTTTAAAGTAGTTATCGACACGAAGAAAATAATTGAGTTTCTCGGGCTGTTGGGTGGAGGAAGTCTCGACATTGAACTTGAAAAGAATACTCTCCGCATACATAAAGGGGAGACAGTTGGCGCCTTTCCCCTCGTCTCTCAGGAAGACTTTCCATTACCGCCGGAAATAAAAGATAAGGGACAGACAGTAAAATCCTCGTTCTTTCTATCCGCACTTCCCCTCGTCCTTTTCTCCGCGTCAAAAGACGAGTCCCGCCCCGCACTAAACGGGGTTAACTTTATCGACATGGACACAGAGCTTGGTATTGTATCAACTGACGGGTTCCGCCTCTCCCTTTTAAAAACAAAAAAGGAAGAGACGATTTCCTCCATGCTTATCCCCAGCGGGTTCTTATACGAAATACTCAAATATATGAAGGTAGTGGAAACCGTCTCCTTTTGTTATTCTCCCGAAGAAAAACTCGTCCTCTTTAAAATAGGTGAAGACCAGTTTTACACACGCCTCATTGACGGAGAGTTCCCCCCTTTTGAAAAAGTAATTCCTGAGGAGAAAAAAACAACCATTCACCTGGACCGGGACGAGCTCCTCACAAAACTCAAACTCGTATCCATCTTTGCGAGGGACGCTTCAAACATCGTCGTTTGCGAGTTCTCCAAACGGGGGCTCGTAATGCGGCCAAAAACCGAAGGGGGGAAGGAAAATCTATCCCAGCTCGAGACGAAACATGAGGGGGAAGATCAGACGGTTGCTTTTAATTTCCGGTTCGTCCTGGACTTTCTTAATAACACGCAGGAAAAGAAAATAGAGATTGAGATATTGCGCCCCGATGCCCCCGTTGTTTTTAAGATCGAGGGAAGAAAAGACTTTATTCACATCATCATGCCGGTCCGCATACAGGAATAGTTTTTTATGGAAGTAAAACGCTTTTTACCAATGCGTCCGCCTCTTCATTTTGTTCCCGGGGAATATGTTTATAGACAGGAACAACCCCAAGAGCCATCTCAAGAATTTTTGCCTCAGTATGAAGCCTCTTCATATCCGGGTGTTTTATCTTATAAAGCCCCCGCATCTGCATCACTAAAAGTTTTGAATCAGCAAGGCAGGTAATTGAAGAAACGGGGGCCGTCTTTTTTATTTCCCCTATTTTTTTAAGCGCCAGGATAAGGGCGGTATATTCGGCGACATTGTTTGATGCGTTCCCAATGGACAGGGCATTTTTAAAAAGAAGTTTTTTCCCCTGATATATGAGGTAGGCAGATGCCGCGGGGCCGGGGTTATTAAGCGCCCCGCCATCGGTGTAAACAATAAGATTCATGTAGACATTATAGAGGAGCGTTTAAAGTTCTCCAAGTTTTTCTTTGCGGACCACCTCTTGTTTGACGAGGTTAAGAAAGCGTTCGGTTGAGGAGAGGCGCTTGTGTCCGACTATTTTTGCAATGTATTCAAGCGAGGTTCCATTGAGAAGCTGTTGGGCGATAAAGGTGTTTCGAAGGTCGTTTACGGTTGCGCTTTTGATTTCAACCTCGCGGAAACAGCGGTTGATAATCTGCCTGATGTTGCGGATAAGAATGGGTTTTCCACTTCGGGTAATAAAAAGGTGTCCGTCGGTAGCATTTGTTCCCCTAATTTTTGTATAGTCCGCAACGGCTTTTTTAATTGATTTGTTAAGAGGGACCTCGCGGGCGGGATTTTTTCCATAAGGACGGACCGAAAGCATGCTGTCTTTTAAATCTTCAGAATGGATGTTGGCAAGCTCTCCGATTTTAATACCTGTCTGAAGGAGAATCTCAACTAAGGCATAGGTGCGCGGGTCTTCCTTGGCAAAGTCACGCAGGGCGTGGTATTCGAGCTTGCTTAATATGCGCGGGGCGGTTGAGGTATATTTGGGGTGGGTGACATCAAGGGAGGGGTTTTGGTCAATGACGAGAAGGTTTTTTAAATAACGGAAAAAGGTGCGGATTGAGTTGAGCTTGCGCGAGGCTGATTTTTTTGTGTATCCGTCGGCAATGAGCTTTTCAATAAAGCCGTCAATGTCCTCTTTTTTTACTTCTCGGATATCGGTCTTTTCTTTGGTGGTCAGGAAGCCGACAAACTGCTCAAGGTCTTTTTTATAGGCGACAACCGTGAACTCAGATTTGCCCTGGCTTTGCAGGTGGGTAACGAAGTCGTTTATTAAGGAATGGGGGATATAATTTACCATAACAGCCTATAATATATCACACTACACAGGGGAATGCAAGCACAATTGAAGGGGAACTAATAGCGTTCAAAATAGACCAAAGAACGGTCTATTCCGTGAGTATATAGGTATTCCCGCAAAGACTCAACCACCTCACGCCTTCCGCAGATATAAAACTCAAGGCTATTTTGGGGTAGGCTATTGATAAGCCCCAGAGCGGCCTCATTCACGTGGCCAAGGCTAAAAAAGACCCGGTCAGCCTCATCTATTTTTTCAAGAGACGGTTCTTTTGATAGGCACACGGTGAACTTAAAATGAGGAGCATTTTTGGCAAATTCCTTTAACTCATCAAGCAGATATAGGTCGGCCGCAAAGGACATCCCCCAGAAAAGATGGTACGATTGAGCGGGGTCCTTGTTTGAAAGAATAAAGCTCCGAATAGGGGCAATTCCGGTACCCGTGGTAAGGAAAACCTTGGTTAAAGGGGTGTTTTTAAGGGAAAATTGGCCCGCAGGGCCACAAAACTCAACCTTTTGTCCGACCACAAATGTATTTATATAGTTTGAGGCTAACCCCCCCGGAACACGCTTAATCAAAAGCTCAAAAGAATCTGCCTGGGTTGAGGCGCTTGCGATTGAGTAAAGACGGTTAACGAAACCCTTCTCGGCCGGAACCTTTAAAATAATATATTGGCCGGGGGTAAAAATAATTGTTTCTGGGCTGTTGAGGGAAAAATGAAACAGGTCAACGTCGTGGGGGAAAACAGTTTTTTTAGTGAGGGTTGTCCGGTATGTTTGCATAAGGATTATAGGCGAGAGCGCTGTGATATTTCGGCCTCGACAAGTTCTTTCGGGCGGCCATATTTGAGGCGGGAAAGCTGGATGATGGCCTGAGCAATTTTTTCGTTGGCCAAGCCTTTCAACTTACTCATATCTTTTGTCATATCAACTGAAAAAGGAGGAACCGGCTCGTTGCGCACAATGGTCTTCATATAAGAATGAAAGCGCTCAATATTGATAAGGTCAGATTCACCAAAAATAGGCTGAAATTCGCGCTGTATATAGGAGGCGTCCGTTACCCCGACGCGGAAAGAGATAAGGGTTCCCACATTGCCGAAGACAGCATTTTTAACCTCTTCATCCATTTGTCCGATGAATTGATTGGCGACGGTTAAGGCAAGATGGTATTTCCGCGCCTCAGACAGAATAACGGCAAAGTCAGGGGTGGCAAAGTTTTGAAACTCGTCTACATACAGATAAAAATCTTTTCGTTTGTCCTCAGTCACTTCAGCACGGCTCATGGCCGCCATAAGAATTTTCGGAATAATAACAAGACCTAAAAAGCTTGAGTTCTCCTCACCGAGGCGGCCCTTTGAAAGATTAATAAGAAGAATCTTTCCCTCATCCATTACTTTTCTAAAATCAAAAGCTGAGACAGATTGACCGATGATGTTTCTCATGGTTTTGTTTGTCACGAAGCGGCCGAACTTGGAGACGATATAGTCAAGAACCTCTGATTTATGAAAGTCGGAGGTTTGGGCAATCTGATCAGTCCAGTAGCGGCGGACAATGGGGTCGGATACTTTGGGAAGAAGCTCCTGAACATATTTCGGGTCGGTTAAGATGCGCACAATTTCAATAAATGTTGCGCCGGGTTCACACATGATAGTAAGCATCGCATTTCGCACCGCATGTTCAAAGCGGGGACCGATGATGCCGGTGCGTTGCGGATCATACAACTTATACATCAGATTGATAATTGCGGAAGTAATGAAATGTTTTTCCTGTTCCGTCTTTGCCTCCAGAAGATTGAGGCCCATGGGGCGCTCATCATCTGAGGGGTCAAAATGAATTACGTCCTCAGCCCGCTCAGGGGGAAGATAGCGAAGTGTGTCTTCAATCAAATCTCCATGGGGATCGATTACACAAACTCCATGGCCGTCTTTTATATCCTGTTTAATCATCTCCTTCAATAATTCTGATTTTCCCACACCCGTTTTCCCAATGATATAGGTGTGTCGCATGCGGTCGGCGGGGGCGATTGCAATGGGTCTCTTTACACCGCGATAGTACCCAAAGCCCATGAAGGTTCCCCCATCTTTGGGGACATCGGCGGCGACCGGTGCCGACTTGGCTTTAAGCCATTGAATATGAGGGGTTTCAATCGTTTTATTAGGAAAGTGAAACAATGTTGCCAGCTCATCAGTTGAAAAAATCGAAACGGACTTGAAAAAGGAAGGCTCAACGACAGGGAAAAATTTATAAATAAAATTAATCATAAAAGCCCCCTTAAACCAAATACGGGGTTTTTTAAAAGAGTTTAAATCTGAGTTAAACTGGGAAAATGCAGAGGAAATATTTCTCGCATGCACCCCCGCCATGTCTTTTGTTTTTGCGGAGACCACATAACGAATGGTTGTCTCAAAACCCGGATGAGAACATTTATCATCAATCTTTTCCAACATTTTCGGGTCGGTTTTAAAAGTGGCCTTTTCCGGGTTTGCTTCACTTTTTTTTGTTGAGGCAACGTAGGATTTCCCCATCTTTTTCCAGGTTGGTTTAGCGGGGCGGATGAGAAACTGTACAATAGCACCTTCCCCCTCACCTATTTTTGAAAGAGCAGAGGTGAGAGCCGCCAGGGGATCGGTCGGCAAATCTTTATAGGTTCTGATCGGCATATAGGGAAAATCCTTTTGGACGAGGGCGCCATAGGCGACTTTTCCATCTTCGGAAAAAATATTCGGTTCATCCACCCTCATAATATCGGCCTGCGGGTAATATCCGTAAATGGTTTTTTCGATAAGGTCAATAATTTTTGACGGGATCGATACATAAAAACGGATATCGGCATTTCGTCCTATTATTTCAAACGCAACAACATCGTCAACATCCAAGAAAGAAAAGAACCCGCCCTTTTTTAACGTGGTGAGCGCGGCAAACATTTGCTCCGCCGCGTCAATCTTTATTTCATTGTCCTTTTGCAACTTAACCTCAAGGGTTATCATCTCAAGTGAAGCCTTTTCTCTTTTTTTTAAACGGAGAAAGACAGAGAGAAGGTACACAAAAAGCCACGTGAGGACGCCCGCGAAAAGCACCGCCACAAGGGCAAGGCCGAAGGTAATGGATCGGTCAATAAGTGGTTGTATGATGGCTTGGTCCATAAAAAAAGTATATAATAATAACACGTTTTAATCGAGCCTAAAATGACACCGCAAAAACCTGAAACTAAAAAAACAAATCCGGCGACACCATTTCTTTATGGAGTCTTTATTGTCTTTTTTGTTTTTATCATGATAAATCTCGTGGCGTCACAGAACATTTCCCCCCTCTATTTCCAAATGATTAACGATGAGAAACGGGCGGCTGCAACCTATCTCACCGACATCCGCAAGCTCCCCCTCTTTTCCTCGGAGCTATTGCGCTATAAGAATAATTACGGACAAGAGGTTGAAAGGGAAGTTTTCAAAATTGAGGAGGCCCGAAGAAAAAACATTACCAAACTTGAGAGGGCGCTTAAAGACAATCCTTCGTCCCGCGACCTACTTTACAATCTTTCGATTTTGTATCGTGAAGCGGGTGATGATATAAAAGCAGGGGAATATCTCAAATTGGCAAAAGAAATCGACCCGAATATTAAATAATTTCATTCATCTATGTTAAAACAAGCCCACATTTACATAAAAGGCGACGTCATCGGTGTCGGGTTTCGGGCATGGACGAAAATCCAAACAAAAACGATTAAGGTAACCGGGTGGGTGAGAAATAATTTCGAAAACGAACATGTGTTCGGGAAAGGCGGAGGGGTTGAGGCTTTGTTTCAAGGTGAAACGAACGATATTGAAAAAATAATTGAGCTTATTAAAACCGGGCCGCCCGTTTCTCGCGTGGATGACGTTGAGGTCTATTGGCAAGAGCCGAAGGAGGTGTTTGAGAGCTTCGAAATAAAAAAGTGACAAAAACATTCTTCAATTATTTGTCATCCTGAGCGAAGTCGAAGGATCTATTGATATAATACATAGTAGCGGGCCTATAGTTTAACGGTAAAACGAGCGCATGGCATGCGCTAGGTCGGGGTTCAATTCCCCGTAGGTCCACACCCTTTCTTACCCCACAAAATATCCCTGAATGAAAAACCCCAAAAGAACTACATGAAGAATAAAAAACAATAAAGCGATAAATACTTTTAAATATTTATTATTTAACTCTCCCAAGAATAAAAAGAAGGAAATAGACATGAGGGAGTAGCGGGGGATTGAGGAGAAGGTGCCGGTTAGGGTGGGAAGAAGAATATTTATTAGAGAGAATAAACCAAGACCTACTCTGTCATGCCGAACTTGTTTCGGCATCTTTTTATTTTTGAATAGATCCTGAAATAAATTCAGGATGACGATGAAAAAAACAAAAGAAAAAATAAAGAATTCAACAAGGGAAACAAAGTACTGGAAGTTCCAATTTGCAGTAAAGAATATTTTCAGATATCTAAAATAAACCTGGGGTAATAGGATTAAGTTAGTTGATCTGTTTGCCCCAAACACAGGTTGGACGTGAAAGAAAAAGAAAGGATCTCCAACCGTTTTCCAGAGATATAAACAATATATTCCAAACCCGATAAAAGGGGAAAGGATTACTAAATTTTTAATTTTCAATTTAAAATTTTTAATCAATTTTAAATCTACAAAATGAAATAAAAAGGGAATAAACAAGAATATTCCCATCAGTCTAGTTGCGGAAGAAAGGGCGGCAAACAATGCGGCGAGCCAGTAATTTTTCTTCTTTAAAAAATACAAGGAGCCGATGCAGAGAAAGAAAAAAAGTCCTTCGGTATAGACGGCGCCGAAGAAAAAAGAGGTGGGGAAGAGGAGAAGAAAAAAAATTGTCCATTTATTCGCGCCACCTATCAACATTGCTATGTATTTTTTAAATAAAAGTAATCCAAAGAAAAAAAACACATTTGAAACAAGGACCGCGGACAGCATATCATTATGTGCGCGCACTGCATTTGGGGTTGGAAATAATAACGCAACCGCCTTTACCAACAAAAAATAAAGAGGGAAATAGGCTTGGGTGTAAGTGTTGTATCCTTCACGGACAAGGGTGAGATATTGCGCCCCGTCAAAGTTGGCAAAAGAGGAAATAAAGGAGGGGAGCCCATACTCTTTAAATATTTCTCCATAAGGAAAAAAACCAAGGTAGGGGATAAAGCGGGGAGTTAAAAAGGCGATGAAGAAGTCAAACAACCTCCAAGCAAGAAATATCAAAAAGATAGACATATTCTTATTGTATCATGGCCGGCCTATTCCCATTCCATTGTGGCAGGTGGTTTGGTCGTGATGTCGTACACGACGCGTGATACACCGGGTACTTCATTCACGATTCTCGTTGAAATTCGCTGTAATAAGGAGTAAGGAAGGTCTACCCAGTCCGCAGACATTCTGTCCTTTGATGATACGACACGGAGGGCAACTACATCACCAAAAAATCTTCCGTCCCCCTTCACCGCCGTACTCTGAGAGTTCGTGAGAATGGTCCAACACTGAAAGACCTTTTCATACCATCCGGATTTTTTCATTTCATCAACTAAAACCTCATCGGCCAATACTTGTTTTTCAAGTTTCTCTTTAGTTACCTCCCCCAGTATCCGCACCGCGTGGCCCGGGCCGGGAAAGGGTTGCTGGCGCACGACTTCTTTTGGCAAACCAAGCATAATCCCTATTTGTCTCACCTGATCGGTATAAAAATATTTCATGGGTTCAAGAAGAGTTAGCTTCATATCCTTTGGTAAACCCCCTACATTGTGATGACTTTTGATATGTGCCGAATTTTTTGTACCCTTTGAATGAATAAAATCAGCATACGTTGTTCCCTGCATTAAGAATTTTGCGCGGGGGTGTTTCTTCAATTCATTTTCAAAAAGTTTTATATACAAACCCCCAATTGCTTTTCGTTTCAGTTCGGGGTCTACTACGCCCTTAAGCACCGAAAGAAACTCATTTTTTGCCTCAATAATAGTAACTTTTAATCCAAGAATTTTGGGGAATATGTTTTTTATCCGGTAAAGAACATCATTCCTCGCAAGACCGCTGTCGACATAAAAGGGGATAAATTGTTTGCCGATTGCACGGGCAACCAGGGTGCCCGCAACGACACTGTCTGTCCCTCCTGAAAATGCGCCTATGACAAAATTATCTCCCACCTTTTCTTTGATTTGAGAAATCATTTCATCGATGTTTATTTTCTTAGGTTTGAGGGGAATCTTGCATATACGAGATACAAAATTTTCAAACAGAAGAACGCCTTTTTTAGTGTGTGATGATTCGGGGTGAAACTGGACCCCATAAATGGGTTTTGTTTTGTGTTTTGCGGCGGCAAATATAACTGTCTCTGTCGAGGCAAGAGCGTCAAACCCCTCCGGCATTTTCATCACTGAATCTCCGTGTGATTCCCACACAGTTGAGGCCTTAGGGAAGCCATAAAACAAATCTTCAAAATTGGTGACCGTCAGATGTGCCGGGCCATATTCGCTTTTGACAAGGGTTACTTTTCCTCCCAAAAGATGCGATGTGAGTTGCCACCCATAACATATTCCCAGTATCGGGATACCTAGAGAAAAGATTTTTTTGTCGATAGTTGGAGCCCCTTTTTCATATACCGATTTTGGGCCGCCGGATAAAATGATTCCCTGCGGTTCTTCTTTGGTAATCGTTTTCAACACATCGCTTGGTTCGAGAATTTTATTCTCAATCCCCAAATCGGTAAGTCTCCGGCTTATGAGGTGGCATGTTTGTGAACCGAAGTCGATGATGTGTATCATAAGATTGATTATTATTGATAATTTTTCCCCGGGTTGGTTACTAATATATCATGTGGGTGGCTTTCTTTCAGTGACGCTTGAGAAATGCGAATAAATTGCGCTTTTTTATGTAATTGGCCAATGTGTTTACATCCTACATAATACATACCTGATTTTATTCCCCCAATTGCCTGTTCGAGAAGTTCAGACACGGTTCCCTTGACGGGAACTAACCCTTCAACACCCTCTGCAATTAGCACTCGATCCGAATAAGACTTGCCGTGATATTCATCTTCCGATTTAATTTTTGCACCTTGTTGCATGGCGCCAACTGATCCCATACCGCGATATGTCTTGAACATATATTTTTCTTTTTCAATCTTTAGAATATCTTTAAAGCGATGAGGAACATATTTTTTTTCAAGAAAAATTTTTTCTCCAGGGGATTCTTCACAAGAGGCAAAAAAACTCCCCATCATGATAGTTGATGCACCCGCGGCAAGAGCTTTTACGATGTCGCCGGAATAAGTGATCCCCCCATCGGCGATGATGGGTATTTTATATTTTCTTGCAATGGGGGCAATTTCAAACAGAGCGGTGATTTGAGGAACACCCATACCTGAAACAATACGCGTGGTACAAATAGCCCCAGGACCCATACCGACGCGTAACCCATCAGCCCCCGCCTTTATTAAAGCAAGTGCGGCCTCTTTTGTTGCAATATTACCCGCAATGACCTGCAGATGAGGATAATGATTTTTAACCTCCGACAGAGCAGAAAGAACCGATTTTGTATATCCATGAGCCGTATCAATCACAACCACATCAACCCCGACCCTTATGAGGCGTTCGATCCGTTTCTCATACAGTTCCGCACCAATAGCGGCACCGACTAATAATTTTTCTTTTTTGACTTTCAATACCTCCTTTGACTGGTCTTCAATGGTCAGATTGCGGTGTATAATACCAATTCCTCCGAGGCGCGCAAGAGCAATCGCAAGGGTACTTTCCGTAACTGTATCCATAGGAGACGAAACAAATGGAATAGAAAGTTTTATTTTTTTTGTGAGCTGTGTTTGAAGAAGAATTTCTTGTCTTTTGAAGTCGCTGTATGCCGGGCGAAGAAGAAGATCGTCAAACGTCAATCCCTCAATAAACTTTGAAGAACTACTCCTATCCATATTCAATTGTAACAGGTTGGTAAAAAAAGTCAATTGGGGAATTAAGATAAAGTAGAACAGAGCATTATAGTATGCTATAATTCGATAGACTATATATGAAAAATGAAGGTTTAAACTACGCAAAAATTGACGCATGCATGCAACAACGAGGATACTCTGGGGTAAATATTCAGGCAATTTTACCACCCAATCCCAACTTCGATAAAATTCCCAACAAAACAATAATAGTACCCTTTATTGAGGATAATCTCCCTAAAGTTGTAGAGATGATCAATACTGCAAAACCTTATTCATTTCAGGAATATCTTGGATATGCTATGGTCTGGGGTATGAGGGCTTTATCACAAGGCACATATGGTATTGGTGCTCTATATATATTGAATCATGAAGGACAGGAGTGGTTGATCGCGGGAAGAAATGGACTAGCAACAGATATGGATACGAGTAAACACGCCGAAATGGATGCAATTGACGCTGTTGAGTCTATTGCAAGAGGAGAAGATACCTATAAAGATAGAGTCATTCTGAGAAGAAAAGCAAGAGATGATAATGATAGAAAAATGATTATGACGAGCCTTGATCCGTGCCCCATGTGCCGTGTAAGAATACATAATCACAACATTCCGTTAGTGGGAGTTGGAAACGAAGATACGTTTGCTGGATCTATGGTCGGAGCAAATGCAGATATGATGCCTCCATTATGGAAGATAATAATGGAGGCTCAGGGCACACAAGTTACCTTAGCAAACGATAATCCCCAAAATTTAGCCTATATTGATCCACAGTATCTTCCTGTTGTGAAGCAGATGTTTGAATTAAACAGGGATGATATTGATAGGGCACTTAAAGAAGGAGTACTGAGTAATATCTCAGACATAAAAACAATTGCACTAGGTCTCGTGAGAATGTTTGGAAGAAGATTCAATAATGAAGAAAAGATTTTTGATCCGGGAATAAAAGCAATTAGGGGCGCTAAGTCAATAAGCCTGTAAGCATCTTCACCATCTTTCCACTTGCTTTATTTGCCTCCGCAAGGACTTCCAAATGATCGTGTTTGACAAAGGCAAGGTTGGTAACAAAGGAGAGTCCGAGAATGTCAACCTTGAGTGAGCGGGCAACCAACACTTCCGGTACGATGCTCATACCGACTACATCAGCTCCCAAAAACCGGAGCGCCATCTTGTCCGCAGGCGTCTCAAAATTCGGTCCGTGATAATATACATATGTTCCTTCATGAAAAGGAATTTTAAATTTAGTCGCGGTACTGACTGCTTTTTCTCGGAGTGCTTTGTCAAATACTTCGGATACGTCGATGAAGGTGGGGCCGAGAAGTGGGTTATCAAGTGCTAAAAAGAGAGTGATGACATCGGATAAGATGACAAAGTCACCTACTTTGAATTTTTCATTTAGGGCTCCACATGCGGCCGTGAGCACAAGCTTTTTCATACCTGCTTTAGCAAATACTCGGATCGGTGTGGTTGCCTGGCGACTGGTATACCCCTCATAAGTGTGAAAGCGACCCGCCATAAATGCAACCCGTTTTCCTTTTATTTTTGCAATGACCAGTCTTCCCTCATGGCCCGGTACCGTTGCACTTACGCCAAAAAGCTCTTTATACCCTATTTCCTTTTCAATTTTTGCACCATCCAGTACCTTGCTCCAACCGGAACCCAAAACAACAAGAGTCTCAGGAAATTTTTTAATGTGTTTTACTACTATTTCAAAAGATTGTTGATCAGTGAACATAAGATAAATAAAATTATTTCACGAATTTTTCCACAAAATATTTTGGAATTTTAATCTGCACGAGCTTTCTTTTGATTTGTGACGAACTCATTCCTTCTTTTGCGTAATTTTTACTCAGTATCCCAACGGACTCCTTCATATCAAAGGGGAATATAATCCATTTGTCTGTTGCCTTCATATAGAAATCCGGCACATGTTTTGTCCAAGTTTTGATGTAAGGAGAAGCTGTCGTAATTTTTTCTGCTCCAAGCTCTTTGAGGTATTCAATACCTCGCTTAAATGTTTTGCCGTGATCAGATACGTCATCGACGAGTAAGATTGATTTATTGTGAAGTTTGTCTCCCAACCTCAGGGTGATTTCGGGAATGGTTTGTTGTTTGAAGTCTTTGTAAGTGGAGACGGTAAAGGTGGTGATATGAAGATTGATAAAATCAGAAAGAATATGTGATACGGTAAGCCCTCCCCTTGCAACGGCCACGATAAGGTCATAGTGTTGATTTGCTTTTTTTATTTTTTCAGAAAGATGATAAATGGTCGTATGAAGGCTCCGCCAGGAAAGAGTCAAATATTCCATAGGGTAGTATAACAAAAAAATAAAAAGTAATAATAAAGAATTTACCTTAAAGAGAAGGTTGGAGTAGGGTATAATTATGAGGATCGGGACGTAGTTCAGATGGTTTACACCGTAAAAATAGCTGATTTTTACGGTGCGAGGAACGTGCGGCTGGCACAGGGAAATTTTGTCGGGGTGTAGTTCAGATGGCTAGAACGTGCGGCTGGGGGTCGCAAGGTCGCGAGTTCAAGTCTCGCCACCCCGACCAAATTTCCAGTGTAAAGGCTTGCTCAGAAAATTGCTTTGCAATTGTTCTGAGGTCGCAAGGTCGCGAGTTCAAGTCTCGCCGTCCCGACTTCGCCCTCCAAATCGGAGGGCTTCGTCGGGCAAGCCCGACATATTTATCCGCGCCTTTTTTCATAATAATGAAGCGAATTTTATTCTTACTAATTATCTTTCTTCTTTTCTCAAGGGTGGTTTTTGCCGCGCCGGAAAGGGGAAATAATAAATTTGGTATTTCCCTTCTTCAACCCACCAATCTTGATATAAAAAATGCGGCAGAAATGATAAATTCGCAAGGCGGGGATTATGGATATGCTACATTAGTCATCCAGGAAAACGACCGGGATATAAAAAAATGGCAGGGGATATTTGATGAGCTTCGCAAAAATCATCTCATTCCCATCATTCGTCTTGCAACTCAACCGGAAGGAGAGAACTGGAGGCGCCCCGAGGAAAAAGACGCGGATACATGGGTAGCATTTTTAGACTCTTTAAACTGGGTGATAAAGAAAAGATACATTGTACTTTTCAACGAACCCAACCATGCAACCGAGTGGGGGGGTGAAGTTGATCCGGAAAGTTATGGAAAAGTTGCAAGTGTCTTTGCACAAAAACTCAAGGAAAAAAATAATGACTATTTTGTGATGCTGGCAGGACTTGACGCGTCAGCCCCCCATTATCCCACAACATACGAAGACGAAGAGCTATTTATTGGACAGATTTCAAATTTTAAATTTCTCATTTCAAATTATGTCGACGGATGGGTATCACACAGCTATCCAAATCCTGGATTTTCAGGAAGCCCCTGGGACACGGGACGGAAGAGTATCCGCGGATATGAATGGGAGCTTTCATTATTAAAAAATCTAGGCATTTCAAAAGAATTACCCGTTTTTATAACTGAAACAGGGTGGAAAAATAACAGATACACCGCGGACAATTTTCAAATTGCCCTAGAAAACGTCTGGGGTCCAGATAATCGAGTGGTTGCCGTGACCCCGTTCGTCTTTAATTATCAGTCTGAGCCTTTCCTGGGATTTTCTTGGAAATACCCCGGGGAAGAAAGCTTTTATCCTCAATACGATAGGGTTAAGGAGATCATCAAACAAAAAGGGGAGCCGCAAATTATTGAAAAAGGAGCCATTGAGCAATCCTTTCCTGCGGAAATTGTGGCGAATTCTAATTATCACTTTATCATTAATTTAAAAAATACCGGCCAAGCAGTATGGGATGTAAAGGACGGCTATCAGCTATCAGCTATTAGCAACCAGCCGGTACCCTTTGAATATTTTTTTTCAGACCTCAAAGACGGAGAGCCGAATCGGGAGACGGAGGCGTCTATATTCATTAAGACAAATAAAACAGCCGAAGGAGAGCATGCGGTAAAAATAGGGCTAAAGAAAAACAACGAAATTATTGCCGAAACAAAACCCTGGAAGTTTTCAATCCTCCCTCTTCCAAAGATTGAGTTTGAGGCTTCTTTATTCCCCAAATTTATATCAAACAGTCACGATATGGAGATACAAATATATGATGACAAAGAAGGACTTATCTATAAAAAAGAAGGGGTACAGATAGAAAAAAGCCGGGGGGTTGTAGAGGAGGTTCAAAATATTGTAATCGGGCAAACGTATCGAATAGTTGCATTAAAGCCTAATTATTTGCCAAGGCAGGCACACATTACGTTTAAAAAAGACAAGAATAAAGTTGCTTTTAGACCGTTATTACCGCTTGATTTTAATAATGATGGAAGGTTGGGGTGGGAGGATTTAACTGCGCTGTTGCAAAAGCCCGATCTTCTTATGATGTTTATTCCTTGACTCGTGTAGTGGTGCGATTCATCGCACCTTAATTTTCCAGAGTAAATTATGGTGTCATAAATGACACCACTACAATGCGTTTATTTTTAAATAATCTACGTGTTTTTCCAACTCATCCGTCCTCGCCAAATAACTCCCCGGGCATAAAACATCCGGCTTATATTTGAGAGCGGTGATGATGGGCAAGGTCTTTTCGTTTATTGCCCCGTCAAGATAAATTTGATTACGAAAACCCGCCATTCGGAGCTGTTCTATTTTTTGTAACGCTTCAGGTATAAAAGGCTGTCCCTGAGGGCCAGGTGTTACAGTCATTATTTGAATAATAGAAACTGTACTTAAATCATATTGTTTTGCGGTGAACTCAACATCTTCTCCTGGGTTTATCACTAATCCAAAAACAAAAGTGGGGTATTTTTTGCATAGCATTTGATAATCCGGGCGCAATGAAGCGTGAACTAAAATTGAATGAATAGTGATTGTGTTCTTCAGGGTATTAATTATCTCAATTTCTTTTTCATAGTCTTTTACCATGAGATGAAAATCATAGACGAGATTTTCCGGGGGATCATTATTTAATAAATATGTTTGCATATCAGAAACAGAGAGTGTTTTATTGGTGATAAATATTCCATCTTCAATATCTACTTGGAACTGTTGATAATAGGGAGAAAGTTTTCGAATAACGGCAAAAAGGTCTTCAGGGGTTTGTTCAACGAGAGAAGGAATAATTTTCATTATTTTTTTGTCTGATTTTTGATACCTTCAATAACCCGGGCAACTTCTTCATCTGGGGCCAGGTAATAATGTTTCTTTGCTTTTAAGTCTTCTCCCAATTCGTAAACAAGAGGAATGCAGTAGGGGACATTCACCTTCATAATCTCCTCTTTATTCAAATTATCCAAATACATAATAAGCGCCCGAAGAGTGTTACTATGTAATGAAACGACGATGTTTTTGCGTTTTTTTATCTCCGGTTCGACGGTGTCTTTCCAATAAGGAAGAAATCTTTCAATTGTATCTTTCAACGATTCACCAGTGGGAAGAATGGCAGGGTCAATGTTCCGATATTTTACATCGTTTGATGGATGGCGGGGATCAGAGAGTTCAAGTTTGGGTGGTGACACATCATAACTTCTTCTCCACACATTTACTTGTTCCTCCCCGTATTTTTGGGCAACCTCTGCTTTGTTGAGGCCCTGGAGTGCTCCATAATGGCGCTCATTCATATGCCAATCTTTTATCAGAGGAATCCACAACAGATCCATTTCGTCAAGGACGGCCCACAAAGTACGAATAGCTCGCTTCAAGTAAGAGGTGTAGGCGAGGTCAAACGAGTACCCCATTTCTTTTAATCTTTTTCCATACTTTTTCGTTTCTTCAATTCCCTCAGGCATCACATCGACATCCGTCCATCCGGTAAAACGAGTAGCCCAAGAGGTTACGCCGTGGCGGATAAGAACAATTTTATACATATTTTCATTATAATCAAAAGAGCAAAAAAATGAAACGACTGTTTCCAAAACATATTCCTGTTTTCCATCGTGTCGATCTGGGCGACACCCATTTTGGTACGCGTCCGCGTCTCCACCATGTCGTACTGCTCTACCTGTTTATTATCCTCGTCGCACTTTCGTTTCTCATCCTTCTCCTCCGATTATTTCAATTGACTATAGTGAAGGGGACCTATTACCGACGTCTTTCCGAGGAAAACCGGATAAGGGAAATTGTGATTGAGCCCATGCGGGGAACGATACGAGACCGCAAAGGATTTGTGTTGGTTGAAAACAAAAAAGGGGACGTGGAAACAAAAAAAGAAAGAATCGTGTCCCCCCGCACCTATCTTGCGCGTGAGGAGACGGCGCACCTTCTCGGCTACCGGCAAAGTGCGGATGCGCAAGATATCAAAAACGACAACTGCATCAACAAATTAATCCCCGGTGACAAAGTGGGGAAAAAAGGCATCGAAAAAGCTTATGAGTGCGAACTCCGGGGGAGTGCGGGCAAAAAACTCATCGAGGTTGATGCGCATGGGAACTATTTAAAAACGCTTACCATCATTCCCCCCAAGGACGGCGACACCATACAGCTTGCAATTGACCACGATCTTCAAAATAAAGCCTACGAGATAATCAAGACGAAGAAGGCCGCGGTCATCGGGTTGAAGCCTTCAACAGGCGAGGTGCTTGTCTTTGCATCCACCCCTTCTTTTGATCCTCAGAAATTTGAAGACGGGGATATGAAAGTGGAAGACTATTTTACCGATCCCACAAAGCCCCTTTTCAATCGCATAACTGAAGCAACATACCCTCCCGGCTCGCTTTTTAAGGTGTTTGTGGCGAGTGGGGTCTTGGAGGAGAAAAAGATGACGGAGGACACGATTATCGAGGATAACGGCAGTATCAAAGCGGGTCCTCTCTCTTTCGGCAATTGGTATTTTTTGCAATATGGGAAGACGGAAGGACCGGTAGACATGGTGAAGGCAATACGCAGGTCCAACGATATTTATTTCTATAAAGCAGGAGAGGCGCTTGGGCCTGAGGGGATGAAAAAGTGGGCGAGTGTGTTTGGGTTGAGTGAAAAGACGAATATCGGATTTGATGAGGCTGAGGGACTCATCCCTTCTCCGTTTTGGAAAAGCGAAGCATTGAAAGAGCGTTGGTATTTAGGGGATACCTACAATACCGCCATTGGCCAAGGATACACCCTTCTTTCCCCCCTACAAATTGCACGAGGCGTTTTACCATTTGCCAATGGGGGAAATCTTTGTCAGCCCGCTCTTCTCAAAAATGAGGAACCAAAATGTAAAAAATTAGACATCTCCCCCAAGACATTCGGTGTCATTCATGAGGGTATGAAGCAAGCGTGTAGCACGGGGGGGACGGGTTGGCCTCTGTTTGACTTCACCGCCTCAAACAGTGCGGGTATAAAAACAAAAATTTCTACGGGTTGCAAAACCGGCACGGCAGAGTCCCACGGCAAGTCCGGCATACCCCACGCGTGGTTCACCGCGTTTGCCCCGTTTGAAAATCCTGAAATCATGCTCACGGTCTTAGTCGAAGAAGGCGGTCAGGGGTCGGATATTGCTGGACCTATTGCGAGGGATATTCTTAAGGCGTATTTTGAGAGGAATCAGTAATTATAGGCGTACTTGCCTGCCGGCAGGCTGGTTTTGAGAGGAGGGAGTGAATATGCTCTAAATACAGGAATATAATCCTGTAATTTGACAAAATTGAGGGAGTATACTATACTTAACTTATGAATATTCAACGATCATTATCAAAAAGCATCAAAGAGGCTATTTCGCCCGGCCGAATACTTGTATTATTGGGGCCAAGACGGGTCGGAAAAACAACCATTATCAAAGAAGTTGTTGACCTTCAAAATAAGGCCGTGCAATATTTTAATTGTGACGATCCACTCACTCGAGGACAACTTACGGACGCAACACAAGGCCAGCTCCATTTACTTTTTTCCCCCTACTCGACCATAGTCATTGATGAGGCTCAGAGAATTAAAAATATCGGGATAACATTAAAACTAGCGGTTGATTCATTTCCTGATAAACACTTTATTGTGTCCGGCTCTTCAAGTCTCGATTTATCTAACGAAATCAATGAACCCCTCACGGGGCGGAAAAAAACATTTACCCTATTTCCTTTAAGTTTAAAAGAACTACAAACTCATTGGAATGCCTCAAACATGTCAATGAAGGGTTATTTTGAGACTATTCTCAGATATGGATCCTATCCCAACGTTATAATGATAGAGAAAGAACACGAAAAAGAGGAGTATCTGAACGAATTAACCAACGACTACCTATATAAAGATGCTTTAGAATATCAACAGGTTCGCAACCCTGAACCACTACGCAAACTGGTGACAGCACTCGCTTTACAAATAGGACAAGAAGTTTCCTACACAGAATTAGCCAACTTAGTTGGTATAGATCAAAAAACAGTAGTACGATACATTGATCTGCTAGAAAAAAACTATGTGGTATTGAGGTTACCCGCAATAAGAAGAAACCCTCGTATGGAAATTGGAAAATCAAGAAAAATATATTTTTATGACTTGGGAATAAGAAACAGTCTTATACGCAATTTTAATACATTGGATATTCGTAACGACCGCGGGCAAATTTGGGAAAATTTTGTTGTTATGGAGCGGTTGAAAACAAATGCCTGTGCTAACTTTCACCCAAATTATTATTTCTGGAGAACATATGCAGGAAAAGAGGTTGATTTTGTTGAGGAGGCGGGGGGAGTATTACACGGATATGAGGTAAAATGGCAATGCAAGAATAATGATGAATTTAATAGTAGTTTCTTGAAAGAGCACACAAATGCTAAGTATGAGTGTGTTGATCAGGACAATTTAATGGAGCTTTTAAACAAATAATAGAGTAGGGCCTACTTGTCCACTGGCAGGTTTTGAGAGGGGGGTAAACCCACTATATAATCACAGTCGAATTACGTGTAGGTGATTGAGATACATATTGGCCACCCGCTAACAACGTAACTGATCGTACAAAATCTGACTTTCCATTTCCTAAAGCGTGGCGAGCAACGTGTACCTGATATTTTTCTTCATCTTCGGCTCCAACTGAGGGAGACACAGTTCTTAGAATAGTATTTCCCTGTAGTACAAATAATGCTCCAGTTCTCATATCTTTTACCGCTCTTAAGCTTGACGTGTCAGCGAACTGGTCGTCTGCGAGTATTGTGTCTTGTGGGTTATTTATATCCATTGACAAACCGTCTACTGTTCCAACCTTCAAAGTTTCAACCCTCACATCAGTTGTTCCATCATCATAGGTCAATAAACACTGTCTTCCTCCATCAGACTTTCCGCCTGGAAGGGTCATTATCGGTAACTCAGTAACTTTTAGTTTACGATCCAACAAACCTTGAATGTATGGAGGTGGTGATATAACTCTATCAATTACGCCATCACCAGGCTGAGCAATAATCACACTTTCAGCATTACTAGAAACATAAGGTCTAAGTTTTAAAAAAGGATTTTCTTTCACAGGATCCGCATCAGGTGTTTTTCCAGGTGGAAAAGGGCTCCGAAGGGCAAGAGCAAGTGCCCCAAACGCTGTTTTCCAGGAAGCGTTAAGAAACTCTCTTCGGGTCAGCATATTTTTATTAGTCATGGTCTTTTAGTATATAGTAAATAACTATACAAATCTTTAGGTCAATTATACTAGTAGGTAAAATTTTGTCAAGAGCAATAGAGCTTGATACGTATTAGTTGCGTATATAAGGTTATGGAGCCCATTTCTATCCTAGGAGACTTAAAATACCTGAGCAAACACGCACTTATTTTATATAAATACAGGGCGGAAAGATAAACGAGGCCATGCTATCGGTCATGATTTAATGAATACTATTACCAAGTGCTTGTCCAGGAGCACGTTCTTTTAAATTCATACCAAAAGCAATACAGGGGCCAGTGCACTTATCTTTTTCATACCCATGATGAGGACAGGTCTTACACATTGACGGTAAATGCTCTTTTTGTAAAGATAATTGATGAAAGATAAGCTTACTCCAATAGTCTTTCTTTTTTATGTCTACGACCTTATCATTTGACAGGGGATAGCAAGAAATGGCTTTAAGGTTTGTTTGAATATCAAATGTTCCGACCGGGCACCCCCAGCTTTCTTTATTAGCTCCCAACCTTGTCAACTCATCAACCTGAGAGTTGCTAAACATACACCTTACATATCCACAATCAAGGAAAACATTCAATTTATTATTTTTCATTCTAATCGCATGAATAAACTCCATTACCTTACTCCCCAAGCTTCGATATTGCCCTGTGGTGTAATAATTAATGCCTCCTTTTAAAGGATTTGAAGCACCTATTCGGACTTCATAAGCGTGAGGTATCACTTCAGCAAACATATTGACAATATTAGCTATATCAAAGGTTTGTAACAGAGTGAATGAAAGGGTAATTTTTGTTTGTCTTGAGAAAAACAAAGCCTGTTGAATAAACTCGTTTCTTATTTTCTTGTTATATAAAACCATCGGAGTTAGCATATTAAAAGTAAATCTTATCCGAGCACAATACTTTATAAGTAATTCTTTGACTTCTTTTGAAAAAATACCATTGGTAAATAATTGAATATAAGAAAAATTTGCCAGACAAAGCCGGATTACTTCTTCAAGTTTTGAATGGAGGGTCGGTTCACCACCAAAAATTTTTATAAACCCTACCCCATAACCACGGAGTTTTTTTATGAGAATCTTTAGATCTGGAATACTCATTTCCTGCGATACGCTCTTGTCTTTCATTATGTTTTTAGCAAAACAAGAAGGACAGCTTTGATTACAGTGGTTGGTTATCAACACATTGGGAGAAGCTTTCACAAAAAGTTCATTCAATTTAGAATTAGTATGCATATCCGCCACCCCAGATACTTGTGTTTATTCTTTGTGTAGAGATTTGCGGAGTTTTGTAAGCCCTACCCATTGATTTTTTTTGTTTAAGCCCCACTTTTTTTTCTTTTTTCATCGGACTCTTTAAAACTATTAATAAGGATCGCCACCACCCCATATACTCGTATTTATTCTTGTCACAGAAATCCGAGGAGGTTGATAATTCCTTTTTTCTTTTTTTCTTCGAATAGTTTTTTTCATATTACCACACATCTGCCAATAAGTCATACTCAAGACGGTATTTCAAATGAATGTTCTTTCGAACATATATTTTACAGGGAGAAACATACTTATTAGTCTTTTTTTTAGTACCAATATTCTTTTTTGTATTGACCACATGTGCTAGTATCAAATTAACAAGACGAAACCATTTACACTATAACAACAGATAAAATTATTGTCAATACTTTTCTGAACACTAAGGGTTGTTTCCGCCCTCCGCTCTTATGAGGGTTTCTTCTGAGACATTGAACTGGAGTTTATTTCCCACATCGACCAAACCTACGATGTCAAATTCTTTTCCGAATTTATATTTCACTAACCGTGCCCCATCATCATCAGCAATCCTTACGACTGATTGTCTCAGACTATTATAACCAACATCTCCCACCATCCTCTTAATTGTGGTCTCAGGGTCTTCAACTCCAAACTCCTTGAGAAGATTATTTGAGAGAGTATACAGGTCTCCTTGTGCTCCAAAACTTGTACCGCCCCTCCAGTCATATCTGTCATACAGCGAAACCTTCGGGTTAGTTAAAACAACCTCGTAATAAATTCCACCATAGTTTTTCTTAATGCCCCCCTGTTTTTTAATACTGCTTACAAGATCCCCTTCAACATACATGGTAAACTGGTTGAGACTATTTATTAAATCTTCCTCGTCGGGATTTGCCCGGACAACCAACTCGATTTTAATATGTAACGGCTTATTATTTCTTAATGCATCTGCCATGGGAACGACGCCGCTGGTTAAACTATATGGTCTTTGTTCGATATTATTAATATTTACATTTGTCTGATATGCCAAGGTTCTGTTAATCATATCACCAACAAGATAGGAAATATTTCTATTCTGTGATTGCACCACATACTTATTATTTTGATTTAAAAGTGCTCCTTTAAAATCTTCTGAAATATTTAATGTTTCTCCATTTCCGTAAAGGAAGTGTTTTAATGTTTTGGCGACTAATGGCATTTGAGTCTGATCTGCATATTCTGCCGCCCCATTAAATTTTATCCAAGGAATAAATAAATCCTTTTTATCGGAGTCTAGAGGAGAAAGGCCAATAGTTAACTCAAGCCTTTGAAAAGTTGCATATCGTTGAATAATAGCACCTTCTCCGAATTGCTTACCCAAAAGACAAGTAAAATACTCACCCCAATCACTTGAGGGACAATCTATTCCTTCGCCCCTTGCCAACCTCATTATATTTTCCTTGTCATCGTCCGAAACATATTCCCATTTATCCCGCATGTTATTTATTACCTCTTCAAGCGTACTTATGGTGACTGACTGTCCCGACACAGTTGAAGCACGTGAGTTGACCTGTTGCTTCTTTGTAAGAAGAGAGTTGCTCAGTAGGATAATTATCCCAAAGACAAATAGGATGGTGACTGAATAAACCACAAGCCTCTTTGAAATACAATACTGAGCGCTTTTCATTTTCGCTACCTAAGTATAGGATGGATGACAGACACATACAAGTAATAATTTACCCTCACTAACGAACTTTTTCAAATACTGCTTCCCCGACGACATTAGCAAACATACTGGTACCCAATCTATTTGGGTGGTAGTCAACGGCATAATACAAATCTCTTGGTTTAACCCCTTTACTCATGATGACATCTTGAATGCTAATTACCATTATCTCTCTTTTTCTTAAGCCAGAAAAAAAATTTGCAAAAACATCATCATCCTTTGAATTTGCAATCGAAGGAGAAAACTTATAAGGATAGGGTATCACGGCAATAATTAATATTATGTTACGTTTATCTGTCCTTTTTTTGACATCTTCAATTTGAAGATTTAATTTTCGGACAGCCCAATCCGTAAGCGCGTCATCGGGAATATTAGGCTTTCTTGTAAATAAATGAGTTTGAGAAGCATAGTAAATACAAAAATTTATAAGATTACTATCGCGCATGAATGTCGGTAATCGTTCTTTGATATATCTTCCAACATACAGCCAATTAGCACGCGCATCAAGCGGTATTAAACGAGAAAAGCCAACATCATACAAAGAGGGAGTTGGCCAATCACCATTGTGGGCAACTGTATTGTGTAGGTCACCCAGATCGCTAAAATTCCAAATAATCATATCTGGTTCAAGAAATAGCAATTTATTAACTATCTGCCGATACTCTTGGTCGGGAGAATAACCCCTAACCGCGACGTTGAAAACCTCAACTTTTTTACCCTTCATATTTAGATATTTTTCCAGTTTTTTTGGGTATGTTTCGTTATTATTCTCAATCCCATGGCCAAAAGTAAATGAGTCCCCAACTGTAAGAATTCGGTATGTATCAGTGCTTTTTTTACCAAACTCATGGTCCCGATACCCTAAAGAATTAGTGGTCACATTTTCTATGAATTCTTTAGAAACAAATCGAGAATACTTACTAATAGCACCACCATATATTAGGTCCTTATCGAGGATATATTCATTAACCTCAGTCCAGAAGCGAATTTTTTTCTTGTTTCCATATTTTTTGATAAGAAGTCGGTCGAGAATTGAAACAATGACAATTATTGTTATGAGGACAAGCAACCCCCTAATAATACGCATCATAATAAATATGGGATCATATAAACACCAAACTCTTGAGACAACCCCCTAATGTGATATCATATTACACGACTTAACATATGTTGCAAGAACACTACTTTGAAGATGAGTTTTTAGTTCGTAAACAAGGAGCAATCTTCACTCGAAAGAGGGGATACGAATTCAGGTTACCAAAGAAAAACAAAAGCGTAATCCTTTTTCTATCGGGGGGACTTGATTCGGTAAGCCTGTGGTATCTTCTTCTCAAAAAATACAAACTTCATGTATATCCACTCTATGTTGATGATGGCTCATCCCATACGGCAAGTGAAAAAAAGAGTATTGAATTTTTTTCAAAACTGTTTAAAAAACTATTTTCATCACATTTTCATTCACATTACTATCTATCTGGTCAAGTGTTTTTTTCGTTTCAAAACATTAGTAGAAAAAGCATATTCAATGATGAAAATCTTATTTTTTCAAACGTAAATCTACAAAAACCTAATGACGCTCAACCCGTTGTTCTTCCTACAAACCCCGCACGATTATTTTATTATGCCGCACTAGGCTATGAGTATCTATTGCATCTCAAATACGCATTAGGGGTAAAAATTAATACAGTTATTGTAGGCATAACACCAAGCGACTCTATTAGCCTTAGAGAATCAACAAGAGCAGTCTTAAGGAGTATCAATGTAGCACTTTGTTCAGTGCTTGGAGATTATTCTATTCAATTTATTGGTCCACTCGAAAAAGAAGGGAATTTTTACTATCGTAAGCACGATCTGGTCTCCCGAGCCGTTATTGACAATATCCCAATTCACAAAACATGGAGCTGTGTTAGCCAGCGGGCAATACATTGCGGGCAATGCCCAAACTGTCGAACAAGAAAACGAATCTTTGCAGAAACAGGATTAATCGACAACACAAACTACCAAAAGATTTTTTCATTATTGACAACAGCAGAAAAAATTAAATACAGATTACGGCGAATATTCGCAAAATACTCACTAATAAATACGAAAAAAAACACTTATCTACAGATAGACAAGTCTATAAGTATTCCGCCCCATATTAAATGGAAGGATTATGGCGAGAAGGTTGTTGTCTATAATAAATTTAACCTTAAAATTAAAGAATTTATGGCAAGCTCTTTAATAATTTGGAGGACTCTTCAAAAAAGGAATACATCCCTCGCCTCACTACTAGTGTCAATGAGAAAGGAGTATCCAGGCGAAAAAGTCTCTATACTAGAAAATGACCTGCGTCTATTCCTAGAACTTTGTCTTAAGGATGGTTTTATTAAGCAGTAGCACAGCGGCTTCCTTATCAAAAAACAGTATCTTAACAGGGCAATAGGTCGCTAATGAAACGATCAAGAAGCTTCTTTTTTCTTCCTGTGACACCATTATGTCTCTGTTCTTCAGCCAATGATGAGTTAATAGTAATTTATCAGTAAAGTTACCAAATAGATATTCAATTCCTTTGGAAACGGACACGTTTTTTACTATATTTTTTTTTGATTTTTGAAGAAGAAAAACGCCCCTAATCGAAATGGGTTTTTTTTCAAAACCACCCAAATGTTTTTTATCAAAAGGCGATGAAAACAATAAAAAAGCCGCACCTTTCTTTTTTATAATTGCTGTGTCATTGCTGTAGACATCCTCTTCTTCGAATTTTTTTACGATTGTTGTTTTTCCAAAGCCCGACGGGCCGGTAAAAACATATCCCCCAGAGTTTGATATGCAAGATGAGGCGTGAAGGCATAAAATATTTTTGCTTAAACAGCAGAACGAGATTATGGACCTAACAATATAATTAATATTTCCTGGGTGGGACAACCTTTCTTTAGACAAAGTTATCAAAAACGGGAAGGGCTTTTTAATTTCAAAAAGAACCTCTTGCTCCGTGTGTTTTATTGTTAATAACAAGTAAGGAGCTTGAATATTATCATCAGCAAGCACATAGCGTTCAATAAAGTACTCATAAAGAACGCGTTCTTCAATTAAGATACGACACAAAACATCTGCACAATATAACTGCAATTGAAACATAAACCTATATGTTATCATACAATGATTCACATGAGGAAATCTAAAAATCCAACTCAAAACTATTGCATTGGAATGGGTAGGGGAACAAGCATGAATCCCCTTATTCGTAGTGGCGACTTGATCTATATATGTAAAACAAAACACAAAATTTACATCAATGATATCGTCGTTTTTTATGATAAAAAAATATTAATAAGTCATCGCATTATTGGAAAGAAGAGAGGACTATATATAACCAAGGGGGACAACTCAATTGTAAGTGACAGGCCAATAAGCAATAGCCAAATTATCGGCAAAGTGATTAAATTACAAGGAATCCACGGAACTATTCATCTGGACAACCTTGGTGCTAAAATAGTCAATTTTTATCTACTCATCTACTCATACCTTATGAAGTTGTTGCCCCTACTTGCAGTACTGTTTGTCAAAAATGTATTTCGTGGGAGGAGATTTTTAGTCAAATTAATTGCGGTTAAAACTTAATCAGACACTATGTGCGGAATAAACGGAATTCATTGCCTCCATGCGAGGACAGAGATAGAAAGTATAAAAAAAATGAATTCAGCGCTTCTAAACAGAGGCCCAGATCATCAACAATATAAAATTGTTGGAAAGAGGTGCGTTTTTGGCCATACTTTACTTGCAATTAAAGGAACAATCCAGAATTCAATTCAGCCAATTTCCTACAAGGGCATATCTGTAATCATGAACGGTGAAATATATAATTATGGACAATTAAGAAGGAGATATGGTCGCTCTTATGCATTTAAAACAGAGTCTGACGCAGAGGTTCTCATTCCACTTTATCAGGAATTTGGTGAGGGATTGTTTGACAAAATTGATGGGGAATATGCAATTGCGCTATACGATTCAAAAATGAACACACTGCTGGCAGGAGTAGATCATCTGGCAATTAAACCGTTTTACTATTATCAAGATAATAATGTATTTATTTTTTCTTCTCAAACAACAGGCATTTTGGCTCATCCAATTGTGAAAAAATCATTTAACAAAGAAGCCCTATATCATGCATTCACCTTAGGTTCCTGTTTAACAAAAGATACACTTTTTGATAATATATACAAGCTAGAACCAGGAACCCATCTTTGTTATATCCAAAATAAGCACTCTATTCATGCCCATGCACCACTTGTTAAGAGTATGGGAGCTTATGCAAAATCACCCAAATTGCAGGTTTTAAACCTAATTCAAGACTCTATTATTGCAAGATCGAAGAGTAATACAAAAATCACAATATCAATGAGTGGTGGCATAGATTCGAGCCTTGTTGGCTACTTGGCCAAATCTCAAAGGAAAGACCTTCTCAGCATCTCCTTTGACTCTTCAAGGCTTAAGGGCGGTCAATCGGAGGAAAGATATATTGACATGGTAAATGAAATAATTAAAACAAAAAATATTTCGTGCAAGCCAAAAAAAACAAAAACAGGTAAATTCCTTAAGGATATTATTGGCAGAATAGATGATTTTGTCTTTCATCCTTCTATGTTTTCGCTTCATACCATATACAGCACTGCAAACAAACACGATATTCGAGTAGTGCTTTCAGGGGATGGAGCAGACGAACTATTTTTTGGGTATGACTATTATCTACTACTTAATGACATGTTTCGTAGCAAGGATCCACTACACTTTATAAGTGTATTTGATGAATTTTTTCAAAAAGGTCCCCTACTGTCAGTTAAAAACAATCTACTTCAAGGACTTCATCCTTTCTATAGCAACCACTTCTACTTTAACGATCAACAGAAACAACTACTTTTCACAAATGCTTTTCTCCAAAAAAAAATACCAACAGAGAAAGTTATTTCACGACAATTAATGAAATATTCCCAATACGATAAATTAAATCAATTTTTAGTCGGGGAGATATTGTTTAAGTTTAGACAGCCATTAACCATTATTGACCGTCTTTCATCGAGCTTTCATGTAGAAAACAGACTACCTTTCTTACACCAAAAACTGATGCATCTTGCCCTAGCCATTCCTGTAAAAGAAAAACTAAAAAATAATAAAACAAAATACATTTTAAAAAAAATTGCGGGGAGTATTTTTCCCTCCCACTTTATCAATAGGAAAAAATCGGGACTAACCTTTCCTATGCACCTGTTATTCAAGAAGAAAAAAATTATTAAGAAGATATTAAACTGCAATCTACTCACCAATACGGATCTATTTTCAAGACCCTATATTTACTATCAACTCAATAAATTTGTTAATCAAACAAACCGCCACCCTGAAACAAACAACCTCACACCACTAATCATTTTTTTCTTTTTATGGTATGACTATTATTTTGATAACAAGAAAATATTAGATAATCTTGATAAATGATAAACACTAATTACAAAGTATTTATATAATGTGCTAATGAAACGAGACAACATAGATGTTCTCATATTGGACGCAGGAAGAGGGAGAAGGCTACAGCCCATAACGAACATTTTCCCCAAGTGTTTACTCACAGTGCAGGGAACCACAGTATTAGAAAGACAAATTGAACAACTATCATCGTTTGGATTGAAGAGGTTCACATTCTGTATTGGCTATAAAAAGAAGATAATTCAACAGAAACTTGTTTGCCTCAGTAAGAAATACAATATTAAAACATTTTTTAAAACAAATCCTCACTTTTCATCTACGGGGACATTGTTTTCATTATATCTTTCTCTACCAAAAATAAAAAAGAACGTCATCCTTATAAATGGGGACATAGTTATGGATATTAATCCAATTAAAGAGCTTATGGAGCAAATCAAAAGAGATAAAACAACGTCAATATTCATCATAAAGGAGGGTGAGGCGGACCAAGAAGCAGTAAGAGTATTACTAAGCAAAAAGGGAATGATAAAAAAAATATCAAAAAAAATTGAATTAGAGGTGTGTAAGGGTGAATTTACAGGGATATCATATTTATCAGAAAAATATGTTAAACAATTAAAGGTACTTATTCCCCAGCTTATCACTAATAATAGAAATGAATTCTACGAATATGCAGTCGAAAAAAGCATAGAAATCTATGGTTCGAGGCTGAAAACAATATTATTTAAACAGGCGCGTTTTATTGAGATTGACACTTACAAAGACTATCTCCGCGCAAAACATATATTTGATGGCAACAGGTAATATGATACGCAGTTTATCAAATTTTTTTTCTACAATTTTCTTTCTGAAAAACGGTTTTAATCATTGGAAAAGCAAGGCCGCCGATTTTTTAATCAGCAAAGTTTATAAAATATTCTGGGTTGTTTTTTCTCCTTTCTTCGCAAACACGCCCGTGTTTGTACTTGATGGAGGGGTTCAATATGCGATAGTGAAGAATATGCTCCCCTTTTTAAAATCATACTATCTTTATCCCTTGACTGATGACACTGTAAAATATTTAAAGGAAAATAAGGTGTTATACTCACCCCACATACTTTTTCCAAAGATATTAGTTTCAGCAAATTTCCTTGATCCTGAAACGCTAATATACAAAAGGTATAGCGAAACATTTAAATCTCTACTTGAAATTAAAAAGATAAAGAAAATTCAAGTTTACCATGGGGTTATTGATAAGAATTGGACCTTTTCAGATAGAAACAAATTTTTTGATCTATTTCTTATATCCGGACGTTATGGTTACTGGCGATTAAGACAGTTGGGAATCCCAAAAAATAAAATTAAAATTGTTGGTTATCCTAAGCTTGATACATATAGAAAAAATAAAAAAATATTTGTAGAAAAACATCAAAAACCAACAATTCTTTACGCTCCAACTTGGGGAGCAATAGGGACTTTACCTCAAATGATAGGAAAGATTATTGAACTGAATAAACAGTATCGGATAATTGTTAAGCCACATGAATATATGGAATGGTATTATCGTGGAATACTAAAAGATTCAAATATACAAGTGTCAGATGAAGCCGACATAACTGTTTTTTTTTCCGAAGCAGACCTCATGATTTCAGATTCAAGCAGCGCAATGTTTGAGTTTTTAACCACAGGAAAGCCCGTTATTTCACTCGATTTTAATATTAATTATACTCGTGGTCCCTCGTTAAATTCACGACTAGGCCCAGAGATTATGTTTAGAAATCTATTCTATCGAGTCAAAGATATTAGTAAGCTTGATAAACAGATAATATTAGCTTTAAAAAATAAACGCATTACCGAAGAACAAAAAAAAATTGTAAACAGCATCATCAAACCCACCCTTGCAGGACAAAATGCCGCCAGTGAAATTATGAAATTTATTAATCATGGTAACGACCATACTCATATTGACAAACATATGAATTTTTCATAACCTATAGATATGGACAAAGACAAGCTTAATAAAACTCTTTTATTTGTAGGAATATTTTTTTCTGTAGTAGTTTTAGGAGAATTGCTTTTTTTATTTTCAAATAGGTTCAATTCAAAAACAATAATTAGAAATATTACAAATCTAACGAGCACAGAGGCGGACAGAGAGATAAAAGCGGGAATATTAATTGTTAAACCCGACTACTATTATAAACTTACCGAATATGAAGGCGTAGTCGGTTCAATAAATAAAGACATAAAACACAAGGGACTAGCTGGAAAGGCCGACTGGGTTTCAACAGATATTCTCCTAGAAAAAAAAGAATCAAAGTGGGAATTGAGGGAAAAGGACATCCTGAGGACGGTAGTGGTAAGAGATGAAGGAAAAAAAGGAAAACTTGAAAAACTTTCTCTTGGCGATATAAACAAGGGAGACCTGATTAATATTAAGATAGGAACAGAGCCATTTGGCGATGGAAAATACAAAATGTTTTTTGTTATGATAACAAAGTTGAATTGATCTTCTTTGAAAAACCTACGCAAACAAGCACTCTCTCGTGATAAAGGGGCACCGATATCGGTCATTGTCCCAACGTATGACAGGCTAAATATGCTCAGAGATTGTATTCTATCTCTAATGAAACAAAAAACTGTGCCACAAGAAATTATTGTTGTTGACAACTACATAAAGAATTCAAAGATACAAAACCTTATGGTAGACCTTCAAAGACATAATAGAAATATTTTTCTCAAATATACAACTTGTAATAAAAGAGGCACTTCTTTTGTAAGAAATAAAGGAATTGAAAGCGCAAAAAACGAAATAATAGCTTTTATTGATGACGACTGCACTGCCGATTATCAATGGATAAATAGGATGGTTGAGCATTTTAAGAACAACCCCCAACACCATGCATTAGTTGGAAAAAGCGTGAGAGGATATCAAAACAATATATTTTCTCTGCTAGATGAAATTGCAATAAGAACAGCATATGTTGAGTCAAGCTATAAAGAAAGAAAAAGCACCTTTGTCCAATTTATTGACACAAAAAATTTCGCAATATCAAAGAATGTTCTTATTTCAAACAAAATTCATTTTGACGAGCAATTCGCAAAGTATAATATGTTTGATGATTATGACCTTGCATTTCAGCTTGCGGAAGCTGGTACACAAATAAAATATGACGAAGAGATGATTGTGACACATTATGGAAGAGAGACAGCGCTAAAACATTTCGAAAGAAACATAAGAATTGGTCTCTCTCTTAGCATATATTACAGTAAACTACTGACATACCAGAAAAACACGACACTTGCGTTTTTATATGATAAAAATCCCAAACTAATGAGGGCAATAGAAGTGAGAAACAAAGAAATTCAATCACGTGAACAGAAAAAGCTTCTTTTAAATAAAAATAAATGGTTTTTGCTTCAATTACAATTTTGGAAACAAATAGGAAGAATTGCTATCTTATCGGGTTATTGGATGTCACGGATAATGCATCCTCATATTAAATGGGAGTATCATAAGCAAGAATATCAATTGTGAAGTTAAAAATGACTAGCTCTGAAGAAGTTAAAAGACTGATCCAATCAGCACTGTATCATAAAGAGATAAAAAGAGTGATTAGAGCCTTTCAAATAAACGGCCTTAATCTAGTTATTTTAAAAGGATTACCTCTTTACCTTTTCTATGATGGCAGTCTTCCCAAAAGAACATATGTAGACTGTGACATACTCGTAAACATCCAATATTCTTCTTGTGCCGAGAATTTTTTTTTAACACTTGGATACAAAAAACTAAACGACTCATTCATGGCCGGCCACCACTCTCAGTTGGAAAAAGAAAAAAAGCAGAATTATTATAAAATAATAAGAGGGGTCCCAATTGTGTTTGATATACACTTTGAAGTGGCATTCATGATGACACAATTAGGAGGGCTTGACGCATTATATCCACAAAAGCTTATTAGTCGTCTTACAGAGGAGTGCTTAAAAACAACAAGAAAAATCACTTTCAATGGAGAATCTTCTCAAATACTTGATCCTAAACACCTAATATTATATCTTGCTCTTCATTTTTTTCATCATAATTATCGAGGAGTATTTCGATTAGAGTTTATGGATAAAGTAATCAGAAAAGTAATCAGAAGAAGAAAGTTTAATACCGACTTAATCAATCAACTAATTAAGTCGGCAAGAATATATCGGTTGCAAAACTTCATCTATCCCACATTTATTCTTCTCATCAAATACTTCAAAACCCCCATTCCACAAATACTTCTTGAAGGGTTAAAGCCAAAGGAGCCGTTGGTTCGAGCATATATAAGTTCATTAACGAAAGCTGATATATCTGAGGCTGAACCGCGCATGAATGCAGGAGTTATTCGATTTATAAACTTATACATTCTATCGCCCGAATCATTTTGGAAGAAAATGATAATTTTTTTACACCCACACGTATTCAGGATTATTTTTTGGGTTTTCCGGGAAAAACTATTCTTTTCTTTATTAAATCAGAAATAAGCTTATTCACATCTTTACCTACCTTATTTTCGTTCATACCGTATCGTTCAGCAAGCATCTTTACAATTGCTTCGTTATTTTGTTTTATTTTTATTTTTTGAAAAACATAGCTTGCCGTTTCATTTAGCGTATAGAGGATGGATTTTGAACCATCAAAAATAATGGTATCCTCACCCAGTTTTTGAGCGACAAAGTCCCTATTGATAACGTAAACAGGCATTGTATTATTATACAATAAGTTTTTGTTATATTTTATATAATCACGGCATTATGAATGAGGTCTTCTCTTTCGCAAAACAACGTTCCTTTTTTGTTATTTTTTTAGTTTGCGTACTTATCGTTGGATTGGTAGCAATATACAGGCTTTTTCTTTCGAAACCGACATATGTATATGTAAAGGTCAAAGTAGGGCAAGGACTGTGGTGGGCGAATACCATGAGGCCCAATACCTGGTTTGTAGAGGCCATAAAGCAGGCAAAGGAGGAGGTTGACCTGACAGGTCAACCAATAGCGCAGATACAGAGAGTAAGGTATTATAGATGGTGGGGAGGCGGACAGTATGATACCTATGTTACGGTCAAACTTCGCGTATCAAAATTGGGGAAAACGGGGAAATATAATTTCAAAAGAGCGACTATCGGAGTTGGGACCCCTATAGACTTTGAATTTCCCAATGTTCAGTTTAGCGGAACCATAATGCAATTAAGTGAAAAACCAATTATTGAGAAATATATTGAAAAAACGGTCTATATGACCAAGAAATATGCTTATTTATGGGAGTATGATGCGATTCCGGCAGGGGACACCTATTTTGACGGAAAAGATACAGTTTTTGTCCTCCTGGAAAAACAACTTAACGATACGAACGAAGTAATGAAGCCTGATAATGGAGGTATGGTTAACCTACAACAAACAGAGCAGAGAAAATACATCATTGTTAAGGCAAAAATCAAGATTAGAGAAGAGAACGGCCAGTTGATATTTGGGGAAGAGCAAATTATTACCCTAGGTAATGGATTTTACGTAGTAACTCCCCGATTTGGATATAACGAATATGTAGTAGCAAGAGTAGAATAGATAATTTAATTATATTTGTTATTCAAAATACACAAGTAATGCCTATAAAACATGAAAAACCTTTTTCCCGTTCTTATCTTTGTTGAGATCGCTATTTCAATTCTTCTTGGAATAAATATTTTCAAAAAAATTAACATATTAGGAGTAACAACCATTAACTCAATTAGAAAAGACGATATTTATTTCAACAATCTGGGAGGATTAAAATATTTTTATGAACCTAAGCCAAACATCAAACAGTTAGAAAAACCCGATTGGTTAGGTTTCTCCGTTACCAACATCATTAATAATGACACCTTCAATGAAAGATATGACTATTCGATCGATAAGCCGCAAGGGGTCTACAGAATAATTACCCTGGGTGATTCGTTCACATTCGGAGCCCATGTAAATACAGAAAATAATTGGGTCGAACTACTTGAAAAAAAACTCAATCAAGAACTGCCATGCAGGAACATAAATAAGTTTGAAATAATTAATTTGGGCGTTCCTGGATATGATATCCAATATGCTATTGAAAGATATAGACAGAGAGGAAAAAAGTATAATCCAGATCTCATTCTATGGTTTTTAAAAGATGATGATTTTTATGACATAACAGAAGAAACACAACCAATAATAAAAATACAAAGAGAAAAAGCAAAGAAAGAATGGACATATAAGGAATTAGACCGTAAAGAAAATTTAACCGACCTAGCACGGTGGACAAATAATGCCACACAGGCGATTAATAAAAAATATGGAAAGAAAAAAATATTGGATTTTCAAAAAAATTTGCTTGATGATTTTTTAAACACCCTCCACACGAGACTTTTTATATTTGGCCTGGATAATAAAAATAATGCACACTTGTCAATTACTGAAGAAGAAGACTCAATTATACAGGGCCTTATTAGGAAAAACCGAAATTTCTTCTACGCAAACCACCTATTTACCGAATATGATTATACGAAGGACTCTTTTTTCCCTCATGATACCCATTTTAATGAAAGAGGCCACACATTATTAGCAGACGAGTTGTTTCATTATTTAATTCAAAAGAACATTATCACGTGTAAACGCGACTGATAAAATGAATATGTTATGGGAAAAACCATCTATTTTATATGGCTCAACATAGTATTGATTATTGTTGGGCTTTGGGGAGCAGTATTATTAGTTTCTCCAAAAATAGTACAACAACACATACAAAAGATACTATTACTAAGCACAAAGCCACGCGCAGAACAATATCTAAAAAAATTAATCTCTATCGAGTATCCAAAGATAGACAGATTGGATATTAGCGATTGGGAAAAAGTCAACATTCTTCGTAAGTGGGCGGCAGAGCACATGCCGTGGTCTTCTGAGGCGGCAAAAGTAAAAAACCTTATTCAAGACAGGGAGGCGCCCCATATATTTAATCTGTTTGCTCAGAATAAAGGAGGCGTTGATTGTGGAAGTGCGGGGTATGCGCTCATGAAGCTATATAAACATTATGGACTTAGTTCTTATGAATATCACTACGGTAATTTAAACGGATGGAACCATGCGTTAACTTTGGTGAAAATCAACCACAAAGGTAAAAACATGTTAGTTATGGAGGATGCATTTTTTAACACAACCTACACCGGTATGTACGGAGAACCGGTAGATTTTTTTTATTTGCTTCAAAAAGTGAGAGATGGCAATACAAAAGAATTTTCCCTAGTAAAAGACGAGAGCTGGCAGCACCCAAACATAGATACTTATGGGGATAAAAAAGAAATATATTATTCATATACTTCATATTTTGATTTAGAAATTAACCTAGCTGCATTATTAGTACCCCGCTTACTTGAGAGTTCTGTGACCGGAGAAAGCACCGATATCCTTACAAAAAAAATTCAGAGCCTGGTGGTATACTGATACCGCACATATGGCGCTTAATATAGGAAATATTTCCGTGGTTGGCCTTGGAAAACTCGGCACACCTTTTGCCCTTGCCTTTGCCTCGTCAGGCTTTGAGGTCCATTGTTTTGATGTCAACAAGTCAATCATCGAAGATCTCGAGTCGGGCATATGCGCTCTCTATGAAAAAGGCGTTAATCAATTATTGAAAAAGTGTAAAAAGCACCTTCATTTTCCAACTTCGTACGAAGATATGATTGCGAAATCTGATCTGACTTTTATCATCGTCCCCACCCCCAGTGAGAGAGACGGATCGTTTACCCTTAAATATATTTTTCAAGTACTGAAAGAGTTAGGGCGAGCCGTTGGGAAGAAAAAGAAGAGACACACGATAGTAATTACGAGTACGGTATCTCCTCAGTCCATGGAGAAAATAGCTTTTGAGTTGGAGAAGATCACAATGAAAAAGACTGGGAAAGAGATAGGCCTATGTTATAGTCCTGAATTTATTGCACTTGGCAATGTTGTTCAAAACCTCACCCACCCCGACGTAATTCTGATTGGAGAATCAGATAAAGAGTCGGGAGATTTGCTTGAAAAAATAAGAATATCAATCTGCAAAAACAAGCCCCGAATTATCAGAAGTAATTGGATCAATGCAGAGATTTCCAAAATAGCTCTTAATACGTATGTAACCATGAAGATTAGTTTTGCCAATATGATTGCGCGTGTATGCGAACAGGTACCGGAAGCTGATGCTAAGATCGTGAATGGCGCCGTGGGATCTGACAGTCGAGTAGGGATAAAATATCTTAAGGGAGGTCTGGGGTTTGGAGGTCCTTGTTTTCCTCGGGATAATGCGGCGCTCGCAGAATTCATCACTTCATTATATCTAAGTGCAGAGATTCCAGAATCGGTACAGTCATTTAACCGCAAACAGGTTGATTACATTTTTCGACTTATAAAAAAACACATTTCAAATAAAAACAAAACAATAGGAATACTTGGGTTAAGCTATAAGCCGGAAACGGATGTGATCGAGGAGTCGCAGGGAGTTCTCTTAGCACAGAAGTTCATTTCAGAAGGCTACAAAGTTCATATATATGATCCCGCGGCTATGGAAAACGCCAAAAAAGTCATTCCAGATGTGCAATTTACGAAATCAATCGGAGAGTGTATTGGAAACTCAGATATTATCATTGTTGCAACTCCCTGGGATGAATTTATCCAGTTTGATTGGAAAAATATAAAAAATAAATCTCATAAAATAATCATTGATTGTTGGGGATGTTTAAATGAGAATGATTTTAAAGCCAATAACACAACGTACCTACGACTTGGGTCATATTTAAAATAAACATGCTTACTTTATTTTTCGTCCCCAAAGCATTTGAAGGAAATTTCGCAATCATCCAAGAAAACGCCATAAAAAGTTGGACAACCGTAATCGATCCGCGTCCTCAAATTATCCTCTTGGGAAATGAAAAAAGGGCAAAAGATATTTGTACAAAATATAACTTGGTTCATATTCCCCATATTAAAAAGAATAATTTTAGTACCCCCTTATTGAGTGATATATTTGAAAAAGCGCAAAATAAAGCCGTAAACAAGATAATGGTTTACATAAATAGTGATATTATTGTCACTAATAATATAGATAGTATTGCATCAAAGTTAGCTCGGAAACACAAACAATTTCTTGCTTCAGGAAGGAGATATGAAATACAGATAAACAAATTAATACATTTCAAATCAGATTGGAGAAAAGTATTGATAGAAAGATGCAATGAAAAAAATCTAAAGAATTCTGCATGGCTTGACTATTTTATTTTTACGAAAGGATTGTTTAGAGATATTCCGCCATTTGCTTTGGGGAGAACATTTTGGGATAAATGGCTGATCTGGAAAGCAGTTCATGGGCATTATCCTGTTATTGACGTTACAAAGCATGTTTTAGCCATCCATCAGTCGCATGGATATAGAAGTACTCAATCAGTTTGGGAAGGAAAAGAAGCAATTGAGAATATTCGACTTGCTGGCGGGTGGAGCCATGGATATTCACTTGATGAAGCAATAAACAAAAAGAAACCTCGTCCAACCTACTTACTTAAAAAAATTATTGACAGATTTCCTGCAACGTGGCCATTGTTTTTGAAAATAAGAAAAATAAGAAATAAAATTATATAGATTCCCCCTCCGAATCGGAGGGCGGGAATGACATAATCACTTACTCGTGCATGAGGAGTTTATCGAGATTTTGTCTTATCTTTTTCGGGTCCTTATTTTGAATATACCAAGCAACTGTTTTTTTCACTCCTTGTTTAAGAGTGTATTTCGGCACCCATCCCAATATTTTTTTTGCCAAAGAGATATTTGCTACTCTATTTTTCGGCCCTGAGGGCATAGCGGTAAATACTATTTTTTTTGGTTTATAACCCATAGATTTATTAATCAAATTAACCATATCTATGACTTTCGTCCTTTCTTGAGTTCCCAGGTTGACAGGAGTCGCATCATCGATCTTTTCAACTGCGAGAAGTATTCCTTTCACAATATCTTCCACATAGGTCCAATTGCGGATTTGTTTGCCGTTTCCCCATATCTTATAAGGATCTTGTTTAACATACGCTTTGGCTATAGAGGCCATAACTGCGTGACTTTCCGAGGCATAAGGCCCGTAGACGGTAAAAAATCTCGCTACTGCCGATTTAAGACCAAAATCTTTGTAGTATTGCCTAAGAGTCAATTCCCCCATAAGTTTCGCCCATCCGTAAAGATTGTCCGCGTCATAAGGAGGTTTGACCTCAGTTTCTTTTAGGAATAACTTTGTTGTTGGATTATTTTGAAGAAAGTTTGGGTATACACAGCCGGATGAAGCAAAAAATATCTTTTCGACTTTATTTATAAGACATGCTTTAAAAACAGATCCGTCAAGTAAAAAGTTAGAAGCGGTGTTGCCTTGTTTGAGAGCAACATATCCACGCCCTCCATGATCGGCGGCCAGATGAAAAACTATGTCAATATTTTTTAAACTTTGGGTTGCATGATCAATATTTCTCAAATCTTTTGCAAGGAACTCAATATCTTGAGAAAGAGAAAGAATTTTTTCCTTATGTTTATTTGATAGATTAACTACACGAATACTTCTAACACTCTTTTTGATAAGTGACTCAATAAGATGATGTCCGATGAATGAAGCGCCGGTTATGAGGATTCTTTTATTTCTAAGATTCATAATTATTTAATCATTGAGCGTATTACTTGGAGATAATTTCTTCCCATTATATCAAGGGTAAAAGTCTTGACTCGGCGAAGACTAAGCTCACCATACTTTTTCAGCAATGGTTTATTTTCCAATAAACGTATCATTCCATCAGCTAGAAGTTCCTTCCTCGTATTTGCTTGAGGTACAAGAATACCCCATTTACCGCCTTCCAATATCTCACTTGGTCCGTAAGGACAATCTACACTTATAATTGGAACCCCACAGCGCATGGCCTCAATCAAGACATTTCCGAAGCCCTCATAAAGTGAAGAAAGCACGAATATATCCGCCTCTTTTAACAAGCAGTATGGCCTGATAAATCCTGGAAAAATAATACTCCTGCTCAATTTTAATTTGGCGACCAGGGCTTTAAGCTCTTCCTTTTGAGGTCCTTGCCCGATAATGACAAGCTTTACATTGGGAAATATTTTGATTACAGATGAGAAGGCGCATATAAGATAATCAAAACCTTTTTGAGGAACCAGTCTTCCCGCGGAGGCGATTACTGGCCTTCCACCTAATAAACGACTATATTTTGGAGGGCATTTTTTCAGCATTTTCTTTATAAGAGAATTATCTATTCCCGTGTGAATGACAGATACTTTATTTGGATCGATACTAAAGACACGGACCAAACTTTTTTTAAGACCATGAGAAATGCAGACGATCTTATTAGATAAAATAAAAGAGAGCCAAAAGAGAGCAGTGTGAACTAACCGGGGAAATACTTTTTTTGAAAGGAGTATTTCTTCAATATTATTTGAAACAATGAGGAGATTTTTTATTCGAAACAATTTTGACAGGATAATAACAACATAATAGGGGACATATTCTTGGGGGGCAATCAGAAGACGGTATTTCTTTTTTCGAATTATGGTTGATAAGTCAAGCAAAAGTTTGCATAAAAAGAATGGCAAAAGAAGTGTGGGAATCTTCTCTTTTGATTTGAAAATGGGAATAATATGTTTTCCGACTGGGCTATTCCGATACTCTCTTTCATAATCGTTTATTGGCTTAAATAAAAGAATATCAATGGGTTGCTGATGTGTAATCAAATAATTTGAGATATTAATTACGTTTCGTTCAGCGCCTCCACCGGATAAAGAATAGTTAACAAACGCAACAGGATTATTAATTTTCATGGGTATCAAGGACCTTAATTTTTTCGATTACCCCCCTCATAAACCAGAAAAGGGCAAGATATGAAAAGTACATCCACGGGTTAAAAAAAGCAAAAATAAACAGTGACCAAAATGTCAAAATAAACCCTTGCGCGAGTTTATTGTTATAAAACATAAATTTTAAATCGGTAAAGAAAAAATAAGAGATAAGCAAGAGAAGCGAAGATAGCCCGATCAACCCCGTATTTGCAAATGCACTGAAAAAAAGATTGTGGGGATCATCAATGAGAATGAATCGCTGGTTTTGATAATAGGCATTGTTCATATTTTGAAGCTTCGAATTTTGGCTGAGATTGTCAAAATAGTTTCCTAAACCAACCCCAAACAATGGCGCTGATAACCCCATATCAAACGCCTCATTCCAATAACGAAAGCGACTTGTGTTATGCTTTGCTTCGATTGCGTCAATATCTACAAAACGATCGACCACCGATGGTAGGCCGACCGTTACCAAGGCGTTATTAAGCAAAATGAAAGCCAAACCAAGCAAGACAACTCCTCCGATGATAATGTAGATATATTTTCTCCCAACCACCATAAGACTTGTTATAAATCCAAACAAAAAGATCATAGCTTTTGTTCTCCATCCAGACACCATGGTAGAAAAGAAGTTCAAAATAATCCCAAACACTGAAGTTGCCCTTCTTAAAAATGATCCACTATTTATATAGAAAAAAAATATAGGCAGGAAAGCTTCATTTAAGGTATCACCGAATATCCGTCCACGTCCATATTGATATTCAAAAAATAACAAATACTGTTCATTAAAAACATATTTTGATAAGTCAAGAAAGAAATAAGGGAATAGGTAAGTAAAGAATTCTATAATGAGGCTCAAAAGAGTAATTCCGACTATAATACGCAATAGGCTGTGGGCGTTCTTCCTTTCAATACCTATAAATACCGAATATCCAAATATAACCGCCAGTACAAAGTCCTTATATACAGATAAGAAGCTGGTCATATTTTGAGCGAATACGATCGACAAACTAGTTGCAACAAAATAAATAAAAACAATTATGAATAATCTTTTTTTCACCTTAATATAAAATCCTCGCTTCCAGATTAAAATAAAACAAAATAGAAGAATAATGAGGGCCCTCGCGATGTTATGGGAAAGAACTATGGGTGATCTAATAAACGGGATAAGATAAAAAGAAGGAAAGCGTATAAGACAAAATATCGTCGCGATAAGAATGAAAGGAATAAGTCTAATTTTCATAAATTTTCATAAGATTTTTATAGTGAAAAAGGGGCGAAAATTGAGCCATTGTTTTAGAGAGAGAACTTTTTTGTAATTGCGGTATTTTTTTTGAATTTGAAGCCAAAATTGCCCTTTTAAGGCTATTTAGGTCGTTCATTTGGTAAGTAAATACTTGGGTCTTCTTAGGTACCCATGAGGAATAATTTTTGGTTTTAGGAATAATAATGGGACAGTGTGTAGCAATTGCTTCCAAAATGACATTGGGTTGCACCTCGTACCAAAGAGAGGGTACGATGACGGCCCGTGCCTGTCTCATCTGAATGAATACTTCAGATTGTTTGATAAGGGGAATAAAGATAATGTTTTTAAACTTTGCATATTTTTTTACCAGACCATCTTTTAAAGGTCCATCACCGACAACCCTTAGTTTATGTTTCGGTAAACTTTTAAATGCTTTGAGTAATCTACTAATTCCTTTTTCCTCAGATAATCTTCCTACATATAAGAAAAAATCCTGCCGAGGAACAATTTGAGGTGTTTTTTGCGAAGGTGAAACAAAGTAGGGAAGTACTATAGTTTTTTTCTTTGGAATTCCCACATATTTTAGATAATACTCCTGAGTGAATGGAGAGGGGAAAATATACGTATCAATCAAGTTAAACGACCCTATTTTTTTGTGAATAAAAAAAGCCAAGCTGTAGATAAGCGATGCCAGCTTTGAGTTGTGGTAGCACCCATATATTATTGAGGGGTAAGCGAAAGATTTAGTGACGCAAAGCTCACATATTTTCCCCTCACGAAAGAGTGAATTTTTTGGACAGACAAATTTATAGTTATGAATCGTCTGGATTATTTTTACCCCATTTTTTTTACAAATATAATATGCAGTAGGGGAGATAAGCGGATAGATGTTGTGAAAATGAGCTATGTCCGGCTTGAATTCTACTATAATTTTATCCAGCTCTCGTGCGGTTTGAAAATTCCAAAATAACCCAATACCCGCTTTTATTTTATCCGACAGCATCTTGATACTCCGACTATCTTTTATATACAGCCTTGCCCGGTGCCCATTCTTCTTAAGAAGTTCAACGAGATTATCTACATACGTATCTTCCCCCCCGCGGTATGCATATCTATTAAATAAAATAAGTATTTTCATGCTTGATATTGCCTATTTTAGCACGAGAAATTGTTATATCATAGTTACATGAAGAGGTGGCTTTTTATAATATGTGTCTTACTCCAACTGTTAACAATAGGATATATTTTATATCGATTCAAGAAAAAAACACAAAACACCCTGGGAACCTCCATCAAAGTGATAGATTCAAAATCAATAAAAAGAACACCTCACGGCGACCTGAAGTATTATTATGAGCCGATTGCAGACACTATTTCTCACGAATCAGACAACATACTTCCCGGTAAGTATACGATCAATAAAGACACATTTAATGAGCGTTTTAACTATACTCCTCAAAAACCTGATAAAGTATACCGTGTAATGTCAATCGGGGATTCATATACTTTTGGTATGTTTGTTGATACCGACCGCAATTGGTCAGAGCAATTAGAAGACAAGCTTCGTACTTCATGTATTAAATATGGGTCATATGACGTTATAAACCTCGGGGTGTACGCATATGATTTTGCATATGAGGTTGAACGATTTATCAATAGAGGAAATAAGTATTCCCCAGACCATATTGTCTGGCTTGTAGTGCACTTTGAACGAATGACAGACGCGATAGAAGGAGAAATGAGGTCGATAAAAGAAAACTTAAAACGTACAAAAACAGAAGCAGAAATAACTAAAATTACCAACAAACCATACAATATTTGGCTTCAGGCATCAGAACAATTGAAGAAAAAAATATCACACGAAGAAAACATAAATTATCAAAATAAACAATTAAAGCGCTTTTTCTCTGAATACAGGGGAAAAGTTTTATTTGTATTGACGCCTTGGATATCTGAAGAAGGAGAGCAAATGCTGAAATCTTACAATACTCATGATAACGTGAATATCATCAGACTGTCGAATAATATAATGAATTTACACTTTCCCACAGACACACATCCAAATGTAGAGGGCCACAAATTTATTGCCAACGAGGTTTTTGATTATCTTGACAAAGAAAATCTCTGTAGATAATTAAATATTACTACTTCTTCACGAGAAAATCCCCAATAATCAGACAGTCAATTCTCGTCTTTAAAAAATCTTCAATAGCTTGTTTTGGCGTCTCAACAATTGGTTCTCCCATGAGATTAAAGCTGGTGTTGAGAATACAGGGAATGCCGGTTAGTTTGTAGAAGTTTTTGATGAGTTGGTAATAACGGTCGTTTTCTTTACTCACCGTCTGGATGCGGCAGGTGCCGTCGGCGTGAACTATGGCGGCGAGCTCTTTTCTTTTCTCTTTTCGAACGGGGAAACAGAAGACCATAAAAGGGGAGGGGTGATTCTTTTCAGGTACTTCAAAATATTCATGCACTTTTTCTTGCAAGATAGAGCCGGCAAAGGGTCTAAACATCTCCCGTCTTTTTATCACATTCATTTTTTCTTTCATATTTCGAGGGTTTGGTTTGCAAAGGATCGAGCGGTTGCCCAAAGCACGTGGTCCGAGTTCGCAGGGACCCTGAAACCAGGCGAGAATATAGCCTTTAGCTATTAGCTGTGAGCTTTTAGCAATAAGGTTTTTCTCAGAGAGTTTCTCATATTTTAGTTTGTATTTTTTGAGGAAGGGTTCGATTTCGGAGTTTGAATAACTTGATCCGACTGATAAAGAGGTGATTTTAGACTGGATTCCCGCCTTCGCGGGAATGACAGCACCTCGTTCAACAAGTGTGTAATGCGTATTTAAGGCAGAACCTAAAGCCGCGCCACTGTCACCCGCGGCGCCGAAGATATGAACGTTTTTGAAGGGCGTCTTTGAGTAAATTTTGCCGTTTGCTAAAGCGTTCAGCGCTACGCCACCGGAAATGCAAACATTCTCGTTTTTAGTTAATGTATGAAGATATTTCAGAATTTTAAAATATATTTCTTCAGTGGCGGTCTGAATACTTGCGGCGAGATCTTTATGTCTCTGAGTAATCGGTTCTTTAGTCTTCCTCGGGGGACCGACTAACTTTTCAAACTCCTGACTCCACATCTGAAAACTTTCACGAAAGGAAAAATATTTCAAATTTAATCGAAAACTACCATCATCACGTGTATCAATTAATTGATTAATTAAGTCATTATATTTCGACTTGCCGTAGGCGGCGAGACCCATGAGTTTGTATTCGTCCTCGTTCACTTTAAATCCGAGGAAAGCGGTAAAAGTGGAGTAGAGAAGCCCGAGGGAATGGGGGAAGTCTATTTTTTTGAGGGGCATTATTTTATTATCTTTTCCTAGCCATAATCCGGTTGTTTGATATTCACCGACTCCGTCGATAGTCAATATTGCAGATTCTTTGAAAGGCGAGGTGTAAAAAGCGGCGGCATGAGATACGTGGTGAGGTGTAAACGAAATCCTTCCTTTATATTTCAGTTTAGTTCGAATGGTGTGTTCAACTTTTATTTTGTAATCAATCCACTCGGGCATTCCTTTGAGAAATGGTTTCAAAGACCAAGGGTATGTTGCGATAAACGTCTCCAAAATCCGTTCGAATTTTAAGAGAGGCTTCTCATAATAGGAAACGATACCGATATCGTTTATCGTTAATTTTGCTTCTTTCAAACAAAACTCAATGGCCTTATAGGGAAAAGCATTATCATGTTTTATTCTCGTGAACCGCTCTTCTTCGATACCACAGAGTATCTTCCCATCATTAAGAAGTATTGCGGCGGAATCGTGATAATATGCTGAGAGACCGAGGATGTACATATCAATAAGATGATGATAAATCTATTTTTTCATCGTTCATTTCTTGCCAATAAGTTGATGCTTTATTCTCTCTTTTGAAGAAGAAATAAATAAGAGCGCCAAATCCAATTCCTATGAAATAAAAAAGAAACAAAAGGAGCTGAATAAAAATATTGTTTATTTGTTTAATGAGCCTTTTAATTATATTGTCATTTCGAGGCGTAGCCGAGAAATCTAGCGAAGCGTTTAGAATTATAGACGTTCGCTTTCGCTCCCTAGATCTCTCACCCCGCTTCGCAGGGTTCGAGATGACAATAAGAGGAGCATAATGACGGAATAGCGTTTCAAAATGGCGAAGAGGCACAGCGCTCATATTATTGGGTATAAAAATACCGGGACGGGGGCAACCTGGGCGCTGATGATGAGAAGAGCAATGATGATGAGAAGAAGGATGATGGGGATGATCCAGATTTTCTTTGATTTGGTGGCGAGGATAAAAAATTGCTTGATGGTTTCAAACATGAAATTATTATAGCAGGTTTTGAGATTGCCACGTCGTCCGGCTCCGCCGAGACTCCTCGCAATGACATTTTAGATACATAATTTTTTTCTTTCCTGCACACAAAAGTCATTAAGCTCTTTCTTAAAATTCTCAGTTACATATATTTGATGAAAGCTCAGTATTATTTCTTTCAAAAATGTCTCTGCCTCTTTGGGCGAGCGTAATTCCTTTTTTAAAAAATATATTTGTTTCATAATGGAAAAGGATATGAGATGATTTGCTCGATATGCTTTTTCATAAAGGGAGAGCGCTTTTTCCTTTTCTCCAACTTTCAAATAGTGCTCTGATGCGGCGAGAATGATACCGGTGTCATAAGGGGCAACGGAAAGGCCTTTTTCAATGAATGTGGGGGCATTGTTGCCTTCATTTTGTTTAATTGCCTCTATGTACGCCTGACGGTTTAACGGATACCAGAAAAGGGCAGAAACGGGATTATTCTGTTTAAGAAGAAGAGCGCTGGTTATCATCATTACCAGACTTCCGAGAAGTATTATGTTTACCCCTCCATATAGCCAAAGAGGAAGGGCCATCTCTTTTTCCTCCTTATACATTGTTGCCGCAATTATCGTTGCCAAAATGAGAAATAAGTAAATTTGATAGGTATAGTCGGTCTGGAAATTGATGAGAAGATAGAGGAAGAGATAGAAAATAGAGGGTGGATGATTGAGGGTAGAAGATAGAATGAGAAGGACTATTACCAGAAGTAATAACGCCGCGGGAACACCCTGTTCGGTAGCTACTTCTAAAAATATATTGTGAGCAGAGTCGGAGATATTATTATTTTCGTTATATTTTAAAGAAGCTTTCAAGAAGTTGCCGGCCCCAATACCAAAAAGGGGATGTTCTTTTATCGATTGGAGGGCTTGCTTTGCAAATAAATCCCGCCCTGAAAGAAAATCGCGCGGATAAAGAATCATCGTCTTTGACACGTATTGTTGGAGATTAAAAAGGGGAGATGTTTGAGTAATGTTTTGAGAACTTACCAGGGAAAATACGATGAGAATAATACCCAAACTTATTGCGCCAATGTAGAGATAAGTGCAACGAATAGTTTTATATTTTTGGATAAAAAATAATCCTGCCGTTATCACAAAAGCCAAATAAGCAGAACGGGAAAAAGAAAAAATAAAGAAGAAAAAGACGCTGAAGAACGCGATGATTATAAGTGCGGGATGTTTTTTTAGACGAAAAGTAAGTATGAAGAGAAGGAGAAGCCCTAAAAAATCTCCCAAGTGATTGTGAGAAGCATAGCTTGCCATAACCACCTGTTTTTCAAGGTGGGGAGGGAAGAGGGGGAAGAAGGAGTAGCCGATGAAGAAAAGACCCAATAAACAAATAAGCAAATAAACAAATTTTTCTCCCATCTTTTTAAAGTTATAAAAAAATATAAATATAAAGAAAAGAGAAATAGAAAAAAGAAAATATTCGAAAGACGTTTGTTTGTCGTAGGAGAAGAAGAGAGAAATTATTTCAAAAATAATAAAGAGCAATGTCAGAAAAGTCAGACGACGCGGGAGGTGGAGAGGGTGGGATTTAATGAAAATATAAAAATAGAGAAGGGTAGGGACTGTAAGATAGTAGAGAAGAAAATAGTGATGAAGTGTTTTGATACCAACTCCCTCCAGAGCCATGGGAATAAGAAAAAATAGAAAAAGAAGAATGTTCATACGTTTATTGACAGGGTGAACATAATTTGTTACTCTGAGGATAACATGAAACAGGGTATAGTTGTCTGCTTTTTTTTATTTGTATTGTTCTTTCTTTTACCCACCCCAACGAAAGCATTTTATGCATGTGGAGGAAGTCCCTGTAACGGTTCCTATCCTTGTAACGGTGGTTTGACATGTAACGGAAGCAGTGTGTGTGGAACTTATTACAATACTTGTGCGGGGGCAACGTGTAATGCACAAGGCGGGTGGGATCAGGCAAGTTGTAATACCCCCAATCAATGTACACCGTCAGGGACTACCCGAACCGCAACATTTGGAGCTTGTGGGGCGGCATGTGGAGCCGGTACAAAAACATGTAATTGCGGAGCGGAAAATGACTGTACGGCAACATGTGCGGGAGGAGTGGCCTGTGCGGCAACTGCAGCCTGTTGTACCGATCAAGCCCCTCAAACGGCTCCGTCTGCACTTGCATGTGCTCAGGTCGGAGTAACGCGCACGGCACAAGTCGATTGGACATTTGCGGATACGGGAAGCACCTGTGGACAATCGTGGGGCTACAACTGTGCAGGAAACAGCAACACCTTTCAATTAAGATTTAATGGAGGGAAAAGCAATGAAAACGGATTAAGCACTGACCGGACGCTTACCACGGGGGTCTTTCCCGATTGGGGGACCTATACTGTACAGGTGTGTGCGTTAAACGGAGTGAGTGAAAATTGCTCTGCCACCACCAACTGTGTTTTGACTGCTCCCACATGTTCTACTTCGGGGCAAGTAGATAATACAGCATGCCGCAATACTGACCCAACCCTGTCAGCCACGGTAGGAAACGGGGCAGACGAGATAGAATATTTAGTAAAACAAGGGTCAAGTACGTTATCAAATCCTTATGCAGCACAAAGCGGTTGGATTGTGCCGGCAGATTATGTTCCCAGCCTCTCAACAAATACGTATTACTGGAATACCGTTGCCCGATCAACTGCGGCGCCGGTTGCGTGTATTACCCCCGCAGTGTTTCCCACAGGATACCAACTTAACATTGATAAAACAGCTCCGTCAACTCCTGTGGGGGCATTTACCGGATTTGTTGCAGATCCTGCATGTCTATCACAGTATTTTGTGACCTACGGATGGGGAGCCTCAAGCGACGTAGGGTGTGGAGGATTGGTGGGGTCTCCTTATACATCGCAGATTTCAAAAGATAATCTTTTTGCCGCATTGGAGGACAATACCAATACCGCAGGACTTTCCATCACCTCAGCCGCATCCTATCTCCCCGCAACTACGCTATATGGACGGGTAAAAGCTGTAGATGGAGCCAGTAATGATTCCGGCTGGTCAGTTGCGGCAACAAGCGTGGTGGTCCCTCAGCCGTCGCCCTTTCCCACAATTCATATCCAAGGAAATTATGTAGAAGATACGGGTGTGTGTAACAACATGACCCTGGATCCGAATAATTTAAGCGTAGCTTTGAACATTGTACCCGCAACAGGAGTATCGTCAGTGTGTACCAAAGCGGGTTCATCTTATGGCTGTGATATCACCATCGATAACCAAACTGCGGTATGTGCAGTTGATGCGCACACCGTGTCTCTTGTTGCCTCCTATGCAGGCTATGATGCCCTTGAATGGCGTGTGGGCAATGTTTGTGCCGGGGCACCCAATCCGAGTATTTCCATCAACGCGGGGACTCCCCCGGCCGCACCAATCGATGCAAATATTTACTTTGATTACGGGACTCAGAGCTGGTTTAAGACATCCAATACCAGCTTTACCAGCAAAACAGCACGCAACAATATCATTCCCAACGCTCCCACCGCATTTGATTCCGACGATAGTGTCGCCCCTCCCAACAATACTTATCTCACCCTCAATGAAGGTGGGGCAGTCCTTTACACCGATTCGGGAAAGAAAATCGATCTCGGACCAAACGCGGTAAATGGGTTTTCGGCGCACAACTGGTACAGCAATACATATGATGCGAGCGCAACATTCACCCCCACGAAGTTTACCGACTATATGAAATCACGAAAAAAATATAAAACCATTACCGATGTAACAAGTATTGATGCGGATGGTATTTACTATGTGGCAGGCGATTTGACGATTGCCAACATGGCACCCTTTAATAGTAAAAAGGTTTTGATAGTTACAGATGCAGGGACTGTCACTATCAGTGCCGATATGGTTCCTACTTCGGCCGCCGTTGCAATCGTTGCCAAGACAATCGTCATAAACAGCGCGGTCACGGAAGTGGATGCAATTTTAATTGGAAACACAGTTGATATCGGGGCATCCGCCACCAAATTGAAAATAAACGGTAATCTCATACAGCTCACCAACACCACTCCTTTCACCAACTCAAGAGTCACCGCCAACGCCCAATCGCCATCGCTCTTTATCAAATTTAATCAGGCGGCATACTTGGATTTATTACCGTATTTATCCATTAGTATGTATGATTGGAGACAGATACAGTAAAAATTTGAAATTCGAAATTTGAAATTTGAAAAAAATGAAAGATAAACGAAATCAACAAGGTCAGGTTTTACTCATCACCATCATGTTGTTGGCGGCGGCGGTGACGGTGGTCATGACTATTGCTTTTAACTCAACTACAGAAACGCAAATTACCAAGCTAGAGGAGGATTCGCAGAAAGCCATGGCAGCGGCCGAGGCGGCGCTTGAGGCGGCCATCCAACAAAAATCAGGGACGGTGGCGCTCAGTTCACTTCCTGCATTTTCCGGGAGCAATATCACCGGTCAGGCAAATGTGGTGGAGACCGGGGGAAATGAATTCGTAACACCTCTTTTACAGCGGGATGAGCAGTACACATTTTACCTTTCGGACTATACAACCCTTTCCAATTATTGGACGGGGGATCTCGGTATTTTCCTGCAGTCGGAGACGGTGACTGACTGTCCGGCGCTTGAGTTGACCTTTATCGATTCGACGAACGCGGTAACAAAAAAAATTGTGGATCCCTGCGCGCCCAGCGTGATAACAGGAGGAAATAAGGTAACCACGGGCCCCGGAGGAGAGATAAAAGGAACGACGTTTGTATATCGCACTGCGGTGGGATCTCTTCCCATTGCCAACATGAAACTGGTGATTGTCCGCGTGTTGGGGAACGCGACCCGTCTCGGGTTTACGGGGACCGGTATGAAGGCCCAAGGGAGAGTCATCACGTCCGAGGCCAAGACGCAGACGAGTGCAACCAAGAAAATAGAACTCTTTCAATCATATCCTCAGATACCCTCCGACTTTTTTGTTACGTCTTTTTAAATTACAAACTTGAAAATTTTTAAACATTATATAATAAGGCGTACGTGCATATGTGAAAAAACTTTTCAAAAATTATGACGATTATCATTTCTTAGCAAATATATGGACAGAAATCTTGCTCTGGAATTTGCCCGAGTTACTGAAGCAGCCGCTATTGAGGCCGCAAAATGGATCGGTAAAGGAGACAAAAATGCCGCCGATGGAGCCGCAGTCGCGGCGATGCGTACCCGCTTCAACCATATCGATTTTTCTGCTACTGTTGTCATTGGCGAAGGGGCTAAAGATGAAGCCCCCATGCTCTATACAGGTGAAAAAGTTGGAAAAGGAAAATCACCCGTTATGGATTTGGCGGTTGACCCTCTGGAATGCACAGATAGCGTAGCTTACGGCCGGTATAACGCAATGTCCGTCATAGTAAGTGGGCCAAAAGGATCACTTTTACATGCGCCTGACACCTATATGGAAAAAATTGCTGTAGGAAAAGATGCAAAAAATGCAATTGATATTGACGCTACCGTAGAGGGCAATATTAAGAAAGTTGCTAAGGCATTAGGAAAAACGATAGATGAAGTAACGGTGGTTATTTTAGATAGAGAAAGGCACAAAAGCATTATTGAACAGGTGCGATCAGCCGGTGCACGCGTTCGACTTATTACCGATGGAGACGTGGCAGCCGGTCTGGCAACTTGTATTGCTGAAAGCGGAATTGATATGTTGATGGGAATAGGAGGAAGTACTGAGGCGGTATTGGCGGCGGCACCGATTAAAATATTAGGCGGTGGGATGTTGTGCCGTTTTAAGCCACGAAAAGAAAGCGATATTAAAAACATATACGCTATGGGGGTTAAGGATATAAAAAAAATATTTACCTGCGAAGACTTGGCGAAAGGAAAAGAGTTGACATTCACTGCAACAGGGGTAATTGATGGACCGCTTTTGGAAGGAGTTCGCTTTAATAAAGATAGAATAGTCACTCACACACTTGTGGTACGAGGAATATCAGGAACATTGCGATATATGACGACACACCATCATTATCATTAATTTTTATAAGTTTATGGAGCAAACCCAGAAATCATGAAAAAAATAAAAGTAGGGCTAAACGGATTTGGGAGAATTGGTCGTGCGCTTACTCGGATTGCACTTGAGAGAGACACATTTGAAATTGTTGCCATAAACACGAGAAAGACGGCCCCTGACATGCTCGCATATCTTCTGCAATATGATTCGGTGTATCGGAGATTTGGGAAAAAAGTGGAGGCGGTTGAGGGGGGAATTGCCGTGGATGGTAAGAAGATTCCGGCGACGATGATCCCTGACATTTCCACAATTCCCTGGGAACAGTATGGAGTCGACGTGGTGGTGGATGCAACCGGTGCTTTTACCAAAAAAGAAGACCTCATGAAGCATATTCACGGTACTGTAAAAAAAGTCATTCTTACCGCCCCCGCAAAGGATGAAACAACCCATGTGGTTTTGGGAGTCAATGATGACAAAATTGATTTTGCCAAAGAACAAATCATTTCCAACGCCTCCTGCACGACCAACTGTGCGGCCCCCATGTTTAAGGTTCTTCATGATAATTTCAAAGTATTGTCCGGATACATTAATACCATTCACGCATATACTGCCACTCAGTCGTTATTGGATGAAGCAAATAAGAAGCCTGACCGTTCACGGGCCGCCGCTTTAAATATGAGTCCCTCAACCACAGGTGCCGCAAAGGCGGTGGGGAAGGTTATTCCCGAGCTTGCAGGCAAACTTGACGGTATGTCAGTGCGGGTACCTGTCCCCACGGTGTCATTCACAGACATCTCCGCAATTGTTGAAAAATCGGTGACTCCCGAGGAGGTCAATGCGGCATTCAAAACGGCATCAGAGGGGGCAATGAAGGCAATTTTGAGTTATGAAACAGCAGTTCTCGTTTCCTCTGATTTTATCGGCTCACCCTTTTCCTGCATATTTGATGCAAACTATACAAAAGTTATGGGGATGAATTTGGTGAAAATATTCGGTTGGTATGATAATGAGTGGGGATACTCAACACGGATTGTGGATTTGGTTGAGAAGGTGTCAAATTATTTATAAGTTTTAAGTAGATTCTGTCAGTAATTCTTTTCCCGCCAGTGCTCAGCCGACTAACAAACCGTCGAGCTTGCGCGCGTGTCGGGAGCCCTAGAATTACTGCCACCTACTTAAAAATATATACATGAAAACTATTCACTATATCGATGAAGTTGAGATAAAAAACCAACGAGTTTTAGCCCGCGTTGACTTTGATGTGTCCCTCAATCCTGACCATTCCATCGCAAATGACGTGAGAATCAAACAGAACCTTCCCACACTCGAATACCTTTTAAAAAATAACAACAGATTGATTTGTGTTGCAAAACTGAACCGGCCAAAATTCAGGGATCCCAAACATTCACTGAAACCGGTAGTGGAAAGGCTTCGAGAATACCTGCCCGATACTAAAATCACCCTCGTTGACGACTTTCTCACCTGCGATCCCAATATTTTTAAAGACCAAAAGCAGGGAGAAATCCTTGTGCTGGAAAATATCCGTTTTTATCCGAAGGAAAAAGATTACTCAACCATTTTTGCAAAAAAACTTGCATCCCTCGCTGATGTCTATGTGAATGATGGCTTTGCCGTAAGCCATCGGACCGATACGTCGGTCATCGGCCCGCCAAAATTCATACCCGGCTACGGAGGATTATTATTAAAAAAAGAACTGGAGATGTTGACAAGCGTGATAAAAAATCCAAAAAAGCCAATCGTTGCCATCATCGGAGGAGCAAAGGTTTCCACAAAAATCGGACTCATCAATAAACTGGTAAAAATGGTGGATTATCTCATCATCGGGGGAGGATTAGCTAATACGTTCGTCTGTGCGCAGGGGTTGGAGGTGGGTACCAGCTTTTGTGAATATGAGGCGGTACAACAAGCCAGAAAGCTTCTTGCATTGGCCAAGAGAAACAGGGCGCAAATCATATTGCCCGTTGACGCAGTAGTTGCGGAGTCAAAAGATGATAAAGAGAGCGTGGTGGTCAAGATTGAAAATATTCCTCCCAAAAAATCCATTTTTGATATTGGCCCCGAGACGAAGGCGCAAATCGGAGTTATACTTGCAAAAGCAAAAACCATCATCTGGAATGGACCCGTTGGGTATTTTGAAAATCCTGCCTTTCGTCAAGGTACGGATTTTATCTATTATTCCATCACTCACAATGAAGGAGTGACTTCTATCGTGGGGGGCGGAGACACGCTTTCCGCCATATCACATAAAGAGTACCTCAGCAAAATTACCCACATCTCAACCGGCGGCGGCGCCATGCTTGAGTTCATCGAAAAAGGAACCCTCCCTGGGATCGAAGCGTTGAAGAGATAGGCTTTTTTACCCCTGACTATAGGCTGTTTTGTGGTATAATGTCTCCTTATGCCAAATCCACCTGAAATACATACAGGGTACATACCCACTCGGTTCGCGTCTTCTGTAGCGCTTTCAATTGTCATGGCCATGTTAGCCGGGGCTTGTAGCCCCAATCCAGAACAACCAATTCCACCCGGTGTTAATCGAATTCAACTTTTACCCCCCGCAAAAACGGAAGACATATATTCACATGAAGGAACACGAGCTTCACAAAGAAACATGGCAAAATTACTCCAAGAATTGGGTATTTATTGTGCAGAAACAGGGTGCGACGCCAAAGAAATGATCAAGAGAACTTCATTCTCGGATACTGCCGACCCAGCAAAGAAATACATTATGGTGACGAGAATATCCGACGATGGTCGACCGATTACAATAATCTATAATTCACCCATATCCGAATGTGATACTTGGCACGAAGCTGTACATCTTGAGGTAACATCCAAAGATGCGCCTGAAGAAACGGGGAGATTGTTGGGAATTCCGGGAAAAATCCGATTTGATGGATTTGCTCTGACAGCCCTTTCGTTAACTGAAAACAAAAGCTCTCTTACTCATGTTGAAGAGGGCACGGCAGATGCTATAGCCCTAGGTTTGGGAGGACTAGAAGGGGTGAAATGTAAAACCGGCTATGGAGACAGTGGTTTTTTTGTGTTAGCAATTGCTGAGAAAAGCGGCGTTTCATTTAAAGATTTAATACAACTACATAAAACTTCAGATCTTATTGGGTTTCTTTCAAGATTGACAGGCTCCAACGACAACCTTACAAATTTTATTTTTTTCACTAAAATTCATGATTTAATTGATAAAATGTTGAAGAAAAATTTATCCTTAATTGATGCATTAAAAGAGTACGACAAAGTAGCCAGTGCATTTAGAAAGAAAAGCTCACTTGACGGGAATGAGTTTACATTATATTTTAATGAACATGCTTCAATTCCAATAATGATGAATTCAACTGAAGAATATATGCAGAGCCTAACGCAACCAGCACCGGCAGGTTTCACCTCGCCCATACATGTTGTTGAAAAAAGAAATGATGGGGTAGCAGGTACGATAAGGTTTCCATATTCAAATGGACGCTGGAATTTATCTATGAAGCCGTTAAATCAACGAGGAAACAGAGCTGATTATTCTCCTAGACACAAAAAAGCCCATCAACGCGGAAAACAAAGTTAAGGAAGCAACTCAACTACTTTATCAATTCCCAACGGAGAAGACATAGTAGTTATTTCCCCCGATTCTCCGATTGCCGGTAGTTTAGAAGTTCCTACAATCTTATCTCCATCAATCCAATACAGATCCAGATTTGATACGGTGTTTTTGTTCCAAAATGTCCGCATTTTTTTATCCGGAAATTGAAACAACATGCCGTCTAGGCCGCCAATATCTTTCTTATTCCGCACGTACATGAGGCCCTGTTCCCACTTCTCTGGAGTATCGGCGAGTAGTAGCTTATAGCTTATAGCTTTTAGCTGATAGCTAATAGTTTGGTAGTTTTTGAGATTTGAGATTTGAGATTTGTTTGGATCTTGGGATTTAGAATTTGGAATTTTTTTATAAATACGGATTACAGGGTGATCAAAGACGGTCCAGGTTTCCTCGGCTGATTCATCAGGGAAAGGAATTTGAAATTTGAAATTTGAAATTTGAAAAACCAGACGTGGATATGATGAGAACTCGGCGACCTTTTCAAAGCCTAAAGGTCCCGAGAATAATCGATTGTAGTAACTATTTAAAAGAGGATAGTTTTCTTTTGGATGATTTGCAAAGATTCTTCTTGATGGAATAAAAATGTAGTCAGCGGCCTCAATCAACTGGTCCAGTTGAACAGGCAGGGTTGGGTTTTCGTCAAGATCATAGAAGTTGAAGGAAGCATATTTATAACTGGAAGATAGACGATTGATGGTAGAAGATGGAATTTTGAAGGTCGAAGGTGGAGGTTGGATGGGGACATCTACGACATTGGCAGTTTCTGAGAGGATTTTTGAACCCGGAGGGATATTCTGATAGATCCATTCTGAAGCCTCAAACCTAACATCTGGGTTTTGGTAGATGGAAAGATATGCGAGACCGGGAATTATAAAAATTATAATGATTATAATTTTTATAACGGTTATAGATCGACTAAATATTTTAAAAAGAAAAAGCACTGCAAATACAGACATAATCGGAAAAATGGGTGCCATGAATCGGCTCCATTTGGCGAACATGAAAGAGGTCGGGATAAAATAAACAAGGAGGGCAAAACGAAGTAAGTTTATATATTTATTTTTCCATGAGAGGAGGAAAAATCCTAATATCGCAAGGATATATTGAGGCCATCCCAATGCGTAGGGAAATATTTTTGTGAACTGAAATAGGAGGGGGGTAGTCTCAACAAATTGGCGAGTATAGAAGGCCACATAGCTCCCAAGCGCAACTGAGGATTCATAGTTTATGGAGGAAATAAAATCGGGGAATGAAATGATGTTGTGAGGGGAGAAAATGGCAAATACTACAAATATACAAATAACAAATTTCAAAATATTAATTAAGAAATCGACAGAAAAAATTGCGGCAATATATTTTTTTTGTCTCAATGGGAACCCTCCCCCCGAATGACTCGGGGGACTCCCAACTCGCAAAAAAAACACATAGCTTATAACAGTCAACGGTACTGCCAAAAAAATAACCGAGGAGACCTTGGTGGCGATAGAAAGACCCGAAACAAGAGCTAATAAGAATAAATATGCATTGTCATCCCGACCGAAGTGGAGGGATCCCTCGATTCCGCTTCGCTTCACTCGGGATGACAAATCTATGAGTTTAAATGACAAGTAAATAATTATTGAATAAAAAAGCATGAGGAGGCTTTCAGTGGTGCCAAAGTGGGAGAATTGGATGAAATAGGGAGAGAAAGCCAATATGAGTAAATTTGAAATTTGAAATTTGAAATTTTTAATCAATTTTAAATTATTTTCGAATTTCGAATTTCGAATTAAAAATTCAAGCAACCGTAGTAGTACGAATACATTTAGCACTGATGCAACAGCCGAAATAATCCTCAGGGCCATGGTCGCCTCATCAAATCCAATCGGGGCGTTCACATTTGCCAAAAAATGATTGGCTTGTATACCAAAATAGGCGAGATAAAGAGGGAATTGCCCGTAGGCGAAGAAGTGAGGATTGAGACAATTTGAAATTTGTTTACCCTGAGGAACGTAGGGAAATTTGAAATTTGAATTTTCGCAATTCAACTGTTGAATTGCGTTGACCATATTCCGTTCATCAGGATGCATAGGGTAAGGCAAACCCCAGTCTAAACCCACCAGACGAGTGTAGAGTAGAAAGCAAATAAGAAGGAGGAAAATGACCTTTTTATACATGGATATATATTGTATATCGTTTATCCCTGAAAGTATATATTTTTTCATATGAATAAGTTACGATACATATGAGACTTTTAGGGATGTATTTTATTCATGGGAAAAGGTATTGCAAATCACTCCATAAAGATCTTCTCTCTGTTTGAAAACATCCCTCTGTACAATAGTGCAACTATGAAATCTATTCGT
>JACRPE010000024.1 GCA_016214055.1 Candidatus Roizmanbacteria bacterium
AATATACCACCCTATTCTTACTTGCAAAAGACAACAACTGGCATCGATGATACAATCAAATATGTTCCTCCCATTTTTCTTGACAAAGTCTCAGCCCAATTAGGGGCATGGAGTGGATACCAGGTGCTGGCTCAGAACCTATTTACTTCCTATTTAAAAGCCGATGTAAGATTATATATAGGAGTGATAACTGAGATGACGAGAAACCCTACACCGATACCAAGGACGACAAGAATCAGCGGTTCAATGAGCGTAGTCAATGATTTAACCGCAATCTCAGATTCTGCCTCAAAGTAGCGCGATATACGCATAAGAGTGTCATCAAGTTTCCCGGTTTGTTCACCTACGGTAGTCATCTGTACGAGGATGGGCGGATATATCCCTTCATTATCCATGGAAGTACCCAACGCGAAACCCTTTTCAACCTGTTTATAAATATTAATAAATGAGTTTCGGTATACCAAATTACCCGTTGTTTCGATGATAATATTTAGTCCGTCCAATATTGAGACACCTGAGGCAATAAGAATTGCAAGTGTGCGGGTGGTATCAACGAGCGCGGATATCTTGATAATAGATCCAAACGCCGGAAAATTGAGTGAGACTGTATCAAATAGAAGTTTCCCTTGCTTTGTACTGGTGTATTTTTTAAATAAGGTAACGAATGCAAAAACGGCAATGATGATGAGCGGCCAAAACCGGGCAGAGAAATCAGAAAGTGCAATCAGAATTTTGGTCGACGCAGGTAAATCCACATTGAAATCCTTATAAAGTCCTAATAGCTTAGGTACCACAAAGGTAATCATGACAAACATCACGCCCAACATACCGATTACTACAATCACCGGATAAGTGAGGGCGCTTTTGATTTTCGAATTAAATTCGCGCTGTTTTTCAAGATTTTCGGCGAGTTTCAATAGTATTTCACTCAGTTTTCCTGAAGCCTCACCTGATTTTACCAGAGCAATATATAAATTGGAAAATTGCTCCGGATATTTTTTGAGTGCTGATGAGTATGTATTTCCTTCAGTAACTTCTTTATTTAAGCTTTGTACAAGAGCAAGAAGTTCAGTTTTTTTTATTTGTTTTTCCAAAATATTGAAACAGTCTATAAGTGTCAAACCCGCATTCAACATGATTGCCATTTGACGGGTAAAGTCTACAATGTCAGTAAAATTAATGCGGTTAAATACAGAGTCAAACTGAGGAAGGATGGACTCTTGCTTCTTTACTTCTATCGGAATATATCCATTTTTTTTAAGAAATCCTACCACCTCCTGTGATGAAGTAGAGTTCAGTTTCCCGGTTACAACCTTATCTTTTTTGAGTGCTTTATACCAAAAATTCATAAATTATAAAATAAATTTTTCAATCAGATTCTTGCGTATGGCATGTTCCATAGCAGTCTCCTTCGTAATTTGGCCGGCTTTATAAAGCTTGGATAAGTATTTTTCAAAAAGAATAAGCCCTTGTTCCTCACCAGTTTCCAGTACATTATCAAGCATGAAATTTTTCCCGTCGCGGATAATTGAGCTGACTGATGGAGTATTCATGAGTATCTCAAAGCAAGGAACGCGGGAAATATTTGCCGCATCGGGAAGCAGGCGCTGTGCAATCACGCTTACGAGAGATGATGCCAAAGAAGAACGTATTTGATACTGCTGGCTCGAAGGAAACACGTCCACAATACGGTCGATTGCGTCTTTTGCCGATCCGGTGTGAAGGGTGGAAAATACGAGGTGGCCCGTCTCCGCAATGGTTAATACGAGCTGTATGGTTTCGTAGTCACGCATCTCTCCGACGAAAACCACATCAGGGTCCTCCCGCAGTACCGATTTGAGCGCAGTTGACCAGGAAAGAGTATCTTGATGGAGCTCCCTTTGAGATACTATTGACTTTGCCGGCGGATAAGTAAATTCAACCGGATCCTCTATTGTGATGATGTGGCGGGCAAATTTTTCATTAATTTCATTGATGATTGAAGCCATGGATGTTGATTTACCCTCGCCTGTTGGCCCGGTAAAAAGGACAAGCCCTTGTTTGTATGATGAAAAACTATGAAAAATAGAAGGAAGACCCAATTCGTCGATTGTTTTAATCTTATTCGGAATCAACCGAAAGGCTCCACTTAAGCTCTTTTTGCTCGTATAAATATTTACCCTAAACCTGTTTCCGTTAAAGTCCCAACCGATATCCAGCTCCTTAGTTTCAATTAGAAATTGATGTTGCACTTGATTGAGAAGAGGAATAAGAAGTTTCTCGGTGTCCTCACCGGTTAATATTCCGAAGTCGCGTAAAGCCAATAGTCCGTTATTTATGCGGATAGTAGGATAATAGTGCGGTACGATATGAAGGTCTGATGCCTTTTTATCCACGGCTATCTGCAATAAATCATTTATTTCCATATTAAACTTCGGCAATTCTTAATACTTCTTCAATAGTTGTAATCCCGTCGAGTGCTTTTAAATAACCATCCTGCTTCATAATAATAAGGCTTTCTTTTAAACCCTGCTGTTCAATTTCTTTTGCCGAGGCTGAGGAAAGAATAAGTTTATTAATTGCGGGGGTGATTTTCAATACTTCAAAGATGGCAATCCGGCCCAAATATCCTGAAAAATTGCATTCGGCACATCCTTTTCCCCGGAAAAGTTTCATCGGCTCACCTTTTGTATATTTTGAAGGCAATAGGGGCCCGAGCACATTCACCACATTTTCTTTAACCAAAGGAGTAGGTTCATACTCTTCCTTACAAGCGTCACAGATGCGTCGCGCAATTCTTTGGGCAACTGATGCGGAAAGAACCGAGGAGATAAGAAACGGCTCTCCTCCTAAATCGATAAGACGGGGTATTGCGGTGGCAGAATCGTTAGTGTGAAGGGTAGAAAATACGAGATGGCCAGTGAGAGCTGCCTGGATGGCAAGACTGGTAGTTTCTTTATCACGGATTTCTCCCACCAGAATAATATTGGGATCCTGCCGTAGAAAAGAGCGAAGCCCTGTTTCAAACGTGAGTCCTGCCTGAGGGTTTACTTGAACCTGGTTCAGACCCGAAATTTGATACTCGATAGGATCCTCGAGTGTGACAATATTTACGGTAGGTTTATTTAATTTTGTCAAAATAGAGTAAAGAGTGGTTGTTTTTCCCGAACCTGTAGGGCCGGTGACAAGAATAATTCCATATGGTTTTGTGATTGCCTCCTCGATGTCTTTAAGTTGAGTACCCCTCAAACCAAGCTCCCCTAATTGCGGTAGCCCTCCGGTCTTTTTGAGAAGTCTCATAACTATTTTTTCACCGTGTACGGTCGGCAGTGAGGATACACGAAGATCCACTTCCTGCTCCCCCATCTTGAAATTAAAGCGGCCATCCTGAGGAATACGCCGTTCATCAATCTTCATCTCAGACAGAATTTTAATTCTTGAAATGAGTGAATCATGGATAGTGCGGGGAAGAGTTAACTTTTCCTGTAATACACCATCAATGCGGTACCTCACCCGCGTCTTGTCTTCCTCGGCTTCAATATGGATATCCGATGCCCTTCCTTTCATCGCAAACTCAAGGATTGTGTCAACAATTTTTGCAATAGGAGCCTCCTTAACCACCGTGGTTGCTTCTTTCTGCTTGATCACATCGCTTGAAACTTCAGCAAGCGCCTCCTTAACTTCAGGTGATAAACCATGTGAATAAGACACACTTATGCCATGGATAATATCGTCAATATTGGCTAAAGTGAGAATGACGCGCTTATTTGTCTTCTTTTCTAAAAAATCATTGAGGTTAAAATTGAGAGGGTCGCCCGTTGCCACATATACCGACTCCGTCTTCGGGTCATACGCATAGGGGAGTACATTATAGGTACGCGCCACCGACTCAGGGATAAAATTGAGTGCCTGTGGGTCTGCCGCAGACGCGGAAATATCTATAAATGGTACGTTGAGAAAGAAGGCCTGCACCTTTAGAACCGCATCTTTTTTTACGGTACTGTCCTTTAAAAGATATTCGTAGATGGGAAGATTTTTATTCAGTGCATCAATCTCGATGCGCTCTCCCTGAGCTTCATTGATGACTTTGTTTTCAATGAGCTTGGCAATAAATTGTTTTGGTGAAATTATCATACCTATCTATAAATATAGTTATTTTTCTGATAGAATTCAATACGGATATATGATTCCTCAATTAGTTGTACTGTCATCTAAAGTTAAACAGGATAAATACCTCACTGACTTAGTCGCTTCGTTATCGCTTACGACATATGACATATTTAAAATAGAGCCTGAAAGTGATAAAACCGGCCTGGGAATTGATCAAATCCGCACTTTATCCGAGGTAATTCTCACCCAAACGACCACACAAAGAGTGGTAGTGTTGTATTCTTTTGAAACGGCGTCCTTGGAAACGCAGAATGCCCTTCTCAAAATACTGGAGGAAAAGACCCTCCACAATGCCTTCATTTTATTTACCAATAATATTGAACGGATTATTCCAACAATCAGATCGAGAGTCCAAGTGGTAATCCTGGATGAAAAGAAAAAAATTCTTGATAAAGATATTTTTCCTTCCTTTGAGAATCTATTCGAATTGCTTCATGATCCTAAGAGCAATTCTTTTTTACAGCTGAGCAATCTTTCAATAAAAACCAGGGAGGATGTCTTACAATTTATTGATAATTTTATTTTATTCCTGAAAGATCATCTGAAGGGGAAAAACGCAGGCAAAATAACGGCGATTATAAAAAAAGCCTTGCAAACTAAAAATAATATCCTTTCACTCAATACCAATCACCAGCTTTCCCTTGACAATCTATTGATTTTTGCCCACAAAACAGTTAGCATAAAATAAGTAACCGAAGTTACTCAGGAAACTTATGAAGAAGGCTTTTACACTTATTGAAGTATTGGTTGTCATTGCCATATTAGCGGGTTTGGTAGCTATTTTATTTCCTAACTTTATGGATGTGCGTGAACGCGCGCGCGATAATCAGAGAAAATCGGACTTAAAAAATTATCAAAAGGCCCTGGAGTTTTATAAAGATAACCAGAATCCGCCTCAGTATCCGGCTGACGCCTCGTTTCCTCTTCCCTGCGTCAACTGGACTGTTTCGGGTTTTCAATATATGGCAAAAACGCCCGGTGAGCCAATGGGAAATTGTACGACAAATATAAAAAAATACTATTATCATAGTTATGCACCGGCTGACGTTCTGAGATATGATATGTATGCTTGTTTGGAAAATAAGCTTGATCCCGAAGGAGTCGCAGGTCCTGTGGTTGCCCCATTTTTTGACACACAAGCAGGGTATACATGTACAAGCGGGATATATTACAAAGTTACTGAGCCGTAAATATGAAAAATAAATTTCAGGAAGCCTTCACTCTTATTGAAATGCTCGTCGTCTTGGGGATTATAGCCATTGTTATTACTATTGCCTCCGTCTCCTATTCGACCGCACAAAAGAAATCGCGTGACTCGCGACGCAAAAGTGATTTAAAAGCTGTTCAAAGCGCGTTTGAACAGTATTATTCCGTTTGCGGTTTTCAGTATCCGGTAGTAGCCAGTGGATTTGTTCCCACCATCGGATGTGCAAGTCCGGCAACTGTTTTTTTACCCACATCTCCGCCGGATCCGAAAAACGGAACGCCCTATCTTTTACCCACCAGTTCGGCAACCGAATACCAGGTTTGTGTTACTCTTGAATCCGAATCGCCATCTGATTTCTGTGTCATTAATCAGCAATAAATCTATGAAAAATGTACAAAAAGGCTTTTCTTTTATTGAAATCCTCGTAGTTGTCACGATAATCGGAATCATTTCCGCAGTGGGCATGGTTACGTACACTGAATTCATCAAACAATCACGCGACGCAAAGAGAAAAGGAGATCTTGAACAAATTAGAGGTGCGCTTGAAATATATAAGAGTAAGAATAACGCATATCCTTTAACTGCAGAGGTAGTTTTTGGATCGGATTTATGTGATCCTCTTCCGGGTGGGTGTGGGGCGGGAACCTATTTAAAAAAGATTGCAAACGATCCTAAAACGGGAACGTATATATACTACTATCTGAGCGCAACCGGTTCAGATTATACCCTTGGTGCTCATTTGGAACAGGGAAGTACTTCAAACTGCGGGACAAACTGTGGCGGTGGGGTACAAGTATGTAATTATTGTCTTGGTCCCTATGGCCAATTATAAAAAACTGAGGGAAGACAGCTTTACCATCATTGAGCTGATAATCGTCGTAACCTTCATCCTTCTTTTCACCGGATTTTCAGTCGGCTACTACGCACAATACACTGAACAAAAAAAGCTTGAAAGTACCAGTCACCGGGTGAGTAGTTTGCTTGATTTGATGCGTGCAAAAACAATCTCCGGTGATTCATCACTTTGCGGTATGGCAGATCAAACTACCGCTAAAGTTGAGTACTTCAGTTTTTCGATAATTAATGGCGGGGAGTATTCACTACAACCGAAATGTGTGGTGGGTACCCCTACTCCCATATATTATTTAACCGAGGCAAACATTATTTTCCCGACACCTACCTTGACAATACCATTTTTTTCCGTGTCGGGTGGATCAACGTGTAACTACATTTACATTAAAAATACTTCGCTTTCAGGAGCAAGCGCGTGCCGGTATGTAAAAGTATCAAGTACTGGCCTCATCAGCGAAGACAGTTGCACGGCATGTGATGCCTGTCCAACCACGTGCCCATAAATATCATGAAATACAACGATAACAACAAAGCATTTTCCCTGATTGAAGTTCTCATATTTGTGGTCGTATTTTCGTTGTTCTTTGTTACTGCCGCCTCAATCGTAACCTCTACCCTACGCATCACAAAAGAAAATCAAAATAAAATAAAAGCATCTCATTATGTTGAAGAACTCCGCGAATGGCTCCGCTCCGAAAAGGAAACAAACTGGGGAGGATCTATTTACGTAGGATCAATCAACAGCTTTACCGAACAAGTTTCTCAATCAAGCCCGTCAACCAGTTTCTGCTTTAATTCATCCCCCATTGCGGCATGGCCTACCAGTGGTACCGTGAACTGCGAATTCACCCTGGATGGTCAATACCGTCGAATTGCAACCTTTTCCGCAACTGTTGTGAACGGATTTGTAAACCAGATATCAGCCAATATATCAACCGAGTGGAAAGACGGTGAAGAAATACGGTCGACACCATTACAATCAGTTTTCTCAATATGGGAATGAATAAAAATTTAAAATTTAAAATTTTTAATTTGAAATCGAAGGGATTCACACTTATTGAGATGGTGGTGGTGGTTGGCGTCCTGGGTTTTGCATTGCCGGTTCTTTTTTCCATTATTTTCCTCATTATTCAACAGCAGGCGAGGATTTATTCATTGCAGGAACTTAAAAGACAAGGAGACGGCGCCTTTTACAATATCCAGACAACCGTCAAGCAGTATGCCGCAACCATAACCGACCCGACCGTTTATCCGACTACCCTTTACCCTACCATCATTGACGTCTGCCCCATTTATCCGACTCCTTCGCTCACTCCTGCACCGTTTCTCTATATGTTTGATAAAGCCGGCGTTGCCTTTTCCTATACGTTTCTCAATGATAAGATTGCTTCAAACAGTCCGGGAAATGCAATCAGCAATTTATATCTTACCAATGACAGAGTGATTGTTTCCGACCTTTTATTCAGTTGCTATCACACCAATCAGTACAGCCCTGCGATCATATCAGCATCATATAAGGTGACAGAAGGGAATATCGCAACCAATGCGGCATCGATGCAGTACAGTACCAAATTCCAGCTCCATACATATTAAGTTTCCCCCAGCTTGACTTGACTTTTGCCCCATTTTTCTGGATACTGAATGAATATGGCAAATCAGTCGTTTGGGATAGACATTGGAGAGAAGTATACGCGGATTGTTGATCTTTCCTATGACAACGGGAAAATCAATTTGTTAAGTATGGGAACGGAGAACACGGTCCCGAACTTTTTTTCGGATGATACAGAAAAAAGCATCGAAAACCAATCCGAAGTAATTGCAAAACTCTGTTCAGATTTGAAAATCATCAAGAAAAAAGTAAACATCATCATCCCGGACAGTCAATCTTTTTCCCAGATACTCGAGTTTGCCAAACTCAATGAAAAAGAACTCCTTTCGGCAGTGCGTTACCAGGCCGACCAGTTTATTCCCATGTCCATCGATGAAGTGGTGCTTGACATAGAGATATTAAAAGACGACAAAATGAGCAAAAAAAATACCATACTTATAGTTGCCTCTCCGAAAAAAATTGTTGACCGGATTGAAAAGGCGGCGGATATGGCAGGTTTGATTCCTGACTCTCTTGAAAACGAACTCAGTTCATTTGGCAGATTCTTTTCTGAAATAATAAATAAAAAAGGTGCCGGCACCTATGTAGCCATCAATTTCGGTTTTTCAAGCACCTCACTTTATTTAATTGATGCGCAAACCTCTCTCATTCTCTTAACACGAACTGTCAAAATAGGATTTGATCTTTTTTTAAAAGAATTAAGATTTAATTTTGAACTGCAGGAATCCAAAGCTATTGAAGTACTACGCACCCTCGGATTTGAAAAGAATACTTCCTACGACATTCCCACGATTGTCTCCCCCATTTTGAAGGAATTATTGGGTGAGATATCAAAAGTCATCATCCATTCAAAAGAGAAGTATGCCCTCCCTGTATCTAAACTTTTCCTTTTCAGCCACAACAATAATATTTTGTCGATGGATAAAAAACTATCAGAAGCACTCACGCTTCCCGTGGAATCACTTCTCATACGCGAACTTCTCATCAATAACCCCGTATCCCAATCCTTTTCACTTGAGATGCCGTCATATATTTGTGCCATCGGAGGCGCGCTAAGATGAAAAAAAGACTTAATTTATTCAACCGGAAAAAGAGATTTGATTTTTTTTCTGCCTACGCAAATAAAGTTAAACAGTACGGCTCGGTTATTGGAGTTATTCTCTTTCTGGTATTTATTTTCACCATCATTCAAACTATCGCAGTACGCGGTCAGGTCCAAAGCCTGACAAAATCGAAGCAAAAATATCTTGCGCTCCTTATCAATGATAAGGACATTGAGGCGAACACTCGTTATTTTAAAGGTAAGCAGACACAACTTCTTAAATATGAAAAAGATGATGCTAACTTTCTTCCCTACTATTCAGTATTGGTGTCGGCATTGTCCAGTTCCTCACAATCTGCAACGCTTGACAGCATTGAAATTGATAAAAACCGGGATGCGACCTTCATTGTGAAGTTTAAAGATTATGACGGTATGGTGCAATTTCTCAAATATGTCGAATCTGAAGAGTTTCTGAATAATTTTGAGGCTCTTTCCATGGCGAGTCTTAATTTGTCCCGTGCAAGCGGAAGTACCACTAAGGTTCAATCGGCGGTAAACAAAAATTATCAGTTGCAGTTCAAGGGCAGATTTAAGGAAATAAATGATCAACCTCGTTAATATACGAAAAATACGGTATTTCATACGGGATTACTGGCCGACACTTCTTACTTTGGCGTCCTTGGGTATCGTGATTCTTCTCATCATGGCGTCATACAAGACATTCAAGGAAAGTAAGAATGATCTTGACGTCCTGACTGAAGAGGTGAAACTTCTGAAAAACCGAAGTGACACCTTGCAATTTAACAAGACACTGACTGAAGATCAAATCGTGGTATACAACAAAATCCTGACTACTCTTATTCCGGAGACAGAGGATTATTTTTCAATCATATATGCGCTTGAAACAATTTCTCAAAATACCGGTTTTTCTATTGTAAGTTACACGATAAATCTTTCAGATACGTCACGTGAAAAACTATCCATCAACATAGAAGGAAGAGGAAACCCGGGTGACTTTACACGGTTTCTGGATGCCTATAAATTTTCGGGGGGTCGTCTCATCACGAGTGAACGGATTGAGTTTTCAGGTGTCAACTTTACCAATACGCGTGTGTCGCTCAACTTTTACAGTAAGAAATTTACGTTCAACGAATCGGTTGTGCCACAACTGACCAAGAATGATGTAGCCAAATTGGAAGAGATAAAGAAAAAAATCAAAATTTCTTTCAAGGACGAAGGGGCGCCGACGAAAGAAGAGTATGACCTAAAAGATAACCCGTTTTAATTACTTTCTGTGGAGGATTTTACGCATGCCTTCAGAAAGCACTGCTCCATTTTGAGTCCATTTATCAAGAAGTTTTTTATCGATGATAAGCTCGGCAGGATCTTTCATGGGGTTATAGGTTCCTATCTTTTCAATATAGCCGCCAACGGGTTTCTTTCTTTTGTCCAAAGCAACGATACGGTATGTGGGATAACCTTTTTTTCCAAATCTCATGAGCCTGATAGTGACTGACATAATGTATTATTATACCCTATTTTTGTAGCAATTCCAGAGCATTTTTAGCGGCAGATTCTTCAGCTTCCTTCTTTGAGAGGCCAAATCCAACACCCATTTTTTTATCTTTGCAGTAGACCGCGATACTGAACTCTTTTTTGTGCTCCGGCCCCTCTTCTTTTTCAATAACATAGGTGGGAAGTACCCGGTACTCCGCTTGAAGTAATTCCTGCAGACGGCTTTTTGGGGAAAGGTAGAGTTTATTTTTCACAATATGATCCAATGTATCCTTAAAAAGACACTCGACAATAAATGAATAGGCATCCTCGAAACTATGATCGATAAACACTGCGGCAACCAGAGCCTCAAAACAATCTGCCAGTATATTTTTATTAACTTTTCCCTCATTCTGTTCCTCACCTTTTGAAAGGGCGATATAGTCGCCCAGATTGATCTTTTTCGCAACTTCGGCCAGGCTTTCGGTCCTTACAATTGATGCCTTAATATCGGTATAGGTACCCTCATCCAGATCGGGATAATTTTTATATAGGTATATAGAAGTTACCAGTGATAAAACGCTATCACCCAGGAATTCAAGTTTCTCATTGGACGGAATATGATATTTTTTGTGTTCGTTGAGAAATGAACGGTGGATAAATACATTTTCGAGAAGGACCCGGTCATTAAAAGTAACACCTATTTTTTTTTCAAGAGGCGAAAATTTATTTTTCATGTTGTTTGATGTATTTTCCCAAGACGCCATTCACAAATGAATATGACTTCTCTCCTCCTAATTCCTTTGCAAGTTCAATTGCTTCGTTAATGACCACTTTTATCGGTTCATGAGGAGCTATTGCGAGCTCATAGACTGCAAGACGTAAAATGGCCAAATCTATTTTGGCAATCTTATCTATCGGAAATTTTACGGCAAGGGATGCAATGGTTTTATCTATTGCGGTGATATTATCGATAATACTCTGCGTCAGATCATTCGGGAATGGGACGGATGCAATATCAGTTAAAAAGGTATACGCAAAAATATTCTGAACGGTTTCCATGCGTTTTTTATGCCGTGTATCCATAAAAGAGCCGGGAATGAATTACTTATTGCAATACTTGCAGATGCGATGGGGCATTTTTGTCTTACCGCAATTACTGCAGGCTACCAACACTGGTAACGGCGTAGCAGTACCATGGGCTAATCTCTTGCCTTTTCGGCGGGTTGAATGTTTACGTTTTGGTAAAGGGGCCATGTATAAATGATACCATACGGAAGTATATTTTCCAAGAGTTAATTAGTTATTGGCTGTAGGCAGGTCAGCACATGGTATACACTTTTCAGATAGGGAACGGTATATCAAATACCGAGCCAGATGTCTAGAATTATTCGGGGAGGACTATTATCAGTTACCCAACCGAATCAATGAATACTGGCATCCATTTAGAA
>JACRPE010000022.1 GCA_016214055.1 Candidatus Roizmanbacteria bacterium
AAACGGAGGCTTATGAAATTTAACGGTACCAAAAAGAACTTTCCTCTCCACTTAAAAGAATGTGAGTGGAGATGGAAACAATCCCAGGAAAAACTGTTCGAAAATCTGTTACAAATTGTTAAAGTGCTAGTCTAGAGCCTAATAATTTACCCGCGCTTGTCCGCGAACTGCATGTCTATGGCCAGGCACTATCAATCGGCAGTCACGATGACACAAAAGTCCAACACATGAGCTTAGGAAAACAGTTGTTATCTGAGGCGGAAAAAATAACGAAGGGGTTAAAAATAAATACAATTTCAGTGATCGCAGGTATCGGAGCACGGGAATATTACAAAAAGCTCGGCTATCATCTCGACGAAACCTACATGGTAAAGGATCTTTAATCCTAATCCGGCCAGTGGCACTTCTTATACTTTTTTCCTGAGCCACACCAACAGGGTTCATTACGACCCGGCTTATTTTGCGCGGTTCCTGGAGGGGTGAACTTAAAGCCGTCGATCTGATTTGGTTGGTTTGATGCCTGTTGCGGTGCATGATTATGCGTCACAACGGGTGGCGCTACTTGTTTCTTCTCCTGCTGACTAAATGGATCTATTGCGCTTGCTGATTTGTATGTTATTGAGTGCTCTTTCGGTTTTACCTGCATCGGACTCGCTTCAACTTCAATCTTGAATATTCTCCGTGACACCTCAAAATCAATATCCGAAATCAGTTTCTCAAACATCGAAAACGCTTCATTTTTATATTCGACCAATGGATCAAGCTGTGCATACCCCCGCAGGTTTATACCTTCTCGCAGGTCCTCGATACCCGTCAAATGATCCGTCCAGTATTTGTCAATGGTGGAGAGGAAAATACTTTTCACAATCTCACCCCACATCTCTTTACCTAATTTCTTTTCCCGTTCTTGATACGCGTTTTCAAGCTCCGAATCGAGCCATTTTTCCAATCCTATCAAATCCTGACTTGCTGCGAATTCGGTAAGTTTTTTGTGATCTATATGCAGGATGAAATTTAATTCATTCCCGATCTGCTCGACCATTTCCTCGTGTATTTTTATATCCTCATACGAAAATTGTGCGATGACTTTTCCCACTTCCTCTTTTAACGTCTCAAAGATTACTTGCCTGAACTCGGTATCTTTTTTCTCGGTCAAATTGAGGATTTTACGTCTACGGGAATATACGATGTCTCTCTGCTTATTCAATACGTCATCAAAGTCAACCAAGTGTTTACGGATATCAAAATTAAATCCCTCCACTTTGACCTGCGCCTGTTCGATTGCTTTTGAAACCATCGAGTGACTGAGCGGTTGATCTTCAGGAAAGTTAAAGAACGTCATAAGTTTGGATATTTGTTCACCTCCAAATATCCGCATCAGATCATCTTCAAGTGCGACGAAGAAACACGTCTCTCCCGGGTCACCCTGTCGTCCTGCCCGTCCTCTTAACTGATTGTCAATGCGACGCGATTCATGACGCTCAGTGCCGATGACATACAAACCGCCTAATGAAACGACTTCATCATGCTCCTTTTGCCATTGTTCTTTATTTTTTTTATATTCACTTTCAGTCTGACGGCTGACAGCTGATAGCTGATCGCTCATAACGGGCGGTGCGCCACCCAAGATGATATCAACTCCCCGGCCTGCCATATTGGTTGCAACCGTGATCGCTCCTTTTTTCCCTGCGGCCGCGATAATCGCCGCTTCCCGCTCATGATTTTTTGCATTCAAAAGCTCATGAGGAATTCCCCTCTGTTTCAATAAATGTGAAAGGTGTTCGTTCTTTTCAATTGATGTGGTACCGACCAATACCGGTCGCCCGACTTTATAATTAGTTGCAATTTCCTCAACCACCGCTCCCCACTTTCCTTTTTCTGTCTTAAAAATCATATCGGGGTGGTCTTTTCTTACCGTAGGCCTATGAGTTGGGGCAACGATGACATCGGTATTATAAATTTTGTGAAACTCCTCGGCCTCAGTTGATGCGGTCCCCGTCATACCCGCAATTTTTTCATACATGCGGAAGTAATTCTGTAATGATACGGTGGCGAGTGTCTTTGATTCGCGCTGGATGCGGACTCCCTCTTTTGCCTCAATGGCCTGATGAATCCCTTCGGAAAACCTTCTACCTTCAAGGAGACGACCCGTGAATTCATCCACGATGACAATCTCATTATCTTTTACAATATATTCTTTATTATTTTTGAAAAGCGCCTCTGCTTTCAAAGATGCCTCGATGTGGAAAAGCGTGTCAAAATCCTTCTCATAAATATTGGTTACCCCAAGTAATGATTCGATATGGAGAACCCCCGCCTCGGTCAAATTGGCGGTCCGGGATTTTTCATCTATTTTATAATCCGTTTGGGGATTGAGTTTTTTTACAATTTTTGCGTATTCATAGTATTTTGACGTGTCCTCATCAAAGGGAGCGGAGATGATGTGGGGAGTGCGCGCCTCATCGATGAGTACCGAGTCTGCCTCATCGATCACGGCGTAATGAAATCCCCTCTGAACTAGTTCATGGGAAGATGATGCCATATTATCCCGTAGATAATCAAATCCGAATTCACTGTTGATACCGTACACAATATCTGCCTGATATGCTTCCCTACGCGATACGGGCTTAAGGTGGGAGAGGCGCCAATCAAAGGAGTCTTTTTCTTCATATTCATGATCATAGATGAAAGATTGCTCGGCAATCATCGCGGCAGTAGTCATCCCAAGGACATGAAACACTGCACCCATCCATCCGGCGTCACGCCGTGCAAGATAATCATTCACCGTAACCAGATGCACTCCGCGTCCTGTTAATGCATTCAGATAAAGTGCCAAGGTGGCAGAAAGTGTCTTTCCTTCTCCCGTTTTTTGTTCAATTATTTTTCCTTCATGAAGTCCGATACCTGCAAGAAGCTGTACGTCATAATGGCGTTCTCCCAAGATGCGCCGTGCCGCCTCACGTACCAGTGCATAACCCCGAGGCAATACCTCATCGAGTTTCTTTTCCCCTGACTGAATTTGCCTTTTCAATTCCGCAGTTTCTTTACTGAAGTCCTCATCTTTTAATACTCTCATCTCATCCTCAAGAGCATTTATCTCAGCTACTTTCTTTTGCAGCCGGTTCACTTCCTTCTGGTTATAGTCAAACAATTGCTTCAAAAATGTAAACATATGTTCCTAAATTGTCATCCCGAACTTGTTTCGGGAACTTTATTATAATTCAAAGGATGCTGAAACAAGTTCAGCATGACAGATTTCTATTTCATAAAGTATTCCTGGGGGATGACGAGTATTTTTTGGGCAGCAAAACGATTCTTCGAATTTTTATCCGATGTATCTTTTTTGGCCGCAAAATGCACCACATCGCCCTCTTTAATTTTGGAAAATCCTATTTTTTCAATCTCAAGTGTCTTTGGGTTGATCATATTTTGCTTGGTACCCGCCTCAATATCAAGGGTATATTCTTCCTTGTCCTGGGCCGTGACTTTTATAAAAAAATCTGTTTTGTTTATCTCGGTAATCTTACCCGATTGCACAACGTATGCATCATCCACCAGTACTACGTTTGCACTGATTGATTTATCAACGGTGGGACCGGTTGACACAATGTACATGTCCTGTTTCAGATCGCTCGATTTGATTTCTTTTTTTGAAGAACCGTTGATTTGATATACCTTAGTAAGGGATTCATCGATTACGACACTGTACTCAACTCCTTCACTGTCTACGAGTGATACTTTACTGTCTTTGATTTTGCAAAAACCCCCCATCGCCCTTTGATCCTTCTTCCGTGTGATACTGGCAAGTTTTTCCTTAATATTTTTTACATCATTACTTTCCTTTGTATCGGCTGACGATGTTGCGGTTGTCCCCGACGGGGTTGATATAGCCACTTCAGCACGGACCATAGACAAATTAAAAAGCAATAGTGAAATCACGAATAGGTAGGTTATAAGTTTCATTGTTCGTCCAGATAATAAATTCTTAACTCTTTTTGCTGGGATCTTCCCTGTGAATTTTTCGGATAAAGTGTCAGGCTGATAACATTCTCACCGAGTGCAAGAGGCATATCAACTGAGAATTCTTCCTTTTCAACCTTGAAAACGATGTCTTTAATGGGAGACTGGATGATGAGCACCGAGTCCTTCTCTGCCACACCTTTTATAGATATTGATTTTGTATTAAAAATCTGCCGGTCCTGTGGTTCATTGATCTTGAACGTCTGTGTCAGGGAATTTGTGTCCTGCACGGTGGGAACAACCTTCTTCTCACTGGTTAATGGCTTTGACTTTCCCATCTGACTGTCTTTCGTTTTAAATATCATAACCAGCGAGAGGACTACGCCAAAAGTCACGCCGAGTAAAATAGCATACCCTGTCTCTTTTTTCATATAATTACAACTTAATACTACTTTATTTGAGGCAATCTGTCAACCAAGTAACCCCGAAAGGGTTTTTGGAAGGCTTGAAATAATATCACTGTTATTAAACCAGTATTTCTTTTGTTTAAACAACTCATCTGCTGTCAGCTTGAGAAGATATGAGCTTAAGATCGCGGATTGGACCCCTTCATGTTTGGTATAAAAACAGGCGGCAAGTGAGGCTAATATATCCCCGGTTCCTCCTTTGGTGAGACCCGCATTTCCCCCCTCGACTACAACTGTCTGTTTCCCGTCTGATACGATGTCATATCCGCACTTCACCAAAAGAATTACCTGATATTCTTTCGCTGTTTGAATAACTTTTTTTATTTTTTGTTCACGGGATAAAGATAAGATGTCGTCACCAAATAAAGATTGAAATTCTTTTTGATGAGGTGTCAGGAGAGGTTTTGTTTTAAATTTTCGTAGCCAGTCCTTATTCATAATTTGTAGAGCCCCTGCATCAATCACCCATTTTTTTTCCGGAAACAAGTCAAAGAGGTGTTTGATCAAAGCTTTTCCATCCTTACTTTCTTTGCCCTCCCTCATCATGCCGGTGCCAATAAGGATAGCGTCATCCTCTCTCACGTAATGTTCCCTCTCCCCCTCTGGAATAACAATTCCATTCTGCCACTTTTTTTTGAGGGACAGTAATATCTCATTGTTATCAGGAGTTGATGAGGCGTGTACCATGTCTGCAAAATAAGACGCTGTTTCCGCGGCCCAAATAAGCGCACTGTGGAAAAGGGATGACCCGCCAATGATAAAAAGCTTCCCGTTTTGACCTTTGTGAGAATCCTTTTTCGGTAATTGAAATTGCGCCAAAAATGGTTTTATTGAGTCGGCGTCTGAGGTTTGAATAGTTGCACTACTCATAGTTAACGAATTAATGGATTAACGAGTTAACGAATTTGTTAATTTTTTAATTTGTGAACCCGTTAATTTATTTGTTATAATCTTACATCATGTCAATAACTCATTTCAAATTAAGAGAACAGTTTGCGAAATTCCTGTCGGACCGCGGACACAAAGAGGTTCCTCCTATTCCCCTCGTTCCCAAAGATGATCCGACCACCCTTTTCACCGGATCTGGCATGCAACAGTTCGTACCATACCTTCTCGGTGAAATCCATCCGCAAGGCACACGATTATATAATATCCAGCGATGTATCAGGGCTCAAGATATTGATGAGGTCGGAGATAACCGCCATGATTCATTTTTTGAGATGATGGGGAATTGGTCTCTCGGGGATTATTTTAAAAAGGAACAGCTTACTTGGTTTTTTGAGTTTCTCACAAAGGGTCTTGGTCTTGATCCAAAAAAATTATATGTGACAGTGTTTAAAGGTGAAGGAAAACTTCCTCAGGATGATGTCTCAATCGGAGTTTGGAAAGAGATTTTTAAGGAAGTAAGAATTGATGCCGAAATAGGTGAACGCATTTTTGTCTATGATGCCAAAAAAAATTGGTGGTCCCGGGCAGGTATCCCTGATAATATGCCAGCCGGTGAACCGGGTGGTCCGGACAGTGAGGTGTTCTATGAATTTACTCAAGTCGAACATGATAAAAAGTTTGGAGACCAATGTCATCCCAACTGCGATTGCGGAAGGTTTTTGGAGATTGGAAATAACGTGTTCATGCAGTATAAAAAGATGCCGGACGGAACCTTTGAACCGCTCCCCAAACAAAACGTGGATTTTGGGGGTGGACTGGAACGCCTGATCATGGCAGTTGAGAATAATCCTGACATGTTTGAGACTTCACTCTATCAGCCGATTGTCAGGGAAATTGAAAAGATTACGAAGCAATCCTATGAAAAAGACGAAAATAAACCATCTATGCGGATCATCTCGGATCATTTGAAAGCTTCAGTTTTCCTCATAAAAGACGGGGTGCTTCCATCAAACAAGGAGCAGGGGTATGTTTTACGGAGACTCTTGAGACGATTGGCCGTGAAGCTGAGAAAATTACTAGGAGCTATGCCATCCGCAACTGACGTCGCCCACATTTCAAGAATGGTTCTTGAGATGTATGAGGGGCTCTATTTTGAAACAGAAAAAGACGCTCCTCTTATCACAAAGACGATCGAAGAAGAAATTAAACGGTTCTCTCTCAGTCTTGAAAAAGGATTGAAAGAAATACAAAAAATGCAATCAGTGTCAGGAAAAGATGCATTTAATTTGTATCAGTCATTTGGTTTTCCTCTGGAAGTAACTGAAGAACTATTGAGGGAAAAAGGGGAGACGGTCGATAAAAAACAATATTATGATGAATTTCAGAAACATAAGGAAGCTTCGCGAAATGCATCGGTCGGAAAATTCAAAGGAGGACTCGCGGACAATAGCGTAAAAACTCTTCAGTATCATACGGCGACTCATTTACTTCATCAGGCATTATTTGATGTGCTGGGAGATGAGATTCGGCAGGAAGGCTCAAATATCACCGGAGAACGTCTGCGTTTTGATTATTACTCAACCAAAAAACCGACTGACGAAGAGATAAAGAAAGTTGAATCAATTGTAAATGAAAAAATAAACGCGGCTTTGCCTGTTGAATTTAAAATACTGCCAAAAGCCGAAGCTGAAAAATTGGGAGCAAAATCTTTTTTCCGCGAAAAGTATCCGGAGATGGTCAAGGTTTATTCAATAGGAGACTACTCAAAAGAATTTTGCGGCGGCCCCCATGTCAAAAATACAAAAGAAATTGGCAAGATCGAAATTTACAAAACTGAAAAAATCGGATCGAATTTGTATAGAATTTATGCAAAATAAATCTATGAGAAAAGTTGTCTTGATTACTGGAGCATCAAGCGGAATTGGTCGCGAAATAGCTAAGCTTTTTCTTCTTAAAGATTACAGCCTTATTTTATCCGGCAGAAATAAGGATGGATTTGACTACATAAGTGACAACAACAATGTTGATGTTGTCTTGGGTGATATTTCTAAAAAGGAAACGAGAAATAAGATGGTTGATTTGATAAAAAACAAGGCTCTAGACTAGCACTTTAACAATTTGTAACAGATTTTCGAACAGTTTTTCCTGGGATTGTTTCCATCTCCACTCACATTCTTTTAAGTGGAGAGGAAAGTTCTTTTTGGTACCGTTAAATTTCATAAGCCTCCGTTTG